>NZ_LJPW01000121.1 GCF_001400735.1 Pseudomonas caricapapayae
AGTGCCGCACGGTGCTGAATATGCCGCTGCATGCGCCCGTTGCGCGGTTCGTAGGCACTGAATTCGATGCTCGCCAGAATCAGCCTCGGCCGTGGTTGCAAGTCATCGATCAGGCGTTCCGGCAGCTTCGGCTTTTGCTCGACAGGCTTTTCCATTTCCTGCTGGTGCGAAGCCAGCGCCGCTTGCAGCAGTGGCCGGTTCTGCGGGTCCTGCAGGAAATGCAGCGCGGCGACGCAATGTTTGCAGTCGTTGCGGACCGGGCAGGTGCATTTGCAGGTCAGGTAATTCTTGTAGCGATCCGGGTCCTTGAACAGCAGGGTCTGGGTATAGATTTCCAGATCCGAGCCACGGCATGCGGTACGGATGATCTGCGGGCTGGAGTCTTCCAGCACGATGCGTTTTTGCCGGGCGTAGTCAAGCCCTCGCTCAAGCGTTCGATCGTTGAATAAGTCTGTCCAGGCCGAGGCCAGGACTTTTTCGAGAATGGACGACAAGTTTTAAAAGGCCCTACGCCGCAGCGATGCTCAAAAGAAAGGGGGCGCCTTGGCGTCCCTTGCGTACGTAAAGATCAAAGAGGAGAAACTTTGATCAGCAACGCGAGGTTGCCATTGTCCAGATAAGTCAGCTCACCGTTTTTTACCCGGGCGGTCTGCTTCAATCGTTCACTGCTGATGACCACGCCATGCGGGTCCAGCTGGTTGACCCAGAATTGTGCACCAATATCGGTAAAGCGTGCCATCGCCAGACTCACGGTGCCCTCGATGGGGAAGTGGCCGAGCCGCTCTTCACCACTGGTAATGGCGACCTTGCCGGGCTCGGTGCCGATGGTCTGCTGCCAGGCGCGCTGCATCAGTACTTCATAGTTGCCGCTGCCTTGCAGCTTGCTGGCCAAGTCGTTGAGGGCAGGGCTTCGCTCATCGTTCGCGTCGATCTTCTGCGCGCCCTTGTCCCAGTTTTCCGGGACAAGCTGGCGGGTAGAGGCAGGTTCGCCGTTCTGGCGAAACAGCAGAATCTCGACCTGATAGACACCGTCCGCAAACGCAGTCGGCGCGATCAGCGTCAGCAGCAGGGTCAATGAACGAAGCAAACGCATGCGTGAATCCTTCAAGCAGTTTTCGGGGTCAGGCGCTGAAGCAGCGCTTCGATCGTGTTGAAGCGCTCTTCCGGGCGCTCCATGGGGACCAGGAATTTGAACAGCGTGGCACCTTCGAACTTGTAACGGTTGGGCTGGCTCTGGATCAGCTTGATCAGGGTCAGTGGGTCAACCGGCGTATCGGCCGCGAATTCGATACGGCCACCTTGTGGGCCACCGTCGATTTTCTTGATGCCCAGCTGTTCGGCGTGCAATTTGAGCAGCGTGATACGCACCAGGTTCTTGGTCGGCTCCGGCAACAGGCCGAAACGGTCGATCATTTCCACCTGAAGATCCTTCAAGGCCTCTTCGTCAGCCGCGTTGGCAATGCGCTTGTAGAGAATCAGGCGGGTGTGCACGTCGGGCAGGTAGTCTTCCGGGATCAGTGCCGGCACGCGCAGGTTGATTTCCGGTCCGCCGCCCAGCGGCTGATCGAGATTGGGCTGTTCGCCCTTGCGAATCGACTTGACCGCACGCTCGAGCATTTCCATATAGAGGGTGAAGCCCACCGCCTGGATCTGGCCGCTCTGGCCGTCGCCGAGCAACTCGCCCGCGCCACGGATCTCAAGGTCGTTGGTGGCAAGCACAAAGCCCGCACCAAGGTCCTGTGTGTTGGCAATCGCTTCCAGACGCTTTTCGGCGTCGGGAGTGATCTGTTTGCGTGGCGGGGTCAGCAGGTAGGCGTAGGCCTGATGGTGACTGCGCCCGACGCGCCCGCGCAGCTGGTGCAGCTGGGCCAGGCCGAATTTGTCGGCACGTTCGATGATGATGGTGTTGGCACTGGGTACGTCGATGCCGGTCTCGATGATGGTCGAAGCGATCAGCACGTTGAAGCGCTTGTGATAGAAGTCGCTCATCACCTGTTCGAGCTCTCGCTCGCGCATCTGCCCGTGGCCGATGCCGATACGGGCTTCCGGTACCAGCTCGGCCAGGTCCGCTGCGCATTTCTCGATGGTCTTGACGTCGTTGTGCAGGTAATAGACCTGCCCGCCGCGCAATAGCTCGCGCAGCAGGGCTTCCTTGATCGTGGGCTTGTTCTGCTCCATGACAAAGGTGCGCACCGACAGCCTGCGCGCCGGTGGCGTGGCGATGATCGACAGATCACGCATGCCCGACACCGCCATGTTAAGGGTACGCGGGATCGGCGTAGCGGTCAGGGTCAGAATATCGACCTCACTGCGCAGCGCCTTGAGCTGTTCTTTCTGACGTACGCCGAAACGGTGTTCTTCGTCGATGATTACCAGACCAAGATTCTTGATCTTGACGTCATCCTGCAGCAGTTTGTGCGTGCCGATGACAATGTCGATCTTGCCCTCGGCCAGATCGGCCACGGCGGCGTTGACTTCCTTGGCCGATTTGAAGCGGCTCATCACTTCTACCGTCACCGGCCAGTCGGCGAAGCGGTCGCGGAAGCTGTTGTAGTGCTGCTGGGCGAGCAGGGTGGTCGGCACCAGAATTGCGACCTGACGCCCGCCGTGCACGGCAATGAACGCGGCACGCATGGCCACTTCGGTCTTGCCGAAGCCCACGTCGCCACACACCAGGCGATCCATTGGCTTGGGTGCCAGCATGTCGGCGCGTACGGCTTCGATGGTGGTCTGCTGATCCGGCGTTTCCTCGAACGGGAAGCCCGCGCTGAAGGTGGCGTAGTCGGCTTTCGGGTCGGCAAAGGCATAACCCTCACGGGCTGCCCGGCGCGCGTAGATATCCAGCAGTTCGGCCGCCACGTCGCGAACCTGTTCGGCAGCCTTGCGCTTGGCTTTCTGCCAGGTTTCCGAACCCAGCCGGTGCAGCGGCGCGGTCTCGTCGTCGCTGCCGGTGTAGCGGGCGATCAGGTGCAGGTTGGCGACCGGGACGTACAGCTTGGCGTCCTCGGCGTAGGCCAGCATCAGAAATTCGGCGACCTGATTCTCGACTTCCAGCGTCGCCAGCCCCAGATAGCGACCGACGCCATGGTCGATGTGCACCACCGGCGCGCCTTCGCGCAGTTCGGTAAGGTTCTTGATGACGGCGTCGTTGTTGCCGCCATCAGTGCGTTTTTCGCGACGACGGCGCTGCATGACACGCTGGCCGAACAATGGGCTTTCAGCGATCAGCGCCAGCGCCGGTTGTTCCAGCAGCAAGCCTTCGTCGAGCGGCGCAATGGTGATTGCCAGTCTGTCCTTGCCGTCGACGAAGTCCAGCCAGCTGTCGACAGTCTTCGGCCGCAGCTTGAGGCGTTCCAGCAACTCCAGCAGCACTTCCCGGCGTCCGGCGGACTCGGCAGTGAACAGCACGCGACCGGGGAAATCATCGAGAAACCCAGACAATGCCGCCAATGGCTGACTGGCCTTGGCTTCAATGGACAGGTCCGGCAAGGTCTGCGCTGGAAAACGCTCGCGCCCGCCACCGGCGTCGACATCCTGTTGGCTGGCAACCACGCGCGGCCAGTTTTTCAGGCGCGCAAAACAGTCTTCCACCGGTAAAAACAGCTCGGCCGGTGGCAACAGTGGCCGGGCTGGATCGACTCGGCGTTCTTCGTAGCGGTTGCGCACGTCGTTCCAGAAGTTTTCTGCGGCCTGTTCGATACCAGGCAGGGAAAACACCTGGGTGTCCTGCGGCAGGTAATCGAACAGGGTCGAGGTTTCCTCGAAGAACAACGGAATGTAGTACTCGATGCCAGCTGGTGTGATACCGCTGCTCAAGTCCTGGAAAATCGGGCTGCGCCGAAAATCCACATCGAAGCGTTCGCGAAAGCGCGCCTTGAAGCGCGTGACTTCCTCTTTCTGCAGTGGAAATTCGCGGGCAGGCAACAGGCGTACCGACTCGACCTTGTCGATGGAGCGCTGCGTGTCCGGATCGAACGTGCGCAGCGTTTCGATTTCGTCGTCGAACAGATCGATGCGGAACGGCAGCTTGCTGCCCATCGGGAACAGATCAATCAGTGCGCCGCGTACGGTGAACTCGCCATGCTCGTAAACCGTATCCACATAGCGATAGCCGCTGGCTTCCAGGCGCGTACGCATCGCCTCCACATCGAGCTTCTGGCCGACATCCAGCACCAGACTGCTGCCAAGCAGGAATTTGGTCGGCGCAAGTCTGTGTAGGGCGGTCGTGATGGGAACTACCAAAACGCCATGTTCCAGCTCAGGCAGGCGATAGAGGCTGGCGATGCGCTGGGAAATAATGTCCTGGTGCGGCGAAAACAGATCGTAGGGCAGGGTTTCCCAGTCCGGGAAGTGCAGAACCGGCAGCGTGGGCGCAAAAAACTTCAGCTCCTGCTCCAGCCGCTCGGCGCTCTGGCTGTCGGCGGTCAAGAGCAGGGTGAAGCGCTTGGCTGCGCTGGCAGCCTCGGCAATGGCCAGGCTCAGTGCGGCACCGGGCAGATTGCCCCAGTGTTGTTTGCCTGCAGCGGCAGAAAGATGCGGTAGACGCAGAACTGGCACGGGAAGGTCGGGCTCCAGGCGTTGCAACAGGGGCGGCGATTGTAACGGGGGAAGGCGGTGGCTGTCAGTTTTCCAGAGTATTACCTCGTGTTTACGGGCGAAAATTATGTAGTGCCCGTCGATATGACAGTCGCGCATTGCTCATAAACAAAGGCGCGGTCATAATGTAGCCCCTTTTTTCAGCCCCTACATGTGGAAGGTTCCCGTGACTCAGAAGCCCGACCAGTGTCTTGGTGAATGGATCGATCGTGAAGCCCTCGCCGAAGCGATGATCCCGCTCATCGGTCAGCTCTACCGCAATAACAATGTGGTGAGTTCGATCTATGGCCGCAGCCTGATCAACCGTTCAGTGATCGCGATTCTCAAAGCTCACCGCTTTGCGCGTCATCGTCAGTCCGATGCAGTTGAGTTGTCCGTACATGAGACGTTTCCGCTTGTAAAAGCGATGAGCGAACTCAAGCTGGGTGCCGCTTCGGTGGACCTGGGCAAGCTGGCCGTGAAGTTCAAGACCGAAGGCAACGGCCGCACGCCAGAGCAGTTCGTACGTGAAGAACTGGCCACTGTAGTGGGGCAGCAGGGCACCAGCCCACGCAAGGGTACTGATGTCGTGCTTTACGGTTTCGGTCGTATCGGTCGCCTGCTGGCGCGGATCCTGATCGAGAAGACGGGTGGTGGCGACGGCCTGCGTCTGCGTGCCATCGTGGTCCGCAAAGGTGCGGAAAACGATCTGGTCAAGCGTGCCAGCCTGCTGCGCCGCGACTCGGTACATGGTCCGTTCGACGGCACCATCACTATTGATGAGGCCAACAGCACCATCACTGCCAATGGCAACCTGATTCAGGTCATCTATGCCAAGAACCCGTCCGAGGTGGATTACACCCAGTACGGTATCAAGGATGCTCTGCTGGTAGACAACACCGGTGTATGGCGTGATGCAGACGGCCTGGGCCAGCATCTGGCCTGCCCTGGCATCGACCGCGTCGTCCTGACCGCGCCGGGCAAAGGCAAGCTCAAGAACATCGTGCACGGCATCAACCACGGTGAAATCACCGCAGACGACAAGATCGTTTCCGCAGCATCCTGTACCACCAACGCCATCGTGCCGGTGCTCAAGGCTGTCAACGACAAGTTCGGCATCACCAACGGTCACGTCGAAACGGTTCACTCGTACACCAATGACCAGAACCTGATCGACAACTTCCACAAGGGCGATCGTCGTGGCCGCAGCGCCGCGTTGAACATGGTCATCACCGAAACCGGTGCAGCCACCGCTGCCGCGAAGGCACTGCCCGAACTGGCCGGCAAGCTGACCGGCAACGCGATCCGCGTTCCGACACCGAACGTGTCCATGGCCATTCTCAACCTCAACCTCGAGAAGCCGACCGCTCGTGAGGAAATGAACGAGTACCTGCGCTACATGGCGCTGCACTCGGACCTGCACAAGCAGATCGACTTCGTGAACTCGCAGGAAGTGGTCTCCACGGACTTCGTTGGCTCGCGTCACGCCGGTGTGGTGGATGCCGAAGCCACCATCGTCGACGATAACCGCGTTGTGCTGTACGTCTGGTACGACAACGAGTTCGGTTACAGCCACCAGGTGGTTCGCGTGATGGAAGACATGGCAGACGTCAATCCGCCAGCCTTTCCACAATAAGCGCTTGAATCGCCCGGCCTGACCGGGCAATCAATAAACGGGCCGAACCTTGCGCAAGCAGGCTTCGGCCCGTTTTGTTTTGAAGCGCGTCGTGAGAGTCTGTCAGTCCCAGCCCATTCCGATAACGGAGCAGTCAAGGATGAGCAGTTCAGCCATGGATGGTTTGCAGTCACCTGTTAAAAGCAGTTTGTTCTTGCTGTTTCTGACAATTTTCATCCCCTTTGGCCTGGGGCATTTCGTTTCCTACCTGTTTCGTACCGTCAATGCGGTGATCTACGTCGATCTGCAAACCGACCTGAGCTTGCCCGCCAGCAGTCTGGGTTTGCTGACCGGCGTGTACTTTCTCACCTTCGCAGCCGCGCAGATTCCGCTCGGGGTGATGCTCGACCGTTATGGCCCGCGCAGCGTGCAGGCGCCGATGCTGTTGTTCGCGGTCGCCGGTTCGGTCATTTTCAGTGTCTCCAGTACCGAGACCGGGCTGTTGATCGGGCGTGGTCTGATCGGCCTGGGGGTGGCGGGTTCGCTGATGAGTGCGATCAAGGCGTGTGCCATCTGGTTGCCGGTCGAGCGTTTGCCGCTGAGCACCGCTTGCCTGCTGTCGATTGGCGGGCTGGGCGCGATGGCGTCGACCACACCATTGCATGCGTTGCTGAGCTGGTTGACCTGGCGAGAAGCGTTTCTGGTTCTGGCGCTGCTGACCTTTTGTGTGGTTGTGGTCATACATTTCAGCGTTCCCAAAGCCTACGAGAGCAAAAATACTCGATACAGCGATATGTTTGCTGCGGTCGGCAAACTGTACTCGTCGTGGACGTTCTGGCGTCTGGCGTTGTACTCGGTGTTCGCACACGCCATCTACATGTCGGTGCTGTCATTGTGGATGGGGCCGTGGTTGCGCGACATGGCAGGTTTGAGTGATTCCGCTATGGCCAGTGTGCTGTTGTTCGGGGCCATCGCGATGGTGGCGGGGTCTCTGACGTTCGGCGCAATCACCGATTACCTGCGCAGGTACGGCGTACAGCCGATCATGATCTGTGGCACCGGGATGGTCATTTTTATCGGCTTCCAGGTGTTGATGGCCAGCGGCTTGCCGGTATCGCCTTATCTGATTGCCATGGGCTTCAGCTTCTTCGGCACCTCGACGACCATGAACTACGCCATCGTGGCGCAATCTGTGTCGCCAGAACTGGCGGGCAGGGTCAGTTCGTCGTTCAACCTGGTGGTGTTCGTGCTGGCGTTTTTTCTTCAGTGGCTGATGGGCGTGGTGCTCAATCTGTGGCCTGCGGCGCAGGGTGCCGGTCATCCGCTTGAGGCCTATCAGTGGTCGCTGGGCCTGATGGTGGCGTTGCAATTGCCCGGCGTGTTGCTCTGGCTTGGCTTCCGACCCTGGAAGCGCGCTGTCTGAAAAAGCAAAACCCCGGCCGAGTTTAACTCGTTCCGGGGTTTTCGTTCACCTGTGACAGATTACCGATGCCGTCCTTAATCAAGCGGTGGCAGTGGCTCCGGGGGCCTCAAGCTTTTGCCCGCCCTTGCGGAACAGCACCAGCGTCGCAACCAGACCCAACACAGCTGCACCGGTCAGCCAGATGCCTGGCGCTGCCTTGTTGCCCAGTTCGTGGATCAGGTACGTACAGGCTGCAGGCGTAAAGCCACCGAAGGTCGCGGTTGCCAGGCTGTACGCCAGCGAGAAGCCGGTGGTACGGACTTCGACCGGCATGATCTCGGTCAGCGCCACGACCATGGCACCGTTGTATGACCCGTACAGGAACGAGAACCACAGCTCGACCATCAACAGATGACTGAAGCTGGGGTGCTCTACCAGCCATGACAGCGCAGGATAGGCGGTGGCGATAGCCAGCACGGTTGCCGCGACCAGCAAAGGCTTGCGGCCGATACGGTCCGAGAAGGAACCCATGATCGGCAGCCAGATGAAGTTCGAGACGCCGACACAGACCGTCACCAGCAGGCTTTCCAGATCAGTCAGGTTCAGTTCGTTCTTGCCGAAGGTCGGGGTATAGGCCGTGATCAGGTAGAACGACACTGTCGTCATGACCACCAACGCCATGCCGCCCAGCACCAGGCCGAAGTTCTGGCTGATGGAGCGCACGACCTCACGCAATGTCGGGCGATGTGTGCGGGCTTCGAACTCGGGTGATTCTTCCAGCGAGCGGCGGATGATGAAAATCGCCGGCACGATCAGGCAGCCGATCAGGAACGGCACGCGCCAGCCCCATTCGCCCATCTGCTCAGGGCTCAGCCAGTGGTTAAGGCCGACGCCCAGCAGGCCGGCGAATACCACGGCCGCCTGTTGGCTGGCGGACTGCCAGCTGACGAAGAAACCTTTGCGACCCGGCGTCGAAATTTCGGCGAGATACACCGAAACGCCACCCAGCTCGACACCCGCCGAGAAGCCTTGCAGCAGGCGACCGAGCAGCACCAGCAAGGGTGCCACGACGCCCAGCGTGGCGTAACCCGGCACGCAGGCAATCAGCAAAGTGCCCATTGCCATCATTGCGAGGGTGATAATCAACCCTTTGCGACGTCCGTGACGGTCGATGTAGGCACCGAGAAAGATCGCGCCCAGCGGGCGCATCAGGAAGCCTGCGCCAAAGGTCGCCAAGGACAGCATCAACGAAGCGAATGCGCTGTCGGAGGGGAAGAAGGTCTTGGCAATGGCCGTGGCGTAAAAGCCGTAGACCATGAAATCGAACATCTCGAGGAAGTTACCGCTGACAACGCGAAAGATCGCTTTGCCCTTACTTGTTGTGGAGGCCATTTAGTTACTCGCTCAGGCTCGTCGGCTTGGAGTCCGTTGTCGTTGTTATCCCGTTTACATCGCCATTACGTGTGTGCGACTGGCGATGCACATTTGTAACAGTATGTGTAACAGGGCTCAAAGACAACCGTTTCGGCGATTTGCTATCAGTTAACAGACGCTTGACAGGTGAGAGGCTTGAGCGTCGTACGGCGTGTTGACTGGATGAAACCGGATGAGCAGACATGCTGCGCGGGAACCATAAGTGCGTCGTCGACCACTCAATATTTTGCTCTGCCTCGTATCGGGATGGTTGATCGATTATCCGGGCGGGCTTTCAGGGACAGTTTTCTGGCTTGACCGTTGATCACGGCAGGTCACTCGGAATGGTTTTTATAGTGCGGGGCATGGGTTTGCGTGGGTTTGGCAGGGTTACAGGATGCCTCGTGTTGCTGGTGTGCGGCGGTTGCGGCCAGGAGCGCAAGCTTGAAAGCTTCGGTGGGCCAGCGATGGGCAGCCACTATTCGGTGGTGTATGTGCGTGCCTCCGGGCAGCCTGAGCCTGCGGTCGTGCGCCCGGAGGTAGAGGCCATTCTGGCCGAAGTCGATCAACAGATGTCGCTCTGGCGCAGTGATTCGGACATCGAACTCTTTAATGCATTGCCTGCCAATAGCTGCCGGACCATGCCTGAAGCGGTTCTGAAACTGATTGATGTGGGCGAGCAGTTGTCGCGGGAAAGTCACGGAGCCTTTGACCTGACGGTCAAACCGCTGATGGACCTGTGGGGGTTGGGGGCTCATGCGCTGTTCGAACAAATGCCGCTGGTTCGCCAACTCTCACGAGCCCGGGCGATGGTGGGCTATCGCAGTCTGAGCATTGTCGGGCAACAGTTGTGCAAGAGCGCCGCTGTGCAAGTGGACCTCAACAGCATTGCCGCCGGTTATGCGGTCGATCGCATCAGCGAGCGCATGGAAGCGCTCGGTCTGCACGACTATCTGGTGCACGCCACAGGTGAGCTGAAAGTCAATGGACTCAAGCCCGATGGTTCGCCCTGGCGGGTGACCCTCGATGCGCCGCGCGATGATGGCAATGTCGCGCAAAAAGTATTCCCTCTGAATGGCTATGCGCTGTCTACCTCGGGGGATTACCGTCGCTATCTGGACGGTGAGGGCGGGCGCAGGCGTATTTCCGACACACTGGATGCCGTGACCGGCCAGCCCGTCCACCATGGCCTGGCATCGGTGACGGTAATTCACCCCTCGGCGCTGATGGCCGACGGCCTGTCATCGCTGTTGTTGATTCTCGGCCCGCAGCGGGGCTGGAATTATGCGCAAGAACATAAAATCCCTGCTTTTTTTGTGATTCGTGCCGATAAGCGCTTTATCATCCGCAGCAACGCGTCGTTTGATCGTCTGGCTGTGGAGCAGCCGCGGTAATTGAATCGCCCGGTTGCTCGCCCGATACAGACAAAAATTGGCCTTCGACGCGACCAAGGGTTAATGTTCGCCGCCTCGGTGCAGCGCTAGACTGCGCCGCGTGATTTAGCCAGAGATGCCAGAGTGGCGCCTCGGTCTGTTTAAAGGAGTACGCATGGCTGTCTACAACTACGACGTAGTGGTACTGGGTTCCGGCCCTGCCGGAGAAGGCGCGGCAATGAATGCCGCCAAGGCGGGGCGCAAGGTCGCCATGGTCGACAGCCGTCGGCAAGTGGGCGGCAACTGCACCCATTTGGGCACCATTCCGTCCAAGGCTCTGCGTCACTCGGTCAAGCAGATCATTCAGTTCAACACCAACCCGATGTTTCGTGCCATTGGCGAGCCGCGCTGGTTTTCGTTTCCGGATGTATTGAAAAACGCCGAGATGGTCATTTCCAAGCAAGTGGCCTCGCGCACCAGTTATTACGCCCGCAACCGGGTCGACGTTTTTTTCGGCACTGGCAGTTTCGCCGACGAGACCAGCATCAATGTGGTCTGCAGTAATGGCGTGGTGGAGAAGCTGGTTGCCAACCAGATCATCATCGCCACCGGTTCGCGCCCGTACCGGCCTGCCGACATTGATTTCAGTCACAAGCGTATCTACGACAGCGACACCATTCTCAGTCTGGGGCACACGCCGCGCAAGCTGATCATTTACGGTGCGGGCGTGATCGGCTGCGAATACGCTTCGATCTTCAGTGGTCTGGGCGTTCTGGTCGAACTGGTGGACAACCGTGACCAGTTGCTGAGCTTCCTGGATTCGGAAATCTCTCAGGCACTGAGTTATCACTTCAGCAACAACAACGTGATGGTTCGCCATAACGAAGAATACGAGAAGGTCGAAGGTCTGGACAACGGCGTTGTTCTGCACCTCAAGTCCGGCAAGAAAATCAAGGCGGACGCGTTGCTGTGGTGCAATGGCCGTACCGGTAACACCGACAAGCTGGGTCTGGAAAACATCGGTCTCAAGGCCAACGGTCGTGGCCAGATCGAGGTTGACGAGAACTACCGCACCAGCGTGTCCAACGTCTATGGTGCGGGTGACGTCATCGGCTGGCCAAGTCTGGCGAGCGCCGCCTACGATCAGGGCCGTTCGGCGGCTGGCAGCATGGTCGACAATGGCAGCTGGCGCTATGTCAACGACGTGCCGACCGGTATCTATACGATTCCGGAGATCAGTTCGATCGGCAAGAACGAACATGAGTTGACCCAGGCCAAGGTGCCGTATGAAGTAGGCAAGGCGTTCTTCAAAGGCATGGCCCGTGCGCAGATTTCCGGGGAGCGGGTCGGGATGCTTAAAATCCTGTTCCACCGCGAGACGCTCGAGGTGCTCGGTGTGCATTGCTTCGGGGACCAGGCGTCCGAGATCGTGCACATTGGCCAGGCGATTATGAGCCAGCCGGGTGAAGCGAACACGATGAAGTATTTCGTCAACACCACGTTCAACTACCCGACCATGGCCGAAGCCTATCGGGTTGCTGCATACGACGGCCTCAACCGGCTTTTTTAAGCGACTCCGGCCGGTGGCCTGAGCCGGCCGGGGAGACCGATTTCAGCGATTCCCGAGCGTGGCGGTGGCCAAACCGGGAAAGTCTGTAATCAGGCTGTCGACGCCGAAATCAGCCAGCCTGCGCATCAGTGCAGGCTCGTTGACTGTCCACACTGACACATGCAGGCCCTGACGCTGTGCTTTCTGCAGGCGCTCCGGGGTACACAGTGTCCAGTTCAATGCCAGAATTTCACAGCCGTAACTCTGCGCGACCTTCAAGGGATCGAGCCAGGCATATTCGGCCACCAGTCCTCGCGAGATGTCCGGCGTCAGGTCCAGGGCTGCGCGCAGCACTTCACGTGAGCTGGAAGTGATAGTGATCTTGTCCAGCAAGCCATGACGCTGGGCCATTTCACGAATCGCCAGCACGGTGTTGGCTGCGCGGGTACGGGATGCGCTTTTGACTTCCAGTTGCCAGTGCTCGAAATCACACCGCTCGAAGAGTTCTTCCAGACGCGGAACAGGGCAGGGCGAGACCCAGCCAGGTCCGCCCTTGCGTGCGTCATAGGTCACCAGATCGGCGGCAAGATGCTCATTGACCTTGCCGCGCCGGTCGGTAGTGCGTTTGAGGGTCGGGTCATGAATGACCATCAACTCGCCGTCCCTCGACAGGTGCAGGTCCAGTTCACAGCGGCGTACGCCATGCTTGAGGCATTCCTGAAAGCTGGTCAGGGTGTTTTCCGGTGCTTCGCCCTTGGCGCCGCGGTGGCCGTAGATAAGGGTCACGTTTACTCCTGGCCGTTAAGGCGCTCACTGCTGGTGTGTAGTGATGAGGTGAAACAGGGTATTTCGAGCGCTCAGTTGCCGGATGGCTGTCCTTGTTCAAGGGCTTGACGTCGATGCTGGGCCTGCCGCTGCAGCACATGGCGTGCGAGCAACTGGCGTTGAGCGTCCGGAAGGTGGACGAAATCGGTGCTGACGTCAAAACCGCCATCTGCGCGTGCGTCACACTGGCTGACCCTGGCACGCAACATCAGGCCTGCGGCCTGAGGCATCAGTACCATTTTGAGCGACAGTTGATCGCCCACGGCAAAACCTTGTTGCGAATTGAATTGAATGCCGCCTTCGGACAGCTTTACCGGCTGCGGAGCCCCCAGTTTGCCCAGCGCAGTGTGTGCGACCACTTCGCCCAGCAGGTCGATACGCTTGCTCAGCGATTTGAGAAAACTGTTCAGCACCCGGTCGCGCTCATCGAGCTGGCGCATCAAATGCTGTGATTCGAACTCGCTGACATGCAGCTCGCTGAGCAGGTCGAACAGCGTCGAAGTATCCTGCATGGCGTCCTGGCTTGCCTGGTCGGCACCGGACAGGGGGTGAATTTCCAGTGCGACGCTGTCGTCGATACGGTAGTATTCGCGGCGTCCTGCTTCATCTAATGTCGACATGGCGAACCCAAGCTAGCGGCGGTGGTCAGAGAGTTTCGAGTGTAAAGCTGCACGTCAAGGCCCGCCACATGGACGTCCTCATTCCTGCGAACAAATTCCTACATGTTCAGACCTCTTTTTGTATTTATAGGCACGCGCTACACACGTGCGAAGCGACGCAATCATTTTGTTTCCTTCATTTCCCTGACGTCCATGATCGGCCTCGCCCTTGGCGTTGTAGTGATGATAGTCGTGTTATCGGTGATGAATGGTTTCGATCACGAGATGCGTACCCGTGTGCTGGGCATGGTGCCCCACGCGACCATCGAATCCGCTGACCCGATCACCGACTGGCGTGGCCTGGCCGCGAGGGTTCAGGAGAGCCCCCAGGTGCTGGCCGTTGCGCCGTTCACCCAGATGCAGGGTTTGCTGACCCATGACGGCAAGGTCCAGAAGGTGTTGCTCAATGGCATCGATCCGACCGAAGAGCGCAAGGTATCGATCATTGACCACTTCATCAGGCAGGGCCAGCTGGACAGCCTCTCTCCGGGAAGTTTCGGCATCATGATCGGCGACAAGGCGGCTGCCAAACTGGGCGTCGTGGTAGGCGACAAACTGACCTTTGTTGCGCCTGAAGTCACTGTCACGCCGGCGGGCATGTTTCCGCGCATGAAACGTTTTGAAGTGACCGGCATCTTTCACGTTGGCGCCGGCGAAATCGATGGCTTTCTGGGATTGACCAATCTCGACGATCTGGCCCGCCTGCATCGATGGAAGCCCAATCAGGTGCAGGGCCTGCGCCTCAAGTTCGACGACCTGTTTGCGGCACCACGTACCTCATGGGAGATCGCCCGGAAACTGGGCGAGAACACCTTCTATTCCCGTGACTGGACGCGCACCCATGGCAACCTCTATCAGGCCATCCGCATGGAAAAAGCCATGATCGGTCTGTTGCTGCTGCTGATCGTGGCTGTCGCGGCGTTCAACATCATTTCCACGCTGGTCATGGTGGTCAATGACAAGAAAGGCGACATCGCCATCTTGCGTACACTGGGCGCTACACCACGGCAGATCATGGCTATCTTCATGGTGCAGGGCACGGTGATCGGTGTGGTCGGCACGCTGATCGGCGCGGCGCTGGGCATCCTCGCAGCGCTTAATGTCAGCGCTGCCATCTCCGCGCTTGAAGGGTTGATCGGCCACAAGTTTCTCAACGCCGATGTCTATTTCATCGATTACCTGCCTTCGCAACTGATGGCCCAGGACGTGTTCCAGGTCTGCGGTGCGGCGTTGGTCCTGAGTTTCCTCGCCACCCTGTATCCCGCCTGGCGTGCTGCGCGCACCCAGCCGGCGGAGGCGTTACGTTATGAGTGAGTCGGGCATGTCTGATAAAGCAGTATTGAGTTGCCGCAACCTGGGTAAATCCTACGAGGAAGGTCCGGAGTCGGTCGTGGTGCTGTCCGGCTTGCAGCTGGAGCTGCATCCTGGCGAGCGGGTCGCGATTGTCGGCAGTTCGGGCTCGGGCAAAAGTACCTTGCTCAATCTTCTGGGCGGTCTGGACACGCCCTCCGAAGGCAGTGTCTGGCTGGCAGGCGAAGAACTGTCGGCGCTGGGCGAAAAGGCCCGCGGCCTGCTGCGTAACCGGGCGCTGGGTTTTGTCTATCAGTTTCACCACCTGCTGCCCGAATTCACGGCACTGGAAAACGTCTGCATGCCCTTGCTGATCGGCAATACCGCAATTCCCGAGGCACGCAAACGTTCCACTGCATTGCTGGAACGTGTCGGTCTCGGCCATCGTCTGGCGCACAAGCCTTCGGAGCTTTCCGGTGGTGAGCGGCAGCGTGTGGCAATTGCCCGTGCCTTGATCAATCAGCCCGGCCTGGTAATGCTTGACGAGCCGACCGGCAACCTTGACCACCACACAGCCCAGGGTATTCAGGACCTGATGCGTGAATTGAGCACTTCATCGCGCACGGCGTTTCTGATCGTGACCCACGACATGAGCCTGGCCAGGCAAATGGACCGTGTCCTGCGTCTGGAAGACGGCCGCCTCGTCGAGGCCTGATTGACCGGCCCGGCGCACTTCATCGCCCCGGGTTCTACGTTTTTATACGGTTTTTTTCCCCACGGTGCTTCGCGAATGTTCAGACCGTTACCCATCTTCATCGGCATGCGCTACACCCGCGCCAAACGCCGTAAAAGCTTCATATCGTTCATTTCGATGACCTCGATGATCGGTCTGGCACTCGGTGTGCTGGCGATGATCGTGGTGCTGTCGGTCATGAATGGTTTTCAGCGGGAAATGAGCTCGCGGATTCTGGGCATGGTGCCGCACGCGGTCATCGCGGGTGCCACGCCGGTAGACGACTGGAAGCCGCTGGCCGACGCTGCGCTGAAAAATCCTGAAGTCACCGCCGCCGTGCCGTTCACCGACATGGAGGGCATGCTCTCCTACAAAGGCTCGATGCAGCCGATCCAGATCAGTGGTATCGACCCGGCGCTGGAGCATGAGGTGTCGATCGTCACTCGGCACATCACGCGCGGAAGCCTCGAAGACCTCAAGCCGGGCGAATTTGGCGTGGTACTTGGCGATATCACCGCGCGCCGCTTTCGCTTGAGCATCGGCGACAAGCTGACGCTGATCGTGCCCGAAGTCAGCAGCGCCCCTGGCGGCATCACACCGCGCATGCAGCGTCTGACCGTCGTAGGTATTTTCAAGGTGGGTGCCGAGCTGGACGGCTCGATGGGGTTGATCAACATTGCCGACGCGGCGCAGATGCAACGCTGGCAGCCCGATCAGGTTCAGGGCGTACGGCTGGCGCTCAAGGACCTGTACAAGGCACCTCAGGTGTCTGCGGCGATCGCTGGTGCACTGGGTGCCGGCTACCACGCCGACGACTGGACCCATACCCAGGGCAGTCTGTTCAGCGCCATGAAGATGGAAAAAACCATGATCGGTCTGCTGCTGTTGATGATCGTTGCAGTCGCTGCGTTCAACATCATTGCCACGTTGATCATGGTGGTCAACGACAAGGGCGCGGACATCGCCATTCTGCGCACTATCGGCGCTACACCACGGCAGATCATGGCCATTTTCATGGTCCAGGGCACCGTGATCGGTATCGTCGGCACCCTGATCGGCGGCGTGCTGGGCATCATTGCTGCGCTGAATGTCAGCAGTCTGGTGGGCTGGGTCGAGCGGGTAAGTGGCCAGCATATATTCAGTTCCGACGTCTACTTCATCAGCAACCTGCCTTCCGAGCTGCAGGGCGGTGATGTACTGCTGATCTGCAGCGCCGGTTTTATCCTGAGCTTTCTGGCCACCCTCTACCCGGCCTGGCGCGCCGCGCAGATCCAGCCTGCGCATGCGCTGCGTTATGAGTGATCAGGCCTGAATGGCGTTCGCCCGGGTTGCGTTGCGGCCTACGATGGCAGCGGGCTGAGGCGGATTTTCGCTGAAAGCCCGACGCAAACGCTATAAACTCGCCGCGTTAATTCATGATCCAGGTATCGCCATGCATCCCGCAGCCGAACACTCGCCGCTGGGCAAGTCCAGTGAGTACATCGCCACCTACACACCGTCTCTGCTGTTCCCTATCCCTCGTGCCGCAAAATGGGCCGAGCTAGGGCTGACGGCTCAGACGCTGCCTTATCAGGGTGTCGATTTCTGGAATTGCTACGAGCTGTCCTGGCTGCTGCCCTCCGGCAAGCCGGTGGTGGCCATCGGTGAATTCAGTATTCCGGCCGAATCGCCCAATATCATCGAATCGAAGTCGTTCAAGCTGTACCTCAATTCGCTGAATCAGACAGCTTTCGCGAGCGTCGAACAGCTGAAAACCACCCTTGAGCAGGATCTGTCGGCTGCTGCGGGCAAGCCGGTAGGCGTGCGTATTCGCAGTCTGGCGGCGATCGAGGAAGAAGGTGTCGCGGCGTTGCCGGGCATGTGTATCGACGACCTGGACATCTCTGTCAGCAGCTATGATCGGCCGCAGCCCGAGTTGCTGCGATGTGATGAGTCGCGCGTTGTCGAAGAGAGCGTGCACAGTCATTTGCTCAAATCCAACTGTCCGGTCACCAGTCAGCCTGACTGGGGCAGCGTGGTGGTCGAATACCGCGGCGCGGCGCTGGATCACAGCAGTCTGCTGGCGTATATCGTCAGCTTCCGCCAGCATTCGGATTTTCATGAGCAATGCGTGGAAAGAATCTTTCTCGACCTGCAGCGCTTGCTCAAGCCAGAGAAGCTCACCGTGTATGCGCGTTACGTGCGCCGCGGTGGGTTGGACATCAACCCGTACCGCAGCACTGAAACATTGGCCGTGGATAATCGCAGGCTGGCGCGCCAGTAGGATGTGTGGTCATCAGCGCCGGTGCAATGCGTCGGCGCCCACTGGCTGACGTTTCCAGGTTCAGGATTATTATTGTGCCGACGCTCCGCGTCGGCATGCCTTGAGTGACGCTCTACGTCACAACTCTGCGTTGCACCGCGCATCGGTGCCGAACGCAGAGCCGGCAGAACGGCATCTCCCAATCAGACCCCGATATTGCCCAGCGTCTGCACGATGTTGCGCAAGGTGCCAGCGATGGTCGGGTGCTCCAGCTCGAAACGCTCTACGGCCAGATTCACGCCATCAGCCAGGCTGCTGTCCTGTTCGTGAGTGGCCTGTTCCAGCTGAATTTTAGTTTCAATTTGTTGCATGAGCTCGTGCAGGTTCTCTCGCTCGGACTCTGACATCGGCGGATTATGCTCCAGTTGCTCGCGCAGGGTATCGAGTTGTTCTTGCAGTTCGCGGGCGGGCATGACGTGCTCCTTGATTGATAAGGCTGTCTCATGGACTTCGCCGGAGCGCTAAAGGTCCACGATCACTCAAGACTAATCCAGTCGGCAGCCTGCTGCATATGTATCAGGGCTTTTCACCTTTGCTGCGCCGCAGGGCGATATCGGCCAGGCAGGACTCCAGGTCGCCCAGGTGATCAATTACCGAGTGCACACCGAGTGAATAGAGTTTCAGTGTGGCCTGTGCGCGCCGTTGCTCGCGTTCGGCATTGCTCAGTGCGTGCCATTGTGAAGGCGAGAGCCCGCACAGTGGTCCGCAGGACGCCAGTCCGATGGTCCACAGGCCCGCGTTCAGCCCGGACTGCAACAAGCGCGGGTCGCCGCTGATCAACACGCAGCCGTCCAGTTGGCTGACTTTCAGTGCCATCAGTGCCATCCAGCAGGCATCCGGTGCTGGCCAGCCGGCGATTGGGCGAGGGGCGGGGATCATCCAGTCTTTCACCGGTGCAGCCAGTGTGGCACTGACGGCCTCAGGCAACTCATCAAGCCAGGCGCACGGCATACTCTGCTCACGAAGAGTCTGCAGAATATTCAGCGCACCGGGTGTGAGCTGCGCGTGCTCGTGCTCCGGGTTACGTGCGCTTGCGGCCTGTGCACCGAAGTCCACCAGGCAGCCGCTCAGGCCGAACAGCAGTGCGGGGAAGGTTGGCAGAGGCGTAATGACCGGCGCGAGCATGGGGATCTCTCTGAAATATCCAGAAACGCTACCGGTCTTTTGTGACACTTGGATGAATGTGCGATGACGAGGTTTATCCGAAACCCTTTGCTGACAGACCTGCCTTATTCGTGACAGAAGGCTTTATACTCCCTGTCCTAGCGTGTGGGGCGTAGCACCCGCGTCATTATTTCGATATCTCGATCAGGAGTGTCAGCTATGCCCGTGACTGGTGCAGGCTTTATCAAGCGTTTGGTGCAATTGTCCCTGTGTGCCGGCATGGCGCTGGTTCCGGTGGCCGTTCAGGCCGCCGAAGATGATCCGTGGGAAGGCATCAACCGTTCCATTTTCAGCTTCAACGATACGCTTGACGCTTACACGCTCAAGCCGCTGGCCAAGGGGTATCAGTACATCGCTCCGCAATTCGTCGAAGACGGCATCCATAATTTCTTCAACAACATCGGCGACGTCGGCAACCTGGCAAACAATGTGCTGCAGGCCAAACCTGAAGCGGCCGGTGTCGATACTGCGCGTCTGATCGTCAACACCACGTTCGGCCTGCTGGGTTTCATTGATGTGGGTACCCACATGGGCCTGCAGCGCAACGATGAAGATTTTGGCCAGACACTTGGCTATTGGGGTGTGCCTAGCGGTCCGTTTGTGGTGATTCCGCTGCTGGGTCCCAGCACCGTGCGTGACGCTATCGCCAAATATCCGGACACCTACACCTCTCCGTACCGTTACATCGATCATGTACCGACCCGCAATACGGCACTGGGCGTCAACCTGATCGATACGCGCGCCAGTCTGCTGTCTGCCGAGCGGATGGTCAGCGGTGATCGCTACACGTTCATCCGTAATGCCTACCTGCAGAACCGCGAGTTCAAGGTCAAGGACGGGAAGGTCGAAGACGATTTCTAATCGCTATTTTGTATCGGTATGAATCCATAAAGGCGACCCTGGGTCGCCTTTATTATTTTGTGAAAGTGTGAACCGGTTCCGCCCGTGGTCAGCTCATCGAGATGATCGAAAGCCCCAGTTTCTGTCCGCCGCCTTCTTCGTCATTCACCCACACAACCTCGGTTTCAGTCTCAAGGCCTTTGAGTGCCGGGTGGTCAGAGTCAATGCGCACGCTGAGTCTGTCTCCGACCTGGAACGAGCGTGGCGCCTGAACCTGCATGCCCGAGCTGGAAAGGTCAATGCATACGGCGGGAATCACCTGACCTGCGTGAATCAGATTGACGTCTGCATCGACGCGCATGCGGATGTAATCCCGTTTTTCCTCGTAGTCGCGATCATTTCGACTCATGTACAGTCCTTCGTTTTAGTTGCTGATTTGTGAGTTCTTATAACTCCGGGTGATTTGCGATGTAAAGAGCGCAAAGTGAGGGTAGGAGCATGCTTGAAACACCCGTCGGATGGGAGTACCGTCTGCGCCTTGAAGGGCACCTCTGAAACACGATAGGCACATTCAATTGTCGCGTGTTATTACAGAGAGGCTAGAAGCGAATCCAGTAAGCGGGTTCCGGTAATACCGGGCCGCCTACGCCAACCTGATCTGGCGCCGTTTGCCCCCATGCCAAAAACCAGTGCCAAGCTGCTGATTATCGATGACGACGATGTAGTGCGTGCAAGCCTCGCCGCCTACCTTGAAGACAGTGGCTTCAGCGTTCTGCAAGCGACTAATGGCTTGCAGGGAATTCAGATGTTCGAGCAAGAGAATCCCGACCTGGTGGTCTGCGATCTACGCATGCCGCAGATGGGCGGGCTTGAGCTGATCCGTCAGGTCACCTCCATCGCTCCGCAGACGCCTGTCATCGTTGTATCCGGTGCAGGCGTGATGAGCGATGCGGTTGAGGCGTTGCGCCTGGGCGCTGCCGATTACCTGATCAAGCCCCTCGAGGACCTTGCCGTATTGGAGCATTCAGTGCGCCGCGCACTGGATAGGGCTCGTTTGCTCACTGAAAACCAGGTTTATCGGGAAAAACTGGAAAAGGCCAATCGCGAGCTTGAAGCCAGTCTTCACCTCTTGCAGGAAGACCAGGATGCAGGTCGGCAAGTGCAGATGAACATGTTGCCGATTACGCCGTGGTCGATTGACGAGTTCAAGTTTGCTCACCAGATTATCCCGTCACTGTATCTTTCCGGCGATTTTGTCGATTATTTCAGGGTCGACGAACGGCGTGTCGCTTTCTACCTGGCAGATGTTTCAGGTCACGGTGCATCCTCGGCATTCATTACGGTGCTACTGAAGTTCATGACCACGCGCCTGCTGTTTGAGTCCAGGCGCGGTGGTACGCTTCCGGAATTCAAGCCGTCGGACGTGCTGGGGCACATCAACCGCGGACTCATCAGTTGCAAGCTGGGCAAGCATGTCACGATGGTCGGCGGTGTGATCGATGAAGAGTCAGGTAAACTGACGTACGCAGTGGGTGGTCATTTGCCATTGCCGGTGTTGTATTCCGAAGGGCAGGCACGCTATCTGGAAGGCCGTGGTCTTCCGGTCGGGCTGTTCAACGAAGCGACCTATCAGGATCACGAAATCGACCTGCCAGGGTCCTTCAGTCTGACCATGTTGTCTGATGGCATACTGGACCTCTTGCCCGGTGATACACTCAAAGAGAAAGAAGCCGTCCTTCCCGAGTTGGTCAAGACGGCTGGCGGCAGCCTGGATGGCTTGCAGCAGGTTTTTGAATTGGCAACGCTAGGGGAGATGCCGGATGATATCGCCTTGTTAGTGTTAAGCAGGAATCTTGAATGAGTACCGGTAGAATCCAGTTCGCCGAGCAGGAAGGCACCTTCGTTCTCAAGTTCGTGGGTGAAGTGCGGTTGACGCTGTGTTCGGCCCTGGATGCGACTATCGAGCGCATCTTCACTGCGTTGAATTTCTCGGCGGTGGTCATCGACCTTACCGAGACACGCAGCATTGACAGCACTACGCTTGGCTTGCTGGCCAAGCTGTCCATTTTGTCGCGTCAGAAGGTGGGGCTCTTGCCGACGCTAGTGACCACTCACGAGGACATCACGCGCCTGTTGCAGTCGATGGGCTTTGATCAGGTGTTCAACATCGTTGACCGGCCTCTGCCGCGTCCCGAGTCCCTTACCGACCTGCCTTCACAGGATCAGTGCGAAGAAGTGGTCAAGGCCAAGGTGCTTGAGGCGCACAAGATTCTCATGGGCCTCAACGACTCGAATCGTGAAGCGTTCCACGATCTGGTCAATGCGCTGGAAGGTCAACGCTAGACGTTCGTCGCGTCTGTCCCGTCGATCATTTCCTTGAACGACAGACAGCAAAAAGGGCGACACCCGTTAAGGTGTCGCCCTTTTTTATTTTCAGGCTTTTTTGGCGGAGAGCAGCGCTTCCAGTTTTTCCTGATCGCGAGCGAACTGACGAATGCCTTCAGCCAGTTTTTCAGTGGCCATTGCATCTTCGTTGGAAGCCCATCGGAACTGGCTCTCGTTCAGGCTCTGGCGGGCTTCACCGGCGTTGCCCGGAGCAAGCTTGCGTTCCAGCGTGCCGGTGTCCTCCGCCAGTTTGTTAAGCAGCTCTGTGCTGATCGTCAGGCGGTCGCAGCCTGCCAGCTGTTCGATCTGGTTCAGATTGCGGAAGCTGGCACCCATGACCACTGTCTTGAAATCATTGGCCTTGTAGTAGTTGTAGATGCGCGTCACCGACTGTACGCCTGGGTCTTGCGCGCCGGTGTAGTCGGTGCCTGAAGACTTTTTGTACCAGTCGTAGATACGACCCACAAACGGCGAGATCAGGAAGACGCCGGCTTCGGCACAAGCCACCGCCTGAGCGAAGGAGAACAGCAGGGTCAGGTTGGTCTGGATACCTTGTTTCTCGAGGTGTTCTGCGGCGCGTATGCCTTCCCAGGTAGCAGCGAGCTTGACCAGTACGCGGTCGCGGCTGATGCCTGCCTTGTCGTAAAGGCCCATCAAGCGCTCGCTGCGTTCGATCAGCGCGTCTTTATCGAAAGACAGTCGTGCATCCACCTCGGTGGAAACACGGCCTGGGACGACCTTGAGAATCTCCTGGCCGATGGCCACGGCGAAGCGGTCACAGGCCAGTCCAATGTCGCCTTTGCTGCCACTGAATGCCTCTTCGAGCATAGCCTTGTTGCTTGCGTTCGAGGCCGCCTTGAGCAGCAAGGAAGGGTTGGTAGTGGCGTCTTGCGGCTTGAGGCTTTCTATAGCGCCGAAGTCGCCGGTGTCAGCAACAACGGTAGTGAATTTCTTGAGTTGATCCAGCTTGGAAGTCATGAGCGTGCTCTGTCCTGTGCGGTTGGATGACATTACCCGAGCGCTGCCGACCACTCAAGGCCGCAGCGTTTCCTGCTGCCGATGATAGGCCCTGAGGGGCGGCATTGTCGTGAATACCTTTGTCTAGACTGTTTTTGAGCCTCGCGCGGACTGCTTGTTCCCTTGATATGCATTTAACGGTTATCAGGCAGCCTGCAGCCTGCGAGATTCAAAGCGACCACTTCAGCGAGACCATCAGGTTGCGCGGGTCACCGTATACGCCGCTGCCGGTGGCCGTAGGAATGCCTTGCCAGTATTTTTCGTCGAATACGTTGTTGAGATTGATCCGCGCATCCCAGTGCTCGTCGAAACGGTAGCCTGCCATCAGCCCCACAACAGCGTAGGCGTCCTGCGCGGAATGACCGTTGCCGACTCTGTTGTATGTATCGCTTTGCGCCAGGACGTCTGCGCCCACGCGCCAGTGATTCAAATTACCGGGCAGGTGATAAGAGGTCGCCGCCTTGAACAGATGCTTGGGCTGATTGGGTGCGAACAGGTCGCCCTTGTCATTGTTCCGGTCTTTGACGTACTGGCTCAGCACCAGCGTGTAGGAGGCTGATGCCTGCCAGTCCGGTGTCAACTGGCCAGTGATCTCGGCATCGACCCCCCTGCTGCGCACTTCGCCCGCCGCTTCGTAACAAGTGCGATTCTGCTGCTGGCAGGTGACTGGCGGATTGACGATGGCGTACGCGCGGTTTTCCTGAGTCATGTCGAACAGCGCCAACGATGCATTCAGACCACCGTCGAAGTACTCGCCTTTCAGGCCGATTTCGTAGCTTTCGCCCGTCATCGGCTCAAGCACGCCGCCTCCTGCGTCCAGCTGGTTCTGCGGCTTGAAGATTTCGGTGTAGCTGGCGTAGGCGGAATAGGTGTCGTTCAGGTCATAGACGATGCCGGCATAGGGCGTCACCTCCCGAATGACCTTGTAGTCGCCATTGCTGGCCGAACGGTTCTGGTAGTCGTACCAGCTAACGCGGCTGCCGACGATAACGTGCAACGGATCAATCGGGTTGAAGCGCGCGGCAGCGTAGACGCCTTCCTCGGTGGCTGTGTTCTGGTTGACGTAAGCAGTACGCGTGGCAGGGTCAGGTTTTGCAATCAGTTTGGGGTTGAAGTTATAGATGTCGACCGGCGTGGAGCCATAAAAACCACCTTTCTGGTCAAACTTTTCTTCGCGACGACTCACGCCGAGCATCAGCTCGTGTTGTCGGCCAAGTAGCTGGAATGGACCGGACAGTGAGCCGTCCAGGCTGGTCTGCACGTCTGTGGTGTCGTACTGACCGGCCGCCTGGCCATAACCGGTGCCAAGGGCGGTCAGGTAGTTGGAATACATATCGGACTCAGCCCAGATTCTGGTCGCTGCCAGCTTGCTGCTCCAGCCGTTGTCGAAACGATGGGTCAGGTCAGTGAAGATACTGACGTTATCCTTGTCCCAATACGCCCAGTCGTTACTGAGGAACGTGGAGCGCGGCAGATGAAGGTTCTCACCGTTAGGACCTGACGGCAGGCTGCCCCAGTCGGAGGTCGCGTCATCGCGTTGTTTCGAGGCTCCGATGGTCCAGGTCGTCGATTCGTTGAGGTCGGCTTCCAGAACGCCATAGAACGTCTGACGTTCTTTATCGCGCTCATCGACAAAACTGTTGCCTGTTTCATAGGCTGTCACCACGCGGCCGCGCAATGTTCGGGCATCGTTGAGCGCGTTTGATGCGTCTACCTCGGTCCGGTAGCGGTCCCAGCTTCCGGCGCTGGCGGTCACACTCACCTGGGGAGTCGCAGTCGGGCGCTTGCGGATCAGATTCAGCGTTGCCGACGGGCTGCCTGCACCGGTCATCAGCCCCGTCGCGCCGCGGACCACTTCGACGCGGTCGTACAACGCCAGATCAGCGCCGGAAATGGTGTCCAGTGTAAAGGTGCTGACAATCGTCGGCAGGCCGTCATACATCAGATTATCGATGGTAAAGCCGCGTGCCAGAAACTGCTGACGGTCCGAGCCGAATTTGCGCAGTGTCACGCCGGGTGCATATTTAACGACATCATTGAGGTCGTTCATGCCCTGATCTTCGATTCGCTGACGGGTGATCACGCTGACCGACTGTGGTGTCTCGCGAGCCGAAAGGGGCAGTCCGGTTGCGCTGTTCATCGAGCCCGTGGTGTACGAACCGCTGCCTTCTGTGGTGGCCATTCCGGCGATGCCGGTCTGGGCGCTGATGTCCACGTTGCCCAAGGTCATCGAGCCACCGCTGGCAGGCAGGAATACCTTCGCAGCATTGCCCTGTACCTGTGCATCAAGGCCGCTGCCCAGCAAAAGCTGATTCAATGCCTGAGCCGGTTCAAGGCTGCCTTTGAGGGCCGGTGCCTGCTTGCTCGCAAGCAACTGTTCATCAACCGATATCTGCATGCCGCCCGCCTGACTCAGTTGTGCGAGCGATCTGGAAAGCGGCTGTGCAGGCAGATCGAGTTGAACGGAACTGCCCAGGGCTGCGGCTGACAGGCCGAGTGCTACAAGGCCGGTCAACGAAGGTAGAAACGGACGAAGCATTAGGATCATTCCTGCTGAGACTGGGGCGTGACGGGAAAGCGGGTTGACGGTGCACTGCCTGATAAGTCGTGACGGGCCGCGGCGGAGGGCGAGGTTAACAAAATTTTCACAAAATAATAAATGCTAATCACTATCAGTTACATTCTCATACATATTTGTAGCGAAGGTTCGCTGGTGGCGTTGAGCAGTGCATTGGGGTAAAGATACGGTTCAACTCGCGATGATCTGAAGGAACCAGCATGCATTCACGACGCTTTCCCATCACTGCCGCTATCGGATTTTCCCTGCTCTGCATGGGGGCCAGCGCCGCCGAACCGTCATCCGGTCAGTTGCTGAAAAAAGCCCAGGCCGAACAAAAGCCCTACCTCGAAACCGTCCGGCAACTGGTGGATATCGATACCGGTACCGGCCAGGCAGCTGGTCTGAAAACCGTCAGCGCAATGCTGGTCGAGCGTCTCAAGGCGCTTGGTGCCCAAGTCACTACCTCGCCGGCAGATCCCTCAGCGGGTGACAACATCGTCGGCACGTTCAAAGGTAATGGCACCCGGTCTTTTCTGTTGATGGTCCACTACGACACGGTATTTGGACCGGGCACTGCCGCCAGACGTCCGTTCAGGCTCGACAGCGAACGCGCCTATGGTCCCGGAGTGGCAGATGCCAAGGGGGGCGTGGCGATGATTCTGCACTCGCTGCAATTGCTGCAGGACCAGAACTTCAAGGATTTCGGTACGATCACCGTGCTGTTCAATCCGGACGAGGAGACCGGCTCCAGCGGATCGAAAAAAGTCATCGCCGAACTCGCTCGCCAGCATGATTACGTGTTCTCGTACGAACCCCCTGATAAAGACGCCGTAACCGTCGCCACCAACGGCATCAATGGTCTGCTCCTCGATGTCAAAGGCAAATCGTCACACGCAGGTTCTGCTCCCGAAGCAGGGCGCAACGCGGCCATCGAGCTGGCGCATCAGTTGCTGCAACTCAAGGACCTTGGCGATCCGGGCAAGGGGACGACCGTCAACTGGACCCTGATCAAAGGCGGGGAGAAGCGCAATATCATTCCTTCCAGCGCTTCAGCCGAAGCAGATATGCGTTATTCCGATCTGAGCGAAAGCGACCGGGTGCTCGCTGACGGTCAGCGGATTGTGAAGAAGATACTCATCGACGGTACCGAAGTGACCTTGCGTATGGAAAAAGGCCGTCCGCCGCTCGCCAGGAACCCTGGTTCCGAACACCTGGCGAAAACTGCACAGGCGCTTTACGAGAAGATTGGTCGCACGATAGAGCCTATCGCCATGCGTTTTGGTACGGATGCGGGCTACGCCTATGTACCGGGTAGCGCAAAGCCTGCCGTGCTTGAAACAATGGGCGTGGTCGGCGCTGGCTTGCATGCCGATGATGAATACATCGAACTGTCGAGCATTGCGCCCAGGCTCTACCTGACAGTGGCATTGATTACGCAGCTGTCGGGAGGAGGTGAGGCACCTTGACAGTCAGCGAGCGATAGCCGTGCGCCCTGTCGAGTCCGCGCCATTGGTCGAAGCGTCAGGCATTCGAGATTGACCTGAAGCCTGATAAACGATTAACTGTATATGCATACAGCTAATCATAAAAGGCCCGTCTCATGAGTGTCACTTTCCTTGGCCCGTTGTCCGCAGGGGGCATCAAGCTCCCGCTGCTATCCCTGTCATCCGTTGGCTCCAGGTCGCCAGTGGTCGAGAAACATGTCTCTATCGCAGAGCTTTGTGAGGTCCGTGAGCCCCACGTCTATCTGGCCAGGGTCGAGGATGAGGGCATGCAAGGTGGCGGCATGCGCAGGGGGGACATGCTGGTTGTCGACCGCAGCCAGTATGCCGAGCACGGTGACGTCGTTGTCGCTTCACTCAACACGCGGCAGCTGTGCCGACGTTTGCACATGCGTGGCGATGTCGTGATCCTCAAGTCCGAAAACCCGGATTATCCGTCGCTGCATGTCACTGATCACGATGATCTGATCATTCTCGGCGTGGTGACTTACAGCCTGAAAAACCTTCTTGAAGGCCGCACCGCATCTTCAGCTCATCGATGAACAGGCGCCTGGCCTTGCATTGCAAGCGCTCGCGTGATCTGCTGCCGACCCTATGGTTTTTACCCGGAAATTGAGCGCATGCAGGAACTACTTGACCAGTTACGACTTCCCAAGGCTGTCCAGGGGGCTGTCAGTGATCTGGTAAGAGCGCTCGACGCAACCAGTACCCGCGCTGACGTGGAAGCCGAAGGGGCATTGCAGATCGAATACATTCACGGTCTTGAGACAAGCAAAAAGTTGCGACCTGCTGATGCCGAGGCGCTTTACATCATTTTTGACGACGCAGTTCAGGCGCGTTTGCAGGCGCTTGTCGATTGACTCGGGACTCGGCCAATCCTCCAGCCTGCGTGAAGTTTATCTAACAGAGTATTTCCGTCGTTTTGATCGGAATCAGTGTTTAACTCACCCCGTGAATCTGTAATTTGCGGGGATATTTCCAGGTTTGAATTGCTATGCGGTTATCGGGCTTTATCCTTGAGAATATCGAGCCTATCGTGCGGGAATGGACCGATTTTGCGCGCACCATGTCCGCGTTGAGCGAACCTCTGGATACCCGAGAGCTCAGGAATCACGTCGAGCGCATGCTCAGGGCCATTGCCACTGATCTGGGAACGGATCAGTCGTCGCAGCAACAGGTCGAAAAATCACAAGGTCAGGTGGTGTCGCAAGAAGACACCGCAGCGAAAAGCCACGCGATCACGCGACTGATGTCAGGCTTCACCATTGATCAGGTGGTCTCGGAATTCCGGGCACTACGGGCGAGCGTCATCAAGCAATGGATGACCCGAGAGACCTCGGACACTCAACAGCAGATCGAGGACATGATCCGCTTCAACGAAGCAATAGACCAGGCTCTCGCGGAATCCATCTCAAGTTACACCGGCGCGGTTCAGGCTTCGCGCAATATTTTCCTCGGGATCCTCGGACACGACCTGCGTACTCCGTTAAGCGCCATATTGCTGGGTGCGGATGTGCTGTTACGCACCAATGACCTTGGCGCGCGACCGACCAAGGTGGCGTCAAGGATCTATTCAAGCGTGAAAAGGGCCAACCAGATCGTCGGCGATCTGCTGGACTTCACACGCTCACAGATCGGTCCCGGCATACCGTTGAAAAAGACCCGGACGGATATCCAGCCGATTTGCGCTCGGATCGTTGACGAATCCCGTACGGTCAATCCAGAGGCGGATATCCACCTGACCTCTGACTATCCGGTTATAGGCAGCTTTGATGGTGATCGGCTGGAGCAGGTCTTTTCCAACCTTATCGGCAATGCCGTACAGCACGGCAACAGCCGCGATCCTGTCGAGGTAACGCTGGCAGTCTCCGAGGGTGCGCTGCAGTTCGTCGTGCACAACACGGGCAGTCCGATTGCCGAAGACGTGCTTCCGTTCATCTTCAACCCGATGGACCGCTACTCGCCCGAAAAGATGACAGACAACGGGCCTTATTCAAGCCTGGGACTGGGTTTGTTCATCGTCGCCAAGATCGTCGATGCTCATGGCGGGCATATCGACGTGACGTCAAAAGCGGACCTTGGCACTACGTTTGCCGTGTCTATTCCTCTGAATGCGGAGTGATGCTTTGTCAGTTTTGGTCTTGGCTTGAATCCAGGCGAGCCTGACTCAAGCTGAACCGCCGCTTTCGAACGAACCCTCTGCCGACAGCTCGCCAGATCGATGCCATGTCAGTTCGTCCAGAGGGCTCAGGTCCTCGTGCTACAGCGTTGGCGAGTACGGCACAACTGAGGGAGGGATGTTTGACGGCTGCAGATGATGGAACCTGCGGTCAGGCATTGGCCACTCATGCATATCCGGCGGCAGTCGACTTGATAGCCATGGCTATAACGTTGCGTGACGCAGATTGTTGATACGTTTGCCTCATAAATATTGAGATGTATCAGCCCTCAAGATGTTTCCTGTCGTTTAACCAAGGTGACCCTGCTTCTATGCCTTGGTGAAATAAATTTAAATAGTCTTGTAAAAACATCGGTTTACTATTGGGCGCTTTGGCTATTCGCTGCGTTACATCCACAAGACGGAGGTGAGCAAGCATGAAGATGCTGATGCTACTCGGGATTTTGCTGTCCGGTGTGCCGGCGTATGCCGCACAGTTGAACCTGGCTCTGGAGCCGGAGAGCAGCAGTAAAGTCTTGCAGAGCGAGGCATTGCTCAAGCATCCATTGGCACAGACCATTACCGTTCCTGATGACGTTTCCTATAAACGGGATATGGTCTATCGCGCAGTGCCCCTGGCATCGTTACTGACAGGCATAAAACCAGAGGATCACCTGCAAATTGTAGCGTTGGACGGCTTTGCGGCTGAGTTATCGGCGGCGCCGCTGCTCAGCGCCCAAGGGGCCCGTGCCTGGCTCGCCATCGAGGACCCGTCCGAACCCTGGCCTGCGCTGCCCGGACGCCAGCAGAGCGCTGGGCCCTTCTATGTGGTGTGGACCAATCCGCAGGCTGGCGGCGTGGGCCCTGAACAATGGCCATTTGAAGTGTCCAGTATCAAACGCATTGCCCTCTTGTCCGAGCGGTTTCCGGTCCTGCTGCCGAGCCCCGAGCTAACGGCAGACGACCCCGTTAACAAGGGGTTTGCATTGTTTCAAAAGAACTGCCTTGCCTGCCATCGAATCAACGGTGCGGGCGATGCTCAGGTCGGACCGGACTTGAACATCCCGTACAGCCCAATCGAATACTTTGGCGTAGACGTTCTCAAGCGCTACATTCGTAACCCGCAAAGCCTGCGCCAATGGCCACAGGCAAAAATGCCCGGATTTTCGTCAGACGTGCTGCCGGATGAAGACCTTGACCTGCTGTTGAGTTACCTAAAACATATGTCAGGCCGAAAGGTTCAGCCGTAATAGATGATTGGGTGTCAGCGCCACTCATATCACCTATTGACCGGGTGGCGGGACCAGCCATCAACCTGCTGCGGATCGAGGAAAACCTCCGCAGCTGGCAGCGTTTGACAGGTACGTACGTGGAAAGCCTGCCGTGGCTTGAGTGCGACTAACGCTACGACCGGCGTCACACCTTCCATCAATGGACCGGCCTTGCTTGCAGATGGCCGGGTACGGTGTGGATTTCCCATTCGAGAATTATGGGCGGATGGCGTGATTTCATGCGACGTTGCAAGGCAAGGTGATGATGACCATCTCTAACTCATCAAAACATCGGTCGATCACCTGCTTGATGCTGACGCTTTTGCGAGTTATGTGTTTCATTGCACCGCGCGTTGTTAGCTCGGCTTCACGTCGTTTCATCCAGGCCTGACCAACCTGCTTGCGGTCGAAGGTTTGGGTTTCCTGATAAACTCGCTGGCCGCTTCGATTAAACCGTATCCTCGTGCAGTAAGCAGTACTGTTACCCCTGCGTTTACGTGGTGTGGTTGTGCCCGTTTCGAATGGGTACGTTTCTGATTTTGGTTTGTATACCCTGCCATCCACTTTCAGAAAACAAGCAAAAATGACCATAAACCGCTGTATAAAAAATCAGTATTGATGAGCACCGAAAAAACAGAAAGCCCAGTAAATACTGGCAAATCAAGCCCTGTACTATCCCGACGCTTCTCCGTTGCGCCGATGATGGACTGGACTGATCATCACTGTCGCTACTTCCTGCGCCTGCTGTCCAGGCACGCATTGTTGTACACCGAAATGGTCACTACCGGTGCCTTGCTCCACGGCGACCGTGAGCGGTTCTTGCGTCATGACGAGACCGAGCACCCGTTGGCGTTGCAGTTGGGCGGTAGCACGGCGGCGGACTTGGCGGCGTGTGCGCGGCTGGCTGAGGAGGCGGGTTATGACGAGGTCAATCTGAACGTCGGATGTCCGAGTGATCGGGTGCAGAACAACATGATTGGCGCGTGCCTGATGGCGCATCCGGAGTTGGTCGCTGATTGCGTGAAGGCCATGCGCGATGCGGTGGCTATTCCGGTTACGGTCAAGCACCGTATCGGTATCAATGGTCGTGACAGCTACGCCGAACTGTGTGATTTCGTCGGCAAGGTCCATGAGGCGGGGTGTGAGAGTTTTACGGTTCACGCGCGCATCGCGATTCTGGAAGGGCTGTCACCCAAGGAGAATCGCGATATTCCGCCGCTGCGCTACGACGTGGTTGCGCAGTTGAAGTCTGATTTTCCCGATCTGGAGATTGTGCTCAACGGCGGCATCAAGACGCTTGAGCAGTGCAATGATCATTTAAAGACGTTTGATGGCGTCATGCTGGGCCGTGAGGCCTATCACAACCCCTATCTGCTGGCCCACGTCGATCAGCAATTGTTTGGCAGCACAGCACCGGTCATAAGCCGCCATGCTGCGCTGGAGGCGATGCGGCCTTACATCGCGGCGCATATTGCAAGCGGCGGTAACATGCACCACGTCACCCGGCATATGCTCGGGCTCGGCCTGGGGTTCCCCGGCGCACGACGTTTTCGTCAGTTGCTGTCGGTTGATATCCACAAGGCGGAAAATCCGATGATATTGCTGGATCAGGCCGCGGCGTTTCTCGAGGGGCATTAGTCTGAACAAACGCGTTGAACGGGTGGCTTTGGCAGGCTGATCTATGCTCAGGTCTACTGTCCATAAGGCCGCCCTCCACCATGTTGAATCGACGAAACTTTCTCGAGTTTTCTTCGATATCTGCTCTGTTGTTCGTATCAGGTATCCCTTCTTCCTCACAGGCCGACGAGCGGTTGAAAATGGGTGATGTCGAGCCCTTTTCTTTTGATTTGTTGGTACAGCGCGCACGCGAAGCGGCCTCTCAACCGTACATTGTCCCGTCCAGCCCCTCGGCGGACGTGCTGGCGAAACTGGACTATGACGCTCACGGCAAGATCCACTTCAAGCCTGAGTACGCTTTGTTTGCAAAGGGGCCGGGGCAATTCCCGGTGACCTTTTTTCATTCGGGTAAATTCTTCCCCAAACCGGTACGGCTCTATGTAGTCGATAAAGGTGCTGCCAAAGAAATTCTCTACGATCAGGCCTATTTCGATATGCCTGACGACAGCCCTGCGCAGCAGTTGGCGAACGGGGGCGGTTTCGCTGGCTTTCGCTTTCAGGAAAGCCGCACGGTGGGCCAGCAAAAGCTCGATTGGCGCGACAACGACTGGGTCGCGTTTCTCGGTGCCGCCTACTTTCGTGCCATAGGCGAGCTGTATCAATACGGTCTTTCCGCGCGAGGTATCGCGCTGGATGTTGCGCAGGCCGAGCGTCCGGAAGAGTTTCCCGACTTCACCCACTTCTGGTTTGAAACGCCGGACAGCGAAAAATCCGATGCCGTTGTTGTGTATGCGCTGCTCTATGGGCCAAGTATCTGTGGGGCCTATCGCTTTGTCATACAGCGTGGCAAAGGGGTCGTCATGGATGTCGAGGCAGTGCTGTTCATGCGCAGTGAAGTGCAGAGGTTCGGCATCGCGCCGATCAGTTCGATGTACTGGTTCAGTGAGCAGTTAAAGAAGACCGCCGTTGACTGGCGGCCCGAGGTCCACGACTCCGATGGCCTGGCGATCTGGACCGGATCGGGTGAGCGTATATGGCGACCGCTGAACAACCCGCCGAGAACCATGGCATCGGCGTTCAGCGACAATAATCCGCGCGGCTTTGGTCTCCTGCAGCGGGATCGCAATTTCGATCATTATATGGATGGCGTGCATTACGAGCGGCGGCCGAGTCTGTGGGTCGAACCGCTGGGCGATTGGGGGGAGGGTGCCGTGCAGTTGGTTGAAATCCCTACCGACGATGAGATTCACGACAATATCGTTGCCATGTGGGTGCCCAAAAAGCCGGCAGGTCCTGGGACAGATTATCGCCTGCGTTATCGTCTGCACTGGCTGGCCGATGAGCCATACCCCGGCGAATTGGCGCATTGTGTGGCGACGCGTCTCGGTAATGGCGGTCAGCCCGGACAGCCCCGGCCGCAAGGCGTGCGCAAGTTCATGGTTGAATTCCTCGGCCGCTCTCTGGAGCAACTGCCGTCCGGTGTTTTTCCGGAAGCGGTGTTGTCCAGCTCACGAGGCCGTTTTTCCTATATTTACACCGAGGCAATATCCGACGGTCTGGCAGGGCATTGGCGGGCACAGTTCGACCTGATCGTAGAGGGTACAGACGCGGTGGACATGCGCCTGTATCTGCGTCTGGGTGATCAGACACTGTCCGAGACCTGGTTATACCAATACCATCCTTTCTGATGGCGTGGGTCAGGCAGGTCAGCTCGATGTATTGAGCGTTGCAGCAGGTGGACACCTATTGTCCTGAATCAACAAGCTGCCGTTCAGCAGTGGTTGCCTGCCAGCCAACGGATTATATTGATCGCACACCTCATCAAGGAAAACGCACATGCACAAAGTCCTGGTTCCTTTCGACGGCTCCGAGCACGCCATGCGCGCTCTGGGCTATGTCATCGAGCTGTCTGGCGACCTCACCAAGGCGCTTGAGGTGCATGTGCTGAACGTGCAAGCCAGCCCCATTGATTACAGCCTTTATCTGGCGCCGGACATGATCGATGGCGTGAAGGTCGGGCTGACCAATGAGGGCAAACGGGTGCTGGATGATGCGATAGCGCTGCTGACCGCTGCGGGCGTGCCGTTCCAGGCCCACGTCGATCTGGGCAACGTTGCCGAGCAGGTTGAAGCCGAAGTTCAGCGGCTTGGTTGCGATGCAGTGGTCATGGGCACTCGCGGGCTTGGCAACTTCGGTGGTCTGTTGCTGGGCTCGGTGGCCACGCGCGTTATCCACGAGGTGTCAGTGCCAGTGACGCTCATCAAATAAACCCTGCGCCTCACGGCTGCGCGGGCACCCGTGTCTGGCGCAGCAACTCGATGTTTTCCGGCGGCACCAGCTTGCGCAGCGATTTGTACAGCGCGCGGGTTTCCAGCAGGTTCCAGATGCGCAGCATGGTTTCGAGTGCATCCAGCGGTTTGCTGATGAAGTCGCGTGCGCCCAGTGCCAGGGCGCGCAGGCGGGTATCGCGTGTTGCATCGGCGGTCAGGACCATGATCGGCAGGTAGTCATTGGTCGGGATGCGCCGGTTGAGTTGTTCCAGAACCGCAAAACCGTCGAATTCGGGCATGTGCAGGTCGAGCACCACAAGGTCGGGCTCGAAGCTGTTGAACAGGTCCAGTGTGCGCAAGGGCTCTGTGCTGCTCAGCACGTTGGTCAGCCCCTCGCGGGCAAGCAGCTGCTCCATCAGATCAAGATTGGGCCGCTGGTCGTCGATGATCAGAATGCGGAAGTCTCCGGTCATGTGGGCTCCGGTAAATACTGGTCCAGGAGGGCGAGAAACACCGGCACCTGAATGGGTTTGGTCAGAATGGCCGTTGCACCGGCTCGCTTCAGTTCGCAGCAGGCCTTGTCGCTGTTGTCGGCAGTAATCATCAGCACCGGCGTATGGGCAGTCGCTGGCAAGCGCCGCAGACGTAGCAACACCTCAAGCCCTTTGATGTCCGGCAGGTTCAGGTCGAGCAGGATAAGCTGTGGCGCATGCTGGCGGGCCAGATCCAGCCCCAGCTGACCCTGCATGCTCGACAGCAGCTGGATACCGGGCCTGCGTTGCAGCAGCGTCTCGATCAACGCCATGCTTGACAGGTTGTCTTCGATGCACAGCAGCTTGCCATGATAGGCGGGGCGAGCAGGCGGGCGGACGGCAGGTGCGGTGTCGGGAGGCATGTCAGTCTGACGTGGCGGCGCAGCGGCGGGAGCTTGTACCAGCGCAAGCGGCAGCTCCAGTATGAACCGGCAGCCTTCATCCGGTGTGTTGTGCACTGACAGGGAGCCCTGCATCATTTCCAGCATGCTCTTGCTCAGCGCCAGCCCCAGCCCGGTGCCTTCGACACTCGGGTTGGCGTCCAGTCTCTCGAACGGCTTGAACAGCTGGCCGATACGCTCTGGCGCGATTCCGTAGCCGGTGTCCACTACGCTTACAGTAACCTGCTGTTCCGAATGCTCGATTTCAATCCGCACCTCACCATGGGGACGGTTGTATTTGATGGCATTGGACAGCAGGTTGAGCAGCACCTGAATCAAACGCTGGCGGTCAGCCACCACACCAAGCGCGTCAGGCAACGGCGGTAACGCCTTCAATTCGATGTTGGCGTCGGCGGCCATCGGCGAGACCAGCACCAGTGCCTCCTCAAGTACGCCGGACAGCGAGACCGGTTCCAGAATCAGGGAAACATGTCCAGCTTCGATTCTGGCGATATCCAGCACTTCATTGATCAGCTTCAGCAGGTGTTGGCCAGCTCGCAGGATATGGCCGATGTGCGGCCGCTGGCTCGCAGGCGAATCCATGTCCAGCAGTTGGGCAAATCCCAGAATCGAGTTCAGTGGCGTGCGCAATTCATGGCTCATGCGCGACAGGAATTCGCTTTTCGCCCGGCTGGCACGCTCGGCTTCCTCGCGCGCGGTACCCAAGGCAATTTCGGCGACACGGCGATCACTGATGTCGCGGGTGATCTTGGAAAAACCGCGCAGTTCGTCATGGCTGTCATATTGAGCGGTGATTACCACACTGGCCCAGAAGCGACTGCCATCCTTGCGTCTGCGCCAGCTTTCTTCCGTATACCGGCCATTGACCGTAGCTTCACGCAGCGCCATGTCAGGATGTTGCGGACATTCCTCCGGCAGGTAGAAAACAGAAAAGTGCTTGCCGATGATTTCTTGTTCTGTGTACCCCTTGATACGCTCGGCACCCGCGTTCCAGGTGATGACATAGCCATCGCGGTCCAGTGCGAATATGCCGTAGTCCTTCACGCCCTCGATGATCAAGCGCAAACGCTCTTCGTTGTCGCGCAGCGCTCGTTCGCGTTCTGCCAGCAACTGGCCGGCTTCGACCAGTCGGGTGCCGAGCTGGCCGATCTCGTCCTTTTCCGGTGGTTGGGGCAGCAACGGGTGTCCAAGTGCCAGGCGCTGGGCATTGCGTTGCACCTGATGCACCCTGGCGACGATGCCTTTGGACAGCATCAGCACGGCGAGAATGGCACCGAAGATTCCGCAGGCGGCTGCCAGCAGGGTGGACAGCAGCAGACGCTCGCGGGTAGCCGCCGCAGCCTCGGTACGCTCGGCCAGCAGTGCATCTTCGCGTTCGCGCATGATGCCGATCCGTTCGCGCAACTGGTCGAGAACGTACTTGTTTTCGACCAGAATACGGGCAACGGTTTGTTGATCCTCCATGCTCATCGAGCGCAGTTTTTCCAGACCGTCGACCTTGGTGTTGATCAGCGGCTCGATGGCTTTGAGGTGTTCACGCATCTGCTCGTCGCGCACATTGGTGTTGAGTCGGGTCAATGCCGCCTCGATGAGCGGTTGCGCGTTGAGGTAGCCGGGCAGAAAGTCTTCCTGATGGGTCAGCAGGTAGCCGCGTACGCTGGCCGCGCCTTCTGCGATCTGGGTGTGAAGGGTCTGGATATCGCCTTGCACGAGCAGCACCCGCCGTACATCTTCCTCTGCCTGAGCGGTCTGGCGTTCGGCGATGTAGATGAGCACGAGGGAAAACATGAGAATCGCCAGCGGCAGAGAAATCGCCACCAGCGCCTTGCCGCGTAGAGGAAGGTCTTCCCAGCGGCTGCTGCCGGTTGCCGTCATCGCCAGTCGCTCGTCGACTGGCTGACCAGGCCCAGCGCCACACCACGCACTGCCGCCTGGGTACGGTCCGAGGCCCCCAGTTTGCCGATGACTTTTTCCACGTGTGCCTTGGCGGTGCCGGTCGTAATACCGAGTTTCTCGCCGATTTCCCGATTGCTGAAGCCGCCCGCCACCAGTCCGAGCACCTGACGTTCCCGAGGGGTGAGGGCTTCCGGCAGGGTTGCGCCGTTGGTATTGCGCTCAGTCATGCGCCGCAGCAGGCGCGCACTCACAGCGCTGTTCAAGGCTTCTTCGCCACGCGCCACACGTTGCAGACCGGCGATCACTTCGTCGCGGCTGGCGTCCTTGAGCAGGTATCCCACCGCACCTGCGCTGATCGCGGCCTCCAGGTGATCGGTGCTGTCGTCCATGGTGAAAATCACCACTTTCAGGTCCGGCATGCGCTGCTGAAGAATCCGCGCCGCGCCCAGCCCGTTGAGCACCGGCATGCGAATATCGAGAATCGCGATGTCCGGTTGCAGTTCCAGGCACAGATCGATGGCTTGCTGGCCGTCGGCGGCCTGGCCGACCACATCGAATTCCGGATGCCCCGCCAACAGCGAGACGAAACCGGTGCGGGTCACCTCGTGGTCGTCCGCCAAAACCAGTCGCACAGTGTCAGTCATGTCATTGCCTTGTCTGCGGTAAAAGGGACGATTGCGCGTAGCCGGGTGCCGCGTTCCAGACGGCTGATGCAGGTCAGGCGGCCGCCCAGAAGGCTGGCGCGCTCCTGCATCGCAACCAGCCCGAGCTTTTGAACGCCACTGCCGTTGCGCGGCTTCTCGGTGATGAAACCCCGGCCGTTGTCTTCCAGGCTGAGTGAGACAGTGTCGTTATTCAGTTCCAGCGCCAGTTCCACGCGGCTGGCGCTGGCGTGTTTGAACACATTGTTGATGCCTTCCTGAGCGATACGGAACAACGCAATTTCCAAGTGACTGGGCAGACGCGTCTGAGAGCGCGACGTCCACTGCACGGCGATTCCGGCTTCACGCAGCCGGTCGGCCTCTTTGTCGACTGCCTGTAACAGACCGAAATCGTCCAGGACGCTCGGACGCAGACCGCTGATCAACTGTCGGCCTTCGCCGACGCAGTGCTGCGCCAGCTTGAGAATGGCTTGCAAGTCGGCGTCCAGCGGTTCGGGCAGTTCCGGGCAGCGACCGGCAAAACCCTGCAGCCTCTGATGCAGACCGGCGAGCGTCTGGGCCAGCCCGTCATGCAGGTCGTAAGCCATGCGCTTGCGTTCGTCTTCCTGCGCGGTGAACAACTGGCGAACCAGTTCGGACATGGTCCGCTCTCTGACGACCAGCGCTTCAAGCAACCGATTGTTTTCCAGGTGTGCCGCCAGCAACGTCGCCAACAGTTGCAGCGACTCGATGTCCTCGTTGTCCGGCGCATTGATGCTCACGCTGTTGGCCAGCAGCAAGGTGCCAAAGCAGCCTTCGTCGGCACCGCGCAAAGGCAACAGCAACACACAAGGCAGGTCGCGACCGCTGCGTTCCAGCCATTGCGGGCCGATGGCCAGCGGGTCCGCAGCGGTTTCGAGCGTACTCAGGCGTTCCGCACTGCCATGGCTGGCGGTGCTTTGCACGCTGTTGTCGATCCCCCATTCCAGCAGCAGCCCATGGTCCATGGCCACGAATGCGCAAGCGCGCTGCAGCACCCGACGGCGCATGGCTTCGGGTGGCAGCTGGGTCAGTTCCTGGCCGGTATCCACCAGCAGGCGAAGGCGTGCGGCGCGGCTTTGCGACTGGCGATACTGGTTGCGGATGGCCAGTGCGCTTGCCGGGTCATGGGGAGGGCTTTGCATGGGAAGCTCCAGCGAGGGTGGATGCCCGCGCGGGCATAACAGAAGTGACGCTATTAGAACTGTAACAGGAGATAAAGCCTATCTGCCGATTGGCATACACACTTAACCCCGGTTGGCCGATGGCGCGCAGTGGCGGGGAGGGCAAAGTGGCACTCACTGAATCCCTGAACAGATCCCCCGTAGGAGAGTAGCGATGAAAATGAAATTGACCGCCCTGGCCCTGTTGATTGCTGTGAGTGCGCCGATGGTTCAGGCCGCTGCCGAGCCGTCCGGCTACACCTACCGCATGGTCGCCGAGCAGCCAAGCAATGTGAACGACAAGGAGATTGCCGGTCTGTTTGATCGCTGGAACAAGGCCCTGAAGACCGGGAACTCGCAGACGGTGGTTTCTCTTTATGCGCCGGACGCGGTCCTGCAGCCTACGGTCTCGAACAAGGTGCGTGCGACCCCGGCGGAGATCAAGGACTACTTCGATCACTTCCTGGCGCTCAAGCCGGCAGGTGAGATCAACTACCGCGAGATTCGTCGTCTGGGGCCCGATGCGGCAGTGGACAGTGGTGTCTACACCTTTACCCTGACGGCTGCTGATGGCAAGAAGAGCACGGTGCAGGCGCGTTACACCTTTCTGTACCACCGCGTCGGCAACGAGTGGAAGATCCTCAACCACCACTCTTCGGCCATGCCGGAAGTGCAGCCTGAATATCAGGTCAGCCGCTGATCTGTCGTCCACCAGGCTGAAACGAAAAATCCGGAGCCACTGCTCCGGATTTTTTGTCTCGACCGCTTGCCGTCAGGCCTCGGCGTTGGCGCCGTTGACCTTGCGGCAATGAATCAGTGCATCGCGGATCATGAAGTTGACCAGCGTCGGTGAGACCCCCAGCTCCTTGGCGATGTCCTTTTGCGGGACGCCGTGCAGGCGGTACATCTCGAACGCGTAGCGTGTGCGCGGCGGCAGTTCGGTCAGGGCATCGGCAATTTTCTCCAGGCTGGAGAAATTGATGTGCGAGGTTTCCGGCGATGCACCCTGAATCACCACATTCAGCCCCTCGGCCTCGGGGCCGGTGTATTTCTGTTCCAGCGCCTGTTTGCGGTAATGATCGATGGCCAGATTGCGCACGATTTGAAACAGGTAACTGAGCTGGGCCTTGAACGTCAGCGTCGCCTGAGGTGCCGAGCGCAGTCTGAAGAAGGCGTCCTGCACCACGTCCTCGGCCCGCGACCGGCAACCCACGATGCGCGCCGCAATCTTGACCAGCAGCAGGTAGTTGTCGACGAATGCCTGGAGTAATGGTGAGTCGCACTTACTTGTGATTACGTGTTCCGTCATGGAATTCACCTTGCTGCTTGAACAATGGAGGGGGAGGGCCGCAGAAGAGGCGGCACTGTCACATGGGGCAACAAATTAGCCTTAATGATAATTATTGTCAAATGCGAAAGCCAATCAGCGCACTTTAAAAGTGCGGTCTTGCTACATACGCTCCCGAGGGGCGCATCCCCGCCTAATTATTTGCAGACGCCATCCGTTCTCATTGGTGACAGGCCCGACCACGGTTGCGGTCAGGGAACACCCCAGGAGAACCCCATGCGTTTCGATCATGCGCATCGCCGCTTTTACATCCGCGCCCACCGACGGACGGTTCCGACATGAGCACGCCGGTGAGCCTGACGCTGTTCTGCCTGCCTTATTCCGGTGCCAGCGCAATGTTCTACAGCCCCTGGCGTCGTAAATTGCCGGAGTGGCTGAATGTACGACCTCTGGAACTTCCTGGTCGCGGCATGCGCATGGAAGAGCCGTTGCAGACGGACATCGTGCAACTGGCCAGTCACCTGGCCGACGAAATCAGCGCTGACCTCGACAAGCCCTATGCGTTGTTCGGCCATAGCCTTGGCGGTCTGTTGGCCTTTGAGCTGGCGCATGCATTGGGTGAGCGAGGGCTGCCTGCGCCGCTGGCGCTTTTCGCATCGGCTACAGCCGGCCCGGTGCGCCGCGATGTCAGCGAATACGCCCAGGCCAAGACCGATGAGCAACTGATTGCCCGGCTGCGCACGCTCAAGGGCACCAGTGAAAACGTCATCGCCAATGATGAACTCATGCAATTGATGCTGCCGATCCTGCGCGCCGATTTTCTGCTCTGCGGCAGCTTCGTCTACGGCCAGCGCGAGCCGCTGAACCTGCCGATCCATGTTTTCGGCGGCAAGCAGGACAGTGTCAGCGTCGAGCAACTGCTCGACTGGCAGGAAGAGACCTGCACCGGCTTTTCCCTGGACATGTTCGAGGGGCATCACTTCTATCTGGTCGATGAGCAAATACAGCTGCTCCGGCACCTGCGGCGTTATTGCGAGCTGCACCTGGCGCGCTGGCGCAACAGCACGTCACGGCAACTGAACCGGGCAACCGGTTGAGCGTTTTTGGCTCTTTTGCCTTGCGCGCGACGCCCTTCGCGGGCGCGCGCCTTTTTTTGAAATTCAGATCTTATCCGGCACGCCGAATCTAGCAGGAACCCCATCATGGATGCGTTTGAACTCCCCGACACTCTGGCTCAGGCTCTTCAGCGTCGCGCCTTGCACACGCCGGATCGGCTGGCCCTGCGTTTTCTCTTCGACGAGAACGATCAGGGTCTGGTGTTGACCTACCGTGATCTGGACCTGCGTGCGCGGACCATCGCGGCTGCGTTGCATCGTCAGGCCGTGCCCGGGGATCGGGCGATTCTGCTATTCCATAGCGGGCCGGACTACGTGGCAGCGTTCTTCGGCTGTCTGTATGCCGGGATCATCGCAGTGCCGGCCTATCCGCCGGAGTCCAATCGCCGTCATCATCAGGAGCGGCTGCTGTCGATCATCGCCGATGCCGAGCCACGGCTGGTGCTGACCGGTTCCGACTTGCAGCCCGCCTTGCTGCAGATGGGTGAGTTGGCCGCTGCCGACGCGCCGCAACTGCTCTGCGTCGACAGGCTGGACAGCGCGTCGGCCGAAGGCTGGCAAGGGCCGTCATTGCATGCCGATGACATCGCATTTCTGCAATACACATCGGGTTCTACCGCGCTGCCCAAGGGCGTGCAGGTCACGCAAGGCAATCTGGTCGCCAATGAACTGTTGATCCGTCATGGCTTCGGCATCGACGTCAACCCGGACGACGTCATTGTCAGCTGGCTTCCGCTGTACCACGACATGGGTTTGATCGGCGGCTTGCTGCAACCGATTTTCAGCGGCGTGCCTTGCATATTGATGGCACCGGCATACTTCCTGACGCGTCCTCTGCGTTGGCTTGAAGCGATCAGCGAGTACGGCGGCACCATCAGCGGCGGGCCTGATTTTGCCTATCAGTTGTGCAGTGCTCGGGTCAGTGACTCGGCGCTGGAGCGTCTGGAACTCAGCCGCTGGCGTGTCGCGTACTCGGGTTCCGAGCCGATCCGCGAGGACAGCCTGACTGCGTTCGCCGAAAAATTCGCCAGCTGCGGCTTCACGCCGGACAGCTACATGGCGTCCTACGGGCTTGCCGAAGCGACGCTGTATGTCGCCGGTGGCAAGCGCGGCAAGGGTATCCCGTCGTTGCGTCTGGACGCACAGGCGCTGGCGCGCAATGTGGCTGAGCCTGGCGACGGGCAGCCGGTCATGAGTTGCGGCACTGGCCAGCCAGGGCATGGCGTATTGATCGCCGATCCCGTCACTCTGCAGGTGCTGGACGAGAATCGTATAGGCGAAGTCTGGGCCAGCGGCCCCAGCATCGCCCACGGCTACTGGCGCAATCCGGAAGCGACCGCCAAGGCTTTTGTCGAACACGATGGCCAGACCTGGCTGCGTACCGGCGACCTGGGTTTTCAGCGCCACGGCGAGCTGTACATCACCGGTCGTTTGAAAGACATGCTGATCGTCCGTGGCCACAATCTGTACCCGCAGGACATCGAAAAAGTCGTCGAGTGCGAAGTCGATGTGGTGCGCAAAGGCCGTGTCGCGGCCTTCGCGGTCAATCAGGACGGTAGCGAAGGCATCGGTATCGCCGCTGAAGTCAGCCGCAGCGTGCAGAAAATCCTCTCCCCAGAGGCGCTGATAAAGGTCATTCGTCAGTCTGTTGCCGAAGCGTTTCAGGAAGCGCCGAGTGTTGTGGTGCTGCTCAATCCGGGCGCGCTGCCCAAGACGTCCAGCGGCAAGTTGCAACGCTCGGCGTGCCGCACGCGTCTGGCCGATGGCAGCCTTGACAGCTACGCGGTGTTCCCCGCAACCGATACGGCGTCCCAAAACGATGTCCCTGACGCGGGTTCGGACCTGCAAGCGCAGATCGCCAGTATCTGGTGCGAGCAATTGCAGCGTGAGCACATAAGCGCCGACGACCACTTCTTCCTGCTGGGCGGCAACTCCATCGTCGCGACCCGGGTGGTGGCAAGGCTGCGCGAGACGCTGGGCATCGATCTGAACCTGCGCATGCTCTTTGAAGCGCCGACGCTGGCGGCTTTTGCGGCACAGGTCGAAGCGCTGCAGGGCACCGCACTGCAGGGTGACAGCCCGTCCCGGAACACTATCGTCAGGCTGCCCGGCAACGCGCATTTGCCGCAATCCATGGCCCAGAACCGCCTCTGGTTCCTCTGGCAGCTCGACCCGCAAAGCAGTGCCTACAACATTCCCGGCGGGCTTTACCTGCGTGGCGAACTCGACGTCACGGCGTTGCATGCCAGCTTCCAGCGCCTCATCGAGCGCCATGAATCGCTGCGTACACGCTTCTACGAGCTGGATGGCGTGGCGCTGCAACGTATTGATACGCCCATTCAGTTCCATCTCGACGCCATCGATATCAGCGACCTGCCCGGCGAGGAGCGTCAGGCGCGCGCCGTTGCCGTTCGCGAAGAGCAGGCGCGTCGGCCATTCGATCTGCAAAACGGCCCACTGCTGCGTGTCACGTTGCTGAAACTGGACGAAGAAGAGCATCAATTACTGGTCACGTTGCATCACATCATTGCCGATGGCTGGTCGCTGAATGTGCTGATCGACGAGTTCTCGCGGCTCTATGCGTCGGCTGTTCAGGGCCAGATCCTGGAACTGGCACCTTTACCGCTGCGTTACGCCGACTACGGCCAGTGGCAGCGGGAATGGCTGGCGAACGGCGAGGCCGAGCGACAGCTGGCGTACTGGAAGCAGCAACTGGGCGACGAGCAGCCGACCCTGATGCTGAACACCGATCATCCGCGTTCGTTACATCAGCAACACAGCGCTTCACGTTACAGCCTGCGCCTGAGTGCCGAGCTGAGCGCGGCCGTACGCAACACTGCGCACGCCTGGCAGTCGACGTCTTTCATGTTCTTGCTGGCGGGGTTCCAGACCTTGCTGCATCGCTACAGCGGGCAGACCGACATTCGCATCGGGGTGCCCGGTGCCAACCGTCCGCGCCATGAGACCCAAGGCCTGATCGGCTTCTTCATCAACACATTGGTGCTGCGTGCACAGCTGGACCCGCGCCTGCCGTTCTCGACGTTGCTGGCCCAGACCCGCCAGGCCGCACTGGAAGCCCAGGCCCATCAGGACGTGCCGTTCGAACAACTGGTCGAAGCCTTCCCGCAGGCGCGTGAGCACGGGCTGTTTCAAGTGATGTTCAACCATCAGCAACGCGACCTCGGTGCACTGCGTCGCCTGCCGGGGTTGCTGGCCGAAGAGCTGCCGTGGCACAGCCGCGAGGCTAAGTTCGATTTACAGCTGCACAGCGAGGAGGATCGCAATGGTCGACTCAACCTGTCCTTCGATTATGCCGATGAGCTGTTTGATCGCGACACCATCGTCGCGATGGCCCGGCACTACGTATGCTTGCTGACCCAGGTCAGCCAGCACGCGCAGGTTGCACTGGGAGAGGTGCAACTGCTCGGCGTCGATGAGCAGGACGAGCAGGCGCAATGGAGCGCCGCGCCTTGCACTCCGGCCCGGCTCTGGTTGCCGGAACTGCTGGATCGTCAGGTTCGCCAGACTCCGGAACGTACCGCGCTGATATGGGACGGCGGCAGCCTCGACTATGCCAGTCTGCATGCGCAGTCCAACCGTCTGGCACATTACCTGCGCGACAAGGGTGTAGGCCCGGACGTCAAGGTGGCGATTGCCGCCGAGCGTTCCCCGCAGCTGTTGATCGGTCTGCTGGCGATCCTCAAGGCCGGGGGCGCTTACGTGCCGCTGGACCCGGATTATCCGATTGAGCGACTGGCTTACATGCTGGAAGACAGCGGGGTCGAGCTGCTGTTGACCCAGAGCCACCTGCTGGGCGACCTGCCGAGCGCGGAAGGGGTCTGCACGGTCGCGATGGACACGCTGCACCTGGACAACTGGCCTGTCAGCGCGCCGGGCCTGCATCTGCACGGCGACAACCTGGCGTATGTGATCTACACCTCCGGCTCGACCGGCCAGCCCAAGGGCGTCGGCAACACCCACGCCGCTCTGGCCGAGCGCCTGCAATGGATGCAGCATACCTACGCGCTGGATGAAAGCGACGTGCTGATGCAGAAAGCGCCTATCAGCTTCGATGTCTCGGTGTGGGAATGCTTCTGGCCGTTGATTACCGGTTGCCGCCTGCTGCTGGCAGGTCCCGGTGAACACCGCGATCCGCATCGCATCGCGCAGCTTGTCGATGCATACGCGGTGACCACGCTGCACTTCGTGCCGCCGCTGCTGCAACTGTTCATCGATGAGCCGCTGGCGCAGCGATGCGCCAGCCTGCGTCGGCTGTTTTCCGGTGGCGAAGCGTTACCGGGCGAGCTGCGCAATCGGGTGCTGGAACAACTGCCCGGCGTGCAGTTGCACAACCGTTATGGCCCGACCGAAGCTGCGATCAACGTTACTCACTGGCAATGTCAGGTTACCGATGGGCTGCGCTCGCCGATCGGCCGCCCGCTGGGCAATGTACTGTGCCGCGTGCTGGACAGCGAACTGAACCTGCTGCCACGCGGGGTGGCCGGAGAACTGTGTATCGGCGGCATCGGCCTGGCGCGTGGTTATCTGAATCGTCCGGGGCTGACCGCAGAGCGCTTTATCGCCGATCCGCTGGGCCAGCCGGGTGAACGCCTTTACCGCACCGGCGATCTGGTGCGTTGGGCTGCCGACGGCGCACTGGAATACCTTGGGCGTCTGGATCAGCAGGTCAAACTGCGCGGCTTCCGTGTCGAGCCGCAGGAAATCGAAGCCCGGCTGCTGGCCCAGGCGGGCGTTGGTCATGCTGCCGTGCTGGTACGTGAAACCGCTGCGGGTCCGCAGTTGATTGGCTACTACACTGCCGAAGCCGGGCAGGACGTTCAGGCCGAGCGGATCAAGTCGGCTTTGGCACTGGAGCTGCCGGACTACATGGTCCCGGCGCAATTGGTACGCCTCGACAGCATGCCCCTCGGCCCGAGCGGCAAGCTGGACCGCCGCGCCTTGCCCGAACCGCAGTGGCAGACCCGAGAGCATGTCGAGCCGCAGACCGACCTGGAAAAACAGATCGCCGCTATCTGGCGCCAGGTGCTGGGTGTGCCGCGTGTCGGCTTGCGTGATGATTTCTTCGAACTGGGCGGGCACTCGCTGCTGGCGACCCAGATCATTTCCCGTGTGCGGCAGGCCTGCGACATCGACCTGCCACTGCGTGCGCTGTTCGAAGCCAGCGAGCTGGGCGCGTTTGCCGAGCAAGTTGAGGCCATTCAACAATCGGGTGAGCGCAGCAGCCTGCAACCGATTGCCCGTGTCGACCGCAGCCAGCCGGTGCCGTTGTCCTACTCACAGCAGCGCATGTGGTTCCTGTGGCAGATGGAACCGGACAGCCCGGCCTACAACGTTGGCGGCATGGCACGTCTGACAGGCGTATTGAACATCGAGCGTTTCGAGGCCGCATTGCAAGCCTTGATCCTGCGCCACGAAACCTTGCGCACCACTTTCCCCAGCGTCAATGGCGTTGCCTGCCAGAAGGTCAGCGAACACACCGGCCTGCGCGTGCAATGGCAGGATTACTCGGCGCTGCCCGCCCAGGTCCGTGAGCAGCGTATTCAGGCGCTGGCCGACAGCGAGGCGCATCAGCCCTTCGATCTGGAAACCGGTCCGCTGCTGCGCGCCTGTCTGGTCAAGGCTGCCGATCTCGAGCATTACTTTGTCCTGACCCTGCACCACATCGTCACCGAAGGCTGGGCAATGGACATTTTTGCCCGCGAACTGGGCCAGCTCTATGAAGCATTTCTTGAGGGCAAGCTGTCTCCGCTGGAGCCACTGGCGGTGCAATACCTCGATTACAGCGTCTGGCAGCGCCAGTGGATGGAGGCGGGCGAACGTCAGCGCCAGCTCGATTACTGGACTGCTCAACTGGGCAGCGAGCACCCGCTGCTGGAGCTTCCCGCGGACCGGCCACGTCCTTCGGTACAAAGCCATCAGGGCGAACTGTACCGCTTCGATCTGAACAGCGAACTGGCGGCGAAGGTTCGTGCTTTCAACGCCCGCAACGGCTTGACCCTGTTCATGACCATGACGGCCACGCTGGCGGTGCTGCTTTACCGCTACAGCGGCCAGAATGACCTGCGCATCGGCGCGCCGGTGGCCAACCGCATTCGCCCGGAAAGCGAGGGCCTGATCGGCGCGTTCCTCAACACCCAGGTACTGCGCGTGCAGCTCGACGGGCAGATGAGCGTTGCACAGCTGTTCGAGCAGGTTCGCCACACGGTCATCGAAGGTCAGTCACATCAGGACTTGCCGTTCGATCATCTGGTCGAAGCGTTGCAGCCACCACGCAGCGCGGCCTACAACCCGCTGTTTCAGGTGATGTGCAATGTGCAACGCTGGGAGTTCCAGCAAAGCCGCGAATTGGCAGGCATGAACGTCGAGTATCTGGTCAACGATGCGCGTGCCACCAAGTTCGACCTCAATCTGGAAGTCACCGAACTCGATCACCGCCTGGGTTGCTGCCTGACCTACAGCACCGATCTGTTCGACGAGCCGCGCATCGCGCAGATGGCCGAACACTGGCTGAACCTGCTGCAAGCGCTGCTCGTCGATCCGCAACAGCGTCTGAGTGAGTTACCTCTGTTGCAGGATGCCGAGCGTCAGCACTTGCTTGACAGCCTGGGCGTCGAAGCGGGCGAACAACGGCTCGATCAGTGCATTCACAGCCTGTTCGCCGAGCAGGCCCGGCTGCGTGCAGAGGCGCCGGCATTGACCTTTGCGGGCGAAACCCTGAGCTACGCCGAGCTCGATGCACGGGCCAACCAGCTTGCCTGGATGCTGCGCGAGCGTGGTGTCGGCCCGCAGGTTCGCGTCGGCCTGGCGCTGCCGCGTTCGCTGGACATGGTCGTCGGCCTGCTGGCGATCCTCAAGGCTGGCGGTGCCTACGTTCCGCTCGACCCGGAATACCCGCTGGAGCGTCTGCACTACATGATCGAAGACAGCGGCGTCGGCCTGCTGCTGAGCGACCGCGCATTGTTTGCAGCCCTCGGTGAATTGCCTGCCACTGTTGCCCGCTGGTGCCTGGAAGACGATCAGCCACTGCTGGCTTCCTGCCCGACCCATGAGCTGCCTTTCATCAGCCTGCCGCAGCATCAGGCGTACCTTATTTACACCTCTGGTTCGACCGGTAAACCCAAAGGCGTGGTGGTGTCCCATGGTGAGATCGCCATGCATTGTCAGGCGGTGATTCGTCGCTTCGACATGCAGCCCGATGACTGCGAACTGCATTTCTATTCAATCAACTTCGATGCTGCCACCGAGCGCCTGCTGGTGCCGTTGCTCAGCGGCGCGCGTGTGGTGCTGCGCGCTCAGGGGCAATGGGACGCTGAAGAAATCTGCACGCTGATTCGTCAGCAGCAAGTCAATGTGCTTGGCTTCACGCCCAGTTATGGCAGCCAGTTGGCCCAGTGGCTGGCGACTCAGGGCCAGACCCTGCCGATACGCATGTGCATCACGGGCGGCGAAGCGCTGACCGGCGAGCACCTGCAACGCATCCGTGCAGTTTTCCAGCCGGAGCTGTTTTTCAACGCCTACGGGCCGACCGAAACCGTGGTCATGCCGCTGGCCAGCCTGGCCCCGCACCACCTGCAGGAGGGGGAAGCCAGCGTACCGATCGGTCGTGTGGTCGGCGCGCGCGTTGCCTATATTCTCGACGCCGATCTGGCGCTGGTGCCGCAGGGCGCGAACGGCGAACTGTATATCGGCGGTGCAGGTCTGGCGCAGGGCTATCATCAGCGTCCCGGCATGACTGCCGAGCGCTTCGTCGCCGACCCGTTTGCCGACAACGGCGGACGTCTGTATCGCACCGGCGACCTGGTGCGCCAGCGCGCGGACGGGCTGGTGGAATACATGGGGCGTATCGACCATCAGGTAAAGATTCGCGGCTTCCGTATCGAACTGGGCGAGATCGAAACCCGTCTGTTGGAGCACCAAGCCATCCGCGAAGCCATCGTGCTGGCGCTGGACACACCGTCAGGCAAGCAACTGACGGGTTATCTGGTCAGTGATGTGGCCGGGCAGGGCGATGCACAGCAGGCCCGACTGCGCGAATCGCTCAAATTGCACCTCAAGGCGCAATTGCCGGACTACATGGTGCCGACCCACCTGATTCTGCTCGACAGCATGCCGCTGACCGCCAACGGCAAACTTGATCGCCGCGCCTTGCCGGCGCCGGACCCTGAACTCAATCGTCAACATTACGTGGCACCGGCCAGTGAACTGGAGCAGCAGCTGGCGGCGATCTGGTGTGCAGTGCTAAATGTGGAAAAAGTCGGCCTCAACGACAACTTCTTCGAACTGGGCGGCGATTCGATTCTGTCGATTCAGGTGGTCAGCCGGGCACGTCAGGTGGGCATTCATTTCAGCCCGCGTGACCTGTTCCAGCACCAGACCGTGCAGACCCTGGCTGCCGTGGCGACCGCCAGTGAACTGATTCAGGCCGAACAGGGCCTGCTGCAGGGCCTGTCCGGTCTGACGCCGATTCAGCACTGGTTCTTCGACACCCCCATCCCCGAGCGTCAGCACTGGAACCAGTCGCTGGTGCTGGAGCCACTCAGCACCCTCGATCCGCGTCTGCTGGAGCAGGCGTTGCGTGCGGTGCTCGAACAGCATGACGCCCTGCGCCTGAGTTTCACCGAGCACAATGGCCAGTGGCAGGCCGAACACCGCGCAGTGACGGCCGAAAGCCTGCTGATTCAGGCGCGTGTCGCAGACATGGCCGAATGTGCGGCTTTGTATGCCGATACCCAGCGCAGTCTTGATCTGCAAGACGGCCCACTGTTGCGCGCCTTGCTGGTCGACGGGCCGCAGGACCGGCAACGCCTGCTGTTAGTCATTCATCATCTGGTCGTCGATGGCGTGTCATGGCGTGTGCTGCTGGACGATCTGCAAAGCGCTTATCGTCAATCAAGCGAGGTAATGCCGGTGCGCTTCGCGGCCAAGACCAGTGCCTTGCGCGACTGGGCTGCACGCTTGCAGGCCTATGCGGGTAACGAATCGTTACGTGAAGAGCTGCAGGTGTGGCAACGCCAGCTTGGCGGTCCTGCGGCACAACTGCCGTGTCATAACCCGTCGGGTGGTCAGCAGAATCGCCATGCGCAAACGGTCAGCGTGCGGCTGGATGCGGAACGTACCCGACAACTGCTGCAACAGGCCCCCAGCGCCTACCGCACCCAGGTCAACGACCTGCTGCTGACCGCATTGGCGGACGTGATCTGCCGCTGGAGCGGGCAGCCGTCGACGCTGGTCCAGCTGGAAGGCCACGGCCGTGAAACCCTGTTTGACGAGATCGACCTGACTCGTACCGTAGGCTGGTTCACCAGCGCCTATCCGTTACGCCTCACCCCGGCGCTGGCTGCCGACGCAACGCCGGGCGACTCGATCAAGGCGATCAAGGAGCAACTGCGCCAAGTGCCACACAAAGGGCTGGGCTACGGCGTGCTGCGCTATCTGGCCGACAGCGCCAGCAGGGCTGCCATGCAGGCACTGCCGGTGGCACCGATCACCTTCAACTACCTTGGCCAGTTCGATCAGAGTTTTGCCAGCGACGCGTTGTTCCATCCGTTGGAAGAGTCGCCGGGTGCGGCCCACGATCCGCACGCGCCGTTGCCCAATGAACTGAGCATCGACAGCCAGGTGTATGGTGGCGAACTGTTGTTGCGTTGGACCTTCAGTGCCGAGCGCTATCAACCTGGCGCTATCGAAGCATTGGCGCAGGATTATCTGGCCCGGTTGCAGGCACTGGTTGCCCATTGCCTGGCCGATGGCAGCGGCGGTCTGACGCCTTCGGACTTCCCGCTGGCCGATCTGGATCAGGCGCAGCTGGATGCATTGCCGGTCCCGGCGAGCCACATCGAGGACGTCTATCCGTTGACGCCGATGCAGGAGGGCATGCTGCTGCACACGCTGCTGGAGCCGGGCACCGGCCTGTATTACATGCAGGACCGCTACCGCATCAACAGCGCGCTGGACCCGCAACGCTTCGCTCAAGCCTGGCAAGCGGTCATCGCCCGTCACGAAGCCCTGCGTGCCTCGTTCTGCTGGGATATCGGTGAAACCATGCTGCAGGTCATTCACAAGCCGGGCAGCACGCCGATCGATTACCTGGATTGGCGAGACGTGCCCGAGGACCAGCAGGAGCCGCGTTTGCAGGCTTTGCTCAAGTCCGAGCGCGAGGCCGGTTTCAATCTGCTCGATCAGCCGCCGTTCCACCTGCGTTTGATCCGTGTCGACGAGGCACGCTACTGGTTCATGATGAGCAACCACCACATCCTGATCGATGCCTGGTGTCGCTCGCTGCTGATGAACGACTTCTTCGACATTTACACCGCGCTGGGCGAAGGCCGCGATGCGCAACTGACGCCCGCGCCGCGTTATCGCGACTATATCGGCTGGCTGCAACGTCGTGGTCTGGCCCAGGCGCGTGACTGGTGGCAGCACAACCTTCGCGGCTTCGAGCGGCCTACGCCGATACCCAGCGACCGGCCGTTCCTGCGTGAACATGCGGGTGACAGTGGTGGCATGGTGGTCGGCGACTGCTACACCCGTCTCGATGAACGCGACGGCGCGCACCTGCGTGAACTGGCGCAGCAGCATCAGTTGACCGTCAACACTTTCGCCCAGGCGGCCTGGGCGCTGACCTTGCGGCGCATGAGTGGTGATCGCGACGTGGTGTTCGGCGTCACGGTGGCCGGTCGTCCGGTGGAACTGCCGCAAATGCAGCGCACGGTCGGGCTGTTCATCAACACCATCGCTCTGCGTATCGGCATGCCGGCTGACGACCAGCGTTGCAGCGTTCGTCAGTGGCTTAGCCAGTTGCTGGACAGCAACATGCAACTGCGCGAGTACGAATACCTGCCATTGGTGACCATTCAGGAAAACAGTGAGCTGCCCAAGGGCCAGCCGCTGTTCGACAGCCTGTTCGTGTTCGAAAACGCGCCGGTGGAGGTCTCGGTGCTCGACCGGGCACAAAGCCTGAATGCCACTTCGGACTCCGGCCGCACCCACACTAACTACCCGTTGACGGCCGTTTGCTATCCGGGCGATGACCTCGGCCTGCACCTGTCCTACGATCAGCGTTACTTCGACGAATCCACCGTGCAGAACATGCTCGCCGAGTTCAAACGCCTCCTGCTGGCGCTGATCGAGGGCTTCCACGGCGATATGGCCGAGCTGGCGCTGGTCAGCGATCAGGAACGCAGTTTCCTGATCGAGGGCTGCAACCAGAGCGAGCACGCTTACCCGCTGGATAAAAGCTACGTCGAGCTGTTCGAGGCACAGGTTGAGGCGCATCCGCAGCGGACAGCGGTCAGTTGCCTGGATCGCCAGCTCAGCTATGCCGAACTGAATATCGCCAGCAACCGTCTGGGCCATGTGCTGATCAAAGCCGGTATCGGTTTCGATCAGCCGGTTGCCGTGCTGGCCGAACGCGGGCCCGAATTGCTGGGCATGATCATCGGCAGCTTCAAGGCCGGTGCCGGTTACTTGCCGCTGGACCCGGCGCTGCCTGATTCACGCCTGAGCGGCATCATCGGCCAGAGCGGTACTCCGGTGCTGGTTTGCAGCGTGCAATGTATCGAGCAGGGCAAAGCGTTGCTCGATGCGTTGCCTGAAGCGCACCGTCCGCTGCTGCTGGTCTGGGAGCACGTGCAGCAGAACGACTCTGCACAGCACAATCCGGGCCGCTACAGTACGCCGGACAACCTCGCTTACGTCATCTTTACGTCCGGCTCTACCGGGCTACCGAAAGGCGTGATTGTCGAGCAGCGTGGCATGCTCAATAACCAGTTGAGTAAAGTGCCTTATCTGAGCCTTAGCGACAGCGACGTGATCGCTCAGACGGCCTCGCAGAGCTTCGATATCTCGGTCTGGCAGTTCCTTGCCGCACCGCTGTTCGGCGCTCGGGTGGACATCGTGCCGAACGACATTGCCCGCGATCCGCAGGCCTTGTTGGCGCACGTGCAAGCGCAGCGCATCAGCGTGCTGGAAAGCGTGCCTTCGCTGATAACCGGTCTGCTCGCCGAGGAGCAGGCAGTGCTCGACAGCCTGCGCTGGATGCTGCCGACCGGCGAAGCCATGCCGCCGGAGCTGGCCAGTCAGTGGCTGCAACGCTACCCGGGTATCGGGCTGGTGAATGCTTATGGGCCGGCTGAGTGTTCCGACGACGTGGCGTTCTTCCGGGTCGATGCGGATTCCACCCGCAGTGCTTATCTGCCGATCGGTTCGCCGACCGACAACAATCGTCTGTACCTGCTCGACGATACGCTGGACCTCGTGCCGCTGGGCGCAGTCGGCGAACTGTGCGTGGCCGGGGCCGGGGTCGGGCGCGGTTACGTCGCAGATCCACTGCGCACTGTTCCGGTGTTCGTACCGCATCCGTTCGGCGCGCCGGGCGAACGTCTGTATCGCACCGGAGATCTGGCGCGGCGACGCAAGGACGGGGTGCTGGAGTACGTTGGCCGGGTCGATCATCAGGTGAAAATTCGTGGTTATCGCATCGAGTTGGGCGAAATCGAAAGCCGCTTGCAGGAGCATCCGGCGCTTCGCGAGTCGGTAGTGCTGGATGTCGACGGCCCGCTGGGCAAAGTGCTGGCGGCTTATCTGGTGCCACGCTCTGCAATTCAGGATCACGATGCCCTGCGCGATGAGCTGAAAGCCCATCTCAAGGCCAGCCTGCCGGACTACATGGTGCCTGCGCATCTGGTGATTCTGGAGGCCATGCCACTGACCCCGAACGGCAAACTGGACCGCAAGGCCCTGCCTGCCCCGGACGTCAGTCAGGTGCAGCAGGATTATCAGGCACCGCAGACTGAAATGGAGCAGCAACTGGCGACGATCTGGGCCGATGTGCTCAAGGTCGATCGGGTCGGCATCACCGATAACTTCTTTGAGTTGGGTGGGCATTCGTTGCTCGCGACCCAGGTCGTTACACGTGCGCAGAAGCTGCTGCAGCGCAACGTGCCGTTGCGGGCGATGTTCGAATTCAACACCGTACAGGCGTTGGCCGCGCATCTGGAAAGCCTGGGCGGAGCGCAGGTCGACGAGCAGAAGTTTGATCGTCTGGCTGACTTGATGGCGGAACTGGAAGGGCTCTGATCAGCCTCTCGTCGGGGCGCTGGCGCTGCGGATAAAAAACTCGTTACCGGGTGTAAATCCGCAGCTCGCTGGCGCGTTTTCAAAGGAACGAACAAACGCCTGAACCGGCATGCGCCAAGGCTCGTGTCTCAGGTCATCAACGGTCTCGCTTATCGCAGCGTATTGAGGGTTGCACAGATGTCAGTCGCTACCAGGCTTATCGATGAACAGTTGACTCGGGTTGCCCCGGCAGCGGCTGAAACGCTCTACCAGTTCGATGAATCGCCATTGCTGGCCCGGCAGAGCCGCCAGGAATCCAATGCGCGCAGCTACCCGCGGCGGATTCCGCTGGCACTCAAGCGGGCCAAGGGCATCCATGTCGAGGACGTCGAAGGAAGGCGCTTTATCGATTGCCTGGCCGGTGCCGGTACGCTGGCCCTGGGGCATAACCATCCAGTGGTGATCGAAGCGATCCAGCAAATCATTGCCGATGAATTGCCGCTGCATACCCTGGACCTCACCACGCCGGTGAAAGACCAGTTCGTTCAGGACCTGTTCGGCCTTCTGCCGCAGGCACTGGCCAATGACGCGAAGATTCAGTTCTGTGGCCCGACCGGCACCGATGCGGTGGAAGCCGCCTTGAAGCTGGTACGCACCGCTACCGGGCGCAGCACAGTGCTGTCGTTTCAGGGCGGCTATCACGGCATGAGCCAGGGCGCGTTGAGCCTGATGGGCAGCCTGGGGCCTAAAAAGCCCCTCGGTGCCTTGCTCGGCACAGGCGTGCAGTTTCTGCCGTACCCCTACGATTACCGCTGCCCGTTCGGACTTGGCGGCGAACAGGGTGTGCGCGCCAATCTGCATTATCTGGAGAACCTGCTCAACGACCCGGAAGCGGGCGTACAACTGCCTGCGGCGGTCATTCTAGAGG
>NZ_LJPW01000078.1 GCF_001400735.1 Pseudomonas caricapapayae
ATGTCTATCTCGCCGAACTACCAGGGCGCAACCAATGGCGCTGGCGGTTATGCGCTCGCTCCGCTACAGGGCTACGTCAAGGAATCCGCCGACCGGCTGCGGGCGCTGGTGCTCCAGTATGGTGACAAGCTTGCTGCTCTGGGCACCACTGGCAACTATGACATCTTGCCTCTGGCAAAGGGCGGGACAGGGGCGTCAGATGTGGCGGGCGCACTTACCAGTATCGGCCTCAAGGGCGGCTCTAACGACCTGCTGATTAAGAGTATCGGTTTTCGCGGCGCTCCCGTCGCTTACAATGTTCAAGGCCTCTATATGGGGTGGAACGGAAACGGGGATGGCGGTGCGAATTACATCTGCAACCGCGGCGGAGGCCTCGGCGGGCATGCATGGTGGTCCGTGAATTCGGATAACACGGCAGCTGGCCCAGTCATGACCTACTCCTACTCCGGGCTTTTGACCGTAAACCAGGTATCCACGACAGTGGTGTCCACCAATCAGATCAATGGCCTGACGACAGCGCTGACGATTGCGCAAGGCGGCACCGGGGCCAATAGCCAGGCAGGAGCGCAAAATGCTCTCGGGCTTGGCGTAGCGCAAACACCCCAATTCGCGGGCATTGAGCTGTCGGCCGCCGCACCCTACATCGACTGGCACTACGCGAACAGTACAGCTGATTATTCGGTCCGCATGCAAATCGACAGCGCCTCATCAATGGGTGTCAGTGGTGACTGGGGAGCCCGCGCCTACTGGTGCAAGTTGGGGCTGAACGGCGCTCGCGGCAGTAACCGGTTCAACATGAACTGGACTGGCTCGGCGATGGACCTTTATGTCGACGCCAGCTACGTGGGTTCTCTTTCGCTGTTCACCTCGGATTATCGCATCAAGAAGCTGATCAAAGATGTGGCGGTGCCATCGTTCCTTGATCGCATCGACGCTTATCGCATCGTGAATTTCCAAAAGCGCATTTTCGGCGCGGTTTTCCGAGGGGACGGCACAACCTACCAAGGTCTGATTGCTCATGAAGCGCAGGCGGTAAACCCATTGGCTGTTAGCGGGGAGAAGGACGGCGCTGATGCCGATGGCAATCCGATCATTCAGCAGCTTGAGCCGATGGCGTTGATTACCGATCTGATGGGCGCAGTCAAAGAGCTGCGCGCAGAATTAAGAGAGATTCAGGCGCAGCTAATGTCTGTAGGGAGTAGCTAATATTTAGGTATGGCTTTAGAGTTCACTAAGAGAGTGAACTTTTAAAGACTCTCGAGAAGCTTCAAATAAAGAGTTTAGGAAATCCACTGTGAATGGGGATTTAATGAATTTAAGTTCGCTTTTTCCTCTTTGAGCTTCTGAGAGCTTTAAAAGTGGCTGGCAAATATCTCGAAATGCTTGAAGCTCGTCCGTTGATGGTATGGCTTTATATGAGGCTAAATATAAAGGAGCCGGTAGTTCTTGGTGGTGAGGATCGAAAACCATCACGGCATTAATTGATTCGTTGTTGCTTGCTCCCCCATGAGCGGCCCAAGCGTGCCTTAGCGTGATAATTTTATCATGCAATTTCACTTGATCTTCATTTAGTAGCTTAATAAGATTGGATCTCTCCAGTTTTGCGTTTCTGCCTTTTTCCTGAGTGGTGTCACGTTTTGAACTTGTGTTATCAAAAAGCTTGGCGTAAGTTACTATTGATGATGTGTATATATTGCTTATTATTAGATGCGCCTCGCTAGATAGATCGAAAGTATTTAGTTCTTTCTCGTTCTCTAGCTTCTCTTTTATGGTATATGCGACACTCAGTGATGCATGTATGAAATTGACATCATTCCATATAGCTTGAAATGCAGCGGTTGCTCTTGCCGAAGGGTGGTCAATTGGTGCAATTCTACATCTTTTCCCCTTGTACTCAAATATGGCATGAACTTCGTCACCTATCTGCTCGTGCGAGTGCTTCACCTTCTGTCCATCTATAGGCTTCATTTGTTTCTCCTTAGTAAAAAATGCGTTTTCAGGCCAGCTATAGGATAGGCCATGTTTAATATAAAGTTTGATTATTTTAAAAGCACCAACAAATTCAGCTAGAAGCTTTGCGAGCTTCCTTCCAAGATTTTACCAATCGGAATCTTTTTGCCTGGAGACATAGAAATGCCGATCACCACGCATCAACTACTGAAGATCCTTCCTAACGCCGGCCAGAAAGCCGGCGTTTTTGCACCCGTCCTCAACACAGCAATGAGCAAGTACCAGATCGTGACATCGCTGCGCATCGCGGCGTTCATCGCTCAGGTTGGTCATGAGTCCGGCCAACTGCGCTATGTCCGAGAGATTTGGGGCCCGACTCCGCAGCAGCTGGGGTACGAGGGTCGCAAGGACCTGGGCAACACTGTGCCGGGCGATGGCTCCAAATACCGTGGCCGTGGCCTGATTCAGGTTACGGGCCGGGCCAACTACGAGGCGTGCGGCGAAGCGCTGGGCCTGGACCTGATCAACCATCCTGAATTGCTTGAGCTGCCAGATCACGCAGCCATGTCGGCTGCATGGTTCTGGGACAGGGCAAAACTCAACACGCTGGCAGACAAGGGCGACCTTCTCCAAATCACTCGCAGAATCAACGGTGGCACGAATGGTCTCGCCGATCGGCAGGCGCTGTACGCCCGGGCGCTTGGGGTGTTGGCGTGAAGGCCCTGCCGTGGAGGGCGGTCGGCCTGCTGCTGATCCTGCTGGCGCTGGCCGGTGCGTTGTACGGGGCATACCGGCACGGCGTGACCGTCACCGATCTGGCCTGGAAGGCGAAGTGGGCCGAGGAAGTCCGCGCCCAATCAGAAGAGGTGGCCACCACGACCACCGAGTACCGAACTGAAGAGCAACGCCGCCAGAAAGCGGCCAACCAGGTGGCAAATGATGCAAGACAAGAACAGACCGCTGCGCTTACTGATGCTGCTGTCGCTGACGCTGCTGGCGACCGGCTGCGTGTCGAAGCAGGAAAGCTGGCAGCCACGGCAAGTTGTGTGCCCGGCGATACCGGAGCTGCCGAACGAGGCAAGGCAGCCACCCGCGCCGCCATGGTGCTCTCCGAACTGCTCGGCCGGGCTGACGCGCGAGCGGGAGAGCTGGCAAAAGCTTATGACAAGTCCCGAATAGCCGGGCTGGCGTGCGAGCGCTCTTACAACTCCCTGATTACCTCTGAGTAACGGAACAACAAAATGGCCACGACGCAGCTGATTCAAAGAGACATGGGGCGGACGATGCTGATCGTCAAAGCGAACGGCGGCACGGTGACGGTCGAGAAAAAGGCCGGCGATAGCTGGGTGGTGACCGATACGCTGGCCAAGGACGGCGGTTATCTGCTGGAGCTGGGCAGCTCGTACACCCGCATCACCCCGACCGCAGGCGCTTACTTTGAGGTGACGCGATGAGCCTTTTGATCAATCAGGCTCCGCGCCGCCAGCCGATACGCCGTGGCCTTGGCCTGCTGGGCGATAGCTTCTCTGGCAACTGTCACACCATCGGCGCGACCGTGTATGGAACCGAGGCTTACGGCTACGCGGCAATGATCGCAGCGCGCACCGGTCTTTTCCCGAGCTACCTCGACAACCAGGGCAAGGTCGGCGACCACACCGGGCAATTCCTGGCCAGGCTACCAGCCTGTATCGCTTCATCCACGGCTGACCTTTGGATGCTGCTGTCACGCACCAACGACAGCACCACGGCAGGTATGAGCCTGGCCGACACGAAAGCGAACGTGATGAAGATCGTCACCGCGTTCCTCAACACGCCGGGCAAGTACCTGATCGTCGGCACCGGCACACCGCGCTTCGGTAGCAAGGCGCTGACCGGTCAGGCGCTGGCTGATGCGATCGCCTACAAAGACTGGGTGATCAGCTACGTGAGCCAGTTCGTTCCGGTGGTGAATATCTGGGATGGCTTCACCGAGGCCATGACGGTGGAGGGGCTGCACCCCAATATCATTGGCGCCGACTTCATCAGTTCGCGCGTGGTGCCGATCATCAATGCCAACTTCGAATTCCCCGGCATCCCTCTGCCCACGGACGCTGGCGATATCTACTCGGCCATCCGGCCCTACGGCTGCCTCAACGCCAACCCGCTGATGGCGGGCACTGGCGGCACTCTCCCGGCTGGCGTGAACGCTGTGGCTGGGTCTGTGCTGGCGGACAGCTACAAGGCAGTGGGCTCTGGTCTGACTGGCATCACCACGCGGTGGTACAAGGAGCAGGCCGCCTATGGCGAGGCGCAGTGCATTGAACTGGGAGGGACCCTTGCGGCGGCGGGTGGCTATGTGTACGTGCAGCCGATCGCCAACGTCACAATGGGCAATCTGGCAGCCGGCGACGTCATCGAGATGGTGTCGGCCGTGGAGATTGCTGGTTCATCTCGCGGCATCCTGGGTTGGGAGGCTGAACTGACATTCACCAAGCCCGTCAGCGGCGCGTCCACCACCATTTACTACCGGTCGATGGACAAGTACCAGGAACCATTCACGCTACCCGCCAGCTTCGTCGGGCAGCTGGAAACCCAGCGCGGCACTGTCGATCTGACAGAGACCGTGATCACCTCGCGCATGGGTCTGTACCTGGCCGCAGGCGTGGCGCAGAACTCCACAATCAAGGTCGCCCAGTTCGGTATCAGGAAGGTTTAAGTGCCAACACCCAGCGTGCTTGGAGCGAATCCCGCAATCTGGAATTACGTGAAGTTTTCTCCGTTATTGCGAAATCGGAGTTTTGTCAACCAGACTTCATGGCTGATCCGTCGATTTGTCAACTTGCGCAAAATCGCAAGTTGGCAGGTCTGGAATATTTTCTGGAATATTCTGATGTGGATTATGTAGAACGGTTAGGCAAGGCCCGGCAGCTCAGCACCCGCAAGGTTTAGGCTGCCGCCACCTGTCGAAAACCTGCTCATACAGTATTGCCCGGCAAACCCTGTATCGATTCTACTGGCTGTATATACAGTTAATCGGTAGTAGAAAATGCACTATCTCATCCTCAGGAGGCGACACCTGGGCATCGCCATCGACCGAAAGGAGCTTCACCGAATTGAGCCGGTCCGTGGTGATATCCATATTGCCGAGTACAAGATCGAGGCGCTGGGCCGTATCGCGATCAGCGCCTTCCTGTACAAGTCATCGCCTCATCTGCTGGATGTGATACCGCCGCTCATCGATGTCACGATCACCAGCATGGCAACCAACGGAATGAACCTGACCGGTATTGAGCAGGTCGGTGACGCCTTCTACTGGCAGTCATGGTGGTGCAGGGGGATCGTTGATGACCGGGCTTGATCCACTGGCCGATTGGAATCGGCGCATTGATGATCGCGGGTCGTTCCTGGCTGAGCCGGAGCAGCACCGGCAGAGGCTGATCGATCTGGCAAGGGCGGCGCTGACTGAAGGCCAGGTGTGCAGCGAGGAGTTCGGCGAAATGCTCGAGCTGCTGGACTGCGCCAAGATTTGGGCAGAGGTGGAACTTGCTGAAGCTGAGGAGATTGGTTTGTTCGTCGGCAGGACGCCGGGGGAGGGAAAATAGCTCAGTGACTTTCAAAGTGACTTCGCTCTGTACGGTAAATCACAGTGAGGCATCGTTGCAGCGAGCGCCACGCTGGAGACCTTGTATTATCTGGGCTGTAGCCCCATCCGCTTGCATGGGGTGCTAGGGGTCGAGTGTTCGAATCACTCCGTCCCGACCATATTTTGTAAAGGGGATCAGTCACTTACGGTGCTGATCCCCTTTTTAATTTCCGGCTTGCGCAAAGCCCGCGAAACCAATTCAAAAAGGGCTTATATCAAGGTCCTGAATTGACTCTGGCCATACAACTGCAACGTGGTCTTTCTGGTATTTTTTCTTCATATCCCTTCTCGCATGCTCAGCGATCTTTTGTCCGTACTTTTCGGCCTTCTTGTACAGGTGCGGTGACAGCGCCTGCTCCTCGTGGACGTTTGGCATTTCCTCATCACTCCAACCCGCTTAGCACCCTGGCGCGCAGCCTTGAATGCGCGTGTCAAATAACGCTCTTCGATCTTCGTCCAGTGGTTCTTGGTCTGCGCCTGTTTTTGCTTTAGGTGCTCGGGGCGGCTGTGAACAAGATAGGGCGAAGTCACGTTGTCCGGCATCGAATGATTACAGTCTGAAGCGCTTCCAGAGTATCCGTGAGCCGCTGTGCAGTGGGCAGTGGGCAGTGGGCAGTGCGAGGTCGATTGTGTTCTGTAGCCAGGCCGTCGTCATCCTGCTCACTACACAGTTGATACCTGAATGAAATTGATTTTCGTTATCTCTGAATGTAAAAATTGTAAATGAGCATCATTTGCATTTTAATTTTTGGAGCCTCAGCGACTCATGCGCATAACGTCCTCCTTGCCCAACTCAGCCCTCACGTTGATCGCTTTGGGTATTCTTAACAGTGCTTTTGCGGATGACAGCACTCTGAATCTGCCGTCCACTACCATCAGCACTTCGGCCGAAGATCAGGAAAGCGCGCCGCCGGGCTATCAGGCCAAGCCCGACCGTAGCACCACACGGTTGAACCTCACAGCCCGGGAAACCCCGCAGGGCGTGACCAGTATAAAGCGCGAGCAAATGGACGATTTCAAACTCGACAGTGTCCGCGATGTGCTCGACAGCACGCCGGGTGTGAACGTCCAGAAAGTAGAAACCGACCGCACTTACTTCACGGCCCGGGGCTTCGATATCACCAATTTTCAGTATGACGGCGTGGGAATGCAGATGACCGGCGGGCTGCTGGTGGGCGATGTCGACATGGCTACCTACGAGCAGGTGGATATCCTGCACGGGGCCAATGGCCTGATGACAGGCAGCGGCAACCCCTCGGCAACGGTCAACTTCGTGCGCAAGCGTCCGACTTACGAGACTCAGGCCAAGATAGATCTAAGCGCCGGTTCCTGGGACAAGCGTCGGGTCGATATCGACTTGTCGGGCCCGTTGACCGAAACGGGCAATGTTCGTGGGAGGTTGATCTATGCCAACGAGGTGGGTAACTCCTACCTGGATCGTTACTCCCGGGAAAAGAACATTTTCAGCGGCATGCTGGCATTCGACCTGACCGACAGCGATACCTTGACTGTTGGTTACGAAGACCAGAAAAGCAATTCCAACGGTGCCAGTTGGGGTGCGTTACCGCTCACCGACGCCAGTGGCAAGTCGCTGCATTACAGCAGCAAAAGCGCCAACATCGCCCAGCCTTGGGTGTATTGGGATGTTCACACCACTCGTGCTTTTGCGGAGTGGGAGCACAGCTTTGCCAACGACTGGAAGTCGCGCCTGACCCTCACCGCCATGGAGCATAGGGAAGATACCGAGATGTTCTACATCTACGCTGACAGCACTTCTTCTACGGGCTATACCGGCCTGGCTTCCAAGTACAAGGACAAGAACCGTGAACTGGACGGTGATCTGTCTTTCAGTGGGCCTTTTTCCCTGGGGGGACGTGAACATCAGTTGACGGTGGGGGCCAACGTGGCCCGCTCGCGCAACAATGAGTCCTCGCTATACGGAACGTCGTCTTACTACACATCGGTAGCGTTGCTGGATGCACTCAATGGCTCCATTGCCAAGCCCACTACTTACGACATTGCCAACGCTGCCGATACCTCCAACTATACCGACCGGCAGAAGAGTGTGTATGCCGGGGCGCGCTTCAGCCTCACCGACGATCTGCATTTGATCACCGGGGCGCGCATGCTCAGTGCCGACAGCGATGGAGAAAACTACGGGTCAGGCCGGGATGTGCGTGTCCACGGCAAGGTTACGCCCTATGCTGGCCTGGTCTACGACCTGACGCCGGAATATTCGCTGTATGCCAGCTACACCGAGATCTTCAATCCGCAGTACTACCTGGACTCTCAGGGCAAGGTGCTCGACCCGCTGGAAGGCAAGAGCTACGAGGCCGGGATTAAAGGCCATCTCCTGGACAATACGCTGGACGTCTCGGCTGCGGTGTTCCATACCAGGCAGGACAACGTCGCCACTTACTCCGGCTATGATGCCAGCCTGGGTGGTTACTTGTATGAGGGCATGTCCTACAAAAGCAACGGTGTAGAACTGGAAGCCTCTGGTGAGCTGGCTCCGGGCCTGCAAATCAGCGGTGGTTACACCTATGTGTACATCACGGATGCGGATAACGACCGTGGACGCAAATTCATCCCGCGGCATGCCTTGACCTCCTCCATGAGCTACAAACTGCCGATGGCACCGAAGGTCAAGGTTGGCGGCACGGTCAAATGGCAAAGCGAGATCCGGAACGACGATACGCCGGCTGCGAATCAGAGTGGTTACGCATTGGTGGGGCTGATGGCGCATTACGATATCGACCCACACTGGAGCACCCAGCTCAACCTCGACAACCTTACCAACCAGAAGTACCTGCAAGCTGTGCGGTATGGCCAGAGCAACTATGGCGAGCCGCGTAACTTCACAGCGTCTGTCAGCTGGAAGTTTTAACGTCGGGTCGCAAAACGCACATCAAGCCGCGACCTGTCGCGGCTTGATGCCGGGCGTCAATCGGCTGTTCACCTGAATTGGTATGACTCCCTGGCGTTGGCCGACTCCATCTACGCTGCCGTAGCGGCCTGCATGCTTTACTCCGCAGAATGAAACTGAATTATTCCCCGCCCCCCAGCCCTCGCGCAGTCTCCACATCGGTAATCAACACATCCAGGTACCCACCCAACAAAGCCCCTTTGATCGCCTGTACTTTTCTGGCTCCTCCGGCCAGCCCCAGCACCCGGTTAATCGAACGCAATCTGGGCAGCGCCATCGACACCACAAACTCTTCATCCTCTTCCAGTACCGGCGTCCCCTGCGCATCGAAGTACCGCAAGCAGATATCACCCACCGCGCCACGTTCGGCGAGGACGCGCAGCATGTCTTCGGTGTAATAGTTGCCGCTATTGCGCAGTAGTTGTGAAGGCTCAAGTTCACCGATACCGACGATTGCCAGAGTGATACTGTCGAAGCGGTTGAGGACTTCCTTTACTTCTTCCATCTCGACGATGCGCTGTTTGCTTTCCACCGATTGCTCGATGCTTTGCGACGGCAGGAGGAAAGCGGGGCAGTTGAGCAGGGTGGCGAGGCGCTGGGTCAGCAGGGTCGCTTCAAATGCCCCTTTATTGCCGACGCCGCCCAGCAGTTGCACCACTTCCCGGGCACCTTGTTTGCCCGGTTGGGCGTGCATGTGGCCGACCATGGCGCGAATGGTGCTGCTCCAGGAGGAGATGCCGATGTGGTCCTGAGGGCCGAGGCTGGTTTCCAGATAGTGGGCGGCTGCCGAGCCGATGGCCTGCTTGATGCTTTCTTCGCTGTCCGGCTCGGTGGCCTCGACGACGATCACCTGGCGTATGCCGTATTTCTGCTGCAGCCGGCTTTCCAGCTCCAGATGCAGCCCCTGCGGGCGCATCACGGTGATCTTTACCACGCCTTCCTGCAAGGCGCGGCGCAAGGCGCGGCTGATGAATGATTGGGACAAATCGAGTCGTGTGGAAATCTCGGACTGCTTGAGTCCTTCTTCATAGTAGAGGCTGGCGATTTTGCTCATCAGCCGTTGTTCTTCGATCTGGCTCATGCAGGCCCCAAAAAAATGATAGCGATATCCAAAGTGGCGGCGAGGATACCAAACTGGCAGCGGGTCGTGCCTGCTCTGGCGGTCAGGACATGATCAGTCCACCGTCGATGTTGATCGCCTGACCGGTCAGGTAGGCGGCGTCGTCCGAGGCAAGGAACGCGACCAGCCCGGCTACGTCCGAGGGCTTTCCGGCGCGGCGCATGGGGATGTTACGGACCCATTCGGCCATCAGTTCGCCCTTGGCATAGCGTTTCTCTTCGGTGCCAAGGATTTCTCCCCAGACCCGGTCGTTGTAGTCCCACATTTCGCTTTCGATAATGCCGGGACAGAAAGCGTTGACGGTGATGTTGTGCCGTGCGAGCTCCAGGGCCAGGCTCTGAGTGATCCCGATCACGCCCATTTTGCTGGCGGCATAATGTGGAGTGTAGATGAAGCCCTGGCGTCCCTGGCCTGAAGAGGTGTTGATCAGCCGCCCGCTGCCCTGTTTGACCATATACCGTGCGGCCTCCCGGCAGCCGAGCCAGACACCTGTTGTGTTGACTTGCAGGACCTTGTCGAAGTCGGCGCGAGGCATGCGTTCACAGTGATCGATGGTGATAATGCCGGCGTTTTGCACCGATACGTTGATGCTGCCAAAGCGCTCGTGGGCGGTTCTGTACAGGCGTTGTATGTCGGCCTCGTCGGTGACGTCGAGCCCTACGGCAATGCTCTGGACCGAGTACTCGCTGGCCAGTTGGCCGGAGGTAAAGGTCACTCGCTCCAGGTCGTTTGAGGCCAGCACCAGATTGGCGCCTTCCTGAGCGAAACGTTCGGCGATGCCTGCGCCGATGCCTCGGCAGGCACCGGTAATGACCACGGTTTTTCCACTGAATCGTTGGTACATGTTCAGGCTCCTGTAACAGGCATGGGCGGGCTTACCAACAGACAAATCCACCGTCCACCAGCAGGTCGATACCGGTGCAGAAGGACGACGCCTGGCTGGCCAGAAAAACTGCCGGCCCAACCATTTCTTCTACGCTGGCCATGCGACCCATCGGCGTGGTCTGTTCAAAGATTTTTACTTGCTCGGCCACTTCCGGGCGCGAGTTCATGGGCGTAGCGGTGTAGCCGGGACTGATGCAGTTGACCCGCAGCCCCTTGTCGGCCCACTCCATTGCCAGGCTCTTGCTGAGGTGGATGACCCCGGCCTTGGAGGTGTTGTAGTGCGCTTGCAGCAGTCCGCGGTTGACAATGCTGCCGGACATCGACGCGATATTGACGATGGACCCTTTGCCGCGAGGCAGCATGACTGCGGCCTGGGCCTGGCAACTGAGAAAGATACCGGTGAGATTGATGTCCAGCATCGTTTGCCAGCGTTGCAGCTCCAGGTCTTCGGCGGCCTGGGCGTTGGCGATACCTGCGCAGTTGACTGCCACACTCAGCGCGCCCAGTTCGGTTTCGCTTCGGGCTACGGCTGTATCCAGCGCTGCACGGTCTGTCACCGTACCGCTCAGGGTGATAGCGCGGCGGCCCAGCGCGAGGATGCGCTCCACGGTGCTGCCGATGCCGGGGCTGCCCGGCAGGTCGAAGCAGGCTACATCTGCACCGGCCTCAGCCAGGCCTACGGCAATGGCCTGGCCGATGCCGCTGCCCGCGCCAGTCACAAAGGCCACTTGGCCATCAAGACGAAAAAGTTGCATGTTTCGCTCCACGTCATAAACGTCTGGTTGGGTGCCTGTTTTCAGGCAGTGGCCATTTCCATGACCGTGACCGGGGTCGCTGCGCCGCGTTCGAGAATGCCCATCTGTCTGCCACGGCTCATGACCATGACCCTATGCGACAGGCCAAGGACTTCGTCGAGGTCGGAACTGACCACAATCACTGCCATGCCGGTTGCTGCCAACTCCGCGATCACTTCGTAAATAGCTGCGCGCGCGCCGACGTCGATGCCTCGCGTCGGTTCGTCGAGAATGAACACTTTAGGGTTACGTGCCAGCCATTTGGCAATGATGACTTTTTGCTGGTTGCCGCCTGACAGGCTGTCGATGCGTTGTTCTGGCGCGCCTTTTACCCCCAGCCGGGAGATGGCATTGCGGGCAAATTCGTGAAGCCCGTTGGGCAGTATCCAACTGCCGCTGTGCAGCAGGTCGGTGTTGCCATAGACCAGGTTGTCTTCGATCCGGTGTTCAACCACCACGCCTTGTTGCTTGCGGTCTTCAGGCACCAGCACCACGCCAGCCTGGATGGCCTGCGAGGGGGAACGCAGATGAACGGTTTCGCCGTCCAGCTGCATGTGGCCCTGAATATCCCGGGCTGCCCCGGAGATCACCCGGATCAGTTCGGTACGGCCGGCGCCGACTACTCCGGCGATGCCGAACACTTCGCCTGCGTGTACGCTGAAGTCGATGCCGTGCAGAGCGAACTCCCGACAGGCGAGGTCCTTGACCTGCAGCATTACCCGCTCCTGCGGTGCCTGCAGGGCGGGGAAGATACGCTCCAGGCTACGCCCGACCATTTGTTCGACCAGTTCGCGCACCGGTACCTGGGCGGTGGCGTGCAGAGCAATTTGTCGGCCATCGCGCAGGACCAGAATACGGTCGGCGATGCGTGCGATTTCTTCCAGGCGATGGCTGATGTAAATGAACGATACGCCCTGGGCTTTGAGGCGTTCTACCTGCTGAAACAACAGCTCGGTTTCCTCGCTGCCGAGGGCCGCAGTCGGCTCGTCAAGGATCAGCAGTCTGGCATTCAGAGTCAGCGCCTTGGCGATTTCGACCAGTTGCTGTGCAGCAACGCTCAGCCCCTCGACCTTGCGCGATGCCGGCACATTCAGGCCCAGGCGCTGTAGTTGCTTCTGTGCCTGCGCTTCCATGTAGTCACGGTCTACCTTGCCATGACGCATTGGCAGGCGACCGACAAAGATGTTCTCGGCAATCGACAATTGCGCCAGCAGGCGAATCTCCTGATGGATCAGCCCGATACCGGCACTCAGAGCTGCCCCCGGCGATTCCGGGGTGTAGTCCTGATTGAGCCAGGTCATGGAACCGCCTTCTTCGGGCTGCACCAGGCCGGCGATGATCGACGACAGGGTGGATTTGCCTGCGCCGTTCTCGCCGAGCAGGGCGAGCACTTCGCCCGGTCGCACATCGACGTTGATCTGCGACAGCACCTGCACAGGTCCGTAGGACTTGCCGATGTTGCGTAGGCACAGCACCGCCGCCGGTGCGGTCTCGGTACCGTGGAGAGCGTGGTTATCCAGAGCAGCTTGCATGGCGAACTCCCAGACTCAAGGGTGCTGTTGCAGGAAGGGTGCAACGTTATCCTTGGTGGTCAGTACGGTTTCCAGCAACTGCTCCTTGGGCACGGGCTTGCCAGCCTTGAGGTCCAGCGCAGAGGCGACTGCCATGCGGCCCATTTTCTGGGTCTGCTGGGTCATGGTCGCTTGCAGCACACCGCTGGCCACGGCTTTGAGGCCCGCGACGTCGCCATCGAAACCGACCACCACCACGGGCTGCGCCAGGTTGGCGACTTTTACCGCCTGCGCGGCACCCAGCGCCATGGCATCGGCGCGGCCAAAAAATACCGTGATGTTCGGGTCGCGCTGCAACAGGTCCTGGGCGACCGCAAAGCCTTTGTCCTGCGCCCACTCTGCAGGTTGTTCGGCAACCACCTTGAGGTCGGGAAAACCCTTCAAGCCTTCCTGGAAGCCCTTGGCACGGTCGTTCTCCGGGGTGGTACCCAGCTGGCCCTGAAGGATCGCGATGCGGCCCTTGCCGCCAGTCACCTTGCCCACGTATTCAGCAAGGGTGCGTGCACCGGCGACGCTGTCGCTGGCGATAAAGGTGTCGCCGGGTGCATCGGGTGCATTGCGATCGACGGCGATGACAGGAATCCCCGCAGCCTTGGCTGCCTTGACCGGTACCCCGGCGGCAGTGGCACCCGCAGGAATGTAGATCAGCGCATCTATCTGGCGGGTGATCAGGTCTTCGATCTGGCTGACCTGGGTGGAGGAGTTGCCCTGTGCATCAACGGTAATGATCTTCACCCCACGGGCTTTTCCTTCCGCTTCTACCGACTGTTTGATCTGGTTGAAAAAGTCAGCCTGCAGATTGGCCACGGCCAGGCCGATGGTGAGTTCCTTGGCCCAGGTCGAACCTGCGGTAGTGAGGGTCGCGGCAGCCAGAGCGGTAGCGAGCAGCAGTTTTTTGGTCATGAACATGGCGGTGACTCCTGATTTTATTGTTGGGGGTGTCAACAGCGGTCAAGCGCAAAACGGCACAGCTTAATGAGCACTACTGTCAATTAATGAGCGCTACTGGAACGGCGACGCAAGGTATCGATGGTCACGGCAAGGGCGATCACCACGCCGATCACCACCTGTTGAATGAAGGGGGAAACGCCCAGCAGGTTGAGGCCGTTGCGCAGCACACCAATGATCAGCACGCCGACCAGTGTGCCGCCGACGCTGCCGACGCCGCCGCTCAAACTGGCACCGCCGATGACGACTGCAGCAATCGCATCCAGCTCCAGAGTCAGACCTGCGCTGGGTTGTGAAGAATCGAGGCGGGCAGCCATGGCCACCGCGGCGATACCGGCAAGTGCCCCACTGATGGCGTATACCCATAACGTAATGGCCCGCACTTTGATCCCCGAAAGCCTCGCAACTTCGGGGCTGCCGCCAATGGCGTACAGGTTACGACCGCCTGCACGAAAGCGCAGGAACACCCAGGCCACCACCAGCATGACCAGAAATAGCCCGACTGTGGCAGACAGAAAGCCGAAATGACGCACCGTGGCCAGGTGAGTGAACCACTCCGGATAACCGACGATCTGCCGGCCTTCGGTAAGAATGTTTGCCAGGCCTCGCGCGACCGACATCATGGTCAGCGTGGCGATGAAGGCGGGCAGTCTGGCGTAGGTAATCAGCAGGCCGGACACCAGTCCCGCGAGCATGCCGGTCGCAATCGCCACCGGAATCGCCACACCCAGCGCCAGGCCCTGGTCCTGATACAACCAGCCGAGCATCATCATCGAAAACGCCAGCACCGAGCCCACTGACAGGTCAATGCCGCCGATCACGATCACGGCGGTCATGCCGATCGCGAGGATGCCCAGTACGGTGACTTGATCAAGGATATTCAGACCATTGCGCAGGGTGAAAAAGAATTCGGAACTGAAGGAGAAGACCACTACCAGCAGCGCCAGACCAATCAAAGGACCACCGATGTTGTTCGGCAGCAGCCTGAGCAGCCATGCACGCCCCGAAGGTTTTACGACGGCCTGATGAGCAGGGGCTTTGGCGTCCATAGTGTTCTCCGGATTTATTGTTGTTGGAGTTTTTTCGGCTGCATGAATATATATGCATGCCTGACTTTTAATTCAGATTCCATCTCCGGCTCGCTAAAGTCAAGCGGTTTAATTTTCTTCAGTCATCGCTCTTGCCTCCGTAAATGCCCTGAAAGCCTCTGAGCAGAGCCTCGCATTGAGAACCATCGGGCTGGCAATCGGGCATCTCCACGTTCTTTTTTCGATTTCGACGCAGCGCTCGCTTGACCTGAAGAACGAACAGCGTCTAAATATAAATATATTTTCAAGTGTGAATATATATTCATTCCGTGTTTTCAGGCACTGTTTCAAGGCCTTTGATATCACGCGTGGTGAGCCCCCCAGGAGCCGTTGCATGAATGCCTTCCAGTACGACGCCCAACAAATCAAAGAACAGGCACGCCTGATCAGGCGCAATGTCATCCTTCTGAATGCCGGGTCGCCAGCGGGCGGGCATACCGGGGCCGACCTTTCGGAAACCGATATTCTTGCCACGTTGTACTTTCGTATTCTCGACATCGGTCCGCAGCGCATCGAGGACCCGGAGCGCGATATCTATATCCAGAGCAAAGGCCACGGCGTGGGCGGGCTGTATTGCTGCCTGGCCCAGGCGGGTTACATCCCCGAGGCGTGGCTGCCTGACTATCAGCACTTCAATTCGCGCTTGCCGGGGCACCCGGTGCGCCAGAAGACGCCAGGTATCGAGCTCAACACCGGCGCACTCGGACACGGACTGCCGGTCGCGGTCGGTCTTGCGCTGGCGGCGAAGATGTCCGGGAGTAAACGGCGTATCTACGTACTGACCGGCGATGGCGAACTGGCGGAAGGGTCGAACTGGGAGGCGGCGATGGCGGCCGCCAAGTACGGTCTGGATAATCTCTTTGTCATTGTCGACAAGAACAAGCTGCAACTGGCAGGCCTGACGGCAGAGATCATGCCGCTTGACCCACTGGATGTGAAATGGAAGGCGTTTGGTTTCACGGTCAGTGAATGTGATGGCAACGATGTTGCCCAGTTGGTGCCCGCGCTGGAGCAGATGCAGGCCCGCAAGGGGGCTCCCCAGGTACTGATCGCCCATACCGTAAAAGGCAAAGGCGTGTCATTTATCGAAGGGAAACCCGAATGGCACCACAGGGTGCCCAAAGGTGAAGAAGTCAGCGCAGCACTGGAGGAGTTGAATCATGTCGAGTGAGCATTTTGCCAGTGTGATGGTGGAAGCATTCATTGCCGCTGTTGATGCCGGGCTGGACCTGGTGCCGGTGGTCAGCGATTCCACGTCGACTGCGAAGATCGGTCCCTTCGTGCAGCGCTTCCCCGAGCGCGTGATCAATGTCGGAATTGCAGAGCAATCGTTGGTCAGCGTAGCTGCCGGTCTGGCGCTGGGCGGCAAAATCGCGGCGACCTGCAACGCTGCGCCGTTCCTGATTTCCAGAGCTAACGAGCAGGTCAAGGTCGATGTCTGTTACAACCACGCCAATGTCAAAATGTTCGGTCTTAACGCGGGGACCAGCTATGGGCCTCTGGCCAGCACCCATCATTGCCTGGATGACATTTCGGTGATGCGCGGCTTTGGCAACGTACAGATTTTTGCGCCGTCCGACCCGCTTGAGTGCCGTCAGATCATCGACTATGCCTTGCGTTATCAGGGGCCGGTCTATATACGTCTCGACGGCAAACCACTGCCTGAGCTGCACGATCGGAGTTATCGCTTCGTACCCGGTCAGGTGGATATTCTGCGTCACGGTTCGGACGTCAGTATCGTCGCGTTGGGCTCGGTGGTGCATGAAGCGGTGGACGCTGCGGCGCTGCTGGCGGAGCAGGGTGTCGACGCGCAGGTCATCAATCTCTCTTCGATTCGTCCATTACAGCGTGATGCGCTGTTCGACGCCCTGAGCGGCAGCCGTGGCGTGATTACCGTCGAAGAGCACAACGTCAATGGCGGACTTGGCAGCCTTGTGGCCGAGCTGCTTGCCGAGGGCGGGGCGGGTGTTGCGCTGATTCGCCTGGGTATCGGCGACGGTGAGTATGCAGCGGCGGGCGCCCGCGAACCGACTCGCGCGCTGCATGGCATTGATGCTGCCGGGATTGTCGCCGCCTATGCACGTTTGCGCTGATGCGCGCCCGTATATCGAGTAACCAGACCATGAATGAATGCTCCCCGCTGATTCTGGCCCTTGATGAAGGCACCAGCAATGCCAAGGCTGTGCTGGTCAACGAACTGGGTCAGGTGATCGCCCGGGGTTCGCGACCTTTGTGTCTCAGTCATTCGCAGCCTAGTTATTCGGAGCAGGACCCGTTGATGATCTGGGAGAGCACCCTCGCAGCCATCGCAGACTGCATGAACGGTCTGGATCGCCCGCTGAGCGCGCTGGCCATCAGTAATCAACGCGAGTCAGTGGTCGCTTGGGATCGGGCTAGCGGCGCACCGCTGTCGCCCTGCATCAGTTGGCAGTGTCGACGTTCGCTGCCCTTGTGCAATGAACTGCATGCGCAAGGTCATGAGGCGATGATTCTAGGCAAGACCGGCCTTGCGCTGGACCCGATGTTTTCTGCCGGCAAGCTGCGCTGGATCCTTGATCATCTGGACAATGGTCATGCACGCGCAGCCGCCGGCAAAATCTGCCTTGGGACCATCGACAGCTGGCTGCTCTGGAACCTCAGCGGCGGCCGGGTATTTGCCACCGATTACTCCAACGCGGCACGCACTCAGTTGTTCAATCTGCACACTGGCGATTGGGACCCAGAGTTGCTTGAGCTGTTTGCGATTCCTGTCGCCGCATTGGCAACCATTCAACCCAGTGCCGGCTTTTTTGCACATACCGTCGCCAACGGCAGCCTTGCTGCCGGGATTCCGATTCTGTCGATGATCGGTGACTCGCACGCTGCGCTGTACGGGCAGGGCGGTTTTGCTCCGGGCCTGGTCAAGGCCACGCTAGGGACGGGCTCTTCGCTGATGACGCCCATGCCCGGGCCTGTGGTCTCTGGCCACGGACTGTCGACGACATTGGCCTGGCACGACGGGAAGAGAGCGACCTACGCCATGGAAGGCAACATCGTTCACACCGGCGCGGCGGTGCAATGGGCATCGCGACTGATGCCCGGGGAGTCCATCGATGCACTGAGCGAACAGGCCGCACAACTGGACGACAATGGTGGTGTTTACTTTGTGCCAGCGTTGTCCGGACTGGGAGCACCCCACTGGCAGGCTGACGCCCGCGGACTGATTTGCGGCCTTACTGAAGGTGCTGGCGGCGTACACATCATGCGGGCCGCACTGGAATCCATCGCCTATCAGATCCGCGATGTGTTCGATGCCATGCAGGCTGATACCGGTACTCCGCTCAAGGAGCTCTGGGTGGATGGCGGGGCGACCCGCAATCGCTGGCTCATGCAGTTTCTCGCGGACCTGTTGCAACGCCCGGTAATCCGCAGCTTGTCGCCGGAAGTTTCGGCACTGGGCGCTGCGCACCTCGCCGGTAAAGCCCTTGGCATCTGGCGCGACGATGCCAGCCTCCAAGGCCTGGAAAGAAAGCGTGAGCGCTTCGATCCGGTTTCCGGGCTGAAGCTGGAGGGTCAGTATCGGGAATGGCAGAAGTCCCTGCAGCGTACCGTCCGTTGATTGGCTTGACGCCTTTCCACCTGCTGAATCTGTTTTATCGCAATCGCAGGGTGATCCAGGCATGGGCCAAGCCCGGTGCACCAAATCTGCCTGGGCTTTAACAACTGAAACTTGACACTTTATCTCGTCAAAATAATGTCTTTTGCGGAACTAAGCGTTTTAAATGTCGATACTAATTAAAAATAAATTATTGTTAATTATCAGATGCTTAGTTTGTAAAAGGCGTTTTTAGGCTGTTAGCTTAAAAGGAGTTCCTCAAGTTAGGATCCAGATGGACGACACTAGGGATGTCTAAGTGACATCACTCGCATGAGATGGTTCCAACACTATTCTTGCGACCAAAAAACGCCCATAGCACGCCATGGAAAGGCAAGGCTCAGGATCGCTATCATGTTCAGCAAACTCAGCATCTCGCAAAAGCTGTACTTCAGTTTCGTCGCTATAGTCGTGCTAATCGCCGTGCTGGTAGCCAGTGCCTACAGAGGCTTCGAGCAGGTTGAAGACGCTACCAACAGCAACGTTCACACCTATCAGGTCCTTAGCGATGCACAGTTGGCCCTCGAGCAACTGATCAACATCGAAACGGGTATGCGCGGCTTTGTCATTGCTTCGAAAGATGCTTTCCTTGAGCCCCTGGTAGCGGGCGAAAAACGCTTTAACGAAGAGCTCGATTCGCTCAAGCGCCTGACCGCCGATAACCCGGAACAGCAGCGCCGCCTGGCCTCGCTGGGTGAAATTCAAAAGCGCTGGCTCGATGAAGATGTCCATCCGATCATTGCCCTGCGTCGTGACCTGACCGCACGCAACATAGCCGATGACGAGTTGGACAGTCGTATTACCTCCGGTGCCGACAAGGCCAAGATGGACAGCATGCGTGCCATTCTGGCGGAAATCAGCGCCACCGAGAACAAGCTTCTGGTAGCAAGAACCCAGAACATGGTGGATGCCAAGCATCTCGCTATCATGATTCTGATGTGCGGCGGCCTTGCAGCCGCTGTGCTTGCTGCCATCCTGGCCACGGCATTGGGGCGCAGCACTACAGCGCGTCTGCAGTTGGCTATCGACGCCGCAACCGCTATTGCCAATGGCAAGCTGGACACCGTCATTGATACCAGCAGCCATGACGAGTTGCCTAAAGCCTTTGATCGTATGCAGAACCGCCTGCGCGAGATGATTCAGCAGATCAGCCAGGCAGCCAATCAATTGGTCGTTGCCGTGCAACAGATTTCCGGTGCCTCCGAGCAGCTTTCCGGTGCAATCCAGGAACAGTCAACGTCTGCATCGATGATGGCCGCCACCATTGAGGAGCTGACCGTCAGCATCCACCACGTATCCGAAAATGCCGATGAGGCGCATCAACTCGCCAGCCGCTCGGGCCAGCAGTCCAAGGATGGCGCGCAAGTCATCGAAAATACGCTGTCCAGCATGAATGGCATTGCCAGGACCGTACAGCTTTCGTCTACTCAGGTTGCAGGCCTGGGTCAGCACTCGGAGCACATTTCATCGATCATCAGCGTGATTCAAGGTATTGCCGACCAGACCAACCTGCTGGCACTCAACGCCGCCATCGAAGCTGCGCGTGCCGGTGAGCAGGGTCGCGGCTTCGCAGTGGTTGCCGATGAAGTGCGCCTGCTGGCGCAAAACACGGGTAAATCCACCAAGGAAATTGCCGGAATGATCGAGAAAATTCAGGCAGGCGTGCGCGAGACAGTCGAGAGCATGCGCAGCGGCGTTCTGGAAGTTAATCAGGGTGTGGAGATGGCTGGCACGGCCGGTCAGGCTATCGTCGAGATTCGCGACAGTTCCGGCAAGGTTCTGCAGGTCGTCGACCAGATATCCTTCGCTTTACGCGAGCAAACCGCAGCCAGCCAGGACGTAGCGCGTAACGTCGAGCGTTCTGCGCAAATGGCCGAACAAAACAACATGTCGGTTCAGGAATTGCTCAAGACCAGCGGCGGCCTGAAGAACCTGGCCACCAGCCTGCAACTGGAAGTCGGTAAATTTCAGCTTTAGTGCTCTGAAAACAGATCGACAGCAGGGCCACCGCGCTGAAAATGCCCGGTATCAGTCGATAGGCTGATACCGGGCATTTTGCTTTGCAGGTTTGGCAAGCCGAGCGCAGGCGGGCACGAAACGGGTGTCTGACAGCTTTACCGTTGCGCCAGAATACTCCCCAACAATCCTGGAAACCTGTTCTCCAGCATTTGAGCGCGTAGCGAGTTCATGTGCGTGGTACCGATATTCCGCGTCTGCACAAGCCCGGCATCGCGCAATACCCGAAAGTGATGGGACATGCTGGATTTTGGACGGCCGCCGTCGAGTTCGCCGCAGGTGGCTTCGGCGACGCCTGCCAGATAGCGCACGATTCCCATGCGTACAGGATCACTCAGGGCGTAGAGCACGCGTTCGAGTGTGAGGTCTTCAGGATCGGGGTGTTGGAAGGTTCGCATGGTGCGAATGATATCAAGGCTTCCGTTTATTGCCATAGTTCGATTACCATCGAACAATTGAAATCAAAGCCATCTGGCTTACGGGAGCTTTCCAATGTCTGCATTGTTCGAACCCTTCAAACTGAAAGACGTCACGCTGCGCAACCGAATCGCCATTCCTCCGATGTGCCAATACTCGGCAATCGACGGGGTTGTCAATGATTGGCACCACGTTCACCTCGCCAGCATGGCACGTGGTGGCGCTGGTTTACTGGTGGTTGAAGCCACTGCAGTTGCACCGGAAGGGCGGATTACCCCCGGTTGCACCGGTATCTGGAACGACGAGCAGGCGCAGGCATTTGTGCCCGTCGTCAAAGCCATCAAGGCGGCAGGCTGTGTGCCGGGCATCCAGATTGCTCATGCCGGGCGCAAGGCCAGTGCCAATCGTCCGTGGGAAGGCGATGACCATATCGTTGCTTCCGATTCGCGCGGCTGGGACACCATCGCGCCCTCGGCAATTGCGTTCGGCGCCAATCTGCCCAAAGTCCCGCGCGCGATGACGCTGGAAGACATTGCCCGCGTTCGTCAGAACTTCGTCGATGCTGCCCGTCGTGCCCGAGATGCCGGCTTTGAATGGATCGAATTGCATTTTGCCCACGGCTATCTGGGGCAAAGCTTTTTCTCCGAGCACTCCAATCAGCGTACCGATGAGTACGGCGGCAGCTTCGATAACCGCAGCCGCTTCCTGCTCGAAACGCTGGCAGCGGTTCGCGAAGTCTGGCCGGAGAACCTGCCATTGACTGCACGCTTCGGCGTTCTTGAGTACGACGGTCGTGACGAACAGACCCTCACCGAATCGATAGAGCTGGCGCGTCGCTTCAAGGCCGGTGGTCTGGACTTGTTGAGTGTCAGCGTCGGTTTCAGCACTCCGGACGCCAACATTCCGTGGGGGCCGGCGTTCATGGGGCCGATTGCCGAGCGAGTACGCCGTGAAGCGGATATTCCAGTGACCAGCGCCTGGGGTTTCGGCGAGCCGAAACTGGCTGAAGAGGCGGTTAAGTCAGGGCAGCTCGATCTGGTCTCGATCGGTCGTGCCCACTTGGCCGATCCGCACTGGGCATACTTCGCGGCGAAAGAGCTGGGCGTCGAAAAGTCTGCCTGGACACTGCCTGCGCCATACGCCCACTGGCTTGAGCGTTATCGCTGAGTCAGCTTGATCTGAAGGGGATGTACTCGTCAGCAGGGTGCATCTTTTCTTCGGCAACGTGGTCGGGCGGCGCTTGCCACCCGCCACCGAGTGCTTTGAACACCGCAACCGCCGCTTGCGCTGACTCGGTTTTCGCCTGCGCATTGGCGTCGGATATCTGCAGCATTTTCTCATCGGCGCGCAGGACTTCAATCAAGCTGACGGCACCTTGCCGGTAGCCTGCGAATGAAGATTGTCGCGCTGCCGCAAGGGCCGCTTCCCCCTTGCTCAGCGCTGTGATCCGGTTTTCGTCATTGATCATTGAAGAAACGGCATTTTCAACGTCCTCCGTGGCACGCAAGACTGACTGGCGATAGACCGCGAGGGCTTGAGCTTCCTGCCCTTTGGCCTGATTGATCTGAGCGTTCACCCGACCAAAATCAAAAAGTCTCCAACGCAGTCCCAACAGGCCAGCGTACTGGCTGGCACCCCCGGTAAACAGATTGCCGCTTGACACAGCGGTGGCGCTCCCAAGCAATGCGCTCAGCGAGAGTTTCGGGTAATACTCGCTGACCGCCACCCCGATGCGCGCACTGGAGGCGGCGAGGCGCCGCTCGGCGACCATGAGATCAGGTCTGCGACGCAGAAGATCAGCGGGCGTTCCCGTCGACACAAGCCGAGGTGATTGGGGAATGCTGGCCGGTGCAGACAACGAGTGTCGATGAGTGCCAGGCGGTACGCCTAGCATCACATCCAGCGCGTTCATCGCGGCATCCAGACCCGCTTTCAGGCTCGGCACGGTGGCCTGGACCTGTGAAAGCTCCCCTTCGATCTGACGCACTTCATACTCCGCAGAGATCCCCTGGTCGTAAAGCAGTTGAGTCTTTTCCAGCAGGTCCTGTCGGGTTTTGACCTGTCGGTTTGCAATGTCCAGCCTGGTTTGCAGACCACGAATGGCGATGTAGATATCAGCGGTTTGAGCCGCTACGGCGAGTCTTGAGGCTGCAACACCCGCCTGCGACGCTTGATATTCAGCCAGTGCAGCCTCTCGACCACGTCGCAAGCCGCCGAAAACATCCACTTCCCAGCTCGCATTCAGATCGGCTTCGTACGAACTACCGTAGCGGTCGTAGCCAGGTCTTGAGTTCAGCACCTGGCCGAGTGGCGTTTCGACCGATTGATAGGCACGGGCGGCCTGGGCACTGACGTTACCCGATGGCAGAAGCGCCGCCGTAGCAGCACTTAATCCTGCCCGTGCCTGAGCAAGCTGCGCACTGGCTTGAGCGAGATCGAGATTCTGTGCAAGCGCGTCTGAGACGAAGCGACTGAGGAGCGGATCATTAAAACCTTCCCACCAGACGGTATTAGCGGTCGTCGGCGCGGTAATATTTGCCTTGTCACCGGATCGAATCAGATAGTGCTCCGGCAGCGGCGTATCCGGGCGGTGGTAATCCGGACCTGAGATGCAGCCCGACAGCAGGCCAGTGCTTACCACCAATACATAGCTACAAAGCGGGCGCATTGAAAATCCTTGAGTTGATCTGCCTTGTGACGATATTACAATTTGGTCACTTGTTGTCAATGAGAGTTCACAGAGTTAAGCTGGAAATATGACTAATCAAATCAAGACGCCGCCATCGCGTGGCCCATCGGATCACAGCGTTCGCGATCAGGTCGTGGAAGCGGCAACCCTGCATTTCGGACATTACGGGTATGAGAAGACCACGGTCTCCGATCTTGCCAAGGCCATTGGTTTCTCCAAAGCCTACATCTACAAGTTTTTCGACTCCAAGCAAGCCATCGGAGAGGTGATCTGCTCGAATCGGCTTGCGATGATCATGAGCATCGTGAATGAGGCAATCAGCGATGCGCCAACGGCTTCCGAGAAGCTGCGCCGCCTGTTTCGCGCGCTTGCAGAGGCTGGCAGTGACCTGTTTTTTCACGACCGCAAGCTCTACGACATAGCGGCCGTGGCAGGTCGGGATCGGTGGCCTTCTGCTGCAGAGCATGACGAACGCCTTCACCGGCTTATTCAGCAAATTGTCCTCGAAGGCAGAGAGTCCGGGGAGTTTGAGCGCAAGACACCTCTGGATGAAGCTGTTCAGGCAATCCACCTGGTGATGCGCCCTTACATCAACCCTGTACAACTGCAATATAACCTCGACATCGTCTCGACGGCCCCGGTCCACCTTGCGGCCTTGGTGCTAAGAAGTCTGTCTCCCTGATATTGTGACCATTGACTAAATTGGTCACTTTACGGAGAATCGTTTCCCTGCTCACTTGATTTCAGGTAGGGGATCCCATGCTTCGCTCCAGACGCTTAACCATTGCTTTATTTCTGTTGCCTCTCGTTTTGACGGCGTGCGGCGAGTCGTCGAGCGTGCGCGACCCACGTACTCAACCTCCTGTAGTGCGAGCCGCCATTGTTGCGAGCGCTGATGACACCTACCGCTCGTTTACCGGTGTTGTGGTCGCTCGTGTTCAGAGCGATCTTGGGTTTCGTGTCTCGGGAAAGGTGCTGGAGCGTCTGGTCGACACCGGTCAGACCGTCAGGAAAGGTCAGCCGCTTATGCGTCTTGACCCCGTCGACCTCGGCCTTCAGGCACAAGCCCAGCAGCAGGCTGTTGCAGCCGCCAGCGCGCGAGCCCGGCAGACCGCCGATGACGAAGCCCGTAATCGCGATCTGGTGGCGGCAGGTGCTGTGTCCGCCTCTGCTTATGACCGGATAAAATCACTGGCCGACACGGCAAAGGCAGAGCTGAGTGCTGCGCAAGCTCAGGCCAACGTGGCGCGCAATGCTAGTGGCTACGCAGTTTTACTGGCGGACGCCGACGGGGTTGTGGTTGATACCCTGGCAGAGCCAGGCCAGGTTGTCAGCGCAGGCCAGCCCGTGGTCAGGCTGGCAAAGGCCGGGCAGCGTGAGGCCATTGTCCAGTTACCTGAAACACTGCGACCGGTCGTGGGCGAACAGGCTCAAGCCAGGCTTTATGGCAACCCCGCGAACATTATTCCTGCACGGCTGCGGTTGCTCTCTGATGCTGCCGATCCGCTGACGCGTACGTTTGAAGCCAGGTATGTGCTTGAAAGCGGAACCCTCAGTGCGCCACTGGGTTCGACGGTTACGCTCGATATCGCCGGTCGCATGGACACCGGGCATGCACTGACGATACCCATGGCGGCCATCCATGACCCTGGTCAGGGACCTGGTGTCTGGGTCATTGCAGATACGCCTGCAAAAGTAACCTGGCGCGCGGTTCAAGTGCTTGGCCTCAGTGATGATTCGGCAAGGGTGAGCGGCGCTCTCAAGGCCGGCGAACAGATCGTTGCATTGGGCGCGCATTTGCTTCACGACGGTGAAGAAGTGTCTGTCCAGCAAGCACGGGGCGGCGTCGCGGGGGAACGACCATGAGCGGCCGTTTCAACCTCTCTGCACTCGCAGTACGCGAACGGTCCATCACGCTGTTTCTCATTTTTCTGATCGGCGTGGCAGGTACGCTGTCGTTTTTCGAACTGGGGCGTGCGGAAGATCCGCCTTTTACGGTCAAGCAGATGACGGTTATTTCTGCCTGGCCTGGTGCCACGGCACAAGAGATGCAGGACCAGGTCGCCGAACCGCTTGAAAAACGCATGCAGGAACTGAAATGGTATGACCGCAGTGAGACCTACACTCGACCGGGTCTTGCGTTCACCATGGTTTCATTCCTGGACAAGACGCCGCCTTCCCAGGTGCAGGAAGAGTTTTATCAGGCGCGTAAAAAACTGGGTGATGCTGCGAAGTCGCTGCCTGAGGGCGTCATCGGCCCGATGATCAATGATGAGTTCTCGGACGTGACCTTTGCGCTCTTTGCGTTGAAAGCAAAAGGTGAGCCACAGCGGTTACTGGTACGCGATGCCGAATCGCTGCGCCAGCGTCTGCTGCATGTCCCGGGTGTGAAGAAGATCAATATCATCGGTGAGCAAGCCGAGCGTATTTTCGTCTCGTTCTCCCATGAGCGCCTGGCAACACTGGGTATTTCGCCTCAGGACATCTTCTCGGCGCTTAACGACCAGAATGTCCTGACGCCTGCCGGGTCGATCGAAACCAGCGGGCCCCAGGTATTTCTGCGTCTGGACGGTGCCTTCGACACGCTAGAGAAAATCCGCAACACACCGATCGTCGTGCAGGCTAAAACTCTGAAGCTTTCAGACGTGGCGACAGTGGAGCGCGGTTACGAAGATCCCGCGACGTTTCTGGTCCGCAATCAGGGTGAACCGGCGCTGTTGCTGGGCATCGTGATGCGCGACGGCTGGAATGGTCTGGATCTTGGCAAGGCACTGGATGCCGAGACGGTCAAGATCAACAAGGGCATGCCGCTGGGCATGACGCTCTCGAAAGTCACTGACCAGTCGGTGAATATCAGCTCGGCCGTTGACGAGTTCATGATCAAATTCTTCGTCGCGCTGCTTGTCGTGATGCTGGTCTGTTTTCTCAGCATGGGCTGGCGAGTGGGGGTGGTGGTCGCTGCGGCTGTTCCGCTTACGCTGGCTATTGTCTTTGTAGTGATGGAAGCCACGGGCAAGAACTTTGACCGTATTACCCTGGGGTCATTGATTCTTGCGCTGGGTCTGTTGGTGGACGACGCCATCATTGCCATCGAAATGATGGTGGTGAAGATGGAAGAAGGCTATGACCGCATCAAGGCAGCGGCTTACGCCTGGAGTCACACCGCGGCTCCAATGCTTGCCGGTACGTTAGTGACCGCTGTCGGCTTCATGCCGAACGGTTTTGCGCAGTCGACGGCTGGCGAGTACACCAGCAACATGTTCTGGATCGTCGGCATCGCCTTGAACGCTTCCTGGGTCGTTGCCGTGGTTTTCACGCCTTATCTGGGTGTGAAGATGTTGCCTGAGATCAAGCCGGTTGAAGGCGGGCATGCCGCTATTTATGACACGACGAGTTACAACCGTTTCAGGCGTGTGCTGGCGCGCGTTATTGCTCGGAAATGGTGGGTGGCAGGCGCGGTAATCGCTGCGTTTGTGGTAGCGATTCTGGGGATGGGGCTGGTAAAAAAACAATTCTTCCCGACATCGGATCGTCCTGAAGTGCTGGTCGAAGTGCAGATGCCCTATGGCACATCCATCGAGCAGACCAGCGTCACTGCAGCAAAAATCGAAGCATGGCTGCAAAAGCAGGATGCCGCGAAGATTGTCACGTCTTACGTCGGGCAGGGCTCGCCACGGTTTTATCTGGCCATGGCGCCGGAGCTGCCAGACCCCTCGTTCGCAAAAATCGTTGTGCTCACTGACAGTCAGGAGGCGCGCGAGGCGCTCAAATCAAGGATTCGAGAGGCTGTTGCCCAAGGTCTTGCACCTGAAGCCCGGGTCCGGGTCACCCAACTGGTATTCGGTCCTTACTCACCCTTTCCAGTGGCGTATCGCGTGAGGGGGCCGGACCCTGATGTGTTGCGCGAGATCGCCGGTCGGGTCGAAACCGTCATGCTGGGCAGTCCGATGATGCGGACCGTCAACAGTGATTGGGGCACCCGAGTGCCTACTCTGCATTTCTCTCTGGATCAGGACCGATTGCAGGCCGTCGGTCTGACGTCGAGCGCTGCTGCCCGGCAATTACAGTTCCTGCTTTCCGGTATCCCGATCACGTCTGTGCGCGAAGACATCCGCACAGTGGCAGTAATGGCGCGCGCAGCCGGTGATATCCGGCTGGACCCTTCGAAAATAGCCGGTTTCACCCTCGTCGGCGCAGCCGGCCAGCGTATTCCTCTTTCCCAGATAGGCGAGGTCGAGGTGCGCATGGAGGATCCGGTTCTGCGCCGCCGAGACCGTGTACCGACCATCACCGTGCGCGGCGACATAGCCGAAGGCCTTCAGCCACCGGATGTATCTACCAGCATCACGAAACAGCTGCAGCCCATCCTCGACAGCCTTCCGGAGGGCTATCGTATCGAGCAGGCCGGATCGATTGAGGAATCGGCAAAGGCCACTGTGGCGTTGGCTCCGCTGTTTCCGATCATGATCGCAATCACCTTGCTGATCATCATCCTTCAGGTGCGCTCGATGTCGGCGATGGTGATGGTGTTTCTCACCGCGCCGCTTGGATTGATTGGCGTCGTGCCGACACTGCTTCTGTTTAACAAGCCATTTGGTATCAATGCGCTTGTGGGGTTGATTGCCCTGTCCGGGATCCTGATGCGCAACACCCTGATCCTGATCGGGCAAATCGATCAGAACGAGAAAGACGGGCTTGATCCTTTTCATGCGGTGGTCGAAGCGACGGTGCAGCGAGCGCGACCCGTGCTGCTCACGGCTCTGGCGGCCATCCTGGCATTCATCCCGCTGACCCATTCGGTGTTCTGGGGCACCCTCGCTTACACGCTCATCGGCGGCACGCTCGGAGGGACTGTCATGACCCTGGTCTTCCTGCCAGCCATGTATTCGATCTGGTTCAGGATCCGCCCGGACAGTGGGTCGCAACCTCAACCGTTCAGCAGCCATGCGTCGACTGACGCAGAGACGAAGAGGGTCTGATTATGAATCTGCATGTTCAAAAACGCATCGTAGTAACAGGTTGCGGCGTCGTCAGCCCACTGGGGTGCGGGGTCGGTGAAGTGTGGCGCAGGTTACTGGACGGCCGCTCGGGTATTCGCTCACTCGCAGACAGCGTGGGTGAGGGCACCGGTGTTTCAGTCGCAGGCCAGGTGCCGACCCTTGAAGAAGACTCCGTCGCAGGGTACGACCCGGATAGCATCATCCCGATGAAAGAGCGCAAGAAGATGGACCGATTTATCGAGTTCGCCCTCGTTGCAGCTCACGAAGCGCTTGCGCAAGCGGGGTGGCATCCTGAAGCCGAAGCGCAGCAGCAACGGACCGCAACGGTTATTGCGTCCGGGGTGGGTGGTTTTGGCGCAATTGCCGAAGCTGTGCGTGTGACTGATACGCGCGGGCCTCGCAGGCTGTCGCCGTTCACGGCTCCCTCCTTTCTGGCCAACATGGCGGCAGGGCAGGTTTCCATCCGGTATGGTTTCAAGGGACCTCTGGGAGCCCCGGTGACGGCGTGCGCAGCCGGTGTGCAAGCCATTGGCGATGCTGCGCGACTGATCAGAAGTGGCGAGGCCGACATTGCCGTTTGCGGTGGTACGGAGGCCGCTATCGATCGCGTCACTCTGGGATGTTTTGCCGCCGCCAGGGCGCTTTCCACCGGTTTTGCTGATCGGCCAGAAGAGGCCTCGCGCCCGTTTGACCGTAACCGCGACGGTTTTGTCATGGCTGAAGGTGCAGGCTTGCTGGTGATCGAATCGCTGGAACATGCGTTGGCGAGAGGCGCGACACCGCTCGCGGAACTGGTGGGTTATGGCACCAGTGCGGATGCTTATCACCTGACAGCCGGGCCTGAAGACGGTAGCGGCGCCCGCAGAGCGATGGAGCAGGCACTGCAGCAAGCTGGCGTAAGTGTCGATGACGTGCAGCACATCAATGCTCACGCGACGTCGACACCGGTCGGCGACAAGGGCGAACTGGCTGCCATTCGTTCACTGTTTGGCACTCGATCAAATGTCGCGATCAGTTCTACAAAATCTGCCACCGGACATTTGCTCGGCGCAGCAGGCGGGATCGAGGCCGTTTTTACGGTGATGGCATTGCACGATCAAGTCGTCCCGCCGACGTTGAATCTCAATCAACCCGACGAGGCTGCCGAGGGGCTCGACCTGGTGGCCTTGACCGCCCGAGCGACGCCGATTGTTTACGCACTTTCAAACGGATTCGGCTTCGGCGGGGTCAATGCCAGCGCTCTGTTTCGCCGTTGGCAAGGCAAGCCGTGAGCGGTTTGAGTCTCAACGAGGCTGCAACAGCCTGATGGCTCATTTGCGTCGCACCCGCGGCGCAACGCCTGTCAGTTGCTGGCGAACGCATGCCCAGGCCTGATGCAGGGCGTTACGCAACGCGACTGCATCGGCGGTCATGATCCGCACAGACAGGCCGCAATCGTTCGGCAGCGCGCTGACGCCCGGATAGCTCTCGGGAACCTCGGCTAACGCTGCACGCAAGGCCTGCTGCAAACCCTCTACAGGCAAACCCTGACCCACCAGCATGAAGGTCGCCAAGGCCTGCAGTTGTCCGCTGACGCCGGGCAATCGGCGTTGCAGGTCTGCGCCGGTCATTGCCAGTCGATCACCGGCCAGCAGTTTTCCATCCGGGCAGTGGATCTGCAGATCGGCGCGGTAAAAGTCTGGCAAGCCTTCGCTGCCTGGGGGCGTGTGCAGGCAGAATGCGTCGCATAGCATGACCCGCGCACCAGGGTGCAAGGTTACGTTCACCTGGCTGTGCAGCCGCGTCTGAGGAAACAGAATGGTGGCCATCGGCAGGTATTCAAGCAGCGCGCCGGGTTCGGCGACCAGTGTGACGGTCTGTCGTGCGGACTGTTCCAGCATGCTGTGCGCCACCGTTGCCGCGCCGGTGCTGACATGTACCTGCGTGCCTGGCCCGGCGTTCAGATCAAGGTGCAAGGCTTCGCCAGCGAACAGGCCGCCGGAGCACGATTGCAGGTAGATCGCCGCCATACCGGGCGGGTCTTGTGGCAGTGTCAGGGTGCGTCCCAGGTGGAAGGGATAGCCGACTTCCTGACGGGACACATAACTGGCCCCCGAAGGCGCTTTGCTGAAGGCAATACGCGCCGTGGTGGGGGCTTTTGCGGACAGTAACGTTTGATGGGCGTTCATGGGCGGTCGAACAATACGGCGCGGCTTATCGCTTCAACTACCGCGTCGACGCCTTCACCGGTGTTGCAGTTGGTAAACAGAACGGGCCGACCGTTTCGTGCCTCCGCCGATTCGCGCCGCATACGCGGCAGATCGACGCCCACATAGGGTGCCAGATCGTATTTATTGACCACCAGCAGGTCACAGCTCAATACGCCGGGACCGCGTTTGCGCGGGATGTCGTCACCGCCTGCGACATCGATGACGAAAATCCAGTAGTCCACCAGATCCAGTGAAAAGGTCGAGGCCAGGTTGTCGCCGCCGGACTCGATCAGCACCAGGTCAAGGTTGCCGAAGCGCGCCTCCAGCTCATCGGCCATCTGCAGGTTGAGGGTCGGGTCTTCACGAATGGCGGTGTGCGGACAGGCACCGGTTTCCACCGCACGAACCCGCTGCGGGTCGATCAGACCGCTGCGTTGCACGCGTTCGGCGTCCTCGCGGGTGGCCAGATCATTGGTGATGATCGCAAGCTCGATGCCGCGCTCGACGAAGCGCGGGATCAGTTGTTCCAGCAGGCGGGTCTTGCCCGAGCCCACCGGTCCGCCGATCCCGACGCGTGCAGCACCGGGATGAGGTTGGTCATTGGTGTACAGGGCGGGTGCATTAAGGGGCAGGCTCATGGTCGGGTTTCCTGTTCGGAGGGTTTCAGCGCAGCATGTAGCGCTGGGCGAGAGGCACTTCGCTGACCGGTTCGCAGTGAAGACGCTCGCCGTCGGCATACACGTCGAAGGTCTGCGGGTCGACGCGGATGTCCGGGCAGGCATCGTTGTGCAACATGTCGGACTTGCGCAGGGTGCGCGTGCCGAACGCTGGCAGCAGTTTTTTCTTGAGTCCCAGCCGAGTAGCGGTGTCGGCTTCAACGGCAAGACGGTTGACAAAATTGACCGACAACGCCTGTTTCGCCTCGCCAAAAGCTCCCCATTGCGGGCGCATCACCAACGGCTCGCAGGTGTACAGCGAGGCGGCGGAATCGCCCATCACGCCATGCACGATGAAGCCGCCCTTGACCACCAGCTCGGGCTTGATGCCGAAGAACGCCGGTCGCCACAGCACCAGATCGGCCAGCTTGCCGGGCTCCAGAGAGCCGATGTAACTGTCGATGCCGAACACCCGCGCTGCATTAATGGTGTATTTGGCGATGTAACGCTTGATCCGTTCGTTGTCGCCCAGTGCGGTGGTTTCTTCCGGCAGGCGGCCGCGCTGGTCTTTCATCTTCGAGGCCAGTTGCCAGGTACGGCAGATCACCTCGTTGATGCGGCCCATGCCCTGGCTGTCGGAACCGAGGATGGAAATGGCTCCGGTATCGTGAAGAGTGTCTTCGGCAGCGATGGTCTGCGGGCGCACCCGTGATTCGGCGAACGCCACGTCTTCCGGCACGTCAGGGTTTAGGTGGTGGCAGACCATGATCATGTCCAGGTGTTCGTCGAACGTGTTCACGGTGTAGGGGTTGGTCGGGTTGGTGGAGGAGGGGATGCAGTTGGCCTTGCCCGCTACGCTGATGATGTCCGGAGCGTGCCCGCCGCCTGCACCCTCGGTGTGGTACATGTGGATGGTGCGCTCGCCGATGGCCGCCAGCGTGTCTTCGAGAAATCCGGACTCATTCAGTGTGTCGGTGTGCAACTGAACCTGAAAATCGTATTCGTCGGCGACCTTCAGGCACGTGTCAATCACCGCCGGCATGGCTCCCCAATCTTCATGAATCTTCAGCCCCAGACAGCCACCACGCAGTTGCCCGAGCAGTGATTCAGGTTTGCTGGAATTGCCGCGCCCGAGAAAGCCGAAGTTGATCGGCCAGGCTTCGGCAGCCTGCAACATCTTGCCGACATTCCATTCGCCGCCACAGTCGATGCCGACCGTGATCGGCCCCAGCGAACCCCCGATCAGCGTGGTCAGACCGGCCGCCAGTGCGTGATCGCACAGTTGTGCCGAGTCGAAATGCACATGCACGTCGATACCACCGGGAGTGACGATCAGTCCTTCGGCATCGCGTACGGTGGTGGCCACGCCGCAGATCAATTGCGGGTGTACGCCGTCCATGATCTGTGGGTTGCCAGCCTTGCCGATGGCGACGATCCTGCCGTCCTTGATACCGATGTCGCCTTTGACGATGCCGATCACCGGGTCGATGATCAGCGCGTTGCAAATCAGCATATCGAGAGCCCCTTCGGCACTGTCGTGGCCGGGCATCAGGCCCATGCCGTTGCGCAGTGTCTTGCCGCCGCCGTGCAGGCATTCATCGCCGGGCACCGAATGATCGAATTCGACTTCGGCCAGCAACGACGTGTCACCGAGGCGCACCGCATCGCCCGTGGTCGGGCCGTACATGGCGGCGTATTCCTTGCGAGTCATCGTCGCCATGGTTCAGGCTCCCTTGAAAAGTTGGGCGCGGGCACGTTCCAGTGCCGCTGATTTGCAGGCCGGGTCATGCAGATTACCGTTGGTCAGGCCGCTGAAGCCGTGGATGTCGCCGCTGCCGCCAAACTGCACCAGGTGCACTTCGCGCAGCTCGCCGGGCTCAAAGCGCATGGCTGTACCTGCGGGGATGTCCAGGTGCATGCCGAAGGCGCGTTCGCGTGGAAAATCCAGAGCCTTGTTGACCTCGAAAAAATGGTAGTGACTGCCGATCTGCACTGGTCGGTCGCCGGTATTGATTGCGCGCAACGTAGCGGTCGGACGGCCGTTATTGAGCTGGATATCACTGTCTGGCGAAAGTATTTCGCCAGGTGTCGGCATGACGGCCAGCGGCCGTTGGCCCGGTCTGATTGGCTGGTGCACGGTGACCAGCTTGGTGCCGTCCGGGAAGGTGCCTTCTACCTGCAACACCGGCAGCAGATCGGCGACACCGGGCATGACGTCGTCGCTGTTCAGAATCGTCGAGCCAAAACCGATCAGCTCGGCGACGCTGCGACCCTCACGCGCACCTTCAAGAATCTCGTCGGCGATCAGCGCCGAGGCTTCCGGAAAATTCAGGCGCAGGCCTTTGCTGCGGCGTTTGCGTGACAGTTCGGCGGCGGTGTACAGCGTGAGTCGTTCAAGCTCGGTCGGGGTCAGCAGCATAGTCGGGGCTCCCGGTAGGGTGGCTGGCTCAATTGGCGAACAGGCGCAGGTCCTGGGTTTCATGGCGCATCACGGCGATTTCGGCCATAGGTGTGAAACCACAGGCGTCGTCGGTGTCAGGCGGTTCCTGCGCCAGCAGTTCGGTGATCAGCGGCTGGATATCGGTCAGCACTCGTTGCCCATCGATATGGCCAATTACGCCCAGACGTACGGCGGCACTGACCAGCCCTGTACACAGGCTGTGCGCCGCAGCCAATTGGCAGTGATCGCGGTGCATGCCCAGACCCTTCCAGAGCAAGCCCTGCACCACGGGCAGATGCCCCGGCGCGTTACCCGCCACAACCAGTTGCTGATAAGTTGCCGAACCCGGCGTGTGCAGTGCGACGTGTACGCCCAGTAAAGCCTGGCCGACACGCCGTGAGCCCTGGCGCAGTTCCTCGGCCAGGGTCAGTGCTTCGATCTGTTTGTCCAGGGCCATCAACTCGGGCTGGTTGTCAGATGCGTGCCAGGCGGCGAGCAGGAACAAGCGGTCAAAGCTGTTCCAGCGATGGCGCAACTGGCCCTCGACGAAGCCATGCACTTGGGCACTGCGAAGATAGCGATCGGTTCGTTGCCGGCGTCGCATCATTACGACTTCGTCGTTGCCAAGATGCCCGTCAGCCAGCAGGGTTTCCAGTCCCCACGACCATGCCACCGCGCCCCCCGGAAAGAAGCTGTCGGCCTGTTGCAGCGCCAGCAGCAGGCTGCTCGAGGCATTCATGCGCGACGCACCCGGCCGTCCGCAAGCATGGGTGCCAGCCGCTCAAGGTAATCGGCTTGCGGGCCATTGAGCGGGATTTGCAGGATGTCCCCGGCAAAGCGTACCGCCCAGTGCATGTTGCCGGCGAAATAGCCCAGTTCCAGCGCAGCGGCCGGGTCGCGTGGCTGCAGGTCAAGATATTCCTGATCCTGCATCTGTACGACGATGGCGCGTTGATTGTCGAGCATCAGCACCGAGCCGTTGCGCAGTTGCTGATGACGCTCCAGGCGAATGGCGCAGTCGGTGCCCCGGTCGCTGGCCAGGCGCAGGCGATGACGCTGGATGTCACTGGCGGACAGGCTCAGGGTTTCTACGTGGCCTGCATGGCTCAGGTCGTGCAAGCGATCGGCAAGGGCAGGGTCGCTGGCCTGGCCCAGAATACGGTCGAGTATCAGCATGGCGATGGCTCCTGTGCTCTGTTCAGATGGTCAGGTAGCGCAGGATGCGCTCGCGGTCGACGGTTTCGCGGACTTCGCTGTGCACGAATTCGCCTTTTTCGATAATCAGATAGCGGTCAGCAACCGCCATGGCGAACGACAGCACCTGCTCGGAAACAATCAGCGAAAACCCGCGCTCCTTTTTCAGCAGGTTGAGGGCTTTGGCAATGTCCTTGATGATCGATGGCTGGATGCCCTCGGTGGGCTCATCGAGGACCAACACCTTGGGATTGGAGACCAGCGCCCGGGCAATGGCCAACTGTTGCTGCTGGCCGCCGGAAAGGTTGCCGCCCTTGCGCCGGCGCATGTCGAACAGCACCGGGAAGTACTCGAAGATGTAGTCGGGAATGGGCGCGGCGGGAGCGCCCTGCATGCCTGTGAGAATGTTTTCCTCGACGCTCAGGTAGGGAAATATCATCCGCCCCTGGGGCACGAAACCGACCCCGGCGGCTACCCGCTCATAGCTTTTGCTGCCGGTCAGTTCCTGTCCGGCCAGCGTTATGCTGCCGCTGCGGGTCGGCAGCATGCCGACCAGGCTTCTCAGCAGCGTGGTCTTGCCCATCCCGTTGCGGCCCATCACCGCGAGTGACTCGCCTGCCGCCAGCTCCAGACTGAGGTCACGCAATACGTGGCTGTCGCCGTAGTAAACGTTGAGGTTAGAGACATTCAGCATGATCAGTGCCCCAGATAGACGTCAATGACGCGAGGATCGTTCTGCACCTGATCCATCGAGCCGTAGGCCAGGGTCTTGCCCTGATGCAGGACGGTGACCTTGTCAGCCACCGATTTCACGAACTCCATGTCGTGCTCGATGATTACCATCGCACGGCCTTTGGCGATGAGCTTGAGCAGTCCGGCGGTTTTCTCCCGCTCGCCCGCGCTCATGCCGGCGACCGGCTCATCAAGCAACAGCAGTTCGGGACGCTGCATCAACAGCATGCCGATCTCCAGCCACTGTTTCTGGCCGTGCGACAGCAGCCCGGCTTTGCGCCCCAATTGATCCTTGAGAAAGATCATCTCGGCGGTCTGCTCGATTTCGGCGTTCAGCGCTGCGTTCTTGCCGGCGAACAGGCAATTGAAGACGCCGCGTTTGTCCGGCGAGGAGATGTCGAGGTTTTCCCGCACGGTAAGGTCTTCGTACACCGACGGGTTCTGAAACTTGCGGCCCACGCCCGCGCGGGTGATCTGGTACTCGATCATGTTCGCCAGTTGCAGGTCCTTGAAGCGGATGCTGCCTGCGCTGGGGCGGGTCTTGCCGCAGATCATGTCGAGCAGGGTGGTCTTGCCCGCGCCGTTGGGGCCGATCACCACATGCACCTGGTTCTCCTCGACATAGAAGTTGAGGTTATCGACTGCCTTGAAGCCGTCGAACGAGACGGTCAGGTCTTCTACGCTCAGTAGCATCCCGCTCATGACTGCACCTCTTTGTTGCTCAGGCGTTGCAGCAGCCCGGCCAGCCCGGTCGGCAGAAACAGCACCACCGCCATGAACAGAAAGCCGATGAAGTATTGCCAGAAGCTGACGAAATTCTCCGACAGCCAGGTTTTGGCCGCACCGATCAGCAGCGTGCCGTACACCGCACCGACCAGTGAAAGGCGGCCACCCAACGCGGCGTATATCACGATCTCGGTGGACGGAATGATGCCCACCAGCGAAGGCGATGCCAGGCCGACCTGCAAGGTGAACATCACCCCGCCCAGCGCGGAAATCAGCGCAGCCACGGCAAAAATGAAGGCCTTGAACAATGCAGTGTTGTAACCGGAGAAACGCACCCGGTCTTCCCGGTCACGGATCGCCACGACGACCTTGCCCAGTCGGCTGCGCAGGATGAACCCGCACATCGCGACGCAGGCCAGCAGCAACAGTGTGGTGATCAGATAGAGAATCCAGGGCGTCTGGGGTGTCTGCAAACTCATGCCGAAGGCGGTCTTGAAGTCGGTCAGGCCGTTGACACCGCCGGTGTAGCCCTGTTGTCCGATGATCATGATTGACATGATCGAGGCCAGCGACAGGGTGATGATCGAGAAGTACACGCCGCCCACGCGCTTTTTGAAATAGGCATAGCTGAACAGGAACGCCAGCAGCGCAGGCAAGATCAGGATCGCTGCCAACGTAAAGGTCGCCGTTTCGAACGGCTTCCACCACCAGGGCAGTGCTTCTACGCTGTTCCAGATCATGAAGTCGGGTAGCGCAGAGCCGTAGAAAGCGGCGAGGGCGCTGGCAGCTTCGTCTGTGGCGGTGGCTTCAAGCTTCAGGTACATCGCCATCATGTAGCTGCCCAAACCGAAGAAGATCCCCTGGCCGAGGCTGAGAATGCCGCCGTAGCCCCAGATCATCACCATGCCCACTGCGCAGAACGCCAGGCTCAGGTATTTACCGGCCAGGCCAAGGCGGAAATCGCCCAGCGCCAGCGGCAATACCACCAGCAACAACAGCGATAGCCAGATCAGGCTGTATCGCTCGATCAGTGGCAGCCAGCCGCCATTCAGCCGAACGGGTCTGGGCACCGCAGTCTGTGGCCGGAGCGGCGGCTTTTCAGTCATGTCATTCATCTCAACGTCTCACTTTCGTGGCGAACAGGCCGTTGGGGCGGAAAAACAGCAGCACGATGACCACCAGCAGGGTGATCGCCTTGGCCATGGATCCGGTGGTGAGGTATTCCAGCGAAACCTGCGTCTGGCCGATGGCGAACGCCGAAAGGAAGGTGCCAAGCAGGCTTTCCACGCCACCGAACACCACAACGATGAAGGTATCCACCAGGTACTGCTGGCCGCTTACCGGGCCGGTGGACGCGAGCATGGTGAACGAACTGCCAGCGATGCCGGCCAGGCCGCAGCCCAGCGCGAAAGTCACCGAGTCGACCCGCGCCGTATTGATACCGGCCGCACCCGCCATGGCGCGGTTCTGAGTCACTGCACGAATGCGCAGACCCCAGCGGCTGCGGTAGAGAAATAGAAACACCGCAGCGGCAATCACGAACGTCAGGCCGATGATGAAAATGCGATTGAGCGGCAACTCCAGCCCTTCGCTGATTTTCCATGCGCCCTGCAGCCATTGCACGGTGGGCACGCTGACTTCCTTGGGGCCGAAAACCTGACGGAACAGTTGCTGCAAGACCAGAGACAGCCCCCAGGTTGCCAGCAGGGTGTCCAGCGGCCGGTTATACATGAAGCGAATGAAGCAGCGTTCCAGCAGTAAGCCGAAGGCGAACGTCACGACAAAGGCCATTCCGATGCCGACGATGAAATACCAGCCCATCAACTCGGGAAAGTAGCGCTGGAACACCACCGAAGTGACATAGGTCATGTATGAGCCCATCGCCATCAGTTCGCCGTGAGCCATGTTGATGACACCCATCAGGCCGAAGACGATGGTCAGCCCGAGTGCCATCAGTACCAGCACGGAAAACAGCGAGAAGCCGCTGAAGACTTGCATTACCAGCGTATCGAGAGTCATGCCATCGCTACCTGTTGCTGCACATTGACGAAAGCGGGCGCGAAGCGGATCGCGCCCGGACCGGTATCAGAGTTTCGGAAAGGGATTGGGCTCTATCGGCGCCGACTCGTAGATCACATCGACCTGGCCCTGCGCGTTCAGGGTGCCGATGCGGGCGCGCTTCCACAGGTGGTGATTATCCTTGTGAACCTTGATTTCGCCTTCCGGAGCGTCGAGGGTCAGCTCCGAGGACGCAGCAATCACGTTCGGCACGTCGAAGCTGCCGGCTTTTTCGACAGCCTTTTTCCACAGGTACACCGCGGTATACGCCGCCGCCATCGGGTCACCGACGACGCGTTGCTGCCCGTAGCGCGTCTTGAAGGCCTGGACGAACTTCTCGTTGACCGGGTTTTTCAGGCTCTGGAAGTAGCTCATGCAGGTCAGGAAGCCGACGAGGTTTTCCGCACCGATACCGGTGACTTCCTCTTCGGTGATCGCCAGCCCCATCAGGGTCTGATTGCTGCTGTCGATACCGGCTGCCTTGAGCTGTTTGTAAAACGCCACGTTCGAACCGCCGACGATGGTCGACAGCACGATGTCCGGCTTGGCTGCCTTGATCTTGTTGATCACTGACGAAAACTCGATGGCACCCAGCGGCAGATAGTCTTCGCCGACGATGGAGCCACCCTGTTTGGTGACGGATGCCCGCGCCAGCTTGTTGGTGGTGCGTGGCCAGATGTAGTCGGAACCGACCAGATAGACGCTCTTGCCCTTGTTGGCCATCAACCAGCTGACCGCTGCCAGGGTCTGTTGCGAGGCCTCGGCACCGGTGTAGATAATGGCCGGAGATTTCTCCAGCCCTTCATAGAAGGTCGGGTAGTAGAGCAAGCCTTTGTTGCGTTCAAAGACCGGCAGCACCGCTTTGCGCGAAGCGGACGTGAACGCGCCGAAGGTCACTGCAACGTGATCGTTTTCCAGCAGTTTGCGGGCCTTTTCGGCGAAGGTCGGCCAGTCGCTGGCACCGTCCTCGACGATGGGTTCGATGGTTTTACCCATCACGCCGCCACTGGCGTTGATTTCTTCGATGGCCAGTTTTTCTGCGTCGACCACCGAGGCTTCACTGATGGCCATGGTGCCGGTCAGCGAATGGATGATGCCGACCTTTACAGTCTCGGCTGCCTGCGCCTCGCCGATCAGGGAAAACGGCAGCAGGCTGATCGCGCCCAGCAACAGAGCATGCTTGATCAAACGGCGTTTGTCGTTGTGCATTCACTTCTCTCCCAGGAATAAAAAAAGCCCGACATCCCGGCCAAATCAATGGGCGGGGTGTCAGGCTTTTGTGCCGAATCTGGCGGGACAACTGCGTCCGATCCAGTCGTACGCGAGGTGTCTCCCTACTTGCCGAGAAGGGCGTAGGGCAAACAGCTGGCGCGATGTCTCAGAAGAGACTTAGCAAGCACAGTGCCAAGTGCAGAAACAGCCTCATACACTAGAAATCGAGTGTGGGCGCAGGGCGTCCCTTCATCTATTGCACGAAAAATCACCCTGCGCCGCTTTGGCGCGAATCAGGCTTTTGCGCACCAAAAACGTGAGACTGCGCACGTTGTTCCCTTGGATGCGCACGCCTTCAATGGCTGAAATACGATGCTTTTGTGAGAAGTGTATTGAGGCCTTTGCAGGAGATGTATGCCGCTTTTGTGGGGGCGAACTTGTTCGCGAAAGCAATGTGTCATGCGACACAACCCTTGCGAATGTACGCCCATCCCTGCAAACAAATGCCTGTTACGTCAGCACCGCCCCAGCCAGCAGACACACAAATCATCAACACCCACACACCCCGCATGGCCCGCTATCTGCATGACTGCCAGCAGACACCCTCGCAGGGTTTCTTGCCACACGCCCATTCTCGGCAGGTGTGGAAGGCCCCTCGCATGACTGGTCCTGACACTGCCGTCACGCCAGCCCCAGGCACAACCGCCTGAGAGCCACCGTTTGAATCCGCGGTTATTCGCTCAGTCTTCTTTCAGGCTCCCGGCCAGGTTCGGGCGTCTCACCTCACGTTGAACAAGGTTTATAGACATGGTTGACCCGTCGATTCGCATAGGAGGTCTGTTTTCCAATACCGGTGTTACCGCGGCTGGCGAATGCTCAACGATGCGCGGCGCACAGTTTGCAATTCATCAGATCAACGCGGCCGGGGGCGTGAAGGGTCGCCCTCTGGAACTGATTACGCGTAACCCGGACTCAACGCCTGCGTTGTTTGCCATGCACGTTGAATCGCTGATTCGCGAAGAGAACCTGCGGTTTTTCTTCGGCTGCTACACCTCGGCGGCGCGCAAGGCCGTATTGCCCGTCGTCGAACGTTACAACGCGTTACTGCTCTATCCGGTCTACTACGAGGGTTTCGAGTATTCGCGCAACATCATTTACACCGGCGCCACGCCGAACCATAACGCCGTGCCGCTCGGCAGTTACATGTTTGATCACTTCGGCAGCCGCGTGCTGATGATCGGCTCGGAGTACGTGTACCCGTACGAAACCAATCGGCTGATGAGCGACCTGCTCTACGAGCGGGGCGGCAGCAAGCTGGGCGAGTACTATCTGCCGCTGAAAAACGCCAGGGCCGAGGACTTCGCCAGGCTCATGGTCAAGGTCCGGGAGCTGAAGCCCTCGTTCATTTTTTCGACGGTGGTCGGTGACACCATGGCGCACCTGTACCAGGCCTACGCCGACGCCGGTTTTGACCCGGCCGTCATGCCGATTGCCAGCGTAACCACCAGCGAAACCGACATTAAGCAGATGGGCGTACATCTGGGTGCCGGCCACATATCGGCAGCCACTTACTTCCAGTCGATCGACACTCCGCTCAATCGTCAGTGTATTGCCCAGTACCGGGCGATGTTCGGTCAGCATCAAGTCACCGACCGCTGCTGGGAGGCTGCTTATTTTCAGGTCCATCTGCTGGCCAAAGCGATCGAACGCGCCGGCAGTACGGAGGTGGAGGACGTATTGCAGACCATGCGTGGTCTGGAGTACGACGCACCGCAGGGACGGGTACGTGTCGATGAGCACAATCACCATACGTACCTGTACTCGCGCATCGGTCGCGCCAATGCCGACGGGCAATTCGACATCCTTTATGAAAGCCAGAAAGCGCTGAGGCCCGACCCGTATGCCGTTGCGCCTGACTTTAATGGCTGGTCCAGCCTGACCGGGAGGCGTCCATGACCCTGCGTGCCGCCAAGAAACGTTTGCGCAACGACAGCGCAGGCGGCATCAAGGACCTGCGCGATATCAGCGTGCTGGTGATGCATCCGGATGATGAGGACGGTCGCAATCTGATTGCCCAGTTACAGCGTATCGGCTGTCAGGTACGGGTGCAGTGGCCGATTCCCGAACGATTGCACAGTGAGGCTGACGTGATAGTCCTGGCGGTATCGCCGGAAAGCCTGTCGACCAATACGCCCTGGCTGTTGCATAACTCGACGCCGCCGATCATTCCGGTGATCGCCTATGAAAATCCGATCATTGTCGAGGCGCTGGTACAGCTTAATGCCTGTTCGGTCATTCCCTCGCCGGTGAGGTCCTTCGGTCTGCTGACCGCGCTGGCTATCACGCTAAGCCAGGCCCGCAAGACACGGGAGCGGGAAAAACACGTCAAGCGCCTGGAAGGGCGCATGGCGGTGATGCGCACTGTGCAGCAGGCAAAAATCATCCTCATGGAGACCAAGGGGCTGTCCGAAATAGACGCTTACAACGCGCTGCGCGATCAGGCCATGGCCAAGCGCGAGCCCGTGGAGAAAATCGCCGAGGCGCTGGTCAAGGCTCACGAACTGTTTCAACAAGCCTGTTCCTGACAGGTTACAGACACGCTTCGAGTGTCGGGCCTCAGCGGCCTGATCCTCTTCTGCGCGGACAGTTGCCATACGCCCTGAAACGGCAGGTATGGGGCACCGCGTGGCGACCGGCAGGGACAACGGCGTCCTCCGGATCGAGCCCAGACCTGCGCATCCTGCACAGGCGGCTCCAGTCAGCGCCTGTCCGACCCCGGACGGCCCTTACCGTTATCTGGAGAACACCATGTCCGTAAAACGTCCCGGCAAAGCCGACTTCCTGATTGCCGCTCAAGACCACGGGTACGACCTCTCAGACAGCCAAATGAAATCGTTCCTGAGTCTGGCTGACGAAACCCTGGGCTCTTACGAGGCCATCGATGCGTTATATGCCGCTCACATCGCCCAACCCACCCCGCAGCGTGAACACAGCAGGCCGACAGAGGCAGAAAACCTGCACGGGGCCTGGTATGTGAAGACGCATATTGCCGGTGCCCAGAGCGGCCCGCTGGCAGGTAGAACGGTGGTCATCAAGGACAACGTATCGGTGGCCGGCGTGCCGATGGCCAATGGTTCGCTGAGCCTTGATGGTTATGTGCCTTCCGAGGACGCCACCGTGGTCAAGCGCCTGTTGGCTGCAGGCGCGACCGTGGTCGGCAAGTCGGTGTGCGAAGACCTGTGTTTCTCCGGGGCCAGCTTCACCTCGGCCAGCGGCGCGGTGAAAAACCCGTGGGACCTGACCCGCAACGCAGGTGGCTCATCCAGCGGCAGTGCCGTGCTGGTCGCTTTGCAAGCGGTGGATATGGCCATCGGCGGCGATCAGGGCGGCTCGATCCGTATGCCGTCGGCCTGGAGCGGTATTGTCGGGCACAAGCCGACTTACAGCCTGGTGCCTTATACCGGGGCTTTCCCGATTGAGCGGACTATCGACCACGTCGGCCCGATGGCCAACAACGTACTTGACTGCGCGATCATGCTCGATGTGATCGCCGGAGCCGACGGCCTCGATTCAAGACAGAAAAACCCGCCAGCGGTGAACTGTGTCGCGACCCTTGATCAAGGCGTTTCGGGCCTGAAAATCGGTCTGTTGCGCGAGGGTTTTGCGATCCCCGGCATGTCCGAGCCGCAGGTAGACGCCTTGGTCAAAGTTGCCGCGGCACAACTTGAAAGCCTTGGCGCCACGGTCGGCGAGGCCAGTGTCCCCTGGCATCGCGGGGTGGCGCTGGACATGTGGAACGTCATCGCCACCGATGGCGCGGCGTACCAGATGCTGCAAGGCAACGGCTATGGCATGAACGTCGACGGCTATTACGACCCCGAGATCATGAGTTACTTCGGTGCCAAGCGTCGTGTGCATGCCAACGCATTGTCCAGCAGCGTGCGTGCCGTGGCGCTGACCGGGCATTACAGCCTGAAGAACCTGCACGGTGCCTATTACGCCAAGGCGCGCATGCTGGTGCCGGAACTCACCCGTCAATATGACGAAGCGTTCAAGGATTTCGACGTGCTGGTGATGCCGACCATGCCGTTCGTGGCGACCCCTTTGACCGCCGCCGATGCGCCGATTGAAGAGTATGTGCACAGCGCACTGAACATGCTCGCCAACACTGCGCCTTTCGACCTGACCGGCCACCCGGCCACGTCAATCCCGGCAGGTCTGGCCGACGGACTGCCAGTCGCCATGATGATCGTGGCGCCGCGCTTCAAGGATGCCCTGGCGTTGCGTGTCGCGCAGGCCTACGAGCAGGTTCGTGGCGTGTTTCCGGGGCCGCCGCGTGTTTGAAAAACGATAGAAATCGTTGAAGATTATAGAAGGCCTGAACCGGTTCAGGCCTTCTGCCTTTCTAGACACTGTCGACGCTTGCGTGTCGGGTCAGATGCTCATCTGTTGCTCTCTTCAAGTGTTGGCCGCACCTTCAACCGGCAGTATTGCTAGTTCGCTTTCCAGCTCTTCGTCTTCCCCAATAGCAGAAGCTGGCAAACGCTTGGAAACGGTAACGCCCAGCGCGACGAATTTGTCCACGGTCTTAGTCAGGCTGCCGTGATCTCCTTTCAGTGTGGTGACGCTTTCGTTATAGCTTTTCTGCACGGTTGCAATTTGATTACCCAGTTTGTCCATTTTTTCTACGAAAACTCGCAACTTGTCGTAGACCTTGGTCGCCATGGTAGCGAGCTGTAATGTGCTGCTGTTCTGGCGCTGGATACTCCAGAGGTTTGAAACGACGCGAAGTACCGGCAGCAATGTCGTCGCTGTGATAATCGCGATACGTTTTTCATAGGCCCCCTGAAAAACGCCCGGGCTGTGCTCTGCGGCAACCAGATAGGCGGGCTCGACCGGCATGAACAAAAATACGAAGTCAGGCGAATTAATGCCGTTAAGGTCGGTGTACTTTTTGTCGGAGAGGCCGTTGATATGATGCTTGAGGGCAAGAACGTGTGCAGACAACGCTCGGGTGCGTTCTTCGTCAGTTTCGGCGGACACGTACTCCGTATAGGCGACCAGTGACATTTTACTGTCAATGATGATGTGTTTGCCTTCGGGCAAATTGACGACAAAGTCCGGTCGATTGTTTCCAGCCTCATCATTCTTGAAGTTGGCCTCACGGTGATACTCGAACCCTTTGCGCAATCCGGCCTGTTCAAGCAGCATTTCGACCTTCTGCTCGCCCCACGTGCCCTGCAGCTTCTTGTCACCTTTAAGTGCCTTGGTAAGGTTTGACGCTTCCGTGGTGATCTGGGCATTCAGCTCCATCAGCTTGATCAGCTCGTTTTTCATCGAGCTTTGTCCTTGCACTGTATCGGAGTGAACCTGATCTACCCGCTGGCGAAATGAGTCGAGTTGGTCCTTGAATGGTTTCAGCAACGTATCCAGGCCTTGACGACTCTGTTCGGAGAAACTCTGCTGCTTGCTGTCAAAAATCTGATTGGCAAGGTTTTGAAATTCTTGCTTGAGCTGAACCTTGTTGTCTTCAAGGAGCTGCAGTTTCTCGGCGGCGGAGTGCTGGTCACGCGCGTGACGCATGTTGACTTCCGCGAGGCTTTGCTTGGCGAGGCTCAGTTCATCTCGCATCACGCCCAATTCTTTATCGCGCTGTACCAGCGTGCCTCGTAGCACATCAAGTTGTTCTTTTTGTTCCGCAGCCTGACCCAACTGCTCACGCTGCTTTTTGAATTCTTCCTCTGCTTTTTCGATACGTGTTTGTGAGTTGGCGTGGGCAGCCTTCAATTCCAGCAGTTGGTTAGCCTGTTCGGTGCTTTGTCCGAGTTGTTCGCCTTGCTTTTGCAATTGCAGTTGAGCTGCTTCCAGCCGCGTCTGATGTTGCGCGAGTATCTGCTTGAGCTCCTCTAATTGTCTTGTTTGTTCTTGGTCCTGGCCAACTTGCACCCTGAGTTCTCCGAGCTGCATTCTTAGCTTGTTGGATTCCAGGCTGCGATTTTCGGCCAGGGTGGTTACCTCAGTGAGTTGCGCTACTTTGTCGGACATGCGCTGCTTTTCTGCGTCCAGCGACGTCTTGAGTTCGCCGAGCTGAATACTGAGTTGTCTCTCGACGTCCCGGTGACGCCCCATGTCCTCGCTGAGCAGTGTCAACTCGCGTTGGTGCTCTTCCTGCTCATGAAGCATCTGTTGTTCTCGCTGGTGCGCGAGCGCTGCATCATTCAACAATTGTTGATGTTCAGCCTGATTCGCTGCCTTCAGTTCGGCGAGCTGTTGTGCAAGCTTGCTGGCTGCCACACGACTGTTGATCCAGAAGCCAATACCCAGAAATAGCAAGCTGAAGAGCCCGATCAGAGCAGGTGTCAAATAGTGCTGTGCCATCGGTACGTCCTTTTATCGCTGGGTTAGGATCCAAAATGATGGCACGTTGTTAGTTGTCTGAGAACTGCAAAAGCCGTTTTTAGACCAAGGCACCCGGATATTTTGCACAGCGAAGGCGTTAAACCGATTTTCAGGGCTTCCAGATCTCGACATCGCCCGCATCCACCGCCTTGGGCAGCAGACCGGCTGCGAAGAAGGCGTCGGCGATATGCTGTTGTTCGTCCAATTGATCATGTGTGACTGGCTGGATCTGATAAGTGCGATGGCTGTTGGCGATTTCAACCGTTTCGATGTCCAGGTTGCCCCACAGAGGGCTCAGCACCTGTGCGGCTTCGCGTGGATTGGCCTTGAGCCATATGCCCGCCTTGTGCAATTGCTCGTAAACCACGCTGAGCACTTGTGGGTGGTCCTTGGCGTAGCCGGTACCGGTCAGGTAATAGCGCTTGTAGCTGGACAGGCCCACGCCGTCAGCCAGGGTACGGGTCGGCAATTGCCGTTGGGCGCTGGTCAGGAAGGGTTCCCAGGTGACCCAGGCGTCAACCTTATTGTTCTCGAAGGCTGCACGGCCGTCGGCGGGTGACAGGTAGGCGGGCTGAATATCCGAAAACGCCAGGCCGGCTTTCTTCAACGCAGCGATCAGCAGGTAGTGAGAGCCGGCAGCCTTGGTAACCGCGACCTTTTTGCCTTTCAGGTCCGACAGTTGGTGCACGGACGAGTTTTTATGCACGATGATTGCCTGAGCCGAGGGTGATGCCGCTTCCTGGGCAAAGTAGGTCAGCCTGGCCTGCGCCGCCTGAGCAAAAATCGGCACGGTGTCGGCCACGTCCGCACTGATGTCGACATTGCCCACGTTCAGTGCCTCCAGCAGCGGCAGGCCGCTCGGAAACTCATGCCAGGTTACGTTGACGTGCTGTGGCGCAAGGGCTTTTTCCAGCGTGCCCTGGGTCTTCAGCAGGGTGATCAGCGTGGACGACTTCTGGTAACCGATCCGTAGCGTTTCCTGTGCCTCGATGGGCAGGGCGCAGCCTAGAGCCAACGCTGCGAACAGCCCTGCCAACAGAGAACGCCGGAGTTGAATTCGAGTGTTTCTTATGGGGTTCGACATGGCACGCTCGGTATGTGTAAGTGATGCTGAGAGTCAGTAGCCGCGCTGGTGATCAGCCTGATTGTGCAAGGCCTGCCCGCTGATATAGCGCTCCAGATTGGCCAGGAAGCTGTCGGCTATCTCGTGACGGCTATTGCTGGAGATCGCCGAGGTGTGCGGTGACAGACGCACTCGCGGATGCGAATACAGTGGATGGCCGTCCGGCAGCGGTTCGGGCTCGGTGACGTCGAGCGAGGCGAGGCCGATGTTGCCTTGATCCAGTGCCGTGACCAGCGCCTCGTGATCAAGCAAACCGCCGCGGGCGATGTTGATCAGGTGCAGGCCGGGTTTGGCACTGTTCAGCACGTCGGCGTTGACGATATGCCGGGTGGCAGGTGTCAACGGCGCGGCCAGTACCAGATGGTCGGCGCGCGCGAACAGGTCGTGAATGTCCCGAGCAGCTTCGACACCGTCAACCTCGAACGGAGCCGAACTTTGCCGTAATGCGACCACGTTGATACCCAGCGCGTGGGCCTTGCTGGCCAGACTGCGGCCGATGGCGCCGAAGCCGAGAATGCCGAGTGTGGTGCCCTTGAGTGGCGTCAGGGCGGTGAAATTCCATTGCGAGTCATGCACCCAGATGTCCGGAAGATGCTTGGCTGCGGCAAAGATCGCGGCCAGCGAGAACTCGGCGATGTTTTCTGCCGCACTGCCCCGAGAAGTGCTCACGGGCGGTCCGTCGAACAGCCAGCCCGGATAGAAATCGATGCCTGAAGACACCACCTGAATCCATTTCAGGCCATAGGGCCAACCCGGTGGCGGCGAGGCTGGTGCTTCATAACCACGCACGTTGATCGGGCGCGCCAGCAGAATGCCGACCTCGCCGGGCAGGTCACTCGGCACTCCAGCAGGTACACCGATGACCCTGGCTTGTGGATGGGTCACTGCAAGCCGCTCGCGGATGACCTGGTTGAAGTCTTCTTCCAGTTGGCTGGCTATCACGAGTCGAGTCATGCCAATGCCTCGTCTTTTTTGTGGGCGACAGCCTTTGCGTGACGATTGACCGGCACTTCAAGGCCAAGATTCTCACGTAGCGTGTTACCGCTGTATTCAGTGCGAAACAGGCCACGCTGCTGTAGCACCGGCACCACCCACTCAGTGAAATACTGCAAACCATCCGGCAGGACGCTATTGATGATGAAGCCGTCGGCGGCCCCTTCTTCAAACCACGTCTGAATAGCGTCGGCAACCTGTTCGGGCGTACCGACAAAGTCACGGCGGGGCAGGGAGAAGCGCAAGGCGACCTCACGCAGGCTCAAACCCTCGTCTCTGGCCAGTTGCTTGATCCGGTCCGAACCGCCTTTCTGGCTGTTGGAGCCCAGATCGCCCAGTTCCGGAAACGGGGCGTCCAGTGGGTACTGGCTGAAGTCATGGTCATTGAACGGACGTCCGAGGGCGACGATAGCGTCTTCGATGGTGACCAGCTCCACGGCCTGGCGGTAGCGGCTCTCCACCTCGGCCTCATCACGCCCGACAATCGGGCGAATGCCGGGCAGAATCGATAGCGCGTGCGGGTCGCGGGCAAACCCTTCGGCTCGTTGCTTGAGGTCCTGATAATAGGTGCGCGCGTCGTCGAAGCTCTCGGCGTGGACAAAAATTGCATCGGAGTTCTGAGCGGCAAAATTACGCCCGGCCTCGGAGGTGCCCGCCTGGAAAATCACCGGTTGGCCTTGCTTCGACCGGGCTATGTTGAGCGGGCCTTTCACCGAGAAGAACTCGCCCTTGTGATCCAGCGTATGCAGTTTGCCAGGGGTAAAAAACTCGCCTTTTTGCTTGTCGTAGGCGAACGCATCGTCTTCCCATGAGTCCCACAGCCCCTTGACCACTTCGATGTGCTCCCTGGCAATGCGGTAGCGCACGGCATGGGGCGGATGTTCACCTTTGCTGAAGTTATCGGCAGTGCCGCTGAGCCAGGACGTCACCACGTTCCAGCCAGCCCGACCGCCACTGATGTGATCCAGCGAGGCGAACTGGCGAGCCACCTGGAAAGGCTCGGTGTAGCTGACTGTGACCGTTGCCACCAGACCGATATGCCGGGTGGTGGCCGCCAGTGCGGAGAGGATGGTCAGTGGTTCGAAGCGATTCAGATAATGCGGGCTGGATTTTTCGTGAATGTGCAGGCTGTCGGCAATGAACACAAAATCGAATCGAGCCGCTTCGGCCAGCTGAGTCTGCTGCTGATAAAAGCCTAAATTCACACTGGCATTGGCCAGTGCTTGCGGGTGACGCCATTCGCCCCAACCATGGCCGACGCCGTGGACCATTGCGCCGAGTTTAAGGTGTCGTTGTCTGCTCATGGTTTTGCTCCGGACGGTTCAAAAAGGTGGGTGCACCTCCGCCTGGAGAAGGGGTCGGCATAAAGACGACGATATGCCTATAAAAAATCGCAGTGAAATTCTATTTTGTTATATGTTAATTATTAAATTAAATGATTATATTTTATTCAAGTATGCATAAATTAAATTTTAAGGGTGTATCTAAAGTGTCCGGCTCAAGGATTCGCAGCCCGGACGCCCAGCAATGGCAGCTTTGTCAGCATGTTCTTCAACGCCAATGCGTCCCACGGCAGGTGCTCGGCAATACCAAGGCCGACCACGTCCACAACGCTGGCAACGTCTGCCAGCAAGCGGACAACCTGTTCGATAGTCATCTTGCCTTGCGCAACGCCCTCAAAGTGAGCGGCCGGGACACCGGGTTGTGCAAACAGCAGAGAACGGAAGAGCGCCGGGTCCAGCACGTCCAGATCCAGATGGATCGCCAGGTGCCTGGCCCCGGTTTCCTTTAGCCATTGCAGCACCGGCGCGCTGGTGTGGGCCAGCGCCTGTGCGCCGGCACTGCGCAGCCCGAGACGCTTGATGAAAGCGGTTTCTGCCTCCAGGGTGTCCTGCAGGCCCGCATACATCACATTGGCTGGTTTGATCGGGCGTTTTACGGCATTGACGAAGTCCTCGTCACCTTCGCCCAGCAGATTGCCCATGACCATTGCATGCGCATGCTGGAAGTCCTTGGGGGTCAGGACGTCCGGGTGGGCGTCGACCCAGAGCACTGCAAGGTCGCCGTCGTAGCGTTCGTTCAGATAGGCGAATGGCGCCAGATCGACCAGACAATCGCCACCCAGAACCACCAGACGATCCGGCTGATGCCGGTCGATCAGTCGCCGGGCAAGGTCAAGCTGCGCCAGCAGCGCATGGCGGGCAATAATGTTGTTTTGCAGTTCCAGTGGTTGATCATCCGGTTCGGTTACGTCCACTTGTTCCACAGGCCCTGTCGCGTCCGGTGCCAGCCATGCAAGCAACTGTGCGCCAAAATAGTAAGGCGCGTTGTTGCCGCCTTGCCATTGGGGAAAGATCAGTCGCAGGGTTTTATCGGAGTGGGTATTCATTGAGGTTTTCCTTCGTCACCGTTCCTGGGTACGGCGCGCAGCAAGCGCCGTCAGCATGGCAGTGATACTGATTGGCGTGGGTGCAGTGCGCTTTGCCAGGACAGCCAATCGCTGTGCCGAAAGCGCCAATCGCCTTATCGTGGCCCCAAGAGCTGCTGAGGAGAGATGCCATAGGCATTTTTGAAGGCGCGGCTGAAATGCGAGAGGTTGGTAAAGCCGAAGTTCAGCGCAGCATCACTGACTCGGCGAACATGGCGCTTGAGCAATGCGTCATGGCACGCCGAAAGTCTTTGCTGCCAGAGCCAGCGAATGGCTGTCGTGCCTTGCTGTGCGAACAATCGATTGAGCGTGCGTGGCGAAACGTGCGTCGCCAGGGCAATGCTGTCGGCCGTCAGGCCCGTGTCGGACAGGTTATTCAGCAGGAACTGCTTGATGCGTCGCAACTGTTGCAGTTGATGAGAATCACGCCGGATATCAGTGTCGCCTAACACCGAGTCGAAAGCCGTGGCCAGTACGTCCAGCAGTGATGCATTGAGCCTTTTGCTCAGCGGGTCCGATAAATCCTCTGTGCTCCAGGTTTCGTTCATCAAGGTGCCGGCCACACGGCCCAGCGCCGAACGACCGGGCAGTGTTCTGCATACCTGTCGCTCGGCATTCGGGATATGTTGCAGCAACAGCTTGCGCGGCACAGCCAGCACGATCTGATCATCACCTTCGGGGTAACGGCAAGCGTACGGTTGGGCGCTATCGTAAAGGATGATATCGCCTGCGCCTTGCCGGGACTCCCTGCCGTTCTGGGCGACGAGCGCGTCGGGACACAAAGAGAGCGTGACGAGGAAGTGATCACTTTCCCTGTCCTGTTGCAACCGCCGGTAATGAAGTGGAGATGACTGAATCCGGGTAAAGGTAATGCCACTTCGATCCCTGACGTTCAGGGTTCCGTCGAACGGTGCTTCGCTCAGCGGCTGGCTTGCGACCAGGCCGTACGTCGAGCTCAAAACCTCCTGCCAGACGTCGAAACGATCCTCGGATCGCAGTGGTTCGGCTAGGAAAATGATGGCCATGTCTGCCCCTGTAACGAGCGTTTTCTAACGAAGTGATCGCAGACAGGTTATCAGACATTGATCCAGGGCAAGACCCGCGCACTGACTGTGTTCCACGGTGGCGAAAATAATTTATATATCGGTGATCCAGCCGATATATCCCTACGTATGCAGCGCTCTGCTTACCCAAGCCTTCTAGAACAGGAGTTCCATGGACCCGCGCCTTGCTGGACTTTCCTTTTTGCTCACCCTGGGATGGACCGGTGCCGTGATTCTCGTCATCTGGTTCTACGCCTGATTGCGCGGTGGTGCTCTGCGTGGGGAGGAGGGGACGAAGTATTTTTTTACCGGTGATCGGGCCGACCGCACGTCTGTATTTATATGATGGCTAAACAGTGGCGCTAAAGCTGGCCTGTTTCAAGCCGATGTGAATACAAAGGCTTCTTGCCAATGAGCTTGCGTTGTTTCATCCGCCGCTGATGAACTGAGAGTTTGCGCTATGGAAGGCATTGAGAAAGACGATTAACCGGCTTGATCGGCAGGCACCATAGTCCACGCATGCAGAAGCGTTCGACGCGGCCCGCAGAGACCGGCGCTTCATAACAATACTTCCATAGATGCTGACTCGCAGAGACTTTTACATGTCGACCACAATTGAGAATACCCCCGGGGATCGGGCCGCGCTAGAGCTGGACCTCCACTCGCTGATGACGGCCATTGATCGCTCGCAGGCGATGATCGAATTCGATCTCGAAGGTAACATCCTGCGGGCCAATACCAATTTTCTGGATTGCGTCGGGTATCGGCTGGACGAAGTTCAGGGTCGGCATCACCGGATGTTCTGCACGCCGGAACATGCCTCCAGCGTCGAATATGCGACATTCTGGGAAAAACTGGGCAAAGGTGCTTTTGACGAAGGTCAGTACAAGCGCCTGGGCAAGAACGGTCGCGAGATCTGGCTGCAGGCAACCTACAACCCGATCTTCGACGAACTGGGTAATCCATTCAAAGTCGTAAAATTTGCCACTGATGTCACTCAACAGCGCAAAGCCAATGCCGAGTATGAAGGCAAGGTCGCGGCGATCGATCGTTCGCAGGGCGTCATCGAGTTTGATCTGAACGGTCGGGTGCTTAATGCCAATGAAAACTTCCTCAAGGTGCTTGGCTATCGTCTGGATGAGATACAGGGCCAGCATCACCGCATGTTCTGCGAAGAAGACTACCTGAACAGCCCTGCCTACCGCGCGTTCTGGGCCAAGCTGGAGCGTGGCGAATATGACTCCGGCGAGTACAAGCGTATCGGCAAGAACGGTCGCGAGCTCTGGATCAGTGCCACTTACAACCCTATCTTTGACCCTGACGGTCGTCCCTACAAGGTTGTGAAGTTTGCCAACGATGTCACCGAGAGTCGCGCCCGTCAGGCCGAGTCCGCTGGCAAGGTCACGGCTATCGAGCGCTCTCAGGCGGTCATCGAGTTCGATCTGACCGGTAAAGTGCTGCATGCCAATCGCAATTTTCTGGCGGTATTCGGCTACGACCTGGAAGACGTTGTCGGCGAACACCACCGGATGTTTTGTTCCGAAGAGTTCGTCAGCAGCCTTGAGTATCGCGAACTCTGGGAAAAGCTCGGGCGTGGCGAATACGACGCCAACGAGTACAAGCGCAAGCGCAAGGACGGCAAGGAAATCTGGATTCAGGCCACCTACAACCCGATCTTCGATGCGCAGGGCAAACCCTACAAGATCGTCAAGTTCGCGCTCGACGTGACCAGCGCCAAGGAAACCAGCGTCGAGGACCAGGGCAAGGTGAATGCCATCGACCGCGCCCAAGCCGTTATCGAGTTCGACATGGCTGGCAACATCATCACCGCCAATGCCAACTTCCTCAAAGCGCTGGGTTATGGCCTGCTGGAGATCAAAGGCAAGCATCACCGTATTTTCTGTGAGGAAGAGTACGTGCGCGGCACCGAGTACCGTGAGTTCTGGCACGGGCTGGGGCAGGGCGAGTTCTACTCCGGGCGCTTCATGCGGGTCAGCAAGTATGGGCAGAAGATCTGGATTCAGGCGACGTACAGCCCGATTTTCGACCATGACGGCTTGCCGTTCAAAGTGGTGAAATTCGCCACTGACATTACCCGTCAGGTCGAGATGGAGCAGGCGATAGAGGCCAAGACCCGCGCCATGGGCGACTCGGTGAAAGCACTGATGACCGCCATTTCCTACGTCGCACAAAGTACCGAGACGGCCACCGATCTGGCCAGAATGACGCGTGAGCAGGCCAGTTCCGGCTCGCAGACGCTGGTCAAGGCGTCCGACGCGATGGGCATGATTGCCAAGTCCGCCGAGGGCATTCAGGACATCATTCAGGTGATCAGCGAGATCGCCAGTCAGACCAACATGCTGGCCTTCAACGCGGCCATCGAAGCGGCCAGGGCCGGTGAGCATGGCCTGGGCTTTTCGGTAGTCGCCGATGAGGTGCGCAAGCTGGCCGAGAAGTCCTCGCGCGCGACCAAGGAAATCAACAAGCTGATTCTGGAAACGGTCAGCCGTATCGAGTCGGGCAACGAGATTTCGCGCAGTGCCGGCGAAGCCTTCGAACATATCGTGGAAGGCGTGATGCAGACCACTCAGGCGATCGACGGGATCAACACGGCGACCGAGAAACAACGCCTGTCGGCTCAGGAAGTGGAGGCACTGATCATCGAGCTGCATAAAGCCAACCTGACCGGCTACACCGAAACTCTGAACAAGGTATCCATCGGACAACCTGCATGAGCAGCCTGAATGCCTATGGCGTCGTGCAGATCAATGGCGTCTACCTGGCGGTGGTTGCCGATGCATTGATGGAGGCCGTGCACTGGCCGGCTGATCTGCATCCCCATCCGCTGACCCGGGGAGCGTTGCGTGGAGTATTTACCTTGCGCGGCAAACCCGTGCCGTTGGTCGACCTGCGCAGCCAGTTGGCGGAAGGAGGCGACGTTTCGTCACCCACGCCACTGGTCGCTATCCTCAAATACGGGGGCGGTTATCTAGGCCTGGCGATTGACGCGGTCTGTGACATTCTCAAGGCCCGCGATTCGCAATTCAGTCCGCTGGGGCCTGGCGGCACCAGCGCCGGGTTGCTGCCAGCGCTGCTGCTGAGCGCAGATGAGTCGCGGATGATCTACAAGCTGGATCTGGGCTTCTTGAGCAGCCTGCCGGGCGTGCTGTTCGCAGCTGATCCAGGCGCGCAGATTCTCAAGGAAGAGGCGCTGGCAGCCAAGAACCGTCTGCTTCATTACCTGGTGTTCGAGTGTGACGGTCGCAACTTCTGTATCGATGCCAGCGTTGTGACCGAGTTGGTGGATGGCCCGGAAATCTCGGCGTCGGACTTTGCCAGTGACTGCTGCTTTGGCGTCACGTCGGTACGTGGCACCAAGGTCCCGGCGCTCAACCTTTCCGAAGTCCTTGGTCTGGACCACCCACGCCAGACGTCCAAGCCGCAGTTGCTGCTGTTGACCGCGCCGGATGGTCGGGTATGCGGGTTTGGTTATGACCGTATGGTTGCCATTCAGCGTCAGGACCCGAGCAGATTGCTGGCTGCACCGGGTTATGGACTGCCGCACCCGGAACTGCTGGCCGGTGTGATGAACCTGGAGGAGGGGCAGCAGGCATTGCTGCTTGATCATCCGATGCTGTTGCAGCGCCCGGAAGTCAAAAGCTATACGCAGGTCTACCAGCATGACGTCAGACCTGCGCAAGCCTCGCATGATGTGACCAAGGCGATGCTGCGACATGCCTGCCTGCTGTTTGACGCACCGACTCGCTTTGTCGCTCCATTGAGCCAGATTGTCGAAATCATGAGCGTGCCACAGCAGTTGATCGGGCTTTCACAGCCAGAAACACATTTGCTGGGTCAGTTCAATTTGCGTGGTGAGCAGGTGCCGCTGATCTGCCTGAGTAGTCTGCTGGGCGAAGGTGCGCAAACCCAGAGTGACGCTTCACGCGTATTGATCGTACGTGGCGAGCGTCTGTGCTTCGGTTTTGCGGTGAGCCGGGTCGATGCGATCGACGCGTTCAATCAGTTCGATCCGGCGATGCTGGAACAAGGCTGGCAAGCCAGTACCGGCAAGGGCATTTCGGTCAATGACCGGGTTCGTTCGCTGGTCAGCGTCGGCAGTCAGGAGCGCAGCTGGCGCGCGACCCTGCTCGATCTGCAGGGCCTGGCCAGGCAACTGGAATGCAGCGTCGATCAGCGCCGGGCTGCGCAATCAGTCTGAACCGAATGCTCCGCGCGTGGCCTTATTTGAGTGTCCACCAGCGGAGTCAATGACCATGACTGACAAGAAAGACGAGAAAAAACCGGAACCGCAAAGCGATGTGCCCGCGCATTCGACGCCCGAAGAAAAGGACCGCCTGAAAGACTTCAACAAGGACGGCATCCCGCCAGGGGTTTGTTGATCAGCCTGCGGGAGTGTTTACGTGACGCCCGGTCTGTTCAGGCCGGGCGTCACGGTTTCTGAAAGCCTGCGCCGGCTTGGTCTTCACTTACGCGTCGCGCAGCAGGTCGTTGGCGTTGAGCAACTGATAGGCGATCTGTGGACGTGCTTCCAGGGCGCGGCGGATGGCGGCGGGTATCGATTGGCGCGCCTTGCGACACAGCCCGACCTTTTCTTCGACGACAATGCTGATGCCGCGCATGGTGCGCACTTCATTGAAGCCCGGCGCGACGTCGACACGCACGCCCAATTGCTGGAAAATCTTGCGCTGCATGTGCTCCAGATCTTCCAGACTTTCGATACGCTCCAAGCGATCCAACAGGGCTTTTTCCGCATCGCGGGTCAGCAGCAGAATCCGCAGGTCTGCATCTTCTGCGTCCAGCAGCTCGCGCTTGCAGTCGCAAGCGCCGGGCGGACAGGGGGTACGGATTTTCAGAGGGGCGTTCATGGGCGCAGCATAGCGACTGATATGGGCGTCTGACCATACCTGAGTGCATGTGCGCTGCGCATGTAAAAGCTTGGTCCCCGCCTTTTATTCGCAACGCTCCGCCGAGGCCTTACAGGTAGCGGATCAATTCGGCCACTTCATCTCGCCCTTGATGACTTTTGCGCTCATCTCCAGCGAAGCCGGTTCGGCCAATTGCGGCCAGGCTTTCTGCATGGCATCGATCAGGGCGCTGGAGTCCTTGGCCTTGGCGGCCTGCTCTTCGAAGGACTTCAGGTAGTCGGCGGTGAACGTCACAGCCTGGGTGCCTGCCGGGATCTCGCCCAGGTAATGACCCGGAACCACAGTGGCCGGTTTCAGCGCCTCGATGCTTTTGAGTGTCGCGAGCCAGTCCTGACGCGATTTAGCGCTTTGTGTGTCAGCGACCCAGACATGAATACCGCTGGAGACCACGACACCACCGACTACCGCCTTGAGGGAGGGAATCCATACGTAGCTTCGCTCGGGCGCCGGGCCATTCAGGCCTTTGATCTGCAACGGTTGGCCTTCAAGTGTCAGGTGGTCGCCCTTGAGCACGTCGGGCACGATCAGGCTGGCTGGCGCATTGTCCTTGAGAATCGGGCCCCAGTAGGCGAGTTTGCCCTGCATCGAAGCCTTGATCGCCTTCACGGTAGGCGCGCTGGCGACGATCTTTGCTTCTGGGAACGCGGCTTTGATGACGTCCAGACCGAAGTAGTAATCCGGGTCACTGTGGCTGATGTAGACCGTGGTGAGTTGCTTGCCGCTGGCCTTGATCTTTTGCACCAGAGCCTCGGCATCGTTGCGCTGGAACTGCGCATCGATGAGCACCGCGTCATGCTTGCCGGTGATCAGTTCGGAAGATACCGGGAAGACGGCTTTTTCGGCCGGGTTGTACACCTCGATTGCCAAGGGGGCGGCTGCCTGAGCTGCGAGAGGGAAAAGAGCAGCGAAGGACAGGGCAAGCAGGGATTTACGCAACATGGGATACGACCTTTGTTCGGGCAGGGCTGAGGTCGTTATCTTAGGTTGCCTCAAGTGAAACAAAAGCCTCAGTATTGACAACTATTGATTGCTCATATCGGACGAATTGTGGATCGGATCATAGCGGCACGGGTATTCATCGCTATCAACGAACGGGGCAGCCTCATTGCTGCCGCCGAGGCGCTGGACATGTCACGGGCGATGGTCACGCGATATCTGGCGCAGATGGAGAGCTGGGCCGGAGCACGATTGCTGCACCGGACCACGCGCAAGCTCGGCTTGACCGCCCCCGGACAAATGACGTTGGTGCGTTGTCAGCAGTTGATCGAGCTGGCCGACGCAGTACCACTGGCAGCCGATACGCAAGTCGACGAGCCACGCGGCATGCTGCGCATCGCCTGTTCGCAGTCGCTGGCCCTGGCCGTTCTGGCACCCGCGGTGACGGCTTACCTGCAACGCTACCCCGGCACCTCGGCAGACCTGCTTATCGGCAACGAGGCGGTGGATCTGGTCAGCGAGCGAATCGATCTGGCGATCCGCATCACTAATCAATTGGACCCCAACGTAATTGCCCGTCCGCTGGGTCAATGCGCTTCGATAGTGTGTGCTTCTCCAGCTTATCTTGCCGTGCACGGCACGCCGTCCAGACCGCAGGAACTGCCTGCCCACAATTGCCTGACCTATTCGTACTTCGGCAAGAGCCTCTGGGAGTTCACCCGCCAGCAACTGCCGCTCAGTGTGCCGGTCGATGGCAACCTGAGTGCCAACGATTCAGTGGTGCTGCTGGAGGCCGCAGTGGCTGGTGCCGGTATCAGCCTGCAGCCAGTGCATTCGGCAGCGCCGCTGATTGCCAGCGGCAAGCTGATCGCCCTGATGCCGGAATACCAGCCACAGGCACTGGGGATACATGCGATCTACACCTCAAGGCACCATCAGTCGGCAACGCTGCGCACTTTTCTGGATTTTCTGACTGAATGGTTTGAGAGGGACGCAGATTAGATCACCTGCTGTGAACAGGACGCAGAGCGTCCAGAACGGCATGCCCACGCGGAGCATGGGTACGATAGGGGACACACAGACGCCCATCGTTCCTTACGCTCCGTGTGTGCAGTATCAGGTCTTGAACTTGCGCACCAGGCCGTCCAGTTCGCTGGACAGTATTTCCAGGCTTCTGGAGTCGGCGCGGGCCGAGTCGGAGAGGTCGGCGATCAATTGGGCATCGCCATGGATCTGGCTGATGTGCCGGTTGATGTCTTCAGCGACCTGATGCTGCTCTTCGGCGGCCGTTGCGATCTGAGTGTTCATGTCGCGAATCACATCCACCGACTCACGGATTTGCCCGAAGCTGCTGCGCGCTTGCCCGATCTTGGTCACCGATTGCTGCGAAACGTCGAGACTGGCGTGCATCTGTTGCGCCACCGAAGCCGTGCGTTTGGCCAGATTGCCCAGCAGGCTGTCGATTTCGGCGGTCGAGTCGGAGGTGCGTTTGGCGAGTGCGCGGACTTCGTCTGCCACTACCGCAAAGCCGCGACCCTGTTCGCCTGCACGGGCTGCTTCGATGGCGGCGTTGAGGGCCAGCAGGTTGGTCTGCTCGGCAATCGAGCGGATGGTGTTCAAAATCGACTGGATGCCGGTGCTGTCTTTTTCCAGTTGTGTCATGTCCTTGGCCGAGCGGGCGAGTTCCTCGCTGAGCTGGTCAACACTGCGTACGGCATCATCGATCTGCCGCTGACCTTCACGCGCCTGCTGTTGACCACTGTCAGCCGAGTCGGCGGCCTGGCTGCAGGAACGGGCGACTTCATTGGACGTGGCGACCATTTCATGGAAGGCGGTGGAGACCATGTCTACCGCTTCACGCTGACGGCCAGCGGCTTCGGCCATGTCATTGGAGACACGTGTCGAACTGTGTGAGGCTTCGAGAATCTTCCCGGCGGCCTGACCGATGTGCTGGATAAGGCTGCGGATGGCGGTCAGAAACTTGTTGAACCAACCCGCCAGTTGCGCGGTTTCATCCTTGCCGCGCACCGCGAGGTTCCGGGTCAGGTCGCCTTCACCGCCAGCGATGCCTTCCAGGCCGCTGGAAACACTGTGGATCGGACGGACAATCACGCTGGCAAAACTGGCGCCGACAATCGCAAAGACCACCGCCAGTACCGCAGCGATAATGCCGATCAGCCAAGTGAGGCGGGTGGCCGAGGCCATCACTTCGTCCTGTTTGATCAGGCCGATGAAGTTCCAGCCCAGTTGCTCGGACGGGTACACGTTGGCCATGTAGCGTTCGCCGTTGAGTGTCACCTCGACCAGGCCAGTGCCAGTCTTGGCCAGCTCGGCGAAACCGTCGCCCAGATCACCCAGCTTCTTGAAGTTATGCTCTGGCTGCTTGGGGTCGACCAGCACGGTGCCGTTCTTCTCCATCAGCATCAGGTAGCCGCTGTCCCCCAGTTTGATCTGCTTGACGATGTTGGTCAGTTGCTTGAGCGATACGTCGATGTTGACCACGCCGCCAGGGTTACCCAGCTTGTTGGGAATCGCGCGGATGGTGCTGACCAGTACCGCATCATCGTTGGCCCAGTAATAGGCATCGCTGCGCACGGTCTTTCCGGCGTTGGCCATTGCGGTCTTGTACCACGGGCGTACACGCGGGTCGTAGTTGCTCATTTTTGGGTCTTCCGGCGTCATGATGTAGCTGCCGTTGATCAGACCGTAAGAGACGTAGGAGTAAGCAGGGTGAGCCTTGGCGATACTGGCGAACAGTTCGGTGGCCTGCCGGTCATTCTCGGATTGCGCGGTAGCGGCTGCGCCCATGTAGTTACGAAAATCATCGCCCGCGCCGGCAATCAGCGGGTGTGCCGCAATGTAGTTGACGTTCTGCGTGATGCCGTCGAAAAACAGCTGCATGGCGTTGTCGACCTGACGAATCTCCCGTCCGCTGCTGTCCACGAAATCGCTGGTTGCCTTGTCACGCAGGTTCACGATCACGATGGCGGCCACGACGAGTATGGGCAAACAGGCAATCACCGCAAAAGCCCAGGTCAGTTTCTGCTTGATGTTCATTTGAGCTCCAGAATATCCATAACTACCGCGAATGTTGGCGCTGCTTACCCGTAGTCGGTCGCGCCGGGCGAGGACCCGGAGCTATGTCTTGTGGCCTACCAGAAGAAAGTCGGCTCGTCGTCCGTGTTCTTTAGCTCACATGGCGGTAATGGGTATGCGTGTCGTTTCTGGGGCAGGGCTGTCCGCAATCCCTGACCCGGTGATATCGATCACAGGTCGGCACCAACCATTACAGGCAGCGCCCCCCGAACTCGGCCATGGCATCCAGCACTGCGTCCTTGAAATACGCCAGCGAAGCGCGATCGAACAGAATCTGAAAACACTGTTCGGGCTGTGCGCCAACGTTGATCACGATCACATTGATGCGCGCTGCCGAGGTCTGAGCCACCCAACCGGCTTGGAAGGCCTCGGGACGCAGATCGACGCCACACAGTTTGGCCATCACCTCCGGAATGCATGAGCCACTCAATTGCAGCCACGCATGGCTGTCTTCGCGAGGCAACAGATAGTTGGCATTGTGGTCCAGCTCCCAGCGCGCCTCCTCATCGGCAATCCGCTGGCCGTTGTCGAGCGGGCTGCCCAGCAACAGGTATTCGGTTTGCGACAGGCGTGCAACATGGCTGCCGTCGGCCTGGGTAACGGCGCGGTTCGGCGTCTCTGGCAGGCTGAAACCGCGTGCCGCCAAGTATTCGGCGCTGTGCAAACCGCGAAATCCTGTGCGTGGCAAATGGGTCAGGTCTTCCAGTGTGCACAGGGAGCGCACCTCGGTCATGCCGGAGCGGTCTTTGCTAAGGCGGGTCATGGATCAGAGCTCCTGGCGCTGGTTTTCAGGGTCAAAGAAGGGCAGTTTCACGACGGTCGCCTGAACCACTACGCCGTCTTCGACGCGAATCGGAATCTGCTGGCCGGGTGCGCTCTGGTCACACGCGGCATAGGCCATACCGATAATCAGACCCAGCGTCGACGAGTACTCGCAGGAGGTCACGTTGCCAGTAATGTCCGGACCTTTGAGCACCAAATGCCCCTCAAGCGGCAGCGGGCTGGCTTTGGGCAAGGTAAAGCCCACCAGCTTGCGCTTCTGCGGCTGCGCTTCGAGGATGTCTACCGAGCGGCGACCGACAAAGAAAGGTTTGCTCCGGCTGACCGCCCAACCCATGTCGATTTCGGCAGGGTGCGTCATGCCATCAGTGTCCTGGCTGATGATCACGTGGCCTTTTTCCAGACGTAACAAACGTTGTGTCTCGACGCCGAACGGGCGCATGTCGAACGCCTTGCCGGCCTCGGTCAATGCGTCCCAGAGCGTGAGGGCATGCCGCGCCGGGACATGAATTTCATAGCCCAGTTCGCCGACGAAACCGACCCGCAACAGCCGTGCCTTGATACCGGCAACGGTGCCCAGGCGTACGCCGAGGTAAGGGAAGCCTTCGGCCGAAAGATCCAGGTCGGTACAGACTTGCTCCAGCACCTTGCGTGAATCCGGGCCTGCCACGTTGACCGCAGCAATGGCTGCTGTGACGTTGGTGATGTCGACGTTCAGGCGCCACTGGGCATTCCACTTGAGCATCTGCTGGTAAATGCGATCCACGCCGCTGGTGGTGGCAGTGACGTAGAAATGCTGTTCGGCAAAGCGCGCGCAGACACCATCGTCGATGACCACGCCTTGCTCATTGGTCATCAGCGCATAGCGTGAACGCCCGACCGGTTGCTTGAGAAACGCAAAGGTGTACAGGCGGTTGAGCAGTTCGGCAGCATCTGGGCCGCGCACGTCCAGGCCGCCGAGTGTCGACACGTCGATGATCCCGACCTTGTTGCGCACATGCAGCGCTTCCTGCTGCATGCAGGCATCGCGTTGCGATGGCTCGCCATAGAACGCTGGACGCTGCCAGATTCCCGCCGGCATCATCTTCGCGCCTGCCTGCACATGACGCTGATGCATGGGTGTCTGGCGATACGGATCGAAGGCTCTGCCCGCAACGTGCGCCAGTTTCTCTGCCTCGAAGGGCGGCCGGGCAGTGGTCACGCCAGTTTCGCCGACGCTGCGCTGGGTCGACGCGGCCACCAGCCGTGCGGTCGGTAACGCCGAGTGACGACCTTGCGAGGGGCCCATACCGACTGTGGAATAGCGTTTCACCAACTGGATGTCGCGATAGCCGATGCGCGTTGCGTTGACGATGTCGCGTACCTGCAGGTCTTCATCGAAATCGACAAAATCCTTGCCCTTGGGATGCGGGAAGATCGGCCAGGGGAAGTTGACCTGCGCTTCGCTGCGCAGCGTGGCCGGGCTATCAAACGATTCCAGCCCCATTGCCGAGACCACGCTGGTGGCTGCACGGGTTGCATCGGACAGCACGTTGTCCAGCGCATGATAGCCGTTAACCGAACCGGCGATACTCAGGTTCTGTGGCAGGCTGCTGATCGCGAACTCGGCCTGCCGATCATCATAGGCGAGTTTGCCGCCCGCCTGACACAGCAACTGGTAGACCGGCATGTAGCCGCCGGACATGCACAGCAGGTCACATTCGATACTCGACCCTGTGTTCGCCACCTGACCCTAGCCGGTGATCGTGCGCAGCTCGACCCCGCTCACATGGCGCATGCCTTTCTCGTGTAGCGCCTCATACACCGTCGTACTCATATGGCAGACGATGCCGCGCTTTTCCAGCGCAACCTGTAATGCCTGGTCTGAGGGATGGGTGCGCATGTCGGCAACTGCAGCCACCTCGACACCCTGATCGTGCAGGTCCAGCGCTGCCAGATAGCCGTCATCGTTGCCGGTCAGCACCACAGCGCGCTTGCCGGGTTTGACGGCGTACAGCCTGATCAGGCGCTGGGCGGCGCTGGTCAGCATCACGCCGGGCAAATCATTGTTGCGAAAAATAACCGGCTGGTCGAACGAGCCGCTGCACACCAGGCAGTGTGTGGCGCGCACTTTGTACAAGCGCTTGCCCTGAATCACCGGCAGGTAGTTGTCGGTGAACCAGGCATTGCAGGTGGCTTGTGTAAGGACTCGAATATTGGCGTGCGCCTGCACCGCGTCGTTCAGTTCACGTCGCAGTTGCCCGGCACGCTGACCGTCGATATCGAAGCGCGCGTAGGTCAGTGAACCACCGAGTATCGGTTGCTGTTCGATCAATAGCACCTTGGCTCCGGCGTTGGCTGCGCTCAATGCCGCCTGCAATCCCGCAGGACCCGCGCCGATCACGGCCAGGTCAGTGAACAGGTAGGCCTTGTCGTAATATTCGGGCTGGAAGTTCAGGTCCAGCACACCAAGGCCAGCCTTCTTGCGAATGATCGGCTCCCAGACTTTCCACATGCCTTTGGGTTTGTAGAACGAGCGGTAGTAGAAACCCACCGGCATGAACTTTGAGAACTTGCCCAGCCAGGCATCCCTGTCGTGGTCCAGCGAGCCACTGAAGTTCTGTCCGGTTGCCTCCAGGCCCTCCTGCAGAGCGAAGGTGTCGGCCAGCACATTGGGCTCCCGAGGCAGTTGGACGAGACTGTTGGCGTCCTGTCCGGCCATGGTCAGCGGACCCCGAGGGCGGTGATACTTGAACGACCGCGAAAGCAGAAAACGCCCGTTGGCCAGCAGGGCACTGGCAATGCTGTCGCCTTGCAGGCCCTGATAGGTCTTGCCATCGAAGCTGAAGGTGAGCGGTTGGTTGCGATCGATCAGCAAGCCCATAGGCGCGGGCAGGCGGGCTGGGGTGGTCATCCTGCGATCTCCTTGGATGGGCGGGGAGCGAAGTCGATACGTGCGGTGAATATTTCCCGCGGGTCGAAGGTGCGAATAATCTCGTCGCTGCCGGTATGGCGCTCGGCCAGGAACCAGTAGCTGGACGGATTGTGCATCCACCACTCGCGCACCACGCCCAGGGTGTCTTCACTGTTGAACACGTAATCGGCCCACTCGGCGTCGCTACAGGTTTGCGGGTCGGGCATGTGCTTGAATTCGCCGCCGTAAGAAAACTCGCTGATATTGCGCGGCCCGTTGAGCGGGCAGTTCATGATTTTCATGTGTCGCTCTCCGTCAGTGGCTGGCCGCTGTCGCGCCCATTTCGTTGACTTGCTGAAAGGTCGAGAAGCGTTCCAGCGCGAAGGGTCTGATCAGCTCAGGCACCTTGCCGCCGCTGGCCACCAGTTCGGCCATGGTCTTGCCACAGATCGGCGTTGCCTTGAAACCCCAGGTGCCCCAACCTGCATCCAGGTAATAATTCCTGACCGGCGAAAGGCCCATGATCGGGCTGTAGTCCGGGGTCATGTCGGTGATCCCGGCCCATTGGCGCATCAGTCTGGCGTTGGCCAGGAACGGAAACATCTCGATGGCATGGGCCAGCAGACTTTCCTTGAGGTCCAGGGTCGAGCGGGTGTTGAACAGCGGGTAGGGATCAGAGCCGCCGCCAAACACCACCTCGCCACGGCTGGTCTGCTGAACGTAACAGTGCAGCGCGGACGAACTTACCAGCGGGTCAAGGAAAGGCTTGAAGGGTTGAGTGACCATCGCTTGCAGCGGGAAGGTCTGGATCGGCGAGCGGATTCCGGCCTTCTTCATCATCTGCGAACTCATGCCCGCCACCGCCTGCACGGCGCAGCCGCACTGGATGGTGCCGCGATTGGTCTTCACCGCAGTGATGGTGCCGTTCTCGATGACCAGTTCCTGCACTTCGGTCAATTGATGAATCTCCACACCGCGCTTGGCCGCCTGCCTGGCGTAGCCCCAGGCGACCGCGTCATGCCGGGCGGTGCCGCCGTCGATGTGCCACAGGCCTGCGAGCACTGGCAGATGGCCGGGGTCCAGATTCAGACTCGGCACCAGTTCGCGGATCTGCTGGCGGTCGATCATCTCGGTGCGGCCGCCGAAATGCTTGTTGACCTCGGCGCGCTGGCGGAACGAGCGTACGGTGGCATCGGTGTGTGCGAGGGTCAGTTGGCCACGCTCGGAGTACATGATGTTGAAGTCGAACTCATTGGACAGGCCCTGAAACATCTTCACCGATTCGGCATAGAACTTCACACCTTCACTGGTCAGGTAATTGGAGCGGATCACCGCCGTATTGCGCGCCGTATTACCACCGCCCAGATAGCCTTTTTCCAGCACGGCAATGTTGCTGATACCGTGGTATTTCGCCAGGTAGTACGCAGTTGCCAGTCCGTGACCGCCGCCGCCGATGATTACCACGTCGTAGCAGGGCTTGAGTTCCCTGGGCGCAGGCAGGTCCACCTCGACCGGGTATTCAGGGCTGAGCCCGTATTTCAGTAGATTGAAAGGCATACGGCCTCCGATTGGCTGCGTTGCGCGTCGGCTTGCTGTCTGGCAGCAATCACCGTGTTTTTCATCAGAAAGGCGATGGTCATAGGTCCCACGCCACCAGGCACCGGCGTGATGGCAGAGACAACATCAAGAACGTTGTCGAAGTCGACATCGCCCACCAGGCGACTGCGGCCCTGATCGTCGACGCGGTTGATGCCGACATCGATCACCACCGCGCCAGGCTTGAGCCAGCTGGCGTCGATCATGCGCGGTCGGCCAACCGCTGCGACGACAATGTCGCCCAGACGGCACAAGGCTTTGGCGTCGGTACTGCGCGAATGCACCACCGTTACCGAGCAATGCGCTCGCAACAGCAGGGCAGCCATCGGTTTGCCGACAATATTGGACCGGCCGATCACCACCGCATGCCTGCCGCTCAGATCTGCGCAGGTCTCTTCAAGCAAGTGCATGCAGCCGCTGGGAGTGCAGGGCGTCAGTACGGTACGTCCCTGGCTGAGACCGCCAACGTTTTCACTGTGAAAACCATCAACGTCCTTCATCGGGTCAATGGCTTGCAAGGCGCGCGCTTCCTCGATATGCGCTGGCAGTGGCAGTTGCAGGAGGATGCCGTGCACCGAGTCGTCGGTGTTCAGCTCGGCAATCAGCGCCAGCACCTGTGCCTGGCTGCTCCGGGCAGGCAGACGGTGCTCCAGAGAACGAATGCCTGCTTCCTCGGCGCGCAGGATCTTGTTGCGTACGTACACCTCACTGGCGGGGTCGTCACCGACCAGAATGACGGCCAGGGCGGGCTCGATGCCCTCGGCCTTCAAGGTTTTCACATCGGTTCTGACCTGTTCCAGAACACGAGCGGCGGCTGCCTTGCCGTCGATGATTCGCGCGCTCATCTGAATATCACCGTTCGGTCAGTGTTGAGAAAGACACGGTGCTCCAAGTGATACTTCACCGCCCGCGACAGGGCGATGGTTTCGTTGTTGCGTCCTGCCGCAACCAGGTCGTCGGGCAGGTAAACGTGATCGACGCGCTGCACTTCCTGCTCGATGATCGGGCCTTCGTCCAGGTCGCTGGTAACGTAGTGCGCGGTGGCACCGATCAGTTTTACGCCTCGCTCATAAGCCTGATGATAGGGCTTGGCCCCCTTGAACCCCGGCAGAAACGAGTGATGGATATTGATCGCCCGGCCTGAAAGCTGTTGGCACAGATCGTCAGAGAGAATCTGCATGTAGCGCGCCAGCACCACCAGTTCAGTGCCTGTTTCTTCGACCACCCTCATCAGCGCGGCCTCCTGTGCCGATTTGGTCTCCTTGGTCACAGGCAGATAAATGAAGCGAATACCCTCACGCTCGGCCATCGGTCGCAGGTCCAGGTGGTTGGACACGATGGCGGTGATGGTCATGTCCATCTCGCCTTTGTGATGGCGATAAAGAAGGTCCGTCAGGCAGTGATCGAACTTGCTGACCATCAGCAGCACGCGCATCGGTCGACGTGTGTCGTGCAACTCCCACTGCATGGCAAAGTCTTTGGCGACGGCGTCGAAACCGCCTTTCAACTGCTGGATATCGCCGTCGTGTCCATCGTTGAAACGAAACACCGCGCGCATGAAAAAGGTGCCGCTGTACTCGTCGTCGAACTGGGCCATTTCACCGATGTAGCAGCTGTTACCGGCCAGATAGGAAGTCACCGCCGCGACAATGCCGGAGGTCGCCGGGCAGCTGATCTTCAGGATGAAATGGTTTTTCTCGTGTTGCATGGCTCGTCCTCTGGAAAGTGGCGGCAGCTCGGCAAAAGGGCAAAAAAGTCAGATACAGAGGGTCTTGAGTCACGAATAAAATTCTCTACAGGAATTTAATATTCTTAAAGGCTGTTTTATAGGCGAAAGGAAAAGCAGCGTCCAGAGGTTTCTGGAAACTTTGTTTACTAAAGGGAATATGGAGGGGTGGAGCAGTAGCGTGCGCAGGATTTGGTTTTACCTGCCATCAGGCGGAAAACACCCGAAGCGGGCGTTTTCCAGGATACAGAAGGGGATCAGTCGTGGTGCGCTTCACCCACAAACGTCAACGAGGTAAATAATCCCCGCTCGGCGATGTCGACGTTGTCCTTGACGGGCAATGTGGCTTCGGCAGCGATGACATTCAGCCCTGCATTGCGCACGATGACGCTGGCCAGGCCCTGGGCGTCGGTTTCGGCGCTGACGACGTCTGGCGCGCTGCGGTAATCGCCGATCAGCTTGATGCCGGCGGCGGGCTTGCCGTCGATCAGCACGCGTACCGGTAATGGCTTGCCCACGCCGACTTTCAACGGATCAGCCTGCGGCACGATCACAAAATTCAGCTTGCCGAATGATGGCAACTGAGCGCCTTGCGCGTAGATAGCCACGCTGTATTTGAAGGTATGAATCGAGTCGGTGCCACTCGGCACTTTGCTGCGGCCCTCATTGATCCACTTCTTCTCGGTATTGCGCGTCCACATGCCGTTGTCCAGAGCTACCGTCATTACGGCGGGCGGTTTGAGCGGCACCAGTCGCGCGTGATCCTCCAGGCGCTGTACGGTCACCGGGATCATTTTGCCTCCCAGGTCGTAGGCCCATGCGCCGCTGACTTTCTGAGCCTTGAAGGCGTTGTCTTCTGCGCCATGACCATAGATCACTTCGATGTTGCCGCGGCGTTGTTCGGTCCACAGCCCGTGGGCACCGACCTGTGTGGCAAACAGTGCGCCGAGCAGGCCCAGGGTCAGAAAAGGTTTTGTTGACAGCATGTTGCATCCTTAGTGGTGTGAATCGAGGGTGTCGACATCAGAGGCCGAGTGTCAGGCTGACCGTGAAATTGCGCGGTTCGCCAGGCGCGACCCAGTAGTTGCTGTAAGAGCGCTCGTAGTATTTTTCGTCGAAAATGTTGTTCAGGTTCAAGCCCACTGTGACGTTATCGCTGGCTTTGTAGTGGGCCAGCAGGTCGACAGTCTGGTAGGCGGGCAGCTCGAAATCAGTCCCTGACTGACCGGAGCGGTCACCGACGTAGGTATACGCAGCACCCACGTCCGAGCCGCGTAGCACGCCTTCCTGAAATTCATAGACGCTCAGCAGGCTGCCGCTGTGTTTAGCGACACCAAGAATGCGACTGCCTGCCGGGATGGTTCGGTCGCCTTTGGTCACTTCGGCATCGATATAGGCGAACGCACCGATCACGCGAATGGCTTCGCTGACCTGACCGGTCAATTGCAGATCCAGGCCCTGGCTGCGAGCCTTGCCTACCGCGCGATTGGTGTCGGTGCCCGGATCCAGCGCCAGAACATTTTCCTTTTCGATATGGAAGGCGGCGAGGGTGGTGCTCAGACGGTCGTCGAACAGCTCGCTCTTGATCCCGACCTCGTAACCGACGCCTTCTTCCGGGTCGAAGGTCTTGCCGGCTGCGTCCAGGCCGTTGTTGGGCTTGAACGAGGTGGACGCGTTGGCAAACAGGCCCACCTGCGGCGTGAGCTGGTAAAGCAGCCCGGCACGCTGGGTGAACGCATCGTGACGCTGGCCGGAGGTGGCGTTGGTGGTGAAATCATCGACCTGTTGATCGAAATGTTCGTAGCGCGCGCCGATCATCCCGCGCAACTTGTCGGTAAAAACAATCTGGTCCTGCAGGTTAAGCGCACGGCTTTCAACGTGCTCGTAAAAGTCAGTGCCGGAGCGTGCGCCGTCGGGTTTCGGCTGGCCGTACACGGGATTGTAGATGTCGATGGCGTAAGGACCGCCTGCAATCGTGGTAACGCGCTCGTTCTTGCGGTAGTTCTCGTATTCAGTGCCGATCAGCACATCGTGTTGCAGACCGACTGCATCGAACTGGCCGCGCAATTCCAGTTGGGTGATGCTGTCATGCCAGTCATTGTCGCGCTCGCGGTAACGGCGATTGACGGTACGGCCGTCGGCGTTCAAAGGGCGTGCTTCACTGGCAAAACCTGACATTTCGCCTTGCTTGTAGTGGCTGGCCAGACGCAGAGACCATGCATCACTGAGCTGGTGGTCAAGGGCGAGCTGGACACTGTTGTTGTCATTGTCGATATCGTCGTCGGGTTCGCCGAGAAAGGTCGAGCGCGACACGCCGCTCCACTTGTTGTTGGGGGCAACTACGCCTCGGTCGAACGTCGATGTGTGGCGCACGAACTCGGTTTCCACCAACAGACTGGTCTCTGGATTCAACTGCCAGCTGAATGACGGGGCCACAAACACCCGTTTGCTCTCTACATGATCACGAAAGCTGTTGTTGTCTTCGACGGCCAGATTCACCCTGGACAGCAGTTTGCCTTCTTCATCCAGCGGCGCATTGACATCCAGTGCGGTGCGATAACGATCCCAACTGCCCGCGCTGGTCTGCAAGGTCGAGAATGCGTCACGCTGGGGTTTTTTGGTGACGATATTGACGGTTCCGCCTGGATCGCCACGGCCGTACAGACTGGCAGCGGGGCCTTTGAGCACTTCGATACGTTCGATGTTGGCGGCATCCGGCGTGGTCGGGTAGCCGCGATTGGCGCTAAAGCCGTCCTTGTAGAATTCGGAAGTGGTGAAGCCGCGGATGCTGTATTCGTAGAGAGTCAGACCGCCGAAGTTGTTCTGCTTCGACACGCCTCCGGCAAACTCCAGCGCACGCTCGACGCTGTTGCTGCCCAGATCCTTGAGCACCGAGGCAGGCACTACGCTGATTGACTGCGGAATATCCCTGATCGCGGTGTCGGTTTTTGTAGCGGTGGCCGAGCGGGTGGCCCGATAGCCCTGGAGCGGGCTCGTAGCCGTCTCGTACTGATAGTCGGAGTTTACGTTGATGTTTTCCAGTTCAAGGGTGTACGGATGTTCTTCCGCGTAGCCGGCATTGCCAATGACCCCGATTGCAAAGCCTGCCAGAGACGCGATTCTACGAGACGACATATGAGACTTCCTGATGATAATAGATACAATATAACATCTCCGTTGAGAATTATTTCTGTTTGTTGGCGGCGAGATGTAACAGTTGTGTCCGTGATCAGATAGCCAGTGCTTTCTATCCGGGGGAAGTGAAAGGAAGGCATCGTGAAGAGCCCATTACCTGAACGGAAATGGGCCCTTCATAACTATGCGAGCAGTTCCGTCCCGAGTTGAAACGCCACCCACAAGGCCAGTCCGGTAGCGAAGGTCAGCGCGATGTTCTCGAACCAGTTGTTGCGGTATTCCTTGTTCAGCAGCGATTTCTGGTTGGACATGATCAGCAGCCCCAGCGAAATGACCGGCAGCCCGACGATGTTCAACGCGTTGACGCCCAGTGTCAGGGTCACGAAGTCCGGCATGCCGGGCAGCGACCAGATCAGCGGGGTGACCAGAATGAACAGCATGAACCATTTGTGCATCGGGTCGTTGTGGAACATCTTGCCATAGCGTTCGCGACGCTTTGGGCGAATGTGCTGGAAAGCATCGGTGATCAGCATCGGAAAGGCTGTGGTTTTTCCGGAAATACTGGCAAACAGCGTGGCGAACACACCGATGAAAAAGATGTACCAGCCCAGCGGGCCGAAGAATATCTCCAATGCCTTGCCCAGATCGGCCAGGGTATTGACCTGAATGCCGTTGGGCCTAAGGATTTCGACGCCAACGACCCAGATGGCCAGATTGATGATAATGCCGACGATCACGGCAAACAGCAGATCGTTACGCTGAATACGCTTGTGCTCGGGGCCGGTCCAGCCCTTTTCACGCATGACGTAAGGGTGGACGAAGTTGGCGATGGAGCCTGCCACGGCCCCGATCACCGAAACGGCCACCAGCAGCGCGCCGTGCACGCCTTCGTCGGGCGGAATGCTGAAACCGATAGTGCCCTTGATGATGCCGGTAACATCCGGGCCAGACATGATCGCCAGAGTCAGAAACGCCAGGGTCATGATTGCCAGCAGTATCTTCATGACGCCTTCGATCATCGCGTAGATATTGCGTCCCACCAGCAGCCACACCGCAATGACCACTGCGGCAGAGCAGAGCAGCGGTTGATTGATGTGCAGCAGCATGGCGAGCGCTTCGCCAGCACCCTTGATCATGTAGGCGTTGATCAGATGACCCATCAACAACGCATAGCCGAGCATGAACCAGGCGAAGAGTGGATGCAGTTGCGCATAACCCTGCAGGATGGTCATGCCCTGGTTGTTGCAGAGCTGGAAGCGGGCAATGATGTTGACAATCAGAAACCTGAGCAGCAGCGAAATCGCCAGTACCCACATCATCGCGTAGCCATAACTGGCACCTGCCACGGACGATGTAATGAGGTCGCCCGCGCCCAGCCAGGACAATACGGCGATAATGCCGGGGCCCAGCAGTTTGGCGAGCTTTTTCAGACGAGGTTCTGCTGCGGGCGCAGCGGCTTCTTTGAGGGACGGGGTATGAGGCATGCGTTGAATCTCCGTTTTTATTGTAATGAGATGTCATTCACTGCCAAATAAGATAAGACGTCGTACAACATTGGTGGTGAGTGAAAATGTAACTATGTGTGAACGGGGAGAGGTCAGCGAATACCAGCCTCGGTCTGTTTGTTTACTCTGGAGTGCTGATGGACTTTCCAATACTTGCTGTTGCCCAGTTCTGCTCTGCAAAGGGAGATGTTCAGCGCAACCTCGCCGGACACCTTGCATTCATGCAGCGTGCGGCTGATCTGGGCGCGAATTACCTGCTGTTTCCAGAACTGTCCCTGACAGGCTACGAACCGAATCTGGCTCGCGAGCTGGCGTTGAGCCCGGACGACGCACGCCTGCAACCGATCATGGCCCTGGCTGAGAAACTGCGATTGACGACTACCCTCGGTGTTCCGCTCAGACAGCCGGATGACAGTGTCCTGATCGGCGCACTGACCTTCACCGCTCGGGGTGATGTCATCCCTTATGCCAAGCAATATCTGCATCCTGGCGAGGACGCAGTATTCAGTGCCGGGCACAGAGACTGCCTTCTGGCACTCGATCAGCAGCGGATCGGTGTGTGCATCTGTGCCGATTTCACTCACCCCGAGCATGCGCGACGTATGGCTGAAAGCGGTGCCGGAGTGTACGCCGCAAGCGTGCTGATTTCGCCAGCTGGCTATGAGCATGATGCCAGGCTGCTCGCGGGGCATGCCCGACGTCATACGTTACCGGTGCTGATGGCCAACCACGGCGGACCCACGGGTGGCTGGCAATCGGCAGGGCGCAGCGGTCTATGGGACGAGGCGGGCCGGTGGGTTGGCGGGATGCAGGGCGCAGGCAACGGGCTGGTGGTGGCGACCCGCCGGCACAGTGGCTGGCAGGTCAGCGCGACCACGCTGAAATAAGCTGCTTCATGTACTTACGGCATGATCCTGTTTGAAATCAGGTTCATTCTGCGAACGCGATAGCGTCTCCGGAACCGCCAGCCACAATAGACAGAACGCCACCGCCGCCACGCCCGCAAGGGTGAGGAACGCAGCACTGTAGCCTGCTGCGTGTACCACAAAACCAGCCAGGCTGTTACTCAGCGCCGCGCCCAGCCCGAACAGGGTGGACAAGGCACCCAGGCTCACGTTGAAACGTCCGCTGCCTTGAGTGAGGTCCTTGACCATCAATGGAAACAGCGCACCGAACAGGCCTGCACCGATGCCATCGAGCATCTGCACCGCCACCAGCCAATACGGATCATCGGACAGGGTATAAAGCACGCCCCGAATCGGCAGGATCAGAAAACCGGCCAGCAACAGCGGCTTGCGTCCCCACGCATCGGCTTTCATGCCTACCAGCAGTGCTGCCGGGACCATCACCAATTGGGCGGCGACGATACATGCCGAAGTCAGAGGCGTGGCCATCTGCATGTTGATTTGCGAGAGTTTCTGGCTGACCAGAGGCAGCATGGCGGCATTGGCCAGATGGAACAGCGCGCAACAGATCCCGAACAGCAGCAACGGCTTGTTGCTCAACAGCGCGGAGAGCCCGGAAGGCTGGCTGCCCTGCGAAGCGTGATGGGCATCGAAGCCACGTGCGACGTCGTGATCAATGGCATCTGCAGACACGAAGCTGATTGCAACAACGCTCGCAAGGGCCATTGCGGCCATCAGATAGAACACTGCAATAGGGCCGAAGAGATAGGCGAAGCCGCCGGCCAGCAGGGCCGCGCAGGCGTTACCGGCATGATTGAATGTTTCGTTGCGCCCGGTACGGCGGGTAAACGCCTTAGGCCCGGTTATGCCCAGTGAAATCGCAGCAATGGCGGGTGCGAACACCGAGGCCGCAATGCTGCTCAATGCCTGAGTCAGGGCGACGATTGAGAAGGATGACGTGAAGGGCAGGATCAGGCAACTCAGCGTGACCAGCAAGGCCGCCACACCGATCATGGCGCGTTTGTAGGGCGTGCGATCGATCAGCGCGCCCGCTGGCGTTTGTGTCAGCAGCCCGGCAATACCGGCGATTGTCATGACTACACCAATGCTGGCCGGGTCCCATTTATGCACGGCGAGCAGATAAATCGCCAGATAAGGCCCCAGCCCGTCACGCACATCGGCGAGGAAAAAATTCAGGCTATCCAGCGAAAGGGTGTTGCGGCGATCTGCATGACTGGCCAAGAGCGGGATTCCCGTAATTCGTCAGACTCCAGGTAGCTGAGTCACGGCTAATACTGACCCAAGCCGTTTTGCAGAAGTTTCCGCACCGAACATGAAAATTGCAGGTTTACCCGCTCTTCTTTTGCAGGCTCTTCATGCGCTGTGCCGCTCGTTGCACAGCGGCCATCTTCTCCGGCCGCTTCATACGCTTCCATTTGCGAATGTCATCCTTGGTGCGGCCACAACTGACGCACAGGTCGCCACTGAGCTGGCAGACCGAAATGCACGGGTTTTCGATGTCCTTGGCCATATCAACCTCGTCGGGCGTATTTGCGTTTGATACGTTGCTGCCAGTCGCCGCCGTTCTCCAGGCGGCATCGCTCTTCACAGTCGACATGCACATGGGCCGAGACGCTCGACACACTCACCTGCGCCTCTTCAAGCGCCGCTGCGGTCAACTCGATCATCCGCCCATCCAGCCCGCCCGCCAGCGCCGCATGCTTGTCGGCCAGCGTATCGAACACCCAGACCACCTGCAGGCTGGCCGGGAAGGCTGCGTAATCGACGTCGTGAGTCAGCCAGCAAAAACCGGGCATTTCAGACTTCGCGGTTTCACAGGCTTGCGTCAGCGATGTAACAAGCTGACGCTCAGTGCGGGCCTGCTCGCGTTTGCTTGAGGGCATCTGGTGTGCTCGGGCAGTAAAGGGGATGGCTGCGCACGATACCTGAATTGTTGGCAGCTTCGCAGTACTGAGCAATCATGATTTTTTTGGATACCGCGATGACAGGTGACTTAACCAGTTCGCGCGCGGCAAGAAAAAAGATGTTTGTATTTAAACTTTTTTTGACGATTATTCTTTCATTATCTTCAGATAAAGATGATGGTTTTGGCGAGGATGCTAATGTGGTCTTGCAATTTATGAGTGAATGCTTGCGAGTCTGGCGCGATTAATAAGTGGTTTTCAAAAGTAAAAAGCTCAGTTGATATAGATTTTTCTCAGTTTTAGATAGGGGGTTGTACTGTGGCGTTTGACACTTGTATGCAGATTGAGGGCATTCCAGGCGAATCTCTTGATGCGATATTTAAAGATTGGATCGAGACAATATAAGGCGAGGCGCGTTTAGGCTCCATCCCGTTGGGCCGCGTGGTATAAGCCAAGGCTGTATCACTCTTAACTCTCAGATTGGATTCGATGAGCTTAAAAAATTTCTTCGCAGTCAACACGGCGAAATTCTTCCGGGGACGAATCTGAAGTACTACGGCGTAATAGATGTTTCTGCTTTTAGTGAATAGTGAAGAGATCTAAATGAAAAAAATAATGAAGCTCATCACGAAGGGTGCGCTAATTTTAGTATTGGCTGCGCTGCTAACTAAATGGCTTGTCGCGTTAGGCCTGATGGGCTGGCTGCTTCAAACTGAAACAGGCCTCGATATGTATGTTTCGGCTGCAAATGCCTTGGGCATAATCGGCGGAGAGGATGGAGAGTTCATGCTTCTTGCCATAATGGTATTGGTGATGCTGGTGCCAGCAACGTTTATTGTATGGGGTGCGGCTAAAACTCTCTGTAGATTCAGAGCAGTACGGTAATAAACACAGAGCATGAGAGCAGAAGGGTTGTCAGAGCCCCGCCTTGACTGGAGATATCTTGTAGGATGCCTTGCGGCCGCGAGGCGGGCGCCATTCCAAAAATAACAACAAGGAGACGCATCATGGATTTCTCACCCCCAACCACCACCGCAGACCAGAGCCGTCGGAGCTTTTTGAAAAAGTCGTTGGCTGTTTCGGCAACGGTCGCGGCCATTGGCTCTCTGCCGCGCCTGTCTATTGCCGAGCCGTTGACCCAGCGTTATCCCGACCCGCTGGTGGGTGTGCTGGATGACAGTTTTCTGGACATACGCATCTTCAATGCCAGCGTTGAAAAGCTCGCCACTGGCATGCGCTGGGCCGAGGGGCCGGTATGGGTGGGGGATGGTCGCTATTTGTTGGTCAGTGATATCCCCAATAATCGCATCATGCGCTGGGACGAGGCATCGGGTGAGCTTTCTGTGTACCGTGAGCATTCGAACTTCTCCAATGGGCTGTGCCGCGATCGTCAGGGCAGGTTGCTTGTGTGTGAGGGGTCAAGCACCAGCAGCGAAGGCCGTCGTGTAACGCGTACCGAGTACAACGGACACATCACCGTGCTGGCCGACAGTTTCGACGGCAAGCCTTTCAACTCCCCCAACGACATCGTCTGCAAGCGTGACGGTTCGATCTGGTTCACCGACCCGACTTTTCAAGCCAACAGCGACTATGAAGGCCGCAAGGTCAAGCAGGAGCAGCCGTTCGGGGTCTATCGAATTGATCCTGAGAACGGCAAGGTCAGTCGGGTCATCGATGACATGGCAGGTCCGAACGGCCTGTGTTTTTCGCCGGACGAGAAAACCCTGTACGTGGTCGAAGGGCGCGCTAAGCCCACTGGGCTCATCTGGGCGGTAGCGGTCAATGAGGACGGCTCGCTTGGGGAGCGTCGCAAGCACGTCGAAGGTCTGGAATACGCGGCTATCGACGGCATCAAATGCGACGAGAGCGGCAACCTTTGGTGTGGCTGGGGTGGCAACGGCAACCCGAAGGCCGACCTGGAGAAACTCGACGGAGTGCGGATATTCAACCCGCAGGGTAAAGCCATCGGCCACATCAGCCTGCCCGAACGCTGCGCCAACATCTGCTTCGGCGGGCGAGAGGGCAATCGTTTATTCATGGCCAGCAGCCATTCGCTGTACTCAGTGTTTGTGAACGCGCGAGGTGCAACGTTTGCCTGAAGAGGCATCAGCCCAGCGGCGGCGCACCACATCACGCGCCGTCAATCGGGTCGAACCCCTGAGGACATGTCGGGTCTGTTCCTGTAATTACTTTCAGGGATGGTTATTTATGTCGGCGCAACGCGGCCTTGTTCTACTTGCACGAGGCGGTTATGCCGCCCGTGGTGTTGTTTATCTGATTATCGGTCTGTTCGCTGTATTGGCGGCGCAGGGTTCATCGCAGCCTGCCGACAGCCACAGCAGCCTTGAAGCCTTGTTGAGCCAGCCATTCGGCAGCGTTCTGGTGGGGGTGGTGATTGTCGGCCTGCTGGCGTTCGCTGCATGGCGTGTGCTGCAGGCTACGCGGGACGTCGATCATCATGGCCGGGAATTCAAAGGTCTGGTGATCCGAGGAGGCCTGTTGGTGGGCGGTTTTACTTACGGGGCATTGGCTTTTTTTGCGCTGGGGCTGCTGGTCAGTGGGCTCAAGAGCTCCGCAAGCTCATCGGGTGGCGGTCAGGCGAAGGACCTGTTGGCCACCATTCTGTCCTGGGATCACTCCAATCTGCTGGTCTACGTGGTGGCACTGGTGCCCCTCGGCCTGGGCATTGTGCACATCATCAAGGGCTATAAGGCGTCGTTCGAGAAGTATTTCGAGGCCGATGAAGACGTCATGAGGTACGTGCGTCCGGTATCACGTTTCGGCCTGATCGCCCGCGGCGTGGCATTCATCGAAGTAGCGGTGTTGCTGGCCGTAAGCGGTTCCAGTTATCAGGCCATGCATCCGCCAGGCATGAAAGACGCGCTCAACGGTTTGCAGGACCTGCCTGCCGGTGGGCTGGTGCTGCTGATCGTGGCGCTGGGTCTGATTGCGTTTTCGGTGTACAGCTTCGCCGAGGCTGCCTGGCGGAAGATCAACATGGATGTGCCCGATGCACCGGAGGCCGTCGCACGTCATTTCCGCTGATTACCAGGCGCAGGTCTGAAGGACTGCATGACTCGTCAGGTCATGCAGTCCTTTTTTATTGACCCCCGGCCGGTAAAGATAGTGTGAACACTGCCTCAAGTCGCCCACGACCCGGCCGACATTCTCTTTTGAGCTCCGATCATTTTCCGGACTGACGTGCTTTGCGCAGGCCCGGATCAGATACGACGCAATAAAAATAAAGAGGATAGCCATGACCATTCTTCAGCGAGTGATCGGTGGGTTTGCTGTGCTGGTTGTACTGTTGCTCGCCATGGCAGGTATCAGCTATCAAAGCACGCATTCCATAAGCGACCGGATCAGCATCATCACCGGGCAGTCGGCCCCCTTGAGCAGAGCGGCGAGCGAGCTTTACGTCCATGTGCTGCGTGCCAACCAGGCATTGCTCGGAATTCTGGTCAGCAATGACCCCAGGCAGATTGACGATGGCAAACAGCCCTTCAACGACAGCATGGCCCGCTTCAATCAGTTGCTGGACAGCACGCCTGCCTTTATCGGCGACCGCGCTGAACTGCGCGACAACCTTAATCAGCAGCGTCAGTTGAGCGCTGCCTACGCCGAGCAGGCACAGAGCCTGATTGCCAGTCATCGACAGCATGTGTTGCAGATGCTCCAGAGCCGGGTATTGCAGGGCTACAGCAGCAGCCAGGGCGCACAACTGACAGGCTATTTGCGTGACTACATTGCCCGCGAGCGCAGCGCGGGTTCGGCTGACAACGTGGCGGCGGGGGAAAAACTGCTGCTGGAAGTCGGTAAATCCTATGAAGGCCTTGCTGCCCATGCGGCAACGCCGGATATCCAGACGTTGCAGCGTGTGCTCAACCTGCAGGACGAAGTCATCAGTACCCGGGCGCGGGAGCTCACGGCGGTGGATCCTCGAGGTGGCCGTATCGCCGGCGTGATGGTCAACCGCCTGCTTAACGACCTTACCGGCAGCGATGGCGTCTATCAGGCCTACAAACAGGAGGCGGCGCTCGCCGAGCAAGTGGGCAAACAGCGCCAGGCGGCAGAAACACGTCTTCAAGCAACCCTGGACAAGATCGGCGAGTTCGGCAACCAGTCACTGGCGGTGGCCAGCGAAGCCAAGGCAGGTGCGGATTCGACCATCGCCACCAGCCTCAGCCTGCTGTTGATCGCCTGCCTCCTCGCCGTGATCGCTGCGGCAGTCATTGGTACCTGGGTCGCGTTCAGTCTGCGGCGTCCACTGGCGGCGTTTCGCGAGGTGCTCAAGACCTTGACCAGCGGCGACATGCGCGTGCGTTTCGATGTCAGCCGTCGCGACGAATTCGGCGAGCTGGGCGGCTATCTCAATGAATTCACCCAGTCGCTGCAACAGACGTTTCGCCAGTTGATCGGCTCCGCCGATACCCTGGCGCTGACTGCCAGCCAGAACGCGCAGATCAGTGAACAGACCACCCGCGTGGTAGACGAGCAGAAAGACCGGCTCAACTCTGCTGCGTCGGCCATGACTGAAATGGAAAGTACCGTGGAAGAAGTCGCCCGTCGGGCTCAGGACACACGCAGCGCGGTGGACAGCACCAGTGAACTGACTGACAAGGTTCAGAAGCGCGTGGCTGAAACCATCGTCAACATCCGCCAGCAGGCCGAACAGGTCAACAAGGCGTCTGCGGTGACCGATGAGCTGCAGAAATACGGGCAAAACATTGACGGCATTGTCGATGCCATTCGCACCATTGCCGAGCAGACCAACCTGCTGGCGCTCAACGCGGCCATCGAAGCGGCGCGTGCAGGCGAGCAGGGCCGGGGGTTTGCGGTGGTGGCCGATGAGGTGCGCTCGCTGGCCAGCCGTACCCAGACCTCAACCAGCGAGATCCAGGAAATGATCGGCCAGATGCAAAACAAGATCCACTCGGCCGTGCAGGTGATGAACGAAAGTCAGATCCAGTCCAGCCACTGCGTGACGCTGGCTTCCGGTGCTGACCAGTTGCTGGTGGAAATGGGTGAAGCGGTGGATACGATTCGCGACATGAATATCCAGATCGCTGCCGCCACAGAGCAGCAAAGCGCGACGGTGCAGGAAACCAGTCGCATGGTCACGCACATCAACGATTCTGCCCAGCAGGCCGCAGACGGTGCCGAACAGTCTGCGAGCAGCAGTCAGGACCTGTCGAAAATGGCCAGGGATCAGCGCGAGCTGCTCCATCATTTCAGCGTTTAACGCCCGGGAGTCAGAACATGAAACAGTGGTTATCGATTTCCCTGAGTGCAAGCCTGCTGGTCGCTGGTCTGGCGCAGGCCGATACGCCTCTGATCGGCGTGGGCATGGCCAAGTACAACGACAATTTTCAAACCATCCTGCGCCACGGCGTCGAGAAGCAAGTGGCGCTGCTGAATGCCGACCTTTTCATGGAAAACGGCCAGGACGATGTAGAGCTGCAGATGCGTCAGTTTCGCAATCTGGTCAATTCAAAAGTCGATGCCATCGTGGTCGCGATGGTGAATGGCAAAAGTGCGCCGGAAATGATGCGCCTGGCCAATGAGGCCAAGGTTGCGCTGGTATTCGTCAACCGCAATCCTGAACCTGCCAAATGGCCTGCGCTGACGGCGTTCGTAGGCTCTGATGAACTGGAGTCCGGCACGTTGCAAATGGAAGAACTGGCTCGCCGTGCCGATTACAAGGGCAACGTGGTGATTCTGGTGGGCGATCCGAGCAACAAATCATCGGTCATGCGCACCGAGGACGTGGAAAAGGTGGTTGCCAAGTACCCGAACATGAAGGTTGTACAGAAGAAAATCGGCAACTGGGAACGCAGTCAGGCCGCGTCCATTGTCATCGACTGGGTCAAACAGGGCGTGGACTTCTCTATCATCGCCGCCAACAACGACGAAATGGCAATTGGCGCGATCATGGGCCTGGAAAAAGCCGGGAAGAATGCCAGGGATTACCTTGTTGGCGGTATCGACGGCACCCCGGACGGTCTGAAATTGATGGCCGAAGGCAAAATGGCAGTGAGCGTGTTTCAGGACGCCGTCGGCCAGGCCAACGGCGCGGTAGACGCCGCGTTGCGCATGGCACGCGGCGAGACCCTGGAGTCTCCGGTTATCTGGGTACCCTTCAAACTCATCACCCCGGAGAATCGCCAGCAGTTCGAATAGGGCGCAGACGCTGTTATCGCTACACCCGGGTCGGCGAGCGTCCACGGTCGTTTCCCGGCAGGCGCGTAACCTAGACCCGGATATCCTGCGGACCGCGGATCTGTGCCTCGATGCGCGTGCCGGTCAGGCGTTCTTCGTTGGAAAAGCCGTCGTAGCTGGCCAGGTCGCCGAAGCGTATGCCGGTAAGCTGTTCGATCTGCAGGACGCTGCGCTGCCAGGTCCTGAGCGGACCGAATATGATCTCCAGCTTACCCAGCTCACGGCTCTGGTCGATCATGTACGCGCTGGCCGAAGGCTTGCCGTCGTCACCAAGAAATGCCACGACTTTCCAGAAGGCGGAAGGGATTTTGACGTTCCGGTAGCTGCGGTCGTCATCGCGCAGCACCGGGCCGCTGAAAACGGTTACCCGGGATTTCCAGCGACGCGTGTTCTCGAGGATGTAGTCCTCAAGTTCCAGCCAGGTCTTCTGGTTGAATGCGGCCATTTGCGGCGAGCAGTTGGTGAAGTGAAAGGTATCGCTGTTGGCTGTTTCGGCTTCCTTGCCCCAGTTAGGGTCCTGACGCCTGACCAGATGGCCCCGATCCAGCAGGTTGTCGGCATACAGGCTCTCACCGATCTGCGCCTCTGCGGGCAGTCTGCCATCAAACGACCATGAATCCTTGCTACGCTTGACTTCGACACTGCTGGAACCATCGATATTGACACCGACATACAGCGCCAGACGCCGACTGCGCGACATGGTGATTGAAAAGTGCGTGTAATCGAGACGATTACCGGCGTTGTCCAGCGGATACACATCAGTCGCCAGTTCTGCGTCGGCTGAGGGCCATGGTACGACGAAGTCACCGAGGAAACTCTCGACATACCCTTTGCGCTTCTGCAATTCGCTCGCCGGCGTAGTACGCGGCGATGCAATGGGCTGCGGTGCAAGCAGTTCTGCCGATGGAACCAGAGGCTTGAGGTCGGCCAGGCGTGGTCGGTAGGCGAGATCGATAGCGGGCTTCTTGTCGGGCACTTTACTGGCTCCTGCGATGGGCTTGAGTTCACTACAGTTCACCATAGCCGCGTTACAGGTCGACGTCAGGTCGATAAACGATCGTTCGCTGACCATGGCGCAGTAAAAAACTGCAAACAGGTTCAAGTAACAGGCCACTGGCGTCGATAAGCTCTGAATAAGAGCATTCCGCAGCTCGCGTTATCTCATTGATCGCAGAGGACATCAGGATGTCGATAAAGCTACGTCTATTGTTGTTGATTGGCACCAGCGTGCTGACGGTTCTGATCATCAGTCTGGTCAACTATGTGGGTAATACCAGGACGGAGACGGCGATGATCGACAGTGAGGTGAGCATGACCGCGCTGCGCAATCATCTGGAGGCCGACATGATGCACGATGCGCTACGTGCGGATGTGTTGTCGGCAATGCTGGTCGGGCTGGGCAAGAGCGATAGCACGCGTGATGAAGTACAGAAATCCCTTGATGAACACGCCGCGCATTTTCGTGCCGTGCTCGGTGATAACCTCAAACTACCCGTTACGGATGACATAAAGGCGGAATTGAACAGGATCAAGCCGAGCCTCGATACCTACATTGCCAGTGGCGAACGTATCGTCGGCCTGGCGCTGGATAATCCCGAGCAAGCGCAACAAGGATTGGGCACATTCAACAGCGCCTTCACTCAGCTTGAAGAACAGATGTCCAGTCTCAGCGAACTGATCGAAGACAACTTCAAGGCAAGCGGCGAGGCGTCCCGGCAAGCGATACGCAGTGCCAATATTGCCCTTGTCGTAGTGCTGGTGGCGAGCATTTTGCTGCTTCTGATCCAGGGGCAATGGGTAACCCGCAGTATCATGATTCCGCTTGCCTCTGCCAGCCGCATTGCCGACAGCATCGCCCACGGCAATCTTGGTGAGCCTATCGCCGAGCCTCGCGGCCGTGACGAGGCAAGCATGCTGATTCGTAGCCTGGCGGTGATGCAGCGTGACTTGCGTGGCATGATTGAAGTCGTGCGCAGCAATGCACATGGCGTCAGTGGCATGAGTCGCCAGCTCAGCAGCGGCTGCCATGAAGTGGCCGACAGCAGTCGCCAGCAGAGTTCGGCAGCGGGCACCATGTCGGCAGCGACCAGCGAGATGACCGCGAGCATCGAAGAAATCACCCGGCACGCCGGGCATGCACTGGAGATGGCCAGTCAGGCCGAGGCACTGGCCAAAAACGGGGGGCGGGTCATTCATCAGGTGGTCAGTGACATGGACAGCATTGCCCGCTCGGCGCAGCTGTCGGCACAGGTTATCCGCACGCTGGACAAGGACTCGGAGGGGATTTTCAATATTATTCAGGTGATCAAGGGCATTGCCGATCAGACCAATCTGCTGGCGCTCAACGCTGCGATCGAAGCTGCCCGCGCCGGCGAACAGGGGCGGGGTTTTGCCGTGGTTGCCGACGAAGTTCGCAGCCTGGCGGGGCGGACAAGCACATCCACTCAGGAAATCACCACGATGGTCGCGCGCATTCAGCAAAGCACCCGAGAAGCGGTGACCAGCATGGAAGCAGGCGTCGCCCAGGTCGACAAGGGGATGGCCGTCACCGCTGAAGTGGAGCGTGCGATCAGCGATATTCTGGAAGCCACGTTGAGTACGACGCAGTTGGTCAATGACATCACTCGCACCATTGGTGAACAAAGCCTGGCCAGCAACGAAATCGCTCATCAGGTGGAGATGATTGCCAGTATGTCCGAGGGTAACAGCCGGGTCATTGGGCAGACTGCCAGCACCACCGACGAACTGTCGGCAATGGCCGTGCAACTGTCGCAATCGGTGGATCGTTTCCGTCTTTGATATCAAATAGCCCCAGCCTGCAGTACTCTCCGGCGCATTCGATCCTCGGTCGAATCGCGACGGAGCCATCACAGGCCTGTATTGGCCGGTTAAACCCTTGAATCCTGGGTGCCGGCAAGCGTTAAATTCTCGCGGATGCGTCATTTTTCACCCCAAGGAGCAGCGGCATGCGGACGTTAAAGGCCTTATACGAGTCAGTCGAAATGCAGTTTTTCGACACACTGACCAAAAAGCTCTCAAGCCTTTTTCTGCTGGCTCTGGTCAGCGCTCTGCTGTACTGGGTGGCGCTGAATATCCGATCCGACATCATGCAGCAATTGCACGCCACGTCGCTGGACGCGGCCGTGCTGGGCAAGGTTCAGGGCCGGCTTGATGTCCTGAGCAATGCCATCCTGCTGAGCACTCTGTTTACGCTGGTGATGGTCGGCTTCATGGTCTGGTACTTCCGCCATTTGATTGTGCGTCCGGTCATGTTCATGACGCGCGCCCTCGAAGAAATTGCTAACGGCGAGGGCGACCTGTCCCGGGACTTGCCATTGCTGACGCACGACGAAATTCGAGTGCTGGCCAGCACCTGCAATCGCTTTCTGGCCAAGCAGCGCGAGGTGATCAGCAGTATTCAGGCGCTGACGGTGCAGATTGCAGTCGAATCGGCACGCTCGCTGAAAAACATCAGTGATTCCAGTGACAGCGCGACCGATCAGGCGCGTTTCGCCAGAGAGGTGATGGACCAGAGCAATATGGCGGTGGGCAGCATCGAGGACGTCTCTCAGCAGACGCAGGGTATTTCGAGTACCACCGCGCAGAACCTGAGTATGGCGCGCGATTCTTATGCCGAATTGTTGGAAGTGACCGGAAACATCAGCCAGATATCCAGCAGCCTTAATGAGTTCGGTGGGCTGGTATCCGGGTTGAATGAGCGTTCATCAAGCATCAAGTCGATTGTCGGGCTCATCCAGCAGATATCCTCGCAGACCAACCTGCTCGCACTGAATGCGGCCATCGAAGCTGCGCGGGCCGGTGAGAGCGGCCGGGGGTTTGCGGTGGTGGCGGATGAAGTGCGCACGCTGGCGCAGAACGTCAGTAAAGCCACTGATGATATCTCCCGGAACATCGACGCAATGCTTCAGGAAGTCAGTTCCACCCACGAGCAGACCATTCAGATCAGCCACAGCGCCCGCGAAACCCAACAGGTGGTGGAACGGGCGTCCGGTCATTTCGAGAGCATGATCGGCGATTTCGAGTCGACCAATGACAAATTGGCCGACATCGCTGCGCATATTCAGCAGTTTGCAACCACCAACACTGGCATCAACGAGCGGGTGACGCGAATTTACTCCGACAGTCAGGCCATCGATCAGCGCATGCAGCACTCCGCCACAGCAACCCGTGATCTGTCGGGTGTGGCCGAGCAGGTTCAGGCATTGCTGGGGCGTTTCGTGCTGGGACATGGCGAGCTGGACGCGGCCATTACCCGTGCGAGTCATTGCCGGGATATCCTGCAGGCGCGGCTGGCGGAACTGCACAAACAAGGCGTCAATCTGTTTGATCAGAGTTACACGCTGATCCCCGGTACTGATCCCAAGCAATACATGACCGGTTACACAGAACGCTTCGCACAAGTCTGCCAGGAAGAATGCGACAAACTGACCAAAGGCACCCGGGGCGGCAAAGTCACCTTTATCGTGGACAACAAAGGTTACTGTCCGGTCAACAACAGTTGGGTGTCGCTGAAACCTACCGGCGACCGTGCCGTCGACTTGCCGGTATGCCGTAACAAACGGATGTTCTCCGACCCGATAGGCTTGCGTGCGGCAGGCAACAAGCAGCGCTTTCTGTTGCAGACCTACCTGCGTGATACCGGCGAGATCATGACCGAAATCGACGTACCGTTCTTTTTTGACGGGCGCCACTGGGGCAACTTGCGGATGGGCTTTGACGCTGCGCTGTTGCTGGGCAGATAAGCCGTGGGGCAAGCAACAGAGCATAAGGGCCTGCGCCTGGCGCGGGCTCACGCTGATTGTCCGGTACGTATTTGAAATAACGGAACGTTCAGGCAGATGAAAACTCCACTTCTACACGGCGCTGATTTTCAGAACGCTACCGGAGGTGTGACTTTGAACATTCAAGACCTGACAAAACATGCAAAGGATAAAACGGTTCGCGAACTCGATCTGATTTCAATGGAGGGCGGCTCATACGTGCTCCACGCGCTGGTGGACGGCAAGTCTGTGCCAGTGGAAGATTCGAGTGGCAATACCCTGCACCTTGCGTCGGTAGAAGAGGCGCGCAAGGTGCTTTCTCCGGTATCGGATGTAAAGCTGTTCATGACCCAGGCCGTGGCCCACGACGAAATGGTCGGGCTGGACGGTGCTCAGGCAGAAGCTTCGCGGCACGAGATCCCGTTGCGTTCCAGCCTTTGATAACGGGTCAGGCGCTGCGCCTGACTGCAACGCACTTGATCTCCAGCAACAGTCCGGGATGTGCCAGCTCGGCAACGCCGATGCAGGTCCATGCGCATTGGCCGCGCGGGAATATACGGTTTTTCACGTCACGAAACACCGCCATGTGTTCACTCATGGCGACATGATAAGTGGTCATGTCGACTATATCGTCGAATGTGCAGCCACCTTCGGCCAATACCGTGCGCAGGTTTTCCCAGCAGGCAATGAACTGCGCCTCCGGGTTGAGGATGACTTCCATTTCTCGTGTGCGTCCCACCTGCCCGGCGCAGTACAGGGTGTCGCCCACCCTGACGGCGGGTGCATAGCCTGCACGGTCCATGATTGATTGCATGGTGGGCGGAATGATGAGCTCTCGGTCTGACATGTTGTAACACCTGTTTGTAACGCTTGAGTGTGTAGCCATTTGCTTGTTCGTGAGCCCGCGGCTGCTCCGGCCTACGTTTTGGCGGCGGGTTTGGCAGTTCGTCGCGGTTTTTTCGCTGCAGTGCCCGCTGCAGCAGTGGACGACGTGGCACTGCGCTTTGCAGTCTTGCGTTTTTTCTTCCACGGCGGCGCAACGCCTGCCGGGCTGGCCGGACCGCTGATGGTCATGCGCATGCCGACGCAGCGGCTGACCTGTTTGCTCATCCATGCCGCCTGTTTGGCGACAAACGCTTCAAGGCTCATTTCGCCGCTTTGTACCATGTCCAGAGCCTGCTCCCAGATCGCCGTGGTACCAGGGTCGGCGATGGCGCGCGGCACAGCGTCGATAAGACTGAACGCTGCCGGTGTCGCGCACAGAGCCTTGCCTTGCCGGGTCAGGTAGCCACGATCAAGCAGGCCCTGAATGATTCCGGCGCGGGTGGCTTCGGTGCCGATACCGGTGGTGTCCTTGAGTTTTTGCTTGAGCAGCGGGTCCTCCACCAGCCTGGCGACGTTCTTCATCGCCTTGATCAGGTCGCCTTCGGTAAAGGGTTTGGGGGGTTGGGTCCACAGGTCTTTGAGGATGACGTCGTCAACAGCACACTCACAACCCTGAAACAACGCAGGTAATGGTTGCGGGGCAGGTGCTTCGCGTCCCTTGGCCGGTGCCAGTGCCTCGGGCATGGCCCGCTTCCAGCCGGGTTCGACGATCTGCTTGCCAACCGCACGAAGCGGATGGCCTGCGCAGTCGAAATCCGCCTGGGTGCGGTCGTATTCGTGGTTGGGCAGAAACTGGGCCAGATAGCGCGCTCTGATCAGGGTGTATACCGCTCGGGGTTTGCCGGTCAGGCGCTCGACGCCACGTATGGCAGCCGTGGGAATGATGCCGTGGTGAGCAGTCACTTTGCTGTCGTTCCAGGCCCGTGACCGGCGTTGCGGATCAAGGTGTGGTGACAGGCTGGCCAGCGTCGGGTCTGCCTTGCACATCGCTGCGATGATACCCGCAGCTTCGCCATGCTGACTGTCTGGCAGGTAGCCGCAATCGCTGCGCGGGTAAGTGATGACCTTGTGGGTTTCATACAGCGACTGGGCTATATCAAGGGTTTCCTGCGCACCGAGCCCGAGCTTTTTCGAGCAGATTTCCTGCAGAGTGCCCAGATCGAACGGCAGCGGCGCTGCTTCGCGAATCCGCTCGGTGCGCAGCTTGATCAGTCGTGCACTCGCAGCATTGCGCATCGCTTCGGCTGCATGATGCGCCAGCGGCTGGTTCAGGCAGCGATCCTGATCGTCACAGGCGTCCGATGGGGCGCGCCATTGAGCGATAAATGCCTGATCGTCAGACAGCAATCTGACGTCAATCGCCCAGTAGGGCACCGGTACGAAGTCGGCAATGCTCCGATCACGGTCCACCACCAGCCGCAATGTCGGGGTTTGTACCCGACCCACCGGCAGCACGCCCTGATAACCCGATTGACGACCCAGCAGGGTAAACAGACGGCTCATGTTCATGCCGATCAGCCAGTCGGCGCGGGATCGACCCAATGCCGAGTGGTACAGGCTGAACGTGTCGGCACCGGGTTTGAGCGCTGCCAGCGCCTTGCGGATGGAGGCGTCATCCAGTGCCGACAACCACAAACGCTGAATCGGCCCGCGATAGCGGCAATGGTCGAGCAATTCGCGGGCGATCATTTCGCCTTCGCGGTCGGCGTCGGTGGCAATCACCAGTTCCCGGGCTTCGCCCAGCAACCGTTTGACCGCCTTGAACTGGCTGGCGGTCTTTGGCTTGACGAGCATCTTCCACTTTTCCGGAACGATGGGCAGGTCTTCCAGCACCCAACGCTTGTAACGCGCATCGTAGGCGTCGGGCGGGGCTGTCTCCAGCAGATGGCCAATGCACCAGGTCACGGTGGCATTGGGGCCTACCCAGCAGCCATCGCCACGACGGGTTGCGCCGAGCGCAGCCGCAATATCTTTGGCCTGAGAAGGTTTTTCGCAGAGAAACAGCCGCATGACTACCGTCGTCGATTACCGGTGCAAGGGCTGCAAGGATGAACGTTGAATGCGCTACGAGCAAGTTTTATCTGTATGGATATACAGATGTCCGGGGTTGCGGTCATGGGGTGAAACGCTCACGCCATGACCGCGCTTACCCTCCGCGAAGAGCGCGTCGGCTCAGCTCAACAGGTCGGAGAACGCTTTGTCGGCCTCCAGCACAGCCGGCAGCCCGGCAAACAGTGCGTCCAGATCGATGCCTTCCATTAGCGGTCCGCCGCAAGCCTGTTGCGCTTGCGGGGTCGCGCCGCCGTGTGCTTCCAGCGCATCGGAGAGGGTGATGGCCTGAGCGACGATCCTGGGCAGCGGTGCGTCAGCCGGAGCCTTCAGCGGTGTGGCCTGGTAGGCGATGGCCTGCTGGATCACCTGGGGCAGATGCCAGCGGCTGGCCAGCTCCGCACCGACTTCCGGGTAGCTGAAACCCAGTTGCAGGGTTTCATTGGCTGCACGTCCCGGCGTCCCGGCCCTGGCGGCATTGTTCAGGCGCTCCGCCACTTCAGGAGCGCCGGTCTGGATCAGCAGCTCACCGATGTTGTGCATCACCCCGCAGGTAAAAGCGATTTCAGGATCGACGCCGGTCTGTTTCGCGAGCATCCGGCAGATCCCCGCAACCTGAAAGCTTTTCAGCCAGAACCCCTTGAGGTCAAAACTGGGCCCTGCCTTGAATGCTCCGGTTACGGCCGAGGCCATTACCAGCGTACGCAGGGTATTGAAACCCAGGCGCATGGCCGCGTCTTCGATACTTGACGACTCGCGCGAGCCGCGAAACCGCGCCGAGTTGGCCAGACGCAATACCTTGGCGGCGATCACCGGGTCTTTCTCTATGTTACGGGCGATGCTTTCCAGGTTGGAGGAGGGATTGTCAAATTGCAGCATCAGGTCCTGAGCCACTTTGGGAATACTCGGGAGACTGTGCAAATCGTCAAAAAGCTTTTCGATACTCAGCATGGCAAGACCGTCCTCTGCATGGCGGGGATGAATTCAACCATAGCCAGTTTTTCCCGCTCTGCACGTTTCGCTTTCGAGAGTGGGAGACAGGTCTCGGCGCACTCCGAAAAAAATAATCAAGGACTGGTCAGTCGCGGCCGATATGGCGATACAAGCGCCTCTGTGGGTTTCGAGACCCGGACCTGCCTGATCATCGACTCCGCTGGCGGGTATGTATCGGCTCCGGTTGCTGAACGGCCTGCAGGGGTAACGTGAAAAGGACGGCACAGTTGTGAAGTTTGATTGACGATCCAGAGATCGTCCTTATTGGTTTTTGCCGTGGAAGTAACCGCTATGAAAAGTCTGGGTTTCAGCAAGAAGATCCTTCTCGCCGCTGCATTGATTGTGGTTGTCGCCTTCAGTGTGTTTATTGTCATAAACGACTATCGACAACGTCAGTCGCTTAAATCCAGCGTCAGGTCCGAGCTGTTGCAGCTGGGTACATTGACCACGCAGAATATTCAAACCTGGCTGGAGAGCCGCATTCAACTGCTGCAGTCGATGTCTCAGCAAGTTGCTGTGGACGGCAAGGAACTGCCGCAACTGCAGCGCGCCATTGGCCTGCCGACGTACAGCGAAAACTTCCAGCTGAGCTATTTCGGCAGCACTGAAGGCGTCATGTTTTCAGTACCGGCCGGCAATCGCCCGGCTGACTACGACCCGCGTGCACGCGGCTGGTACAAGGCCGCCCAGAACGCGCCTGGCACAATTGTTACCGAGCCGTACATTGCAGCGTCGTCCGGCAAGCTGGTCATGACCATTGCCACTCCGGTCAAAATCCAGAACCAGTTCGCCGGTGTCGCCGGTGCCGATATATCCCTGGACAGCGTCAGCAAAATCATCAACTCCCTGAACTTCGATGGGCATGGTTACGCGTTTCTGGTCAGCGCCGAAGGCAAAATTCTGGTGCACCCGGACAGTAAGCTGGTGCTCAAGAACATCAACGAAGCTTATCCGGTCAATACACCGAAGATCGCCACTGGCGTAACGGAAATCGATTCTGGCAAAAAGCCCGAGATCATTTCCTTCACACCGGTTCAAGGCGTGTCAACTGCCAACTGGTACGTTGCGCTGGTACTGGAGCAGGATTCCGCTTATTCGATGCTTGCAGAGTTCCGTGCCTCGGCGATTACCGCGATGGTGGTTGTGGTGATGGTTATCATCCTGCTGCTGGGCCTGTTGATCCGGGTTCTGATGCAGCCACTGCACCAGATGGGTCGTGCAATGCGTGATATCGCCGATGGCGAGGGCGACCTGACCAAGCGTCTGGCAATCACCTCGCAGGATGAGTTCGGCGCACTGGCGCAATCGTTCAACCATTTTGTCGAACGTATCCACACATCGATTCGAGAAGTCGCCTCTACTGCCGCGCAACTGGGGGAAGTGGCCACACGGGTGGTCAGGGTCTCCAACGCGTCGATGGACAACTCCGACCAACAGGCCCATCGCACTGAAAGTGTTGCAGCTGCAATCAACGAGCTGGGCGCTGCGGCACAGGAAATCGCGCAGAACGCCGCGCGTACGTCGCAGCAGTCCAGCGATGCCAGCGGCCTGGCCAGTGACGGCCAAGGCGTGGTGCAGCAGACCATCAAGGCCATGAACGAGTTGTCCGGCAAGATCAGTGAGTCCTGCGTTAACATCGAGAGCCTGAATGGCAAGACCGCCAACATCGGGCAGATTCTCGAAGTGATTACCAGTATCTCCCAGCAGACCAACCTGCTGGCGCTCAACGCTGCCATCGAAGCGGCGCGGGCCGGTGAAGCAGGGCGCGGATTTGCCGTGGTGGCTGACGAGGTGCGCAATCTGGCACACCGCACCCAGGATTCAGCCCAGCAAGTGCAGACCATGATTGAAGAGCTGCAGGTCGGCGCCCGCGAGGCGGTGACCAACATGACCGAAAGCCAGCGTCAGAGCGAGGACAGTGTAGGCATCGCCAACCTGGCCGGTGAGCGCCTGGGCAGCGTGACCCGCCGCATCGAAGAGATCAACGGCATGAACCAGTCGGTAGCCGCTGCAACAGAAGAGCAGACCTCGGTGGTGGAGTCCATCAACGTCGACATCACCCACATCAACACCCTCAACCAACTGGGTGTCGACAACCTGCGCCAGACCCTGGAAGCCTGCAACTCGCTGGAAGAGCAGGCCGCCCGCCTGCAGCAACTGGTCGGCAGCTTCCGGATCTGATCCAGCCTGTCTCTGCGCCGCTCTGCTGTTCTGGGGGCGGACGCCTGGACACCTCTCGTAGCGCACGTTGCATGCATCAGTATCGAGATGGGTATCGTGCCAACTTCGGCGGTGGGACCCTTGGCGCGCGTTGGCATGCAGTTTGTGACGCCCTGCGTCATCTCTACGCTGCAACACCTTCTGCGACAAACTGTTATCACCTCGTCACTCACGGTTCATGAGGCTGCAACAACACAGGTTCAACTTGGTTGACAACCGAATACGACCTGTCCCGGGTCGTACGCAGACCGAGAAGCCTCATGAACGAAGCCATTCATGTACAAGGCCTGAACAAGACCTTTTCACATAAAGGGGCGTTGATTGATCTCGCGTTGTCTATACAACCCGGTGAAATGGTTGCGCTGATTGGTGCTTCCGGCTCCGGCAAGTCAACCTTGCTGCGGCATCTGGCAGGTCTTGCGTGCTGTGATCGCAGCAATGGCGGCCAGGTCAAGGTACTGGGTCGCGAGGTTCAGTCTTCCGGTCGCCTGAACAGCCAGGTGCGGCGTCTGCGGGCCGATATTGGCTATATCTTCCAGCAATTCAATCTGGTCAATCGCCTCAGCGTGCTGGACAACGTCCTGCTCGGTTGTCTGGGACGGATGCCGCGCTGGCGTGGCAGTCTGGCGTTGTTCAATCGCGAGGAGAAACAGCGCGCAATGGCCGCGCTGGACCGGGTAGGGCTGGTGGATCTTGCCGCTCAGCGGGCTTCGACCTTGTCCGGTGGCCAGCAGCAACGCGTGGCGATCGCCCGTGCCTTGACCCAGCGCGCCGAAGTGATCCTGGCAGACGAACCGATTGCCTCGCTGGACCCCGAATCGGCCCGCCGGGTCATGGAAATTCTTGCCGACATCAATCGCCGCGACGGCAAGACCGTCGTCGTCACCCTGCATCAGGTGGATTACGCCGTGCGCTATTGCCCACGTGCTGTGGCTCTCAAGGGAGGGCGGATACATTTTGATGGCCAGGCAGAGGATCTCAGCAAACAGTTCCTCAATGACCTTTACGGCGCAGACGCTGACGCGAGCCTGATGATCACCGAGCGAAGCCGTCGTGTTCGCCACAAGCCACGCCTGGAGCTGGCTAAAGTCTGAAGTTCTGACATCAACCCATTATCAGGAGAGCCTGCATGTTCAAGCGTATCGGTCGTCTTTTCGCCTCTGCCGCCTTGCTGACCGCCTGCGCGTTGGGCACGGTCCAGGCGGCAGAAGAAAAAGCCATCAATTTCGGCATCATGTCCACCGAGTCATCGCAAAACCTGAAAAGTATCTGGCAGCCGTTTCTCGATGACATGAGCCGCAAGACCGGCCTCAAAGTCAACGCCACGTTCGCCTCCGATTACGCCGGTCTGATCCAGGGCATGCGTTTCAACAAGGTCGATGTGGCCTGGTTGGGCAACAAGGCCGCCATGGAAGCGGTTGACCGCTCCAACGGCGAGATTTTTGCCCAGACCTCTGCCGCCAATGGCGACGCCGGCTACTGGAGCTTGCTGATTGTGCGCAAGGACAGTCCGATCAATTCCGTCGACGACATGCTCAAGAACGCCAAGAGCCTGACCTTCGGCAACGGTGACCCGAACTCTACCTCGGGCTATCTGGTGCCTGGTTATTATGTGTTTGCCAAAAACAATGTGGATGCGTCCACTGCCTTCAAGCGCACCTTGAACTCCAGCCACGAGGTCAATGCCCTGAGTGTCGCCAAGGGCCAACTGGACGTTGCAACCTTCAATACCGAAAGCTGGGACCGCCTGGCGGTGACCCAGCCCGACAAGGTCGAGCAACTCAAGGTGATCTGGAAATCACCGTTGATTCCAGCCGATCCGATTGTCTGGAGCAAGGCACTGTCAGACGAAAACAAAGCGAAGATTCGTGAATTCTTCGCCAGTTACGGTAATACCGACGAAGAGAAAACCGTTCTGAAGAACATGCAGATGGGCAAGTTCCTCAAGTCCAGCGATGACCAGTTGTTACCCATTCGTCAACTTGAACTGTTCAAGCAGCGCACTGAAGTGGTTGCCAGCACTACGCTGGACGCTCAGGAGAAAGCTGCCCGGCTCAAGGACATCGATGCCAGCCTGAGCAAATTGCAGGAGCGCATTACCGAACTGAACCAGAAAACCGCAGGCAGCTCGGCAGGTTGAGCGTTCCGTCCGCTATCAGGAGTTTGCCATGACCACTCAAGTTGCCTATGCCCGGATTGCAGGCAAGCCCAACGGATTGCGTTACCTGGGCTGGGGGCTGTTGCTCGCGGCGCTGGCCTGGGCCTGGCAGGGCGCAGAAATGAACCCGATGGCGCTGGTTCGGGACTCGTCGAACATGGCGACATTTGCCGCCGACTTCTTCCCGCCGGACTTTCGTGAGTGGCGCAGCTACCTCAAGGAAATGCTGGTGACCCTCCAGATCGCTCTGTGGGGCACGGCGCTGGCGATTGTCTGTTCGATACCGCTGGGCATTCTTTGCGCCGAAAACATCACGCCGTGGTGGATTCATCTGCCGCTGCGGCGCTGCATGGATGCTTGTCGTTCGATCAACGAAATGGTTTTTGCGATGCTCTTTGTGGTCGCGGTCGGGCTGGGTCCGTTTGCCGGGGTACTGGCACTCTGGATCAGCACCACCGGCGTGCTCGCCAAGCTGTTCGCCGAAGCGGTCGAAGCGATAGAGCCTGGTCCTGTCGAAGGCGTACGTGCCACCGGTGCCAGTGCTTTACAAGAAGTCATCTACGGTGTAATTCCTCAGGTCATGCCGCTGTGGATCTCCTACGCTTTATACCGGTTCGAATCCAATGTGCGCTCGGCGACCGTAGTGGGCATGGTCGGTGCCGGGGGCATCGGCGTCATTCTCTGGGAAAACATCCGTGCCTTTGCGTTCGTCCAGACCAGCGCTGTGCTGCTGGTAATCATCGTTGTGGTAAGCGTCATCGACATCATGTCGCAGCGCCTGCGCAAGCAATTCATCTGACAGAAGAGGGGTGTTCAATGTACACTTTTTTTAACCATGCAGTTGTCTAGACAAGTCGAGCCGATGTATCTGGAACTGGCTGAAACCCTGCGCGATGAACTGGCCACGTATCGGCCCGGCGATTATCTGCCCGCCGAGTTTCAGTTAGCCGAGCGTTTCTGCGTCAACCGTCACACGATCCGCCGCGCCGTGGATGAACTGGTGCGTGAGGGCAGTGTGCTGCGCCGTCAGGGCAAGGGCACGCAAGTGCTGGAGCGTCCGCTGATCTATCCGATGCAGGTCGACAGTGCCTACAGCCAGTCACTGTCGGCGCAAGGCATCGGCGTGGAGGCCATTCTGCTGGCGCGTCGCGAATGCCTCGCCAGCCACGAAGATGCGTTGTACCTGGGCCTGGACGAGCACGCGCCGTTGATCGAACTGCAGACGCTGCGCAAGCTGGACGGCCAGTCCGTGAGCCTGATCTGCCATCGCTACAGTGCCAGCTACAGCGCTGTGCTGGCGGATTATCAGGGCGGTTCGGTTCGCCAGTATCTGGCCGAGCGCACGTTGTCGTTGAGTCGCGCGCAAAGTCTGATCGGTGCCCGCCTGCCATCCCGTGAAGAGGCCGGGTTGCTACTGATGCCCCGACATATGCCTGCGCTGACCGTGTTGACGGTCTCGTGTGACCGGGCGGGGCGGCCGATCGAGCTTTCCCGCTCGGTCAGTCGCTCTGACCGCTTCCAGTATCAAATGGCTTTTAACCCGATGGCCGGCAAGCAGATTGCTGGCAGCCAACCGACTGACTGACACCGAGGTGTTCCATGCAAGCAACCCCTGAAACGGCCGCGCGTCAGCACTGGATGAGCGTGCTGGCGCGCGCCCTGGTCGATGAGCCGAGCCGCGAACAGTTGCAGCGTCACGAAGCGGCGTTGCGCGATACCGATTACCAGATGATCCGCGCTCCGGAAATCGGCATGACGCTGGTGCGCGGTCGTATGGGCGGGACCGGTTCGGCCTTCAATCTTGGCGAGATGAGCGTGACGCGTTGTGTGGTTCGCCTGGCTGACGGTCGTACCGGCTACAGCTATCTGGCCGGGCGCGACAAGCGCCATGCCGAACTGGCAGCCCTGGCCGACGCTCATCTGCAAGGGGCGCAACAGGACTGGTGGCTGTCCGAACTGATCGAGCCGCTGGCACGTGCGCAAGCCGAACGTCGGGCGCGCAAGGACGCCGAAGCTGCTGCAACCAAAGTCGAGTTCTTTACCCTGGTCCGAGGAGAAGACTGATGAATGCCGTCCTTCTGCAACCTGCCTTCACCGATCCGGTGCTGGATGCCCAGCGCAGTTTTCGCCTGGCGCTCAAGGCCTTGTCCGGCCCGGGTGTGATTCAGACTCTGCCCGCCAGACACCAGCCACCTGCCTTGCAGGGCCTGGACAGTGCAACTCATGCCCTGTGCCTGGCGCTACTGGACCTAGACACTCCGCTCTGGCTCGCCCCGGCATTTGATACCCCGGCGATTCGCGCGAATATTGCCTTTCATTGCGGCAGCCCGATTGTCAGCGACCGGCACGCTGCACGCTTTGCGCTGCTCGATGCGTCGACTGCCTGCGATCTGCATGGTTTCGATACCGGTAATGATCGCTACCCGGATCAGTCATGCACCTTGTTGATCCAGCTGTCAGGCCTGGAAGGCGGGCGTGCGCTTGGCTGGAGCGGTCCCGGTATCGAGCAGCAGAACCCGGTGGCCTTGCCGCTGGAAGAAGATTTCTGGGCCGAGCGAGAAGCACGTAATGTCTTCCCCTGCGGGCTGGATGTGTTTTTTCTGTCGGGCAGTCAGATGCTCGGCTTGCCACGCAGCACTCGCGTGCAGGAGTGTGCCTGATGTACGTCGCGGTCAAGGGTGGCGAACAGGCCATCGATAATGCTCACCGTCTGCTGGCCAACAAGCGTCGTGGCGATACAGGCATTGCCGAGCTCGACGTCGAGCAGATCCGTCAGCAACTGCCACTGGCAGTTGCACGGGTCATGAGCGAAGGCTCGCTGTATGACCCGCAGCTGGCCGCGCTGGCGATCAAGCAATCGGCAGGGGATCTGATCGAAGCGATCTTCCTGCTGCGCGCCTACCGCACGACGCTGACGCGTTTTTGCGCCAGCGTGCCCATCGACACGTCGAACATGCAGCTCAACCGTCGCCTGTCGGCCACGTTCAAGGACGTCCCCGGCGGTCAACTGCTGGGCCCGACCTTTGACTACACCCACCGCCTGCTGGATTTCACCTTGCTGGCCGAAGGCGAGCACCCTGGCCCGGACGTGGTGCCGGAGGCAACGCTGCAATCCTGCCCCCGAGTGCTGGGGTTGCTGGCCAAAGAAGGGTTGATCAAACCTGAAGTGGACGACGGCGAGAGCATCGCGGACATTACCCGCGAACCGCTGGAGTATCCGTCCAGTCGTGCCCAGCGTTTGCAGGCGCTGGCCCGTGGCGACGAGGGTTTTCTGCTGGCGCTCGGCTATTCGACCCAGCGTGGTTACGGGCGCAACCATCCATTCGCCGGGGAAATCCGCATCGGCGAGGTAGAGGTCTGGATCGAGCCTGAAGAGCTGGGCTTTCCGATTGTGATCGGCGACATCGAAGTGACCGAATGCGAGATGGTCAACCAGTTCGTTGGTTCGGCCAGCGAACCGGCGCAATTCACCCGTGGCTACGGCCTGGCATTCGGCAACGCAGAGCGCAAGGCTATGGGCATGGCACTGGTGGACCGCTCGTTGCGCGCCGGGGAATTCAACGAAGAAGTCCGCTCCCCGGCCCAGCAGGAGGAATTCGTGCTGGCGCATTGCGACAACGTCGAGGCGGCCGGTTTTGTTTCGCACCTCAAGCTGCCGCATTACGTGGACTTCCAGTCCGAGCTGGAGTTGATCCGCAAGCTGCGCAAGTCCGCACCGAATCCGGAGAGCGACCAATGAGCAATGCACCCATGAACACCGCACAGCAAATGCCCGTACGGGACGATGCCTACAACTTCGCTTACCTGGACGAACAGACCAAACGCATGATTCGCCGTGCCTTGCTCAAGGCGGTGGCGATTCCCGGTTATCAGGTGCCGTTCGGCGGACGCGAGATGCCGCTGCCTTATGGCTGGGGCACCGGCGGGATGCAACTGACCGCTGCAATCCTGGGGGCCGATGATGTGCTCAAGGTCATCGACCAAGGCGCTGACGACACCACCAATGCGGTCTCGATACGACGCTTTTTTGCCCGTACGGCAGGCATCGCCACCACCGAGCGCACCCCCGAGGCGACCGTCATCCAGACCCGTCACCGCATTCCGGAAACACCGTTGCACGCCGACCAGATCATGGTCTATCAGGTGCCGATTCCCGAGCCGTTGCGCTTTATCGAGCCGTCGGAAACCGAAACACGCACCATGCACGCGCTGGATGATTACGGGGTCATGCACGTCAAGCTCTACGAAGACATCGCTACCTTCGGCCATATCGCTACCAGTTACGCTTACCCGGTCATGGTCGATGAGCGTTACGTGATGGACCCGTCGCCGATTCCGAAATTCGACAACCCCAAGCTGCACATGAGCCCGGCGCTGATGCTGTTCGGTGCAGGACGGGAAAAGCGTCTGTACGCCGTGCCGCCGTTTACCCAAGTGGTAAGCCTGGACTTTGAAGATCACCCGTTTGAAGTGCAGCGCTGGGAGCAGTGCTGCGCAATCTGCGGCAGCCATGACTCCTTTCTCGACGAGCTGATTCTTGACGACGCCGGGACGCAGAGCTTTGTCTGCTCCGACACCGATTACTGCGCCCAACGCGTCAAACAGCAGGAGAACGCCCGATGATCAGTGCTCTCTCATTGAACCCGGCGGGCAACCGCCAGCCCGAACCTGCGCAACCGCTGCTCAAGGTGCGCGGCCTGACCCGTCTATACGGGGTGCAAAAGGGTTGCCAGGACGTGAGTTTCGACCTGTATCCCGGCGAAGTGCTGGGCATCGTCGGCGAATCGGGCTCGGGTAAGTCCACGCTGCTGTCGCTGTTGAGCGGACGTTGCCCGCCGGATCGCGGCAGCATCGATTATCGCGGCAAGGAGGGTGACTGGTTCGACTTGTACAGTGCCAGCGAAGCGCAGCGTCGTACCTTGTTACGTACCGAGTGGGGCTTTGTCGAACAGAACCCGCGTGACGGCCTGCGTATGGGCGTCTCTGCCGGAGCCAATATCGGCGAGCGCCTGATGGCCCAGGGCGTGCGCAATTATCAGCAATTGCGCAGCGCAGCGGTGGACTGGCTGAGCCAGGTCGAGATCGACCCGCTACGCATTGATGATCTGCCGCGCACATTTTCCGGCGGCATGCAGCAACGCCTGCAGATCGCCCGCAATCTGGTGTCCAGCCCGAGGCTGGTGTTCATGGACGAACCCACCGGTGGGCTGGATGTGTCGGTGCAGGCACGGTTGCTCGACCTGTTGCGTGGTCTGGTTCGAGAGCTGGACCTGGCCGTGGTCATTGTCACTCACGACCTGGCGGTCGCGCGGTTGCTGGCTGATCGGCTGATGGTCATGCGGCGCTCGGAAGTGGTCGAGAGCGGCCTGACCGATCAGATTCTCGATGACCCGCAGCATCCGTATTCACAACTGTTGGTGTCCTCGGTATTGCAGCCATGAGTCGCACTGTCCAAACAGCCTGTACAGATGAGGTGAGCCCGATGACAACGTTGATCGAGGTCCGTGACCTCTCGAAAACCTTTACCCTGCATCAGCACAATGGCGTGGTCCTCAATGTGCTGCGCGGGCTCAATTTCTCGGTGCGCGCAGGTGAATGCCTGGTGCTCAGCGGGCAGTCCGGCGCGGGTAAAAGCACATTGTTGCGCACTTTGTACGGCAACTACCTGCCTGCCGCTGGCAGTATCCGCGTGCAGCACGAAGGCCAGTGGACCGAGCTGGTCGGGGCGACCCCGCGCCAGGTGCTTGAAGTACGTCGCAAAACGCTCGGCTACGTCAGTCAGTTCTTGCGCGTCATTCCGCGTGTATCGAGCCTGGATGTAGTGATGGAGCCAGCACTCGCACTCGGTTGGTCGCGCGAACAGGCCCAGGAGCGCGCACAACTGCTGCTGAACCGGCTGAACATTCCCCAGCGCCTTTGGCCACTGGCTCCCAGCACCTTTTCCGGTGGTGAACAGCAGCGTATCAACATCGCCCGGGCATTCATGGTGCCGTGGCCGATTTTGTTACTCGACGAACCAACTGCTTCGCTGGACGACGCCAACCGTCAGGTGGTGCTGGATCTGGTCGATGAGGCCAAACAGGCCGGTGCCGCACTGATCGGTATTTTCCATGATCGCGACGCCCGCGAGGCAGTCGCCAATCGTCAACTCGACATGAGCCCGGTGGACCTCACCGCCAAGGAGTTGCTGCAATGCTGAACGAACAGATCTTCAGTAACGCCCGTGTGGTGACTGCCGAGCAGGTGTTCGTCGGCACAGTTGTGGTCCGCGACGGCCTGATTGCCGAGGTTCAGAGTGGGCGCAGCCAACTGAGCCAGGCTCAGGACATGCAGGGCGATTACCTGCTGCCGGGGCTGGTGGAATTGCACACCGACAACCTGGAAAAGCACCTGTCGCCACGGCCGGGTGTCGATTGGCCGTCGATGTCGGCGGTGATCAGTCATGATGCGCAAATCGTCGCGGCCGGTATTACCACGGTGTTCGATGCACTGTCGATTGGCGACATCAACCCCAAAGGCAAGCGCATGCAGCAACTGCCCGCGATGCTTCAGGCGATTGCCGACGCCAACGCAGCGGGCCTGACCCGCGCCGAGCACCTGTTGCACCTACGTTGCGAGGTCAGTCATCCGGATACCCTGAGCGTGTTTCGTGACCTGGTCGACCAGCCGCTGGTGCAACTGGTCTCGGTGATGGACCACGCGCCCGGCCAGCGTCAGTTTGCCCTGGAGTCCAAGTACCGCGAGTACTACATGGGCAAGTACCACATGAATCATGAGGAAATGGATCGCTTCATCGTCGAGCAGGTCGCCAACTCCACCGAGTACGCCGACCGCTACCGGCGCGCGATTGTCGAACTGTGCCTGGCGCGTGGCCTGTCGATTGCCAGCCACGACGACGCAACCATGGCGCATGTCGAGGAATCGGCAGGTTTCGGCATGAACATCGCCGAATTCCCGACCACACTGGAAGCGGCCCGCGGCTGTCGACAACTGGGCATGAGCGTGCTGATGGGCGCACCGAACATCGTGCGCGGCGGCTCGCACTCCGGTAACGTGGCGGCAGCATCGCTGGCCAGAAACGGGCTGCTGGACATTCTGTCCAGCGACTACTACCCGGCCAGTCTGTTGCAGGCCGCGTTCATGCTGGCCGAACAGGACAATGACTGCGAGCTGCCGCAAGCGATCAATATGGTCAGCCGCACGCCCGCTGTTGCGGCAGGGTTGGCGGATCGTGGCGAGATTCGCATCGGTCTGCGCGCTGATCTGATTCAGGCGCGCAATCATGCAGGCCTGCCGGTTATCGACAAGGTCTGGCGACAAGGCAAGAGGGTGTTTTGATGGTTGGCAGGTTGATCTATCTCATCGGGCCATCCGGTTCAGGCAAGGACAGCCTGCTGGATGCAGCCCGTGAAGCGCTGGCGCAACGCAACTGCCGGGTTGTCCGGCGGGTGATCACCCGTTCCGCCGAAGCGGTGGGCGAGGCGGCGCAGGCGGTGACGGTCGAACAGTTCGAGCAGATGCGCGAGCGTGGCGCGTTTGCCTTGAGCTGGCAGGCCAATGGCTTGTACTACGGCATTCCCGTCGAGATCGATCAGTGGCTTCTGGAGGGCCACGACGTGTTGATCAACGGCTCCCGGGCGCATCTGCAGAAAGCGCAAATGCGTTACCCGACGTTGCTCGCGGTGCTGCTGACCGTCAACCAGAACGTGCTGCGCCAGCGTCTGCTGGCGCGCAACAGGGAAACCCTGCCGGAAATCGAGGAGCGTCTTGCGCGCAACTCGCGCTTTGCCGGAGATTTACTCGCGAACAATCCGCACGTCTTCCCGCTGGACAATTCTGCTGATCTGCAACAGACCGTCGCCACGCTTATCGACCTGATGGAGCGGCGTGACGCATGCGCCTGACCCTGTTGGGCACCGGTGATGCACGGCAGGTGCCCGTCTACGGTTGCCAGTGCCCGGCCTGCTCGGCGGCACGGGCGAATCAGGACCTGCGGCGTTTGCCGTGCAGCGCGCTGATTGAATGCGCCGATCAGCGCTGGTTGATCGACAGTGGTCTGACCGACCTTGCAGAACGTTTCCCGCCGGGCAGCCTGAGCGGCATCCTGCAGACGCATTACCATGCCGATCATGCCCAAGGCCTGCTGCACCTGCGCTGGGGCCAGGGGCTGGTGATTCCGGTCCACGGCCCTGCTGACCCGGAAGGCCTGGCCGATCTTTACAAGCACCCTGGCATTCTCGATTTCAGCCAGCCGTTTGCAGCCTTCGAAACCCGGGCACTGGGCACGTTGCAGGTCACAGCGCTGCCACTGACGCACTCAAAGCCCACGTTCGGGTACATGTTCGAAGGCGACGGGCAACGTTTTGCCTACCTGACCGACACCGTCGGCTTGCCTGACGACACCCGCGAATTCCTGCAACGCCATCCGCTGGACGTGCTGATTCTCGATTGCTCCATGCCCCCGCAGCCTCAGCCGCCACGTAATCACAATGACCTGACCCTGGCGCTGGAAACCATTGACCTTTTACGACCAGGTAAAGCCGTATTGACGCACATCGGTCACACGCTGGATGCATGGTTGATGGGGCAAGCGAAGCAACTGCCGCCTCAGGTACTGATCGGCCGGGATGGAATGACACTCTAGACACAAATGCGAACAGAAAAATTGTTCGCTGATCGCCCGAAAACGCTCGTTGCAGACGTCGGGCAGGCTGCGACAATTTGTCATTATGAACCGTTTGGTACATTCTGTTCGGCTGTAAAAATCCGACAGGTTTGAAAAATGACAAACAAGCAATACACAGGCGCTGGCAGCAGGTTGCTGCTGCTCGGGCTGGGAGTACTGATCGCTCTGATCGGGCTCGGTCTGGCAGGTGGCGGTGGCTACCTGGTGACATTGGGCGGCAGCTGGTTCTTCCTGCTGATGGGGCTGGCGATGCTGATCAGTGGTGCGCTGATCTCCGTGCGCAAACCCAAAGGTGCCTTGTTGTATGGCATCGCCCTGATACTGACCGCCATCTGGGCTATCTCGGATGCAGGCCTGCACTATTGGCCGCTGGTGTCCCGCCTATTGACCTTTGCCGTGATCGGGCTGGTGATTGCGCTGATCTACCCGACACTGGTGCGCGCTTCAGGTGCTCAGGCAGGTCGTGGCGCATATGGCTTGGCCGGTTTGCTGGCCATTGGTGTTGTGGCAACCATTGGCTACATGTTTGTACCGAGTCCTGTGATTAGCGCCAGCAGCATGCCGCCTATTGTCCCGGTAGCGCCGGGCGCCGAGCAGAAGGACTGGGCACACTGGGGCAACACCCCGGCAGGTAACCGGTTCGCTGCTCTGGATCAGATCAACAAGAGCAATGTCGACAAGCTGCAGGTTGCCTGGACCTTCCACACCGGCGACATTCCGCAGAGCACCGGTGCCGGTGCAGAAGACCAGAACACTCCGCTGCAGATTGGCGATACGGTTTACACCTGTACCGCTTACGGCAAAGTTTTTGCACTGGATGCGGACACCGGCACCCAACGCTGGAAGTTCGACCCGCAGGGCAGTGCGCCCAACTGGCAGCGCTGCCGCGGCCTGGGCTACTTCGCCGCACCCGCAGCCGACGCACCTGCCCAGCCATCTGCCGCGTGTGCCACACGCGTGTTTCTGCCGACTGGCGACGCTCGCCTGATCGCACTCGACGCCAGGACCGGAGAGACCTGCAAGGACTTTGGTAATCAAGGCGTAGTCGATCTGAAAACCGACATGGGCGAAGTCAAGGAAGGCTACTACCAGCAGACCTCTACGCCGCTGGTGGCGGGCAATGTGGTTGTGGTGGGTGGTCGTGTTGCCGACAACTTCTCCACCGGCGAACCTCCAGGCGTGGTGCGTGCTTTCGACGTACATAGCGGCGAGCTGGTCTGGGCCTGGGATCCGGGTAACCCGAATACCAACAAGCGTCCGCCAGCAGGCGAAACCTACACGCGTGGCACGCCGAACGTCTGGTCGGCCATGTCCTACGATGACAAGCTCGGCCTGATCTACCTGCCGACCGGTAACGCTACACCCGATTTTTTCGGTGGGACGCGTACCGAGCAGGACGACAAATGGTCCTCCTCAGTCGTTGCGGTGGACGTCAAAACCGGTCAGGTGCGCTGGAACTTCCAGATGACCCACCACGATCTGTGGGACTTCGACATTCCGGCCCAGCCGTTGCTGTATGACATCCCGGACGGCAAGGGCGGTACGCAGCCAGCATTGGCGCAAGTCACCAAGCAGGGCGAGATTTTCCTGCTCAACCGCGAAACCGGCGTGCCGATCTCGCGTGTCGAAGAGCGCCCTGTACCGCAGGGTAATGTGCCGGGCGAGCGCTATTCGCCGACTCAGCCGTTCTCGGTGGACATGCCGTCGATCGGCAACCAGACCCTCAAAGAGTCCGACATGTGGGGTGCTACGGCGTTCGACCAGTTGATGTGCCGCATCGCTTTCAAAGGCATGCGTCACGAGGGCGTTTACACACCGCCAGGCCTGGACCCTGCGTTGCAGTTCCCAGGCTCGCTGGGCGGCATGAACTGGGGCAGTGTCTCAGTCGACCCGACCAACAACTATATGTTCGTCAATGACATGCGTCTGGGCCTGGCTAACTACATGATCCCGCGCGACAAGATCGCCGCCGGTGCCAGCGGTATCGAAATGGGCGTCGTGCCGCAGACCGGTACACCGTTCGGTGCCATGCGCCAGCGCTTCCTGTCTGCCGTCGGCATTCCGTGCCAGGCACCGCCGTTCGGCACCATGTCAGCGATTGACCTGAAGACCAAAAAGCTCATGTGGCAGGTCCCGGTCGGCACCGTGAAAGACACTGGCCCGATGGGTATTCGCATGGGCCTGCCGATCCCGATCGGCATGCCGACGCTGGGCGCTTCGTTGTCCACACAGTCGGGCTTGCTGTTCTTCGCCGGCACCCAGGACTTTTATCTGCGCGCCTTCGACAGCGGCAACGGCAACGAAATCTGGAGGGCCCGCCTGCCCGTGGGCAGCCAGTCCGGCCCGATGACGTACGTATCGCCCAAGACCGGCAGGCAGTACATTGTGCTTACCGCCGGTGGTGCCCGCCAATCGCCTGACCGTGGCGATTACGTGATTGCTTACGCGTTGCCCAAGTAACGTGCTCTAACGTTGAGGGGCAGGTTTTGCCCCTCATCTTTCCGAAGCTGGCTGCGCCACGTTCACATCGCACCAATCTCCGGCTTGCCCGTTCTCGACCCGCCGTAAACCGGCGGATGCGTGACGATATGCGTCAGATCGACCGCCGAGGCCAGCAGTTTCTGCAGATCAGGGCGTGGCCGGGACAAGCGGTGGTCGTTTGCCGTTGCTTGTTCAAGCGCTTCGGCGCAAGCCAGCAGTTTAGCGTCGCTCCGAAATCCGCCGATCACCTGTAACCCGAACGGCATGCCGTGGTGATCAGTGCCGCAGGGCACGGACAGTGAAGGGTTGGTGGTCAGCGTGATGGTGTAGCACAGCGCCAGCCAGCGGTAGTAATTGTCCAGTGGCACGCCGTTGACTTCGCGCAGGTACAGTTCGCTCCAGGGGAAGGGCGAGACTGGCGTGGTCGGTGCGAGGATCAGGTCGTAGTGTTCGAATTGCTTCTGGAAACCGCGAAAGATCCGGCTCTGCTCGCCATGTGCCTTGACGCAGTCCTGCAGCGACATGGCGGCGCCCATCTCAAAGTTGGCGCGGGTGTTGGGCCCCAACGCATCAGGGTCGCGGTCGTGGGCGTCCTGCAATCCTGCGACGAAGGCTTCGGCACGCAGCACGTCGAAGGTGCGATGGGCGCTGCCCAGGTTCAGGTCAATGGCTTCGCAGGATTTGAAGAGCGTCTTCAGTGCGTTGATTTTTTTCCTGAAGACGGCACGGATTGTGTCATCGACTGCGCACGCGCCGAAGTCTTCGCTATAGCCGACCCGCAGCTGGCTGAGGTCGACAGTGTGTGGTGCAAACTCGTTATCGGCAATGGCATAGCTCAGCGGGTCGGACTGCCCCAGCCCGGCGCTGGCGCGCAGTTGCAGCAGCGTGTCGGCGACGTTGCGGCCCATCGGGCCGACCACGGAGATCGGCGTCCAGCCGAGTTTCTTGCGTTCGCTCGGCACCAGCCCCGGCGAAGGTCGCAGGCCAACGATGCCGCACAGTGCCGCGGGAATGCGCAACGAACCACCGGTGTCCGAGCCACTGCACAACGGCACCATGTCTACGGCTAGCGCGGCGGCTGAGCCACCCGAAGACCCACCGGCGTTCAGCTCGGGATTGAACGGGTTTCCGGTCGCGCCCCAGACCACGTTACGGGTATTGGCCCCTGCGCCCAGTTCCGGAACATTGGTCTTGCCGACCATGATCGCTCCGGCAGCGCGCAGGCGGGCCACGAACAGGTTGTCCTGCGCAGGGATATTGTCGCGGAACAATGGTGAACCGTAGGTGGTGAGCACGCCGGCGGTTTCTTCCAGATCCTTGATGCCGATGGGCAGGCCATGCAACAGCCCGAGTGGTCTGCCTTGCATCACGGCATGCTCGGCCAGCAGCGCCTCGTCGCGGGCGCGCTCGAAACAGGTCGCGGCAAAAGCGTTGATCTTCGGGTTCAGGCGTTCAATCCGCTCGATACAGGCGTCCAGTAATTCCACCGGAGAGAGCTGTTTGTTGCCGATCAGCGCACGCAGTTCGGTGGCGGATTTACCGAGCAGCTCGGACGAATTTTGCATGGAGTGTTCTCCCGAATGTCATCGTTCCGCACGCTCCGCGTGGGAATGCATTTCGTGACGCTCTGCGTCACACATCTGCGTCGCGCCTCTTTTTCCAGGTTGGGCGCACGTGGGCAGTCTCTTCAAACATCCCCTAGTGCCAGTATCGTCGCCACCAGCGCCTGGCCTCTGGGCACCAGGGTATTAAGCTCCAGATACTCACGCTCGGTGTGTACCTTGCCGCCGACCGGGCCGAGGCCGCACAGAGTGGGGATACCCAGGCTAGCGGTGAAACCCGAATCGGCGCAGCCGCCGGTGAACTCGCCGTCCACGCTGAAACCCAGTTCCTGCGCAAGGCCCTGATAGATAGTCAGCAGTTCAGTGCTGTGGCGGGCTTCCATGGGCAGGAAGGTCGTGGCTTCCAGCAGCCTGGCCGATGTGCCGGGCAGCTCCTCTTCGGCGACGATGGCCTGGACTGCGGCGAGAATTTCATCCCATTGGCGGAGTTCGACAAAGCGCACGTCGAGTTTTGCCGTTGCAGTGGGCGCAACGGTGTTGCTGGACGTGCCGCCCGAGATCAAGCCGACGTTGGTGGTAATGCCCGCTGCGTAGTCGGTCAGCGCATGCAGCTTGATCACCTTGTGCGCGAGCGCCTGAATGGCGCTGGCACCGTCGGCGTGATTGACCCCGGAATGCGCCGCGCGGCCGTTCACTTCGATGATCAGCGTGGCACCGCCTTTGCGGGCACTGACCACGTTGCCGCTGGCGCGTCCCGGTTCCGGGTTGAGCACCGCGCGCGCCTGACGTGCGTACTTTTCGATGTGAACACGAGCGCTGGCGGAGCCGATTTCTTCGTCGCCGGTATAGAGGATCTGTACCGGAAACGGCAGCGGAACGACACGTTTCAACGCTTTCAGCGCAAAGCAGTTCAGTACCAGACCGCCTTTCATGTCGGCCACGCCTGGGCCGTAGGCCAGCTCGGCATCTTTGGTATAGCCGCGAGTGGACGTGGTGCCTTTGGGAAATACCGTGTCGCGGTGCCCCAGCAGCAGCACCGGTTTTCCGGGGCCGCCGGGCAGCTCGGCGAGCAGTACGTCGCCGAAACCCTCAACCGGGATGCGTTTGACGCTGATCCCGTCGGCCTGCAATTGCGCGGCGAGCAGTTCGCCGACCGCATCCACCCCGGCCTTGTCGTAACTGTTGGAGTCGGTGTCGACCAGGCTCTGCAACAGCGCTTCCATCGCCTCGTACTGCCCGCTCAGCCAGTCGGTTGCCTGCCGTTGTGCCTCATTCATTCACTCAGCTCCTGTGCCCGATGCTCGCGGGTCAGCCGTGCGCCGTCGGTTCCCAGGTCCCAGAACAGTCCGGCCATGATTTGCAGACTTTCTTTGACCACCGGAGCCAGCAAATGCTCGTCGGGGGCATGCTGCGAGCACGCCGGGTATGAGTGTGGCACCCAGACCGTCGGCAGGCCCAGCACTTCGGCGAACACATCGTTGGGCAGTGAACCGCCCAGATTAGGCAGCAGTGCAGGCTTCTTGCCGGTGGTGGTGGCCAACGACTCCAATGCCCAGCCGACCCACGGGCTGTCCGGTGACAGGCGCGTAGCGTGCATTACGTCCATGCGCGTCTGCCGGACCTCGACCTGAGTGAAACCGTGGGCGTCCAGGTGGGCACGCACCGCTGGGATAAAGGCGTTGTAGTCGCTGTCGACCACAAAGCGAATGTGGCACAGCGCATGCGCCTTGCCGGGAATGGCGTGTACCGGTGCGTCCGGGTTGCCGGTCTTGAAGGCGAGAACGTCGAGGGTGTTCCAGCCGAAGACTTTTTCGCTGAGCGACAGCGCCGGGTCGCCCCAATCGGGGTCGATGTCCGGATCGCCGGGGCCGCCGCCGACCTCGATATCTGCCAGCGCAGTTTTGACCGCTTCGGGAATGGCGGTGGGCATGAGCCCCGCGACTTTTACCCGGCCGTGCTCATCGACCATGCTGGCGATGGCATTGGCCAGAATGATGCCGGGGTTGGCCAGCAGCCCGCCCCAATTGCCGGAATGGTGCGCGCCTTCACGCAGGTTCACCGTCAGTTCGAAATTGAACACGCCGCGCGAGCCAAGAAACAGGGTAGGGCGCGCCGCTGCCAGGCGTGGGCCGTCGGAGGCGATGAAAATGTCTGCGGCGAGCTCTCCAGCGTGGGCCTGGCAGAACGCACCGAGGCCGGGAGAGCCATCTTCTTCGCCCATCTCCAGCAGCAGTTTAACGTTGAAACCCAGTTTGCCGTCGCGCGCTTTGAGGGTTTGTTCCAGGGCGGTCAGATTGATCAGGTGCTGGCCTTTGTTGTCCGCGGTGCCACGCCCGTACCAACGTTCGCCACGTTCGACGACTTGCCACGGGGACAACCCTTGCTGCCATTGCGCGTCATAGCCGCGAACCACATCGCCATGGCCATAACTGAGCAGCGTCGGCAGTTCAGGGGCCTCGATGCGCGTCGCGATCATCAGTGGCCCGCGCCCGGCGACCGGGTTGTGGTGCACGGCAACGCTGAAACCCAGACGCTCGACATGCGGCGTGATGAACTCATGAAGATAACGGTACAGCTCAGGCAGACTTTCGGCCTCCTGGCTTTGGGTCGGATAGGCAACACTTTCGCCAAGCAGGGCGAAAAATGCGCCGTTGTCGAACTGTTCAGTGACGTTTTCGATGGCGTGCGAACGGCTACTCATGAGGGCATCAGCTCCAGGGTTTTCGGGGTATCGCGCAAGTGGCAGCGAACGGTTCCGCCTTCGATGCGGCCTGTCAGCGGGGACTGCTCTTTGCACACGCTCATACAGGCCGGGCAGCGCGGATGAAAGGCGCAGCCGGACGGCGGCGACATCGGGTTGGGGAAGGTGCCGTGCAAACCCAGTTCGGGAATGCCCAGATGCGGGTCGGGGGTCAATACCGAGTCGAGCAATGCCTGGGTGTAGGGATGACCGGGTCTGGCGAACAGCGATTCGCGGCTGCGTTCCTCGACGATCCGTCCCAGGTACATTACGGCTACGCGGTCGGCCAGATGCTCGATGACTGCCAGATTGTGGCTGATCAGCAGGTAGGTCAGGCCGAATTCCTGTTTGAGTTCCTGTAGCAGATTAAGAATTTGCGCCTGCACCGACACGTCCAGGGCCGACGTCGGTTCATCGCAGATCAACACATCCGGGCGCATCACCAGTGCTCGGGCGATCGCCACGCGCTGGCGCTGACCACCGGAGAGCTGACTGGGGTAGCTGTCGATCACACGCTTGGGCAAACCAACCACGTCCATCATCGCTTCGGCACGCTGGCGGCGTTCGGCGTGGGTGCCGATGTCATGCACGATCAGCGGCAGCGTAACGATTTCACGCAGGGTTTTGCGCGGGTTGAGGGACGAATAGGGGTCCTGAAAGATCGGCTGGATACGCCGCGCCATCTCCTTGCGGTCAGTCCCGGCCAAGTGCTTGCCGTTGACCAGTACATCACCGCTGCTGGGCGCAATCAGGCCGAGGAGCATCTTGGCCAGGGTGCTTTTGCCGCAGCCCGACTCGCCGACCAGCCCGAGAGTTTCGCCACGCATCAGGCGCAGCGACACACCATCGACGGCTTTCAACGTGGCATTGGGTTTAAAAAATCCACGGCTGATACTGAATTCGCGACGGATGTCGCACAGCTCCAGAGCAATGTCTTTCTTGACGCTGGTGGTGGGGACCTGTTGCACGGCTGTGTTCATGACGGTACACCCTCACGGTGAAACACGGGTTCGGTGCCCGCTGTGGCAAACAGGCAGCGAGTCATGTGGTCGTGGCTATTGACCGGCGGGACGTCTTCCGCGCAGGCCGGAATCGCCTGTGGGCAGCGATTGCGAAATGCACAGCCGTGTTGCTCGCCGACCAGACTGGGCACCAGGCCCGGAATCGAGCCCAGCGGCTGGCCTGGCTGGGTGCGTCCGGGGATCGGTATGCTTGCCAGCAAGCCGCGGGTGTAAGGATGTTGCGGATTCTCGAACAGCTCGACGGCCGGGGCGGTTTCAACGATCTGTCCGGCGTACATCACCGCAACCCGGTCGGCGATGCGCGCTACCAGTCCCAGGTCATGGGTAATGAAGATCACTGCCAGCCCAAGCTCTTTCTGAACGTCGCGGATCAGGCGCAGGATCTGTGCCTGAATAGTGACGTCCAGCGCGGTGGTCGGCTCGTCGGCGATGATCACGTCGGGTTCGCACATCAGTGCCATGGCGATGATCACTCGCTGGCGCAGGCCGCCTGACAATTGATGCGGATACTGACGAAGGCGCTCGCCCGCGTTGCTGATCCCGACTTTTTCGAGCATCTGCGCGGCACGTTGCAGGGCTTCCTTGCGGGACACCTTGCGATGCCGGGTCAGCACTTCGCAAAGCTGATCGCCGATGCTGTAAGCCGGGTTCAGCGAGGTCATGGGTTCCTGGAAAATCATTGCCAGGCGGTTGCCGCGCAGGTCGCACATCTGCCGCTCGCTCTGCGTCAGCATATCGATGCCGTCCAGGCGCAGTGTCGTTGCAGTACGCCGGGCCTTGCGCGGCAGCAGGTCCATCAGCGCCAGCGATGTCAGGGATTTGCCGCAGCCCGATTCGCCGACAATGCACAGCATTTCGCCGCGCTCGACTTGAAAGTCCAGGCCGCGCACTGCGTGAAGCGTATCTTGGCCGAGAGGGATCTCGACACGCAGGTTTTCAACATGCAACAGCGCCATGTGCGGAGCTCCTCTGTCAGTTGCGCCCGTCGGGCAGGATCAGGTCGCGCAGGCCGTCGCCGACCAGATTGATACCCAGCACCAGCACCATCAGGGCGACGCCGGGAATGGCGATGACCCACGGGGAAAAAAACATGTACGGTTTGCCTTCGGCGATCATCAGTCCCCAGGATGGAATAGGCGGTTGTACGCCGACCCCGAGAAAAGACAGCGCTGATTCCAGGAGGATCGCGTGGGCCATCTCCAGGGTGGCGACCACGATCAGGGCACCGACCAGGTTGGGCAGGATTTCACTGGCCAGAATGCGCAGCGTCGAACAGCCCAATGCCTGGGCCGAGGCGACGTATTCGGCATCACGAATCTGCTGCACGGCGGCACGCACGACCACCGCGAAGCGATCCCACAGCAGGCAGCCAAGCAGAACGATCACCACCTTCAGGGAACCGCCGATCAGCGATGCGGAGGCCAGCGCGATCATCACCACCGGCATCGCCAGGCGTGTGGTGATCAGGTAGCTGATCACAGCGTCGGTCTTGCCGCCGAAGTAGCCGGCCAACAGGCCCATGATGGTGCCGATGACGCCAGAGATCAGCGCCGCCGAGAAGCCGATGAACAGCGAGATGCGTGCGCCGTACAGCAGGCGCGACAGGTAATCCCGGCCCAGTTTGTCAGTACCCAGCACATAGTCCCAGGTGCCGTTGGCCATCCATACCGGTGGTTTCATGCGCAGCATCACATCCTGCGCATAAGGATCGTAGGGTGCCAGCCAGGGCGCGAACAGCGCGCCGAGCAGGATGATCAGCAGCAGTACCGCGCCGATGGCGAAGCCACGATGCGCGAAGCTGCTGCGCAACGTGCGCCAGACGCTGCGCGCCGGAGGCTGATAATCGTTGATCGATAGCGGCGATGAGGTGGTTGTGCTCATGGGGCCTCCTATTTCACGCGGATGCGCGGGTCGAGCAGTGCGTTAAGCACGTCGGCCAGCAGAGTGAGGACGATGTAGATCACCGCGATCAACAGCACGACTGCCTGCACCACCGGGAAGTCGTCGCGGGCAATCGCATCCCAGGCCAGTTGGCCGATGCCCTGCAGCGAGAAGACCGTTTCGATGACCACCGAGCCGCCGAGCATGAAACCGAACTCGACGGCGGCCAGTGCGACCACCGGGATCAATGCGTTACGCAACGCATGCTTGAACAGCACGGTGGCAGGGCGCAGGCCCTTGGCACGTGCGGTGCGTATGTAATCGGAGTTGAGCACGTCGAGCATGCCGGCCCGGGTCAGGCGCATGATTGCGGGCGTGGCGTAGTAGCCCAGCGCAATGGCTGGCATGACAAAATGTGCCCAGGTCGAGTTTCCCGACACCGGCAGCCATTTCAGCGTGACCGAGAACACCACGATCAGCATCAGCGCGAACCAGAAACTCGGCATTGCCTGGCCCAGCACGGCAATGCTCAGTGCCAGGCGGTCAACCCAGGTGTCGCGCTTCACGGCAGCCAGCACGCCCAGTGGAATGGCGATCAGCAACGCAATGCTCAAGGCCATCGCGCCCAGCCCCAGGGTGATCGACAGGCGCGAGGCGATCAGGTTGTAGACCGATTCCTGAAAGAAGAACGAGTCGCCCAGGTCCAGGCGCACCACGTCGGCCAGCCATTCGAAATACTGCGTTACCAATGGCTTGTTGAGGCCGTATTGCACGCGAATCTGTTCGATCTGCTCGCTGCTGGCTTCCGGGCCGCCGATGGCGGTGGCCAGGTCGCCGGACAGGTGCAGCAGGGAAAAGCTGATCACCGAGACAGTGATCGCTACGCACAGGGCGATACCCAGGCGGCGCAAGAGAAATCCGAACATGGCAAGTGACCTTGTGTTCAGGGGGTGACGGGTTGGCTGCCGATACTGCAAGGTGCTTCACGCACCTCACAGCCGGTCTCGCCGATTGGCTTCACGAACCGCCTATTTCCAGCTCGACAGTACGAATCGTGGCAGTTCGTCCGGGTAGGGCTTGAAGTTCAGGTCTGAGACATAGGCGTAGTTCATCGAGTAGTTGAACAGCGGGGCCCAATAGGCCTGTTCGCTGATGCGCTGCAACGCCTTGCGGTAGTTGTCCTTGCGCACCTGCGGGTCCAGGGCGTTATCGGCGGTCTGCAGCCAGCCCTGGACTTGCGGGTCCTTGATGTTGTCGTCGGGGTTGCCTTTGAACCAGGTGCCGGCCGAGGCCGAGGTATCAAGGATCGAGAACGAGCCCCAGGCCTGGAATGACATCGGCACCTTGCCTCCGCGCTGCTGATCACGCAGCGCCGCGTACTTGAGGTAGCGCAGCTTGGCGTTGATGCCGACTGCGCGCAGGTTGCCGATGATGGCTTCGACGTAGTCGCGGTCCCGGTAGGCAAATATTTCAGTCTCAAAGCCGTTCGGGTAACCGGCTTCGGCGAGCAGCGCCTTGGCCTTGGCCGGGTCGTAGTTGTAGACAGTGGCCGCCGTGGTGTCGCAACCGAACTGACCGGGGTAGCAGGCGACCTGCAACGGCTTGCTTTCGCCGCCGACCAGTTGCGATGCCAGACCGTCACGATTGATGGCGTAGTTGATTGCCTGGCGTACTTTCAGATGTTTCATCGGCGAATCGGCGCTGGACGTGCCGCGAGCGTCGAGAATCAGAAAGCCGATGCGCATGGTCGCACCGCTGGTGACCACCAGATTGGGCATGGCCTTGAGGTTTTCCGCCTGATCCGGCGCCACCCGCCAGGTCCAGTCGACGCCACCGGTCATCAGCTCGGCCAGACGCGTTTCGGCATCGGCGATTACCCGAAAGTTGATGTGACCGATCTTCGGCTGACCCTGTGGGCTGTCCTTGAAGTAGTCCGGGTTCTTGTCCATTTTCACGCCTTCGCCGGTGGCGATGGCCGTCACCTTGTAAGGCCCGGTGCCGATCGGTTTACGGCTGAAGCCTGCCAGCCCGACTTCTTCGAAATATTTTTTCGGGAACATCGGTACGGCGTTGGAGAGGTATTCCAGCGCAGGCGGGAAGGGCTTTTTCAGGTGCAGACGAACACTGTAATCGCCCAATTTTTCGGCGCTCTTGATCCAGTCGACGTTTTGTACCGTGACCACCTTGGACTCGGGCGACACCACATAATTAAGGGTGAACACCACGTCATCGGCAGTGAATGGGTCACCGTTGTGAAACTTCACGCCCTGGCGCAGTTGGAAATCGATGGTCGTATCGTCGACCTGTTTCCAACTGGTGGCGAGCATGGGTTGGTACTCGCCGCTGTCGGGGTTGCGATAGACCAGGTTATCCCAGATCAACCGACCGAGGATTACGCCTTCGCGCAGGTCGTTGTGATAGGGACTGATGTTTTCCGGTTCGCTGTCGGAGGCGTAGACCAGTGTGTCGTCAGCCTTGCCGGCCAGGACCGAGAAACTGCTGAACAGGCTCAATAGCGCGATGCTGCGAGCGAAACCCTTGATTCCCATGCCGTCGTCTCCAATAGGCAAAGTGGATGTATCAAAGGGCAGTGGGTCGCAAATGCGAAAAGAGGGGGGAGCAACAAGGCCGGCATGTTCTTTTGACTGTGTTGGGCCTCGACATGACTCTAGGCAAAGCGTATCAATGCCACAAGCACAATATTTCGAACCTTTCATTGCTGAAAAGGCAACGCAGGAGACGCGATGCAACTCTACGGCGTACAGTCCACCGCCCTACGCTACTTCCTCGAAGTGGCACGTTGCGGGTCTATCAGTGAGGCGTCGATCCGACTCAATGTGGCGTCATCGGCGGTCAGTCGGCAAATCAGCAAGCTGGAGCGGGAGCTGGATGCGCTGCTGTTCGAGCGACAGGCTCGCGGCATGATGCTCAGCGAGGCGGGCATTCGTCTGGCAGCCTACGCGCGAAAGTCACAGCTGGAGGCCGAGCAGGTCGTGCTGGAAATCACTGAGTTGCAAGGTTTGCAGCGCGGCCACGTTCGGGTTGCCTGCTCGGAGGGTTTTGCCCTGGACTTCCTGCCGCAGTGCATTGCACGGTTCCGGCGGCTGTATCAGGGCATCCATTTCTCGATGGAAGTCTGCGCGCCGGCCCAGGCCACCGAGCGGGTGCGGTCCGGTGATGCGGACCTGTGCCTGACCTTCAGCCTGACGCCGCAGAACGAGATCAAGGTCGAGCACATTCACAGCGGTGCAATCTGCGCGGTGGTCAGTCATAACCATCCATTGGCCTCACGCACGGAGGTCTCCCTGGCTGAGCTGCAACCTTATGCCATCGCTCTGACCAATACCGACACGACCTTGCGCCAGCTGTTTGATATCTGCTGCGGAGTACAGGGCCTGTTGTTCGATCCTGTGCTGACCAGCAATTACATCGGTGCGCTGCTGCGTTTTGTCCGTGAGGAGGGCGGGATCAGCCTGTCCAGCGAGATGACGCTGGACAAGCGCGCACATGAAAAACAGCTCAAGTCGCTGCCTATCAGCGACGACGGCATGAAGGCGCGTCGTATAGAACTGCAAAGCATGGCCGGACGCAACCTGCCCGCTGCGGTCGCGGCTTTTCGGGATTTTCTGATCGAGGAACTGGCAAAGACCTGAAACGCAGGAGTGTTGATGCGGCGCTGTAACGGTTGACTAACGTCTGGTTGATGAAGCTGACAGGCATGATGTTATAGTGTAACGAATTTATGGCTGCACGCTGTAGCCGTGAACCGCCAATATCAGCCTTCGCCCATACGGCGAAGCTCGCCAACGAGATGACCGACGCACATGAACAACCCCCTCCCAGACGTTGCCCTGACGGAAGTTTCCTCGGCCCTGGTTTCACTAGACTGGGTCGGCATGCAAGGCGTCGAAGTACCGGTCCGGCTGGCCGAAGCGGGCGTTCGCTACCCTGTCCATGCCTATGTCGATCTGCAAGTCGATCTGGCCGACCCGAGCGTCAAAGGTATCCATATGTCGCGGCTCTACCGGCTGCTCGACAGGTACGCCGAGCACCAGATACTAAGCCCCGATACGTTGTCTGCCTTGATGGAGGCGATGGTCGAGAGTCACGTTGATTGTCATTCCAGCCGCGCCCGACTCACGTTGAGCTTCAATCTGCTGTGCCGTCGCCCGGCGTTGGTTACCGAGGGGCTCAGCGGCTGGAAATCCTACCCTGTGAAACTTGACGCCATTTGGCACGCCGGTCGTCTGTGCCTCGACGTTTCAGCCGAGATTACCTACTCGTCTACCTGCCCGTGCTCGGCTGCATTGTCTCGACAGCTGCTGGAGGGAGCATTCACTGAACGCTTTGGCAGGCAGTCCTTTGTCGATCCGATGCAGGTTGCGACCTGGCTGCGCGAGAACGCCTCGTTCGCTACGCCGCACAGCCAGCGCAGCGTTGCGACGGTTCAGGTGCGTGTGGCGGAGCAGGCGTCCGAGCTGGGCTTGATGAGGCTCATCGATACCGTCGAGCAGGCATTGGGCACACCGGTACAAACCGCCGTCAAACGTGCCGACGAGCAAGCATTCGCCCGGCTCAACGGGCAAAACCTGATGTACGTCGAAGACGCAGCACGCAAGGTCCAGCAAGCGCTGGAAGGCCGTTATGCAGCCTCCAGCGTCAGCGTGCGTCACTTCGAAAGCCTGCATCCGCATGATGCAGCCGCGCAGACTTCCAACTACCTGTCCTGAGGCTTCATACCGTGATCCGTAAAAATCCTTCCGGCCATTTGCCAGTCATCGCCGAGTCTGCCTACATCGATAAAACCGCGATCATCTGCGGCAAGGTGATCATCAAGGACAATGTCTTTGTCGGCCCATACGCCGTGATCCGCGCCGACGAAGTCGACGCCACCGGAGACATGGAACCGATCGTCATCGGCGCCAATTCGAACATTCAGGACGGTGTGGTGATTCACTCCAAATCGGGCGCAGCGGTTACCATTGGCGAGTTCACTTCGATCGCTCACCGCTCCATCGTGCATGGACCTTGCATGGTCGGAGACCGCGTGTTCATCGGCTTCAATAGTGTGCTGTTCAATTGCCAGGTCGGTAATGGCAGCGTGGTCAGGCACAATTCGGTGGTCGACGGTCGTGATCTGCCAGAGAGCTTTTACGTGCCGTCCACGACCCGGATCGGGCCTGGCACCGATCTTTCGCAATTCCCGCCGGTGAGCATTTCGGCTTCGGAGTTTTCCGAAGATGTGGCACACACCAATATTGACCTGGTGCGCGGCTACAAGGCACTTCAGAACGAATTTTGAAGCAGCGCTACGCGCCAGCTGCAAGCTAAAAGCTTGAGGCTTGAAGCTTGAAGCTTGAAGCTCCAAACAATTAGCACCCCCCCAACAATGGACCTGAATTTTTCATGACAACAGCTGTTCACTCAACCCGCGCGCCAGCATCACGGCTGCGCTCGATCGATGCTCTGCGCGGGCTGATCATTCTTTTCATGCTGCTGGACCATGTGCGGGAAACCTTCTTCCTGCACCGTCAGGTCCTCGATCCGATGGACGTTGCAAGCACTGAGCCCGAGCTGTTCTTCAGCCGGACGCTGGCGCATTTGTGCGCGCCCCTGTTCGTTCTGCTGACCGGGCTTTCAGCGTACTTGTACGGCGAAAAATACCAGGGCAAAACCGACGTTTCAGCGTTTCTGCTCAAGCGCGGGCTGTTCCTGATTGCTCTGGAGTTCACTCTGGTGAGCTTCGCCTGGACCTTCCAGTTCCCGCCGACCATCATCTACCTGCAAGTGATCTGGGCTATCGGCCTGAGCATGGTTGCGCTGTCGCTGATGGTGTTTCTGCCGCGCTGGGCGCTGGTGGTCATTGGCGTGGTGATCATTGCCGGGCATAACCTGTTGGATTCACTGCACTTCGGCGTCGAGTCGGCCATGCATATCCCGTGGGCGATCCTGCATGATCGGGGCTGGATCGAGGTGTCCGATAACCTGCGTTTCCGTACCTCTTACCCGTTATTGCCGTGGATCGGCATTATAGCGCTGGGCTATGCAGCAGGCCCTTGGTTTGCCGGAAGTTACGACGCTGCGAAACGACGTGCGAACCTGTGGATGTGGGGTGGGGGAGCGCTGTCGGGCTTTGTGGTCCTGCGCATGATCAACGGCTACGGTGAAAAACCGTGGAGCGTTGGCGAGACCGGTGTGCAAACGGTCATGAGCTTCTTCAACATCACCAAATACCCGCCATCGCTGCTTTTTATCAGCCTGACGCTGGGGACAGGTCTGCTGATCCTCATCGCTTTCGAACGCAGTCAGGAGAAAAGCTGGTTGCGGCCGTTGGTTGTGCTGGGTTCGGCACCGATGTTTTTCTACCTGCTGCACCTGTACGTCCTGAAAATTCTATACCTGATTGCCGTGGCAATCTGGGGGACCAACCAGGGCAAGTATTTCGGCTTCGACAACATGTGGGGCGTCTGGCTGACCTCGATCGTGCTGGCAGTGCTGCTGTTCCCTGCAGTGCGCTGGTTCGCTGCGCTCAAGGCTCGCCGTCGGGATATCAGTTGGTTGAAATACCTGTAACCAGCGCAAGTGCGGCGCGCTAAAAGGTGCGCCGCTGTCGGTCTGAGCTCAATCCCCTTGCGCCCCGTAATTCATGATCGACAGCAGCTTGATCGGCACCTGCACCAGTTGCTCGGGACCATGGGGTATGTCGCCGTCGAATGTCAGGCTGTCCCCGGCCTGCATCGGGTACAACTGGTTGCCGTGGCGGTAGATCAGTTCGCCTTCCAGCAGGTGCAGAAACTCGGTGCCGGGGTGTGAGAACGTCGGGAACTCCTCGCTGGCATCGTCCATCGTCACCATGTAGGCCTCGAAACTCTTCTTCGGCCCGCGGGTATGGTTGAGCAAGTGATAGGTGTGGCCTTTCTCGGTACCGCGTCTTACCACCTCAAGTCCTTCGTCGGCTTTGACCAGCAGTGCACCGCTGCCTTGCTGATCGTACTGGCTGAACAGTCTGGACATGGGCATGCCCAGCACGTCGCAAAGACGGCTGAGGTTGTCGAGGCTGGTCGACACCTGTGCATTCTCGATCTTGCTCAGCATGCCTTGACTGATACCGGCAATACGCGCCACGTCGGCGAGCTTCAGTTCCTGAGCCTGACGCTGGCGTTTGATCTGAATGCCCAGGTATTGCTCAAGCTTCAATTTGGGATGCGGTTCTGTCGGCATATTCATCGGCTTTGCACAGTTTCCGTTCAATAATTTTTATTTCGCACTGGGAATGTGCATTTCAACGCTGCCGTCTAAGCAGCCCGGTGCTGATTATTCCCTGTGAGAAAACAAGTTTCCCATATAAACAGCTGAATTACCCCAACCGTGTGTGTTCGTTTTTCTGGCATACCAGATTGGCAAGCGCTTTGCATTCTTAATGGGAAAGTAAATTTCCTGTTCGGAATATATTTCGGCAGGCAATTCACTTAAAGGCTCTTCCCTGAAACGTTTTGCTCATGCCAGGAGACACGCCCCATGTTGCCACCCGAAACCCAGCGCCTGATCGAACAGCACGGTATCAAGTACGTGCTGGCTCAGTTCGTGGACATTCATGGTTCGGCCAAGACCAAATCGGTTCCTGTGACAGGCCTGGAAATGGTTGCAGAGGACGGCGCCGGGTTTGCCGGTTTCGCGATTTGCGGCATGGGCATGGAGCCTCATGGGCCAGACTTCATGGCCAGGGGCGAGCTCTCGTCGCTGACACCGGTGCCGTGGCAGCCGGGGTATGGGCGTGTGGTGTGCATCGGTCATGTGGATGGCAAACCGTGGCCCTATGACAGCCGCTATGTATTGCAGCAGCAGGTCGAGCGCCTCAGCCAGCGTGGCTGGACCCTCAATACCGGGCTGGAGCCCGAGTTCAGCCTGTTCAAACGCGACGGCGCGGGTAGCCTGCAGATGGTCGATGCCAGCGATAACCTCGACAAGCCTTGCTATGACTACAAAGGACTGTCGCGTTCGCGTGAGTTTCTCGAACGCTTGACCGAGGCACTGCAGCCGGTGGGCTTCGACATTTATCAGATCGACCATGAAGACGCCAACGGCCAGTTCGAGATCAATTACACCTACAGCGAGGCCATGGAATCGGCTGACCGCTTTACCTTTTTCCGTATGGCGGCCGGGGAGATCGCCAATGACATGGGCATGATCTGCTCGTTCATGCCCAAACCCGATCCAAAGCGCGCCGGCAACGGCATGCACTTTCACCTGTCGATTGCCAGCGCCCGCAATAAAAACCTGTTTCACGACGCCAGTGATCCGAGCGGCATGGGCCTGTCGAAGATGGCTTATCACTTCGCGGCAGGCCTGCTGGCTCATGGCCCTGCGCTGTGTGCCTTCGCAGCCCCGACGGTCAACTCCTACAAGCGCCTGGTGGTCGGTAATTCGCTGTCCGGAGCAACCTGGGCTCCGGCGTTCATCGCCTTTGGTGCCAACAACCGTTCGGCGATGGTGCGCGTGCCTTATGGTCGCCTGGAATTTCGTCTGCCGGATGCCGGTTGCAATCCGTACCTGGTCAGCGCCGCGATCATTGCCGCAGGGCTGGATGGCATCGACCGGCAATTGGAAATCGATCACGTCTGCAACGAGAACCTCTACACATTGAGCCTGGAAGAAATTGCCGCACGGGGCATTGAGACCCTGCCGCAGTCGCTCAAGGAAGCCTGCGACGCGCTGGAAGCCGACCCGTTGTTCGCCGAGGTGCTGGGCAACGAGATCGTTGGCGAATTCATCCGCCTCAAGCGCATGGAATGGGTGGAATACAGCCGTCATGTCAGCGATTGGGAAGTGAAGCGCTATATCGAGTTTTTCTAGCTGCATGTTTCAGGCTTCAAGCTGCAACAAGAAGCTGGATTGCGGCGTATTTGATTTCTCTGTCTATGCGGTGGGCTTTTAGCTTGAAACTTTATCTAAAAGCTTGCCGCTCCCGAACAAGGTGAGGCTTATGTGCGGAATCGTTGGTTTATATCTGAAAAACCCGGCGCTGGAGTCGCAACTCGGCAAATTGTTCGAGCCGATGCTCGAAGCCATGACGGACCGTGGGCCGGATAGCGCCGGGTTTGCCATTTATGGTGATGAGGTGGTGCAGGGCTGGGTCAAGCTGACCTTGCAGGCCGCTACTGAGCAGTATGATTTTCAAGTGCTGATGACTGCGTTGCAGGGGCGGTTGAAAGCGCCGCTTGACTGGTTTCAGAACGCCAGTGCTGTGGTCTTGAAAGTTCAGGCAGACGAAGGCCCGGTGCGTGCCGTGCTGGCGGAGCTGGCACCCACCGTCCGTATCATGAGCGCCGGACAGAGTATCGAGATTCTCAAGGGCATGGGCCTGCCCAGAGAGATATCCGCGCGTTTCGGCCTGGCGTCCATGAAGGGCAGCCACATTATCGGGCATACCCGTATGGCCACCGAAAGCGCGGTGACCATGGAAGGCAGCCATCCGTTTTCCACGGGCTCCGACCTGTGTCTGGTGCACAACGGCTCGCTGTCCAATCATTTTCGTCTGCGCCAGAACCTGCGCCGCGAAGGTATTCATTTCGAGACCGACAACGACACCGAAGTAGCCGCCGGTTATCTGGCCTGGCGTCTGCAGCAGGGCGACACCCTTGAACAGGCGCTCGACAAGTCGCTTGAAGACCTTGATGGCTTTTTCACCTTCGCCATCGGTACCCGCAATGGCTTCGCGGTGATTCGCGATCCGATTGCCTGCAAACCGGCAATCCTTGCCGAAACCGACGATTACGTCGCCATGGCCTCGGAATATCAGGCGCTGTCCAGTCTGCCGGGGATCGAAAACGCCAAAGTCTGGGAACCGGCTCCGGCCACCCTGTACATCTGGGAACGCGAGTCAGTCGAGGGAGCACGCCCATGAAAACCGTCGATCTTTCCTGCGCCACCGTGCGCGATCTCAACCAGGCCCTGCACGATCAGGTCAGGCAACTGCAGGACCGTGAGTGGTTGGTCACCCATCCTGACGGCGCGCATAACCTGGCGGTCGGCGTCAACGAAGCCATCTCCATCGATATTCAGGGGCATGCCGGTTATTACTGTGCGGGCATGAATCAGAAAGCTTCGATCACCGTGCACGGCAATGTCGGCGTTGGCTGCGCAGAAAACATGATGTCCGGCGCAGTGCGCGTCAAAGGCAGCGCCTCCCAGGCTGCCGGCGCGACGGCGCACGGCGGTCTGCTGGTGATTGAAGGCGACGCCGGAGCGCGTTGTGGCATCTCCATGAAAGGTATCGACATCGTGGTCGGCGGCAGCATCGGCCACATGAGCTGCTTCATGGGCCAGGCCGGTCGTCTGGTGGTCTGCGGTGACGCAGGCGATGCACTGGGCGACTCGCTGTATGAAACGCGGATCTACGTCAAAGGCAAGGTCGAGTCGCTGGGCTCTGACTGCATCGCCAAGGAGATGCGCGAAGAACATCTGCAGGAGCTGCAGGAGTTGCTCAATCGTGCAGGCTTCAACGAGAAGGCTGCGGATTTCAAACGTTACGGGTCGGCCCGTCAGCTTTACAACTTCAAAGTCGATAACGCCTCCGCGTACTGATCCAGGAGCAATACCATGAGCGACCCTATCAGCCATAAACCTGCTCCGGTTCTGCGCGAGTCGGCCACTTTCGATCGCCTGACCATTCAGGAAATCCAGCGAGCTGCGGAAACCGGGATCTACGATATCCGTGGCGGCGGTACCAAACGCAAGCTGCCGCACTTCGATGATCTGCTGCTGCTCGGTGCCAGCGTGTCGCGCTACCCGCTGGAAGGGTATCGCGAGAAGTGCGGCACTGACGTGGTGCTCGGCAATCGCTTTGCCAAAAAGCCTCTTTACCTGAAAATCCCGGTGACCATTGCCGGCATGAGCTTCGGCGCGTTGTCGGCCAATGCCAAGGAAGCACTGGGCCGTGGCGCGACCATCGCGGGCACCAGTACGACCACCGGCGACGGCGGAATGACCCCGGAAGAGCGCGGTCAGTCACAGCATCTGGTCTATCAGTACCTGCCATCGCGCTATGGCATGAACCCGGACGATCTGCGCAAGGCCGATGCCATCGAAATCGTCCTGGGACAGGGGGCCAAACCGGGTGGTGGCGGCATGTTGCTGGGCATGAAAGTGACCGAGCGTGTGGCCGGCATGCGCACCTTGCCGGTCGGCGTCGATCAGCGTTCGGCATGCCGTCACCCGGACTGGACGGGGCCGGACGACCTGGCGATCAAGATTGCCGAGATTCGCGAGATCACCGACTGGGAAAAGCCGATCTACGTGAAGATCGGTGCCAGCCGTCCGTATTACGACGTCAAGCTGGCAGTGAAGGCCGGTGCTGACGTGATCGTGCTCGACGGCATGCAGGGCGGTACTGCCGCCACTCAGGAAGTGTTCATCGAACACGTCGGTATCCCGATTCTACCCGCCATCCCACAGGCGGTGCAGGCTTTGCAGGAGATGGGCATGCATCGCAAGGTGCAATTGATTGTCTCCGGCGGGATCCGCAACGGTGCCGACGTCGCCAAGGCCATGGCATTGGGCGCTGATGCGGTGGCGATCGGTACGGCTGCACTGATAGCGCTGGGCGACAACCATCCACGTCTCGACGAAGAGTTGAGAAAGATCGGCTCGGCAGCGGGTTACTACGACGACTGGCAGAACGGCCGCGACCCGGCGGGCATCACCACCCAGGACCCTGAACTGTCCAAACGTCTCGACCCCGTCGAGGGCGGACGGCGTCTGGCCAACTACCTGCGCGTGCTGGTCCTCGAAGCCCAGACCATGGCCCGAGCCTGCGGCAAGTCGCACTTGCACAATCTCGACCCGGAAGATCTGGTGGCACTGACCGTCGAGTCAGCAGCCATGGCCCGTGTGCCCTTGGCCGGCACGTCGTGGATTCCGGGTTCTGGTTCAGGGGCGGGTTGCTGACGCCATACCGTGCTTTTCGAACGCAACGGCACTGACGACGCAAATTGCGACGCTAGTGACGGCTGAGTCCTGGC
>NZ_LJPW01000193.1 GCF_001400735.1 Pseudomonas caricapapayae
TGGTTGAAAAGCACTGCGTTTGCAGCGGCTGTGTGCAAGGCATGACCTTGTGTTGACTATCGTGCCGACGCTCCGCGTCGGCATGCAGTTCGTGACGCTCTGCGTCACACGGCGGGCCCGTTCGCCTTAAAACTCCAATTGCGCCGAGAACGCGACGGTACGTGGGTCGCCCAGGTAGCTGCTGTTGAGCCAGTATTCCTTGTTGGCCAGGTTGCTGACGTTGACCCGCAAAGTCAGGTCGTTTTCCGAGACGCGCATGCGATAGCGCGCTCCGGCATCGAAGGTGGTGAAGGACGGCAGGTCGTTTTCGTTGCTCTGATCGGTGTATTGCTTGCCGGTATAGAAAGCACCGCCGGTCACCGCCAGTCCCGGTACCGGGTTGATGTCGTATTCGGCGTAGACCTTGGCCAGTTGCTTGGCGACGTTGGTCGGCGCATTGCCTTCATCTGCGACAATCCCGGTTTTCTTGATCTTCGGGTCCAGCAAGGTAAAACCGCCAACCAGTGTCAGCTCCGGAATGACTTTGCCGGTCACACTGAACTCCAGGCCGTTGTTCTCCTGACGCCCGTCCACTACATAGATGTTCGAAGCAGTGGTGTAACCGTTTGGCTTCTCGATATTGAACAGCGCCAGAGTAAACAGGGTTTCGCCCAGCGTCGCCTTGGCACCGATTTCATATTGCTCGCTGATTTCCGGTGCGAACGCCTGACCGGCATTGGCGGTGCCACTTGGCGCTACCCCCCCGGATTGCAGACCTTCTATATAAGTCGCATACGTGGTCAGCCACGGCACAGGTTTGTAGACCAGCGAGATGTTTGGCGAGGTCTTGCTCTCGTTGTATTTGGTCTCGGTTTCCGCTGAACCGAACGCTTTGGCATAGACAAACTCGTTGGCGTAAGTCTTGATCTGCGTGTTGGTCACACCCAGAATCGCCGACCACTGTTCGTTGAAGGTGATGACATCGCCGATCAGGAAGTTATTGCTTTCCGAGCTATTGGCCAGACGCTGATCGCCATGACCGATGGAGTAAGCCGGTTTGCCGACCTGAGGCGTCTGGTCGAGCGGGATTGTGCCCACCGGCGAGGTGTATTGCGGGCCAGGCTGAGTGGGCGTGTAAGGGATGTGATCCTCGTACTGTTTCTGACGGGAAGTATTGCCCTGATAACCCATTGTGACTTTATGGCCCAAAAAGCCGGTATTGAAGGCGGCGTCCAGAAACAGCGAGCCGGTCTTTTCTTCGGTTTCGATCGGGGCGAAGGCATACAGCGGCTGCGAGTACAGGCCCGCGCTGTAGACCGTCGGCCCGGTGTAGGTGTTTTCAGAGGTGTACTGCTGGGCGGCGAAGGCAGCGCGCAAGGTGAACGTATCGTTCAGGCGCCATTTGGCACGCACGCCTGCCTTGTCGGATTCATAATCGGAAAACGACCACTTCTGGCTGTAAAGTTTGTCGTTGTCCAGCGAAGCGGCGCTGGGGCGCAGCGACTGGTCACCGAAATACCAGTAGCTGGTCAGGCCGCGGATTTCGGTCTTCTTGTGTGAAGCGTCGAACTGCACCAGCAGGTCATCGGAGACGTTCCAGTCCAGCGCCAGGGTAATCATCTCGCGACGGCGCTTGTTCATGTCGACAGCAGTTTCGCCATCCTGAGTCAGCACATTGAGGCGGTAGGCAAACTTGCCTTCGCTGTCGATCGGGCCGCCGAAGTCGCCATGCAGGTAGTAGTTGTCGCCACCGGCATTGCCCAGCGTGACGCTGTTGTAACGCTCGTAGGTCGGGCGCTTGAGCACATAATTGACCAGCCCGCCCGGCGAGGCCGGGCCGTAAAGGAAGCCGGTCAGGCCGGTGATAACTTCCAGTTGCTCCATCTCTTCCAGGTAATTGCTGCCATCGGCGCCGTTGGTGAAGCGCAGGCCGTCATTGGCGATGTTCAGGCTGCCCGCGCTGCTGAAACCACGGATGTTGACGGCACTGGCATACCCGGCACTGGTCGGCGAGTACATCTGGGTGAACGGGTTGTGCTTGATGACATCGTCCAGCGAGGTAGCCTGAATGTTTTTCAACAGGGCCTGAGGCGTCACGCTGATGGAATAAGGCGCGTCCTGCAGTTTCATACCGCCCAGCGCACCGACGCTGCTGACGTTTTCGCTGCGATAACCTGCTGCTTCCGAACCTTCGGCGGGCGCGCTGTTGGCGTTGATGTTTACGTCCGACAGGTTCAAGGCGTTCTCTTCCATGACCATCAGGGTGTAAGTCCCGGCGCTGCTTTGCACCAGTTGCAAGCCACTGCCACGCAGGGCCTCGCGCAAGGCGGTGGCGGCGTCGAAATTGCCCTTCACCGCCGGGCTTGTTTTGCCGGCGACCAGTGCCGGATCGAGACTCAACGCCAGACCGCCCTGACTGGAAATCTGATTCAGCGTGGTCGCCAGAGGTGCTGCGGGCAAATCATAGGCAACAACGCCCACCTGCTGCGCCGCCATCAAGAGCGGGCTGGCCAGAGGCGTACAAATGGCAATCGCCACGGCCAACAGACTGGGGCGCAGAAGGGTGTCTAACGAACGGGACATCGGGCAACTCCTGGTGGAATACTTCTCAATGCCTGTTAGCCGAGCGAAAGTTCGAAAGTGACAGGGCTGATTGAAAATAATTCCGTTTCAGGATTCAGATGCCTCGCAGCATTATTCCGGGATGATCCTCAGGTGAGAGGTATCGGGTGCAGACTGCGGCTCGGGCTTTTCGGCCTGCCCCATGTCGCTGCCGACCGGCGCCAGGCTCAGTCGTGAAAGATCCAGCAGCGGCGCCGCAGGCCGGGGCTTGGCGGGCAGCAGGTCGGCACCTGCTTCTGCTACCGAATACTCGGGCGCATCCACGTTTTCAAAAGCCGCCATATAAGCATCACGCGGTTTGATCTGCAGGCGCCCCGGACTGACCGAAGGTTTGCGCAACCAGGTTGGCGCGTCTGGCGGCGGAGCCAGTTCGACCTCTTCCATGGGCGGCGTGTTCATCTCCAGTACCTGAACCAGTGCGCCTGCTCGCTCCAGCGTGGCGCGGTACTTCTCGGCGGTCGCCGCATCGAGATTGTTTTTCAGAACCAGTCGGCGTCCCGAAAAAAGAAGCTCCAGACGCTCTGCATCGGCATTGAACAGCTTGCCAAGGTTAGCCCTTACCTTCTCGGGTTGCGCCCCGGCGACCAGTTCGGCGCTGAAGACAATTTCGTAGAGATTCATGGAGAAAGACACCGATAAGCACGTCAGTAAAAGTAGGGCGCTGCATCAGACAGCGCAACAAGCGCGTTACCCTTGAACGCCGAGTTGGTAGACTCAGGCGTCAAACGGAGCACATCCATGTCTTTTCAGGCGCACATTACAAGAATCATAAGCCTTGCGTTGGTCATGTTCGGGCTGAGCGGCTGCTCGTTACTGAGCTTTGACAGCGCTCAGGATCCGGAAGTGCATTTGCTGAAAGTCCAGGTGGTCAAAGCCAGGTTGACCCAGCAGGATTTCAAGCTGTATTTCGAGGTCGACAACCCCAACGACTCGGACCTGTTCGTGCGTGGCCTGAATTACAAGATCACGCTCAACGACGTCGTCCTGGCTGACGATAAGTTCAGCGACTGGTTTTTCGTCGACGCTCATAGCCGCAGAACCTTTGTGGTGCCGATTCGTACCAACCTCTGGCGCCACGCGAAATACATTGCCCAGTTGCTGAAAAAACCTGATGAGCTGATCCATTACCGGCTCGAAGGCAAACTCAAGACCGGCATGGTGTTCAGGCACACCGTACGGATTGGTAAAACCGGCGATGTGGCACCGGAAGAATTGATTCAACGTAAATGATCACGCGGCTTATCCACCCAGTTTGCCCTTGATCAACTCCAGCAGAAACTTCCAGATATCCGCTGCCCACAACGCCCGATTGATTGCGCTGATCAGCGCGCCCCCGAATGAGCCCAGCAAAAAGCCCACGCCCGTGGTGTTGCGAGGATCCGCCACCCCAAGGTAATCACTGGCAATACCGGTGAGGAACACGGCACAGGCCACGCCAGTGATCAGGAAAACCAGCCAGGCACGCCAGTCGAGCAGTCCTGCCTTGTGCCACCAGCCAGAGATGATCGCGCCAACCAGACCGGCTACCAGCCATTCGCCTCTGTCTGCCAAACCATTCAAGATTTCCATAGGATCTGACTCCGTTCAAGAGATACAGCCATTCACGAACACAGAAAATTCAGACATTGAGAGCCTGCCACTGCGGTGGCAGGGAACTGATCGATGAGGGTCATCCGGTTTGACGCCCAGGCCCGCCCCGCCTTGATCGCGTCCTTGCGCGGTTCATGAATCGACGCAGCGGTGGTATGTGAAGCTAAAAACAAATAATTTTAAGCATGCTTAAATTTAAATTCGAACGCTTGCCATGAATATCTCAGGTGATCGCGCAACGATCGGGACGCCGTATCAATTATCGATATAGCGTTGCCATCCGATTTTTACCGACCCGTCAGGCTGACGGTTGACCTCAATACCCTCGGTTTCTTCGATTTCCTGAAGCACCACGTTCCAGCTGTCCAGAGGCTCATCGTCGCGTCGGGCAACGATTACCCACTGGATCTTTTGCACATTGGGTGCGGCTACCAGGCGCTGAATGCGCTTGCCGATCTGTTCATAAGACGACGCGCCTGTCGGCCCGTTACCCTTGCCGGCCATCACAGCCTCCCGAGCATTACTGTATATAAACACAGTATTCCAGCTGTAAGACCTGCGCAAGCACTTCGTAGGACGCTTCCTCTTTACATCTCCACCGACAATACCCGAAAGCCTTGTGCAGCAAGGCTTACAGCTTGCCGGTCATTCGCACGGCAACTCCGATGATGCGACAGTCGGCACCGCATTCGATCATTTTGTACTCCGGATTCAGTGGCTTCAGATAGCGTATGCCGCCATCCTCGACCAGCTTCTTGAAAGTCGCCTCGTTACTGGCCGGTAGCTTGGCGATAACGAGCCTGCCGGGCTGCACGTCGGCCTCCGTATCGACCAGAATCATCATCCCTTCCGGCACGCTGACGCCGGTAGGGGCCGTCATCGAATCGCCCTTGACCTCCAGCCAGAACGCCGGGCCCTTGGAGTCGTAATCGGAAATCTCATAGCGATCTGAGAAACCGTCGGGATAAGGCTCGACGGCCTCTTCCCAGGAGCCTGCCGACACCCAGCTGATTACCGGATAGCGGAACGACATGTTCGGCTGATCGATCAGTGCAACGTTGGCGTCGAAGGTAGGCTCCTTCTCGGGTCCTTCACCAATCGCCAGCCATTCGGCACGAAAGCCTGTGGCACGAGCCAATGCGTACAGGTTTTCCGGCCGCAGGCTTTTGCTCTCACCACTGATCCATTGAGTGACAGCCGAATTGGCAACACCGCACTGCGCGGCAATTTCACCCTTCTTCATGCCACTGGCGGCAATTGCCCTGGCGATACGTTCCTGGCGGGTCATAGGCTTGGCTCTGCGCACGAAAACAAAAGGGCGATGAAACACCCGTCGAAAAAGTAAGCATACTTAAAAAACAACCACGAGCGAACTGTTATATGCCGATACTGCTTCGTCCTGATTTGCGGGATAATGCGCGCCAGATTTAATTGCGGAGTAAACCCGATGAACCAGCAAGCCCATGTTCATGGCCCCGATTGCAACCACGACCATGACCACGATCATCACGACCACCAGCATGGCCATGTGCACGGTCCGAACTGCGGGCATGCCCACCAGGAACCGGTGCGCAACACCCTGAAAGATGTAGGTCGCAACGATCCTTGCCCGTGCGGCAGTGACAAGAAATTCAAGAAGTGCCACGGCGCGTAAAGCCTGTGCGTTCTACAGACGGCCTGCCTTGCAGGCCGTTTTCATTTGAGCGTGCTGCACGCTTTCAAGGGGCGGTCGGAGGCGAATGGCCTCGGCTGCGATGTAATGCCAAGCGTCACCTGCTGCAACGCTACACCTATAAGGAGCGAACGGCGTCTGGCCAGCCTCTGCAAAATCCTGAAATAAACTCGCCCTCCCCGCTTGCGCGCTGACTGCCTGCTCTCTAACGTAGCGACTTTTGTACGTTACCCCTCCAGGAGCTTGCCCATGGCCTCGCCAGCCCTTCGTCATTTTCTACCCCGATTCGGCGCTGCCGCCGCTGCGGCAAGTTTCCTGAGCCTTGCTGGCTGCCAGTTGGGCGGCGGTGATCCCGAGACCGTATTGCCTGCTTCCGGGACTTTTCCGCTCAAAGGGCTGGCGCAGAACGTTTCTGTGCGGCGCAACAACATGGGCATGCCGCTGATAGAAAGCAGCAGCTACCACGACGCCCTGTTCACTCTGGGCTATGTGCATGCAGGGGATCGAATAGGCCAGATGCTCGGCATGCGCCTGCTGGCGCAAGGCCGTCTGTCGGAAATGGCCGGCGCGGACGCACTGGAAGTCGACCGCCTGATGCGCTCGGTCAATCTCAAGCAAAACGCCAGCGATTTATATAACGCCGCCTCCCCTCGTCTGAAACGGTTCTTCGATGTCTATGCCCGTGGCGTGAACGCTTACCTGTTCCGTTACCGCGACAAGCTGCCCGCCGATGTCGCCAACTCGGGTTACAAGCCGGAGTACTGGAAGCCGGAAGACTCGGCACTGATCTTCAGCCTGCTCAATTTCAGCCTGTCGGTGAATCTCCAGGAAGAACTGTCGGCGCTGGTACTGGCGCAGAAAGTCGGGGCGGACAAGCTCGCCTGGCTGCTGCCCACCTACCCCGACGAAGAGTTGCCATTTGCCGAAGCCGACAAGCTCAAGGGCCTGAACCTGAACAATCAGGTCACCGGCCTGAGCGATCTGAACAAGATCGCTTTGCAGCTTTCGGACCTGAACATGCTTGGCGTTGCGGCTTCAAGCAACTGGGCCATCGCGCCACAACGCAGCCGAAGCGGCAAGAGCCTTCTGGCCAGCGACATGCAACTGCCTGGCGGCCCCGGCTCCGCCTGGAGCTTCGTGCAGATCCGCGCACCGAAATATCAGGTGTCCGGTGTATCCATCGCAGGTCTACCGCTGGTTCTGAGTGGTTTCAACGGCAAGCTGGCGTGGAGCATGAGCAACGTCAAGGGCGATAACCAGGACCTGTTTCTGGAGAAGATCAAACGCGAAGGCTATCGCGTCTCTTATATGGCAGACGGCAAATGGCTGCCGGCAACCGCTCATCAGGAGACCTTTCTGGTCAAGGGTGGCAGTCCGCTTCGCGAAACCGTCTATGAGACCCGACATGGCGCACTGCTCAACGCATCCGCAACACCACCGGGCAATGGCTTGAGCCTGGCGCTGCAAGTTCCGGGTTTCAAGGACGACAAGAGCCTGGACGCGTTCTTCGATCTGTCCCGCGCGCCTAATGTCGAGAAGGCCTTCGACACCAGTCGCGAAATTCGTGCGATCACCCTGAACATGATCTTCGCTGATGCTTCGAACATTGGCTGGCAGGTCACCGGCCGCTTCCCGAATCGCCGTGAAGGCCAGGGCTTGCTGCCTTCGCCGGGTTGGGATGGCAAGTACGATTGGGACGGTTTCGCCGACTCGATGCTCCATCCCTATGATCAGGACCCACGCCAGGGCTGGCTCGCGGCCGCCAACCAGCGCACGATTCCGAAAGGCTACGGCATGCAGCTCTCCAACTCGTGGGGCTATCCGGAGCGTGCCGAGCGCATCGCCGAACTGGCCAATGGTGGCAAACAAGACCTGCGCAGCACCGTCGCCATGCAATACGATCAGACCACGACGTTCGCTGCCAAACTCAAGACCATGCTCCAGGCACCAGGCATGAGCACGCCACTCAAGCAGGCTATCGATGCCTTGCCGGAAGCCGAGCGCAACAAGGCCCGCGAAGCGTTCACTCGCCTGATGGCGTTCGACGGCAAGCTCAGTGCAACCTCGGCTGATGCCGCGTTGTACGAGCTGTTTCTGCAGGAAAGCGCCAAGCAGATTTTCCTTGATGAGCTGGGGCCGGAAACCAGCCCTGCCTGGCAGGCGCTGGTTGCCAACGCCAACTCATCGTATTCTCCGCAAGCCGATCATTTGCTGGGCCGTGATGACAGCCCTTACTGGGATGACCTCAAGACCCCGCAGAAAGAAGACAAGCCGGCCATTCTGGCGCGCAGTCTGGCCGCAGCCATTACCAGCGGCGACAGCCTGCTGGGCAGCGACCACAAGGCCTGGCAATGGGGCAAGCTGCACCGCGACAACTGGACCTCGACCAGTCCGCTCGCCCGGCAGTTGGGTGGCGGCGAGTTCAACCGTGGTGCCACACCAGCAGGCGGTGATCACACCACGCTGAACGCGTCCGGTTTCGAATGGGGCAAAGGTTTCGATGCACGCATGGCCCCGGGGCTGCGCATGATCGTCGACTTCAGCCTCGTTGAACCCATGACCGGCATGATCAGCACAGGCCAGTCAGGCAACCCGGCCAGCCCGTATTACGCCAACAGCATCGAGCCATGGCAGAAAGGTCAATACATGTCGATCCCGCTGCAACAGCAGAACTACGAAAAAGGCTACGGCAAGCAACGCCTGACACTCACGCCGGGCAAGTAAGCCCAAAAAACCGGACGCGGAGCGTCCAGAACCGCATACCCACGCGGAGCATGGGCACGATAGTGTTCTTCCGGACACCTATCGTTCCGCCCGCTCCAGCGTGGAACGATAATGCTTTCGCGCCTCGTGCCCGGTAGCGCACGCGCAAACTCCCCGAACTTCCAGACTCGCACCGGCTCATAGCTAACAAGCCCATCCATACGGTTGCCCCATGGATCTTGTCGTTGCCCGCCCCGAAGGTTTGTACTGCCCCCCCGGTGATTTCTATATCGATCCATGGCGTCCAGTCGAACGGGCAGTGATCACCCACGCTCATGGCGACCACGCCCGTACGGGCAATCAGCATTATCTGTCGGCCGCCAGCGGCGAAGGGATTCTTCGCTCGCGCCTCGGGCAGGACATCAACCTGCAGACCCTCGAATACGGCGAAACCATTACCCATCACGGGGTAAAACTCAGTCTGCACCCGGCTGGACACGTATTGGGGTCTGCGCAGGTGCGGCTGGAATACGAAGGCGAAGTCTGGGTTGCTTCCGGAGATTACAAAGTGGAGCCGGATGGCACCTGCGCGGCCTTCGAGCCTGTGCACTGCCACACCTTTATTACCGAGTCGACCTTCGGCCTGCCGATCTACCGCTGGGCTCCGCAGTCGCAGATTTTCGAAGGCATAAACCAGTGGTGGCGCGCCAATGCGGCCCAAGGCAAGGCCAGCGTGCTGTTTGCTTATTCGTTCGGCAAGGCTCAGCGCATTTTGCACGGCATCGACTCCCAGATCGGACCGATTCTGGTCCACGGTGCCGTCGAACCGCTTAACCGTGTGTATCGCGAAGGCGGCATCCGTATCCCGGAAACCCAATACGCGGGTGACTTCAAGAAGACCGACCCGGCCTTGCGCCAGGCGTTGATCCTCGCCCCGCCGTCGGCAGGAGGCAGCAGCTGGATGAAACGCTTCGGCGAGTACAGCGATGCGTTCGCCAGCGGCTGGATGATGCTGCGCGGCACAAGACGTCGGCGTGGCGTGGATCGGGGCTTTGTGCTGTCCGATCACGCTGACTGGCCGGGCTTGCTGTGGGCGATCGAGCAGACCGGTGCCGAACGGGTCATGGTGACCCACGGTTCGGTCGGGATACTGGTGCGTTATCTGCGCGAGCTGGGCCTGGACGCTCAGGGCTTCAGCACCGAGTATGGCGATGAAGAGGACACCAACCCGGCAACCGCCGAGCCTGAGGCGGCGGCAACGGGCGAGGCTCAGTCATGAAAGCCTTCGCGGAACTCTACGCCCGGCTGGACGCCACTACGTCAAGCAACGCCAAACTGGCCGCAATGCGCGAATATTTCGAAAAGGCACCGGCAGAGGACGCGGCCTGGGCGGTGTATTTCCTGTCCGGTGGACGCCCACGACAGTTGGTGCCGACCCGCGTATTACGCGAACAGGCAATGACCCTCGCACAGTTGCCCGAGTGGCTGTTCGAAGAAAGCTATCAGGCCGTCGGCGACCTGGCGGAGACGTTGTCGCTGTTGTTGCCTCAGGCCGACCACAGCAATGAAGAAGGTCTGGCCACCTGGATGGAAGACAAACTGCTGCCGTTGCGCGGTCTGCCGCCTGAAGACCTGGCCGCACGCTTGCCGATGTTCTGGTCGCAACTGGACCGCAGCAGCCTGATGGTCTGCATCAAGCTGATCACCGGCAGCTTCCGGGTCGGCGTGTCGAAACTGCTGGTTACCCGCGCACTGGCTGCATTGGCGGACATCGACAGCAAGCGTGTCGCGCAGCGGCTGGTCGGTTATACCGACCTGTCGCATCGGCCCAGCGCTGAACGCTATCTGAAACTCATTGCGCCCGAATCCGACGATGAGCATGCACAACGTGGTGGCCAACCCTACCCCTTTTTTCTTGCTCACTCCTTGCAGCAGCCTGCCGATCAGTTCGAGGATTTGCTCGGGTCGGCCGAGAACTGGCAAGTGGAATGGAAGTGGGACGGTATTCGTGCGCAACTGGTCAAACGTGACGGGCGCTTGTGGATCTGGTCCCGCGGCGAGGAACTGGTGACCGACCGTTTCCCCGAGCTGCACAACCTGGTGCAGTGTCTGCCCGACGGCACGGTGATCGATGGCGAAATCGTAGTCTGGAAAGCCCCCGATCCCGTCCCTGACGGCAGCGCGGAATTTGCCTTGAAATTGAACGGTGATGCCCCTGCTTCGGCACCTTCGGTCCAGCCGTTCGCGCTGCTGCAACAAAGGATCGGCCGCAAGACCCTGGGCAAGAAGATCCTCGCCGATGTGCCAGTGGTGGTGCTGGCTTATGACCTGCTCGAATGGCAGGGCGATGACTGGCGCAGTCGTCCGCAACACCAACGCCGCTCGCAACTGGAGGCGCTGATTGAAAGCTGCCGAAGCGAGGTGCTGATGCCATCCCCGGTGCTTACCGGCAAGGATTGGCTCGATCTGGCAGCCCAGCGCGAGGCCTCTCGCAGCCTGGGCGTCGAGGGCATGATGCTCAAGGCTCGCGACTCGCTCTACGGCGTCGGGCGCACCAAGGACATGGGCGTGTGGTGGAAATGGAAAATCGATCCCTTCAGTGTCGATGCGGTGCTGATCTACGCGCAACGCGGTCACGGACGACGTGCCAGCCTGTACAGCGATTACACATTTGCGGTGTGGGACGGCCCGCCCGAGGCCAGTGAGCGCACACTGGTACCATTTGCCAAAGCCTACTCGGGGCTGACCGATGAGGAAATGCGCAAGGTCGACGCCATCGTTCGGAAAACCACTGTGGAAAAGTTCGGCCCGGTCAGCAGTGTCACGCCGACGCTGGTGTTTGAGTTGGGCTTCGAGGGCATCGCTCTGTCCAAGCGCCACAAGAGCGGTATTGCGGTGCGTTTCCCGCGCATGCTGCGCTGGCGACAGGACAAACCGGTTGCCGAGGCTGACAGCCTAGCGACGTTACAGGACCTGCTGAACTGACGCCCCAGAAAAGTGCACCCGGATTCACGTGCACCGTTTTGAAACACTTCACTCTAAAAACGCGCTGTTGCCCGCTTGAGGGTGCTTCTTTCGTTACCATTCTGCCGCTCGCCCAAGGCTGAACGCAGCTTGGTTTTTGCCTTAAAGCAAAACATCCTGTTCATAAACACGCCAAGGCGGCAGATTGCCAGCCGTTTATACGAAATAGCGACAACGCCTTACATTTCAAACGCACGTTCATCGCTCTGGTTCGGAAATTGCTACCTTCTGCCAGTCTGGCACTCGCCGGTAGCAAGCTTCGCGTGATCCCAACGCCCCATTTAAGGTTTTAAGGACTGAACAATGAAAAAAGCATGGCTGACTCTTTCTGCACTGGCTCTGTGCCTCGCCGCCGGTAACTCGATGGCCAAGGAATACAAGGAACTGCGCTTCGGCGTTGATCCATCCTATGCGCCGTTTGAATCCAAAGCCGCCGACGGCAGCCTGGTCGGTTTCGATATCGATCTGGGCAACGCGATCTGCAAAGAGTTGAAAGTCACCTGCAAATGGGTTGAAAGCGATTTCGACGGCATGATCCCTGGCCTCAAGGCACGCAAGTTCGACGGCGTGATCTCTTCGATGACCGTGACCCCTGCTCGTGAAAAAGTCATCGACTTCTCCAATGAACTGTTCTCCGGCCCGACCTCTCTGGTGTTCAAAAAAGGCGCAGCCTTTACCGCTGACCCGGCCAGCCTGAAGGGCAAAACCGTAGGCTATGAGCAAGGCACTATTCAGGAAGCCTATGCCAAGGCCGTACTGGACAAGGCCGGTGTGACCACCAAGGCCTACGCCAATCAGGATCAGGTTTACGCTGACCTGACGTCCGGTCGTCTGGACGCTTCGATTCAGGACATGCTGCAAGCCGAACTGGGTTTCCTGAAGTCGCCCGCAGGTGCTGATTACGAAGTCAGCCAGCCCATCGAAAGCCCTCTGCTGCCAGCCAAGACCGCCATCGGCATCGCCAAGGGCAACAAAGAGCTGAAAGCGCTTCTGGATAAAGGTATCAAGGCGCTGCACGATGACGGCACCTATGCTGAAATCCAGAAAAAGCATTTTGGCGATCTGAACCTGTACAGCGGCAAATAACACCCCGACGCCCATCGATTTCGGCGATGATTCGCCGCCCAATCCATGGGCGTCCCTGTTTTTGAACGCAAGGCCTATCCATGCTCGATGCACTCATGCAAAACCTGGGACTCTCGGCGTTCAGCCTGAAGGGCTTTGGCCCGCTGTTGCTGGAAGGCACCTGGATGACCATCAAACTGGCTGTGCTGTCGCTGGCTCTGAGCATTCTGCTCGGGTTGGTCGGGGCCAGCGCCAAGCTGTCGAGCTCGGCGCTGCTGCGCGTGCCGGCACAGATTTACACCACACTGATCCGGGGCGTACCGGACCTGGTGTTGATGCTGCTGATTTTCTACAGCCTGCAAACCTGGCTGACCATGCTGACCGACGCCATGGAGTGGGAATACATCGAAATCAACCCGTTCGGCGCAGGCGCCATCACTTTGGGTTTCATCTACGGCGCTTACTTCACCGAGACATTTCGCGGTGCGATTCTGTCGGTGCCTCGCGGTCAGATAGAAGCGGCGACCGCATATGGACTGAAACGCGGCCAGCGGTTTCGTTACGTCGTGTTCCCGCAAATGATGCGTTACGCACTTCCGGGTATCGGCAATAACTGGCAGGTGCTGCTCAAGGCGACCGCGCTGGTCTCCATCATCGGTCTGGCCGATCTGGTCAAGGCCTCGCAGGACGCCGGCAAGAGCACCTACCAACTGTTTTACTTTCTGGTACTGGCGGCATTGATCTACCTGCTCATCACCAGCGCTTCGAATTTCGCCCTGCGTTGGGCTGAACGGCATTACGCCGCAGGCAGCCGGGAGGCACAGCGATGATCGAACTGCTGCAGGAATACTGGAAACCCTTCCTTTATACGGATGGCGTCAATGTCACCGGTCTGGCCATGACCATGTGGCTGCTCAGTGCCTCCATCGCCATCGGCTTTTGCGTGTCGATCCCGCTGTCGATTGCGCGGGTGTCGAAAAACCGCTGGGTGCGCTGGCCGGTGCAGTTTTACACCTACCTGTTTCGCGGTACGCCCCTCTATATACAGTTGCTGATCTGCTACACCGGCATTTACAGCATCGCTGCGGTGCGTGAACAGCCCATGCTGGACGCGTTCTTTCGCGATGCGATGAACTGCACGATCCTGGCCTTCACCCTGAACACTTGCGCCTACACCACAGAAATCTTTGCCGGTGCCATCCGCAGCATGGCCCACGGTGAAGTCGAAGCGGCCAAAGCCTACGGCCTGACTGGCTGGAAGCTGTACGCCTATGTGATCATGCCGTCGGTGCTGCGACGTTCGCTGCCGTATTACAGCAATGAAGTGATTCTGATGTTGCACTCCACCACTGTGGCCTTCACCGCCACGGTGCCGGACATACTGAAAGTGGCGCGGGATGCCAACTCGGCCACCTTCATGACGTTCCAGTCCTTCGGTATCGCCGCCGTCATGTACCTGACCGTGACGTTCATTCTGGTCGGACTTTTCCGCCTTGTCGAACGCCGCTGGCTGGCCTTTCTCGGCCCGGCCCATTAATCAGGACTGAACATGCGCCATCTCACACACGACTTGCTGTCGCCGGTGCCCGGCACGGGCCGGCAAATCCACAGCTTTCATTACGGCCCGCAGAGCGGTTCCGGCAAAGTCTATATCCAGGCATCGCTGCATGCCGACGAACTGCCAGGCATGCTGGTTGCCTGGTATCTGAAGCAACGTCTGGCCGAGCTGGAAAGCGCCGGTCGCCTGCTGGGTGAAATCGTCGTAGTGCCAGTCGCCAACCCGATCGGTCTGGAGCAGGTCCTGATGGACACGCCGCTGGGCCGCTACGAGCTGGAAAGCGGACAAAACTTCAACCGCTGGTTCAGCGACCTCGGCACTCAAGTGGGCGATGATATCGAGGCCCGGCTGACTGCCGATGCGGAACAAAACCGTTCTCTGGTGCGAGACAGCCTGCTGGCGGCGTTGAATAGCCTGGCCGCGACCACCCAGTTGCAATCGCTGCGCCTGACCCTGCAACGCCTGGCTTGCGACGCCGACATGGTGCTGGACCTGCACTGTGATTTCGAGTCGGTAGAGCACGTGTACACCACGCCCGAAGCCTGGCCGAAAGTCGAGCCGCTGTCGCGCTATCTGGGTGCGCAAGCCAGCCTGCTGGCGACCGACTCGGGCGGACAGTCGTTCGATGAATGCTTCCCGCTGGTCTGGTGGCAGTTGCAGCAACGCTTCGGTGAGCGCTTTCCGATCCCCATGGGCAGCTTCTCGGTGACACTGGAGCTGCGTGGGCAAGGCGATGTAAACCATGCCCTCGCCAGCCGCGACTGTCAGGCAATCATTCATTACCTGATCGATGCCGGCGTCATCGACGGTGAGCGACAGCCACTGCCCGAACTGCTCTACCCCGCTACGCCACTGGCTGCGGTCGAGCCGCTGGCGACGCCGGTCGGCGGCCTGCTGGTGTTCTGCGCAATGCCCGGTGAGCACGTCGAAGCCGGCCAGCTGATTGCAGAGGTCATCGACCCGATCAGCGACACCGTTACCGGTATCCATGCCTTGAATGCGGGCCTGCTGTATGCGCGCTCGCTGCGCCGCATGGCGACTGCCGGCATGGTCATTGCGCACATCGCCGGCTCCCGGGCCTATCGCAGCGGCTATCTACTTTCTCCTTGAGGACCTGTCATGTACAAACTGACCATCGATGGCCTGCACAAAAGCTATGGCGACAACAAAGTGCTCAAAGGCGTATCGCTCAAGGCCAGCAGCGGTGACGTGATCTGCCTGATCGGTGCCAGCGGCTCCGGCAAGAGTACCTTTCTGCGCTGCATCAATTTTCTCGAACAGCCCAATGACGGCGCGATGAGCCTGGATGGCAAGCAAGTGCGCATGGTCAGCGACAAGGACGGGATGCGTGTTGCCGACCCGGACGAGTTGCAGCGCATCCGCACGCGCCTGGCGATGGTGTTTCAGCACTTCAACCTGTGGGCGCACATGACCGTGCTGGAAAACATCACCATGGCACCGCGCCGGGTACTGGGCGTTCCCAAGGCCGAAGCCGAGGCTCGCGCGCGCAAGTACCTGGAAAAAGTCGGGCTGCCGGAACGCGTTGCCGATCAGTACCCGGCATTCCTCTCCGGCGGCCAGCAACAGCGCGTGGCGATTGCACGGGCGCTGGCGATGGAGCCGGAAATCATGCTGTTCGACGAACCGACTTCGGCGCTGGACCCGGAACTGGTCGGTGAAGTTCTGAAGGTCATTCAGGGCCTGGCCGAAGAAGGCCGGACCATGATTCTGGTCACCCACGAGATGGGCTTTGCGCGCAAGGTTGCGAGTCAGGTGGTGTTCCTGCACCAGGGCCAGATCGAAGAATCCGGCCATCCGGACGAGGTGCTCAACAACCCTAAAAGCGAGCGCTTGCAGCAGTTTTTGAGCGGCAATCTGAAGTAGCGTTTTTTGTGTATGAAGCCGCAAATGCCCAGTAACCGGAACTGAAATATCCGTGACTATCGTCCCCACGCTCCAGCGTGGGAATGCGTTTCACGACGCTCCGCGTCACAAGAGGACGCAGAACGTCCAGAACTGCGTGTCGACGCGGAGTATCGGCACGAGAGTTGTTCCGGCCACATAACCATTTAAAACTATTACCCTTTCTCCGCTGTCTCTGACTTAACGCCCCCTCAGAGCACACGCAAACGGATGAGCAGACCCACCGATTTCGCTCGACGATGGTTTCTTGCCCGGGGCTGGAAGCCGTTCGCTTTCCAGAAGGAGGTCTGGGCAGCAGTCAAAAAGGGCGAGTCCGGCCTGCTGCACGCCAGCACCGGCGCGGGCAAAACCTATGCGGTATGGTTTGCTGCACTTAATCGCTTTGCCAAAGCCAATAGGCCTGTCGCCGACGACAAGCCCCGCAAACGCAAACCGCCCGCTGCTCCGTTGAGCGTGCTGTGGATCACGCCCATGCGCGCCCTGGCCGCCGACACCGCTCGCGCGCTTGAAGCGCCGTTGGCAGAGCTGGATATTCCGTGGTCGGTAGGCTTGCGCACCGGCGATACCAGCGGCAGTGAACGTGCCCGCCAGAGCCGACGGCTGCCCTCCGCATTGATCACTACCCCCGAAAGCCTGACGCTGCTGCTGACCCGTGCCGACGCGCAGGTCGCGTTATCGACGCTGAACATGGTGGTGGTGGACGAGTGGCATGAACTGATCGGCAACAAGCGTGGGGTTCAGTTGCAACTTGCTCTGGCACGCTTGAGGCGCTGGAACCCGCAACTGATTGTGTGGGGCATATCGGCAACGCTTGGAAATCAGCAACACGCACAACAAGTGCTGATCGGCGAAAGCGGTGTGACAGTGCAAGGCAAGATCGTCAAGGATCTGCAAGTCGATACGCTCCTGCCGCCCGCCATCGAACGCTTTCCATGGGCCGGGCACATGGGCCTGCGCATGTTGCCGCAGGTCGTAGCCGAAGTGGAGAGCAGCGCCAGTTGCCTGGTGTTCACCAACACGCGTGCGCAATCGGAAATATGGTACCAGGCGCTGCTGGAGGCACGTCCCGACTGGGCCGGTCTGATTGCCCTGCATCATGGGTCGCTGGCCCGAGAGGTACGCGACTGGGTTGAACGTGCATTGAAAGAAGGCGCGCTGAAAGCGGTGGTGTGCACATCCAGCCTGGACTTGGGCGTGGACTTTCTGCCGGTCGAGCGCGTTCTGCAGATCGGCTCGCCCAAAGGCGTCGCACGTTTGATGCAGCGCGCGGGGCGCTCGGGTCACGCACCTGGACGCCCTTCGCGTGTCACGCTGGTGCCGACTCATAGCCTGGAACTGGTCGAAGCCGCTGCCGCCCACGACGCTGTAGAAGCACGGATGATCGAGCCGCGTGAATCGCCCTCTCAGCCGCTGGACGTGCTGGTCCAGCATCTGGTCAGTATCGCGCTGGGCGGTGGCTTCCTGCCCGATGAGCTACTGACCGAGGTGCGCAGCGCCTGGGCCTACCGTTACCTCAGCGACGAGCAGTGGCAGTGGGCACTGGCTTTCGTGCGTAACGGTGGCCACTCGCTGACCGCCTACCCCGATTACCGCCGTGCCGAGCCGGACGAACAGGGCGTCTGGCGTGTTCCCGATGCACGCCTCGCCAGACGACATCGCATGAGTGTCGGCACCATCGTCAGCGAAGCCACGGTCAACCTGAAATACTGGAAAAAAGGCGGCGGTGGCGGCTCGCTGGGCAGTGTCGAAGAGGGTTTTATCGCCCGACTCAAACCCGGTGACGGCTTTCTGTTCGGCGGGCGTTTGCTGGAGCTGGTCCGGGTGGAAAACATGACGGCCTACGTCAAGCGGGCCACGGGCAAGAAAGCCGCCGTACCACGCTGGAACGGTGGGCGAATGCCCTTGTCCAGCGAACTGGCAGACGCAGTGGTGGAGAAGTTCGACGCTGCGGCGCGGGGTGAATTCAATAGCCCGGAAATGCAAGCGATCAAACCGTTGCTGGAAGTCCAGCAGCAATGGTCAGGGTTGCCGCGACGTGACACGCTGCTGGCTGAAACCCTTAAATCCCGCGAAGGCTGGCACCTGTTCCTCTATCCCTTCGCCGGCCGTCACGTGCATCTGGGGCTGGGCAGCCTGCTGGCCTGGCGCTTGAGCCGGCACCGGCCGCTGACTTTCTCCATCGCCGTCAACGATTACGGCCTGGAGCTGCTCAGCGCCAGCGAGATTGACTGGGCTCAGGTGTTACGCGCCGACCTGTTCAGCGAAACCGACCTGCTGGCCGATATCATTGCCAGCCTGAATGCAGGCGAACTGGCCCTGCGGCGCTTTCGCGAAATTGCCCGTATCTCCGGGCTGGTGTTTTCCGGCTACCCCGGTGCGGCGAAAAGCAATCGGCAACTGCAGGCATCCAGCGGGCTGTTCTTCGAGGTGTTCAAGCAGTACGACGCTGACAACATGCTGCTGACTCAAGCCGAGCAGGAGGTGTTGCGCCAGGAGCTGGACCTGCAGCGCCTGGAACTGACGTTGCGCCAGATCAACAGCCGCACACTGGACCTGCACGCGATAAAGCGCGCGACCCCGCTGGCCTTTCCATTACTGGTCGAACGCTTTCGCGAAAGTCTCAGTTCGGAAAAACTAGCCGACCGCATTGCGCGCATGGTCCGCGATCTGGAGAAGGCCGCAGGCCCGGAGCATGAACAATGAAGCCGCACCAGGCTGTCACGCTGGCGGGAGAAGAACTTTGGTTGCTGGCCGACAGGGCCATCTACTATCCCGCCGAACGGTCTTTGCTGATTGCCGATGCGCACTTCGGCAAGGCCGCTGCCTATCGCAAGCTTGGCCAGCCGGTGCCACACGGCACCACGCAGGCCAATCTGCGACGACTCGACAGCTTATTGAATGCCTATTCCTGTGATCATCTGGTCTTTCTGGGCGACTTTCTCCACGCGCCGGAATCGCATGCAGTGGGGACGCTGGCGGCACTGGAGCAATGGCGGACAGAACGCCCGACGCTGCGCATCACCCTGATCCGCGGCAATCACGACAAGCGGGCAGGCGATCCTCCGGCTTATCTGGACATCGATGTGGTCCCGGAGCCTTTGAAACTAGGGCCATTTGCCCTGCAGCACGAACCCGATCCACACCCTGATCTGCACGTACTGGCCGGGCACGTTCACCCCGTGTATCGGCTGCATGGGCGTGGCCGGCAAAGCCTGCGGCTGGCCTGTTTCTACCTTGGCCAGCACGTAAGCCTGCTGCCAGCGTTCGGCGAATTTACGGGCGGGTTTCGAATTGAGCCAACGGAGGGTAGTTCTATCTATGTGACAGGTGGGGACGCAGTGTGGCGGGTTGTCTAGCCGCACACCGTCAGGTCGTGAGATCCAGGCATGAACACGCCCGCTTCCTCTGAACGGAAGCAGGCGTTGACAAGTCAGGCAACAGGGGCAGGTGGTGGCTCGTCCGGTACGGTCGGAATGCCGGGCTCGATAGGCGGCTCAGGTGCGTCAGGTGATGGCTGACCCGGAATCCCGCCGCCGACCATATTCAATTCGGGAAGCAGATCCGAATGGGCCATCAATGACCAGGCCAGCAACCCGATCTCGTTAAGCGGAGATTGAACCTGTTCAGAGATTTTGAAAGTAGTCTTCATAGGGCACTCCAGATCAAAGGCCATCGCAGGTAATGATTATGCGAAAGCATGTGAGCAGATAGAGTGCAAAATAGAGTATTAATTCAATTCCACTAATCACCTGACCTGCAAGTCAGGTGCGCGGCAGGGTGACGCCACGCTGGCCCTGGTATTTGCCGCCTCGATCCTTGTAGGACACTTCACATTCCTCGTCGGACTCAAGGAACAGCATCTGTGCCACGCCTTCATTGGCGTAGATCTTGGCTGGCAATGTCGTGGTGTTGGAAAACTCCAGCGTCACATGGCCTTCCCACTCCGGCTCAAGCGGCGTGACGTTGACGATGATGCCACAGCGCGCGTAGGTGCTTTTGCCCAGGCAGATGGTCAGCACGTTACGCGGAATTCGGAAATATTCGACGGTGCGCGCCAGTGCGAACGAGTTGGGAGGGATGATGCACACGTCGCTCTTGATATCGACAAAGCTTTTTTCATCAAAGTTTTTCGGGTCGACCGTGGCCGAATTGATGTTGGTGAACACCTTGAATTCGTCGGCGCAACGCACGTCGTAGCCGTAGCTGGATACGCCGAAGGAGATTACCCGGTCAGCACCTTCACCACGTACCTGGCGCTCGACGAAGGGCTCGATCATCCCGTGTTCCTGCGCCATGCGGCGAATCCACTTGTCCGATTTGATGCTCATGGCGGTGTCCTGAATAGCGAGGTAAAAAAGATAACCGGCATCTTACCGGGCCGGGGCCGACGGTTCAAAGGCAACCGATAGCGAGTTTGCGTGACGGGCAATGCTCTTTCGCTGCGAATGGAAATAATCATCAACAGACCATTGGCACGTTCGGAAAAAAGGGTTAAGGTGGCGTCACTGTGTTGCTTGTGTCACTGAGAATCTCTACACGATGTTGAATTTCGATCCAACCATCTCCATGAATTTTCCAGCTCTTTGCACTCAGTCTCGGCCAGGGCTCTTCCTACGCCGCAGTTAACTTTGTCCAAGGAGATATACTATGTCCAATCGCCAAACTGGTACCGTTAAGTGGTTCAACGATGAAAAAGGCTTCGGCTTCATCACTCCACAATCCGGTGACGACCTGTTCGTGCACTTCAAAGCTATCCAATCCGACGGCTTCAAAAGCCTGAAAGAAGGCCAACAGGTTTCTTTCATCGCTACCCGCGGTCAGAAAGGCATGCAAGCTGAAGAAGTTCAAGTTATCTAACTTGTACTGATTCGCTTAAAAACCCCGCCCTCAAAAGCGGGGTTTTTTTATCGCCTGTGTTTTGATCACATCCTGCTGAGCGTTCACTACGCATCACGCCAGCGAGAGGGAAGCCGCCCGTCCGTCTCCCCTCGATATGATGGCTATACCGTCAGTCGTCACTTACAGAAATGGTCGGCATCGCCGGGCTTGCAGCTTCCTGCAAGACAATTCGCGCGCCAACGTGCCTTGCCAGCTCCTGATACACCATCGCAATCTGACTTTCCGGCTCGGCAATCGCCGTAGGCTTGCCGCCATCTGCCTGTTCGCGAATCAGCATCGACAACGGCAACGAAGCCAGCAGTTCGACATCGTACTGCGATGCCAGCTTTTCGCCGCCGCCTTCACCGAACAGATGCTCGGCATGACCGCAGTTGGAACAGATATGCACTGCCATGTTTTCCACGACGCCCAGCACCGGAATGTTGACCTTGCGGAACATCTCGACACCTTTCTTCGCATCCAGCAGCGCCAGATCCTGAGGCGTAGTGACAATGACAGCACCTGCAACCGGAACCTTCTGTGCCAGCGTCAACTGGATATCGCCCGTGCCAGGCGGCATGTCGATAACCAGATAGTCCAGATCGTTCCAGGCAGTCTGAGTGACCAGTTGCAGCAGCGCCCCCGACACCATCGGCCCGCGCCAGACCATCGGCGTGTTGTCGTCGGTCAGAAAGGCCATCGACATCACGTCGATACCGTGAGCCTCGATCGGCACAAACCACTTCTGATCCTTGATCTTCGGCCGTGTGCCTTCGGCAATACCGAACATCACGCCCTGACTCGGCCCATAAATATCCGCATCGAGAATGCCGACCCGTGCGCCTTCGCGAGACAACGCCAATGCCAGATTGGCCGCAGTGGTGGATTTGCCGACACCGCCCTTGCCCGACGCCACAGCCACGATGTTTTTCACATTGGCGAGGCCGGGAATCTGGCTCTGAGCCTTGTGCGCGCCGATCACGCTTTTAACGGCAACCGTGGCCGAACTGACCCCGTCGAGATTCTCGATGGCAATTTTAAGCACCTGCGCCCAGCCGTTCCTGAACAGGTCGGCGGCGTAGCCCAATTCGAGTTGCACGCTGACCTGCGCGCCCTGAATATCGATGGACCCGACGCAACCGGCAGTGACCGGATCCTGATTCAGGTAGGGGTCGGTGTACTGGCGAAGAATCGTCTCCACCGCTGCGCGATTGACTGCGCTCATGGGCTTACTCCGTAAAAGACTGACTGGAACAGCCGACTATCGTACCTGTTCTGCCAGCAGCCGGCATGATTTCACTGAGCAATGCCCGACTGCTCAAGAGTATTCCCACAACCGCACGGGTGAAAAAAATTGTGCAGACCTTTATAGTGGCCGGTCTCCGTTTCACTTCAAGTAGCCGAGCCCCATGTCCGAGCCACGCAAGATTCTCGTTACCAGCGCCCTGCCCTATGCCAATGGTTCCATTCACCTTGGCCACATGCTCGAGTACATCCAGACCGACATGTGGGTGCGCTTTCAGAAGCACCGCGGCAATCAATGCATCTATGTCTGCGCGGACGACGCTCACGGCTCGGCAATCATGCTGCGCGCTGAAAAGGAAGGGATTACGCCAGAGCAACTGATCGCCAACGTCAAGGCCGAGCACAGCGCCGACTTTACCGATTTTCTGGTCGACTTCGACAACTTCCACTCGACGCACTCGGACGAAAACCGTGAGCTGTCGAGCATGATCTACACGCGCCTGCGCGATGCAGGTCATATCGCGACGCGTTCGGTCACCCAGTATTTCGACCCGGAAAAGAATATGTTTCTGGCCGACCGCTTCATCAAGGGCACCTGCCCGAAATGTGCGGCCGAGGACCAGTACGGCGACAACTGTGAAAAGTGTGGCGCAACCTACGCCCCGACAGACCTGAAAGACCCCAAATCGGCGATTTCGGGTGCCACTCCGGTCCTCAAGGATTCGAAGCACTTCTTCTTCGATCTGCCCGCGTTCGACGCAATGCTCAAGAGCTGGACGCGCAGCGGTACGTTGCAGGACGCCGTCGCCAACAAGATCGCCGAATGGCTGGACAGCGGCCTTCAGCAGTGGGACATCTCCCGCGATGCGCCGTACTTCGGCTTTGAAATCCCCGACGAACCGGGCAAATACTTCTACGTATGGCTGGATGCACCGATCGGCTACATGGCCAGCTTCAAGAACCTGTGCGCGCGCCGTCCGGATCTGGACTTCGATGCGTACTGGGAGAAGGGAGCGACCACAGAGCTCTATCACTTTATCGGCAAGGATATCGTCAACTTCCATGCCCTGTTCTGGCCCGCCATGCTGGAAGGCGCAGCATTGCGTACGCCGACCGCTATCAATGTGCACGGCTACCTGACCGTCAACGGCCAGAAGATGTCGAAATCGCGCGGTACCTTCATCAAGGCGCGCACCTACCTGGATCACCTGCCGCCCGAGTACCTGCGCTATTACTATGCGTCCAAGCTGGGTCGTGGCGTTGACGATCTGGACCTGAACCTTGAAGACTTCGTACAAAAGGTCAATTCCGATCTGATCGGCAAGGTAGTGAACATTGCCAGCCGTTGTGCGGGGTTCATTCACAAGGGCAACGCTGGCGTGATGGTGGACACCAACGCCGCGCCCGAGCTGACCGATGCGTTTCTGGCTGCAGCACCGAGCATTGCCGACGCCTACGAAGCCCGAGACTTCGCCCGCGCCATGCGCGAGACAATGGCGCTGGCAGATCGCGCCAATGCCTACATTGCGGAAAAGGCACCCTGGGCGCTGGCCAAACAGGAAGGCAAACAGGATGAAGTCCAGGCAGTCTGTGCGCTGGGTATCAACCTGTTCCGCCAACTGGTCATTTTCCTCAAACCGGTATTGCCGAACCTGGCTGCCGACGCAGAGAAATTCCTCAACGTCGCGCCCTTGACCTGGGAAGACCACAAGACCTTGCTGGCCAATCATCAGCTCAATCCGTTCTCGGCCCTGATGACCCGGATCGATCCGTTGAAGGTAGAGGCCATGGCCACTGCGTCCAAGGAAGACCTGACCGCTACCGAGACAGCAGACACCGCACCTGCCGGTAATGGCGAGCTGGCCAAAGACCCGCTGTCGGCGGAAATCGACTTTGATACGTTTGCCGCAGTAGACCTGCGCGTCGCGCTGATCCTCAAGGCCGAGCATGTGGAAGGTGCCGACAAGCTGCTGCGCCTGACCCTGGACATCGGCGACGAGCAGCGCAACGTATTTTCCGGCATCAAGAGCGCCTATCCGAACCCGTCCGAGCTCGAGGGCCGTCTGACCATGATGATCGCCAACCTCAAACCACGAAAAATGCGCTTCGGCATTTCTGAAGGCATGGTGATGGCGGCAGGTCCTGGCGGCGAAGAGATCTATCTGCTCAGCCCGGACGCTGGCGCCAAGCCAGGCCAACGCATCAAGTAACCCGCGAAAGGCCCGGTATCCTGTCATCAGGCGGATACCGGGCCTTCTCATTCGCAAGCTCCCCTGATCTGTCCGATAATGCAGCGCTCTCGATAGACAGAATACCTGTTGGTCAACTGGCAAGATCATGACTGAATTGATTCGCCTGCTTCCCGGCGTGGACCTGATCCGCAGTATCGACGCCCTCCTGCCGCAAACTCAATGTGGCAAGTGCGGCCACTCCGGCTGCAAGCCCTACGCAGAGGGCATTGCTGGCGGTGAAGCCATCAACAAATGCCCACCGGGCGGCGACGAAACAATAGCCAGGTTGGCCGAACTGCTTTCTGTTCCGGTTCTGACGCTTGATATCGACCGCGGTGCAGCGCCTGCGCAAGTGGCTTTCATTCGCGAAGCAGAGTGCATTGGCTGCACCAAATGCATTCAGGCCTGCCCTGTGGATGCCATTATCGGCGCCGCGAAGCTGATGCACACCGTCATTGTCGATGAATGCACAGGCTGCGATCTGTGCGTTGCGCCGTGTCCGGTGGACTGCATTGAAATGCATCCTCTGCCATTGGCGACTGCTGTACCCATCGTAGGTGGCCTGGCACCCACGCCTGAACTGCAAAAAGCTCGTCTGCGCAAGCGCACTCATGCCAGGCTGCGTTTTGAAGCGCGCAATGCACGCCTGCACCGCGAACAACAGACGCGCCTGGCCGAGCGTCTCGCGCGGTCGCAACGCGTCGAATCCGGCCGCGAGTCTGCGCCTGAATCTTTCGGGAAAGACAAGCCTGCCGCGCCAGACGCGGCCCTGAAAAAAGCCCGTATTGCTGTGGCCATGAGCCGCGCGCAGCTTAACAAGTCGCTCAAGGCGTTCGGTCACCCTCCGATTGCGGAACAGGCCGCCAGACTTGTGGAATTGCAGCACGAATACGAGGCAGCCGAACAGGCACTCGCAGCGCTTGTGACAACGCCCGTAAAGACTCATTCCGAGGAAAAGTTCTGCCCATGAATGCCGCAAAACGTCAGGAAATCTTTCGCAGGCTGCATGAGGACAATCCGGACCCCAAAACCGAACTGGCCTATACAACGCCTTTTGAGCTGTTGATAGCGGTCATCCTCTCCGCTCAGGCCACTGATGTGAGCGTCAACAAGGCTACGGCAAGGCTGTACCCGGTTGCCAATACGCCACAGGCCATATACGACCTGGGCGTCGAAGGCCTGTCGGAATACATCAAGACAATCGGTCTTTATAACAGCAAAGCCAAAAACGTGATCGAGACCTGCCGGTTGCTGGTGGAATTACATAACGGCGAGGTACCAGAGACCCGGGAAGCACTCGAAGCCTTGCCAGGTGTGGGACGCAAGACTGCCAACGTTGTGCTCAATACAGCTTTTCGCCAGATCGCGATGGCCGTAGACACCCATATCTTCCGCGTCAGCAACCGTACCGGCATCGCGCCAGGAAAAAATGTGGTGGAAGTTGAAAAACAATTGATGAAGTTCGTGCCGAAAAACTATCTGCTCGACGCCCATCACTGGTTGATCCTGCACGGGCGCTACGTTTGCCAGGCACGCAAGCCGCGATGCGGCAGTTGCCGTATAGAAGACCTGTGCGATTACAAGGAAAAAACGTCCGACGATTGAGCCGGACAGGGAGTTGCCACGCTGTCGATTGAAAAAATCTTTTTTACCCGCTTGTGGATTGTCGATATAAGAAGCGCCAGAGAGCCCAAGCCCTGGAGTCGACTTCATGAGCACTGACAACGAGCAACTGGACGTGGACGATGACCTTGTCTCCGTCGAACCGGATGAGACCGAACCAGCGGCCATCGAGCCGGCAAAGACCAATCTGAGCAAACGACGCACCATCGACAATCTGCTTGAAGAGCGACGCCTGCAAAAGCAGCTGGCCGACTACGACTTCGACTTCTAGACAGACACAACGCCTCAACCGGCATCCCTCTGCCTATCGCATCGTTCAGATAGTTGAAGCCTCTCGCATAAGAGGCTTCAGTACATGAAATGACTGCTGGAGGCCCGCCCGACACAAATGCACATCACGCACCTGCTCTTTCAAATCCGCCTGTTATTCAGACAAGTCCGTTACGCTGGGCAAGCTCAATCAGATCAACCAGCGAGTGCGCGTTGAGCTTGAGCAGCAAACGCGTTTTATAGGTACTGACGGTCTTGTTGCTGAGAAACATACCGTCTGCTATTTCCTTGTTGGTCTTGCCTCTGGCAAGTTGTTGCAGAACCATCATCTCCCTGCCGGACAGTCGGTCAACCATGTCCGACTCGCTTGCGTTGCCCATGCTGGACCTGACGGTGTGCAGCGCCTGATTGGGAAAGTAGCTGTACCCTGACAATACCGCCTTGATAGCACTGAGCAGCTCGGTCAGGTCCTGCTGCTTGCACACATATCCGGCGGCCCCCGCTTGCATGCAGCGCATGGAAAAATGCCCCGGTGCCTGAGAAGTCAGAATCAGAACCTTGAACGGCAATGTCATGGCTGACAGACGGGCAATGACCTCCAGCCCGTCGAGCTTGGGGATACCAATATCAAGGATGACGATATCAGGGAGGTGCTCACGAGCCAGTTGCAACGCATCCACACCGTTGTCAGTCTCCGCAACGACCTCATAACCATGACGTTGCATCAGCATGCGTACAGCAAGGCGAATGACGGGATGATCATCCACGATCAGCACTTTATTCATGGGCAGTCCATTTTTCGCTATTCGAATTTTCAGAGCCAGCACAATAACTTAGTCGTTTACTGCTTTGCATGGCGCTTACCCTTGTGGATCGGCAGCCAAAGACCACTCCTACAATTACAGCAGAAACTTCCTACAAAACTCGGCACGAACGTAAATTTTTTATTAATTCTCATAGAGCCTTCCTTTTCGGAAACTGATGTTTTTCGTTGCTGGCAGCTGTAGCACACGCATCAAAGCGCTAGTCGGTAAATGCATGCAACAAGGCTCCGCCGAACTTTTACGCTCAAAAAAACCTTCCCGCAGGTGCTGAAGTATTGCCGAACCACTTCCGCACCGGTGTCACACGACGCCCCGAAACATGGCTCATAGCCAGCAAATCAAACGGAAATCCATTGTCTGAATCATTTGAAGGCAGGCCGCTACCTGTAATCACGGAAAAAAGCAGCACTGCCATAAATTTTCGTTGCTTTTCGCCTTTATGCTCACACATCGACATGCAGCGCAGAAAGGCATCACACCCTTTATACGAGGCGTTACAGCTCCGCTTCCCGCCCGATGCATTAACGAATGCCAGTGAATAAAAACCACACATTACATACGTACACAGGGATTAAAAATTACACATAGAAAACAGAATTTCGTACAAATATTTATTTAAGGAAAATCCTTACTCATACTAAAGAAAAATCCTACAACCAAGAGCTACCACTTCAACACGCGACTTCGTTATGGGCTGCCATCGACACACCTTCAAACATCAATCCCTCACCCCTCATCTGTCGCAAAATCTTACACACACCATAGCATAACCCTACATCATTCAAGACCATAAAGGCTCTCTCGACAAGTAGCAAATACCATTTTTTATTTCAAATCCAGACACAAGCAATCAAACAGGAAACGTACTACAGGATTCAGGGAAGTAATATAAAAACATGTAAGACTTTATAAAAATCGCAAAACCAATTCCTGCGACCTTCCATTTTTCACTTGCAAATCTTATTACCAGTCGTTACTTTTTTAACAACAACTTCATGACTTACTGCACATTAAAGATGTGCAGTCTTATGAAACCCTATCAATACGTAATGCGCCTGTGCGCTGTACCAGGCGCTTACCGGACTCCGTGTATCACGCGCAGCGAATGAGTTCGGGCACCGCGATCATCACACAAACTCTTTGAGTGCCTGGCAACTCTTTTGAATGGACCCTGTGTATAACCATGTTCAAAAAGGGACACATAATGAACACTAAACACGCGCGCACGCGTTCATCGACACCCACCGCCTCTGAGTTGATCACTGCTGTGGAAACGTTTGTTGCCAAAGGCGGTGTTATTGCAGTAATACCCGATGGCAAGACAGCCGGAGCATCCCAGCCTCTCTCTACTGAGACTGTGCCCGCCATGGAACCCGGGCTTGAATACGCCGGGAAGGTAGAACAGCTGAAGTACCTGGCCGCCAAGGGTGCAGGGTTCACAGCACTGCAGTACTCATTGCGCATGAATAAAAAAGACGTTCGCCAACTGGCTACGGAGAACGGAGTGAGGGTCAATTTCAGCCAGCCCGTGCTCACCACCAAGAGAGAGAACCGTTATGACTGCACAGATGTCGACGACGTGGTTGCAGGTCACGCCATGCATTATTCGGCGCTGGGCTATACCGTAGCCGAGATTGCCCAGGTACTCGACCTGAGCATTAGCCAGGTATGGAACATCGGCAAGGCCTATCGATTCGAGTTCAGGCAGCATCGGGAGGATACACGCTGAAACACTGCCTTGGCGACGGTGCAAGAGCAACTCAGCTGACCCGGGAGCACCTGATCCCCTCTTTTAACTTACGGACGCTGTAGGAAAAAAACCAAAACAGCGACAGGCTTCTTACATAGGCTCGTACTGGGCAAGGGGAACACGCTGTCGGAAAACGGCAAGTACATGATTGCACTCACTGAGCGACGTCTCTCTTATATAGCCCACCGAGGAAAATACGCTGTCGATATCAAAGAGCACGACACCCACTGAAGCGCGATGAGCCTCCTACAGGATCGACTCGAACACTTGAGAAGGGTGAGCAACTTGCCAGGCAACGTTAACTTGAAAAGAGGCTGAAGACATTGATGTAACGCGACTGCCTCACGGTAGAAGACAACCTGAAGAGCGCGGACCCGGTCTTGATGCCTTTGGGTTCAGGTGCGCCAGAGAACAAGACGCCCTCAAGGCAGCTCCAGATGGGAAAAGCGCGTTATTGAGCGCAGACGCTGTTGTGCTTGAAACGCATAACGGCGTCTCAGGCATTTGAAGTGCAGCCCGGCAAAGGCTGCACTTCTCGAACACCCGGCGGGATCAGAACAGCTTGCGGCCTTTGTTCGCAGCAATACGCATGCGCAGTGCGTTGAGCTTGATAAAGCCAGCCGCATCGGCCTGATCATAGGCACCTGCGTCATCTTCGAAGGTGGCGATATTGGCATCGAACAGCGAGTCATCCGATTTGCGGCCGGTGACGATCACATTGCCCTTGTACAACTTCAGACGTACAACGCCGTTCACATGAACCTGGGACGCGTCGATCATCTGCTGCAGCATCAGACGCTCAGGGCTCCACCAGTAACCGGTGTAGATCAAGCTAGCGTATTTGGCCATGAGTTCGTCCTTGAGGTGGGCGACTTCACGGTCCAGAGTGATCGATTCGATAGCGCGGTGAGCACGCAGCATGATGGTGCCACCCGGGGTCTCGTAGCAGCCACGGGACTTCATGCCCACATAACGGTTTTCGACGATATCCAGACGTCCGATACCGTTTTCGCCGCCGATACGGTTCAGCGTCGCCAGCACAGTGGCTGGCGTCATTTCGACGCCGTCCAGCGCAACGATGTCACCGTTGCGATAGGTCAGTTCAAGATAAGTCGCAACGTTTGGCGCGTCCTCCGGGGACTTGGTCCAGCGCCACATGTCTTCCTCATGCTCGGTCCAGGTGTCTTCCAGCACGCCGCCTTCATAGGAGATGTGCAACAGGTTGGCATCCATCGAGTACGGGGATTTCTTCTTGCCGTGACGCTCGATCGGAATGTTGTGCTTCTCGGCGTAATCCATCAGCTTTTCACGCGACAGCAAGTCCCATTCACGCCATGGCGCAATGACCTTGACGCCTGGCTTGAGCGCGTAGGCACCCAGCTCGAAACGCACCTGATCATTGCCCTTGCCGGTTGCGCCATGAGAAATGGCGTCAGCGCCGGTTTCGTTGGCGATCTCGATCAGACGCTTGGCGATCAATGGGCGAGCGATGGAAGTACCCAACAGGTACTCGCCTTCATAGACGGTGTTGGCACGGAACATCGGGAACACGAAATCACGCACGAACTCTTCGCGCAGGTCATCGATGTAGATTTCTTTCACGCCCATGGCCTGAGCCTTGGCGCGTGCCGGCTCGACTTCTTCACCCTGACCCAGGTCAGCGGTAAAGGTCACCACTTCGCAGTTGTACGTATCTTGCAGCCACTTGAGGATTACCGAAGTATCCAGGCCACCGGAATACGCGAGAACTACCTTGTTTACGTCCGCCATGCCATCACTCCACCGGGTTGTACGGAAAACCGCTGATTCTACCGTTCAAACCAGTAAATTTACAGGGGCGCGACAGCTTGTGACGACGAGGCGACGTTTAACCGGAGCCGTGTGCGGATCTCAGGATGTATGCGCTGCGCTGGCCGAAGAGGCTACCGGCACCGGACGTTCATCGGGCGCGACACGCTCCAGATGTACATTCACACGGCGATTGCGTGCACGATTGGCTTCATTGGTGTTGGGCACCAGCGGGTAGCGTTCACCATGAAAGCGCAGGGTGATTTGCTGCTCGGGTACGCCCTGAGCCTTGAGATAATCCATGACCGCCAGCGCACGGCGGCGGGACAGGTCACGGTTGGTAAGACGATTGCCGCTGTTGTCAGAGTGGCCGTCCAGCTCGATACGGTTCACGGTCGGGTCGGCCTTCAAGTAGGCCACCATGTTGTCCAGACGCGCTTTGGCACGGGCATCCAGTTCGATCCCGCCACCGGGAAACCCTACTTCGGCCTGTTTGATCTGATCGAAGTTCATTGGCAACAGCTTGGCCGTACACGCCTGGTAATCGCTGAACGCCTTGCTGAACTTGACTGGCAGCAAGCGCACTTCCATCTGACCGCCGTCACGGGTGTAGTGGCGAATGAGCGGGCTGCGTCCGTCCATCAGGCCACTGATCAGACGACCTGCCTGAGCCTGGGAGGTATTCAAGGGTATGTCGCCATTGCTGACGCGCACCGATCCTAGGTTGATATCACCGCGCCCTGGC
>NZ_LJPW01000039.1 GCF_001400735.1 Pseudomonas caricapapayae
GCCAGCGCGCTGGCCTTGAGCATCAGGATGACTTCGTTGCTGTAGGCAGGCAGGCCGATGCGTGCTGCGCGTGGCAGGACGATGTAGAACAGCGCCTTCCATTTCGACATGCCCAGCGCCCGTGCCGCCTCGACTTCGCCTGCCGGGACCGCCTGAATCGCGCCGCGCAGGATTTCTGCAATGTAGGCGGCAGTGTGCAGGGTCATGGTGACGACCGCACACCAGAACGGGTCGCGCAGGTATGGCCACAGTGGCCCCTGACGCACGGCATCGAACTGGGCCAGCCCGTAATAGACCAGAAACAGTTGCACCAGCAGAGGCGTGCCGCGAAAGAAAAAGATGTAGGCGTAGGGCAGGGCGCGCACCGGCCAGTGCCGCGATGCGCGGGCGATGCCCATCGGGATGGCGAGGATCAGCCCGGCAATGACGACAATGGCCACCAGTTCCAGCGTCAGGGTCGCGCCCTGTGCCAGGCGTGGCAGCCACTTTATGATGACTTCCCAGTTCATGACGCGCTCCTCAGAAAGCCGCGGCTGGCGCGTTTTTCGAGGAAATACATGCCGATCATGGCCAGCACGGTCAGGCCCAGGTACATGATGGCCGCGACCATGTAGAACGTGAAGGCCTGTTTGGTGAAGCTGACGGCGATTTGCGCATGGCGCATGATTTCTTCCAGGCCGATCACCGAGACCAGCGCGGTGTCTTTCATGAGGATCATGAACAGGTTGCCCAGGCCGGGCAGAGCGATGCGCCACATTTGCGGCAGAACCAGCTTGAAGAGGATGCGCGAGCGCGACATGCCCAGCGCCAGTCCGGCTTCACGGTGGCCTTTGGGAATGGCGAGAATTGCCCCGCGAAACACTTCGGTGGCGTACGCGCCGAAGCACAAGCCCAAAGCGATAACCCCGGCAGAGAAAGCGCTCAATGCCAGATTGGGGATGCCGAACAGCTCGCCCAGCGCACGCATGCCGTTGACGGTGCCGAAGTAGATCAGCAACACCCAGAGCAGCTCGGGGATGCCGCGTACCAGCGTCGAGTAGGTGCTGCCCAGCCATTGCAGTGGCTTGTAGGGCGAAGTTTTGGCCAGAGCACCGAGCAGTCCGAGCATTAGTCCCAGGCACAGGGCCGAGAGTGCAAGCTGAACCGTCATCAGCGCGCCAGCCGCAAGGGCCGGGCCGAATCCGTGGAGATCAATGTTCATGGGCAGGCTTTGTCAGGACGGGTCGCCGCGCTTCAACCGCAAGCAGCGGCGACACTGTCGGGTGAATCAGAGAATGCTGAAAGGGAAATACTTGTCGTTGATCTTTTTGTAGGTGCCGTCAGCGATGATTTCTTTCAGGGCTGCATTCAGGCGCTCGCGCAACGGGTCGTCGCCTTTGCGCACAGCGATGCCGATCTTGTCATTCTCTACAACGGGCTCGCCCTTGAACTCGAAGTTCTGGCCAGCTTCGCTTTTCAACCATTCATAGCTGACGTACTTGTCCGCCAGCATGACGTCGACGCGACCGGATAACAGGTCCAGAAAGGCGTTTTCCTGAGTGTCGTAGAGTTTGGCGTCCAGGATATCGAGCTTGTCTTCCAGCCAGGTAGCCGCCAGGGTCGAGCGCTGCGCGCCCACCGACTTGCCCGCCAGGCTTTCTTTGGCCTTGTCGATCGAAGACACATCGATGGAGGACGTTTTCGGTGCCAGAAATTGCAGTTTGTTCGAATAGTACGGATCGGTGAAATCGACCACCTGCTTGCGCTCTTCGGTGATCGACAACGACGAGATCAGGAAGTCGAACTTCTGGGCGTTGAGCGCCGGGATGATGCCGTCCCAGTCGGAGGTCACTACTTCGCACTCGACTTTCATCTTGGCGCACAGGGCGTCGCCGATCTCGCGATCAAAGCCGACTACCTGTCCGCTGGCATCCTTGTTGTTGAACGGAGGGTAAGCCCCTTCGATGCCCATTTTCAGTTTTTCGGCAAAGGCACTGCTGCTGAACGCCAGTGTGGCCGCGGCGATCAGTAAGATCTTTTTAAACGACTGCATGGGTGTTGCTCCGTTAGCGGTGACTCGACATGAATTGTTTGCAGCGTGCCGACAGCGGGTTTTCGAACACTTGCTGCGGTGTGCCCTGTTCTTCGACCATTCCCTGATGCAAAAACACCACTTCACTTGATACCTGACGCGCAAAATTCATTTCGTGAGTCACCAGCAGCATGGTCCGGCCTTCCTCGGCCAGCGCGCGGATGACCCCCAGCACCTCCTGAACCATCTCTGGATCGAGTGCCGAAGTGGGCTCGTCGAACAGGATAACCCTGGGCTGCATGGCCAGCGTGCGTGCAATGGCAGCGCGCTGCTGCTGGCCGCCGGAAAGCTGCGCCGGGTAGGCATGACGCTTGTCGGCGATACCTACTTTTGCCAGCAGCTCTTCAGCCACTTCGATGGCTTCGGCCTTGCTCTGACCCAGGACACGACGCGGGGCTTCGATGATGTTATCGAGCACGCTCATGTGCGGCCACAGGTTGAAGTTCTGGAACACGAAACCGATCTGGCTGCGCAGTCTATTGATCTGCCGGTTATCGGCGGCGATCAGTTGACCGTTGCGCGCAGCCTTGAGTTTCAGTTCTTCGCCGGCCACCAGAATCTGCCCCTGATGCGGGTTTTCCAACAGGTTGATGCAGCGCAGCAGTGTGGACTTGCCGGAACCTGATGAGCCAAGGATGGAGATGACGTCACCGTCGCGTGCGGTCAGCGAGATGCCTTTGAGCACCTCAAGCTGATCGTAGCGTTTGTGCAGGTTGCGGATTTCCAGGGCGGGCGTGGCCTCAGCCATGTGGGGTCCTCATCGAAGTGTGTGCTCTTGCTGCTGGCGAACGCCAAGCTAGCACAGCGTTTGAAGGACAACCATCAGCGTTGCAGGCTGAATTTGACGGCCCTCGCCGGGTTGTCGCATCGCAACAGCAGCCTGTCGCTGGAAAGCAGGCATGATGCCTGTTTCAGGCAGGCGTGCGCGAAAAAGGCGCGATGTTGCCAGCTTTGGCCGGGTGTTGGAAGCAGCTTTTGCCGAGCGGCAGCCTGTTGTACGCACCATCTTTGAGCTGATCGGCGGCTTGAGTGTCTTTTTGGTGCGCGCGTGTAGACGATTCTGAGGCGTTCGGTAACAAATCCTACAGATCACGCAGACAGATCGCTCTTCTCCACGCCCCGGTGGTCAAGCCGCACACCGTGTATTCTCTGCGCGACGTCGTTTTTGAAATATTTTGGCGTAATTCTTGCGTCAAAAATAAAGAACGGCACCGTAGGTTTCTCTTTACGTAACGCTCCGGTGTGTCTCGCTCGTCTTGCACAGGTGGTTTTATGAGCAGTACCGCTAACTCTTCCGAGCTCGAACAAGGGCTGAAACCTCGACACATTACGATGCTGTCGATTGCTGGCGTGATTGGCGCAGGATTGTTCGTCGGCTCCGGCCACGCGATTGCCGAAGCTGGCCCTGCCGTGCTGCTGGCTTACGCCGCTGCAGGTACGCTGGTTGTGCTGGTGATGCGCATGCTGGCCGAAATGGCCGTGGCCTCGCCTGACACCGGGTCGTTTTCGACCTACGCCGACCGTGCCATCGGTCACTGGGCCGGGTTCACCATCGGCTGGTTGTACTGGTGGTTCTGGGTGTTGGTGATTCCGCTGGAAGCCAACGCTGCCGCGACCATTCTGCATGCCTGGTTCCCGAACATCGCGATCTGGATGTTCACGCTGGTCATCACATTGCTGCTGACTGCGACCAATCTGTTCAGCGTGAAGAACTATGGGGAATTCGAGTTCTGGTTCGCGCTGATCAAGGTAGTGGCAATCATCGCTTTCGTAGTGCTGGGTGTGGCGGCGATCTTCGGCCTGCTGCCGACCAGTAACGTCAGCGGCGTCAGCCATCTGTTCGACACCGGGGGCTTCCTGCCCAATGGCATGGGTGCGGTGCTGGCGGCGATGCTGACCACCATGTTCTCGTTCATGGGCACCGAAATCGTGACCATTGCCGCGGCCGAGTCCAAGAACCCCGGCAAGCAGATCACCAAGGCCACCAATTCGGTGATCTGGCGGATCTTCCTGTTCTATCTGGTTTCGATCTTCATCGTTGTGTCGCTGGTGCCGTGGAATGATCCGCGCTTGGCCGAGGTAGGTTCATATCAGACCGTGCTCGATGCGATGGGCATTCCGAACGCCAAGCTGATCGTCGATCTGGTGGTGTTGGTGGCAGTGACCAGTTGCCTGAACTCGGCGCTGTATACCGCTTCGCGCATGCTGTTCTCGCTGGGCAAGCGCGGCGATGCCCCGGCGGTATCAAGGCGCACCAGCAAAGGCGGCACGCCTCACTGGGCGGTGATCATGTCGACGGCGGCAGCGTTCCTGACCGTGTTCGCCAACTACATCGCACCTGCGGCTGTGTTCGACTTCCTGCTTGCCAGCTCCGGTGCCATCGCCCTGCTGGTGTACCTCGTGATCGCCGTGTCCCAGCTACGTATGCGCCAGAAGCGCATCGCTGCGGGCGAGGCCATCGACTTCAAGATGTGGCTGTTCCCATGGCTGACCTGGGCGGTCATCGCGTTCATCGTGGCGGTGCTGACGATCATGCTGCTGCAGGAAGACCATCGCATCGAAATCATCGCCACCGGCGTGCTCAGTCTGTTGGTGATCGGCGCCGGCCTGCTTGTTTCACGTCGCCGTAAAGCCGGGCGTGTGGGGGCTGCTGCGCTGGGTTGATCTGGCTACCGTGCCGATGCCTGGCATCGGCACGGTCCTCCGTCAGCGTGCCGCCCTGGTATCTCTCTTCATCAGCAGGTCGGAGGCCAGGGTGTAATCCTTCTGGAAGGCAGGGCTTTCGATCCATTCGATTGCCGTGTCTTCATCCTCATCGTGATACATGGCGCGGTACACAATTAGCAGACCCATCATGAAGTCCGTGGCGGGATCTTCTTCCTCTTCGGAAACGACCAGTGCCAGCACCGGGTATTGCAGAAAGACCACACACAGCGCGAGCTGGCTAATGGCTTCTGCTGCTTTCATGGCGGTGAAAAGATCGTCGTAGTCAGCCGGATCGAAGCCGTTCTCGACAATGTCACCGAAGTCGAAGGTATTCAGATCGAGTTCGACATCATCAAACGGCTGATTGACCAGCGCCGAGGCAAACACCGGATGAACCAGGCTGGTTGCGGCCTTGCCCGAGCGGTTTTGTTTGGCCTTGATCTTTGCGCGCTTGGCACGTTTTTGCTGCTTGTCTGGCGAGGCCATGAACGGTCCTTTGGCTGGCGTGAGGTGCAATGGCCGCTATTGAAGCGCAGACGTGGTAAATAACCAAGGTTTTGCTGGTTTGACTCGCATCTGCAAATAACCGCGCTCACGCCAGACGCCGCGCTCATTTGGCGTTTCGAAGGGCCGGGTTGTCCGGGTCATAACCATTGGCTGCCAGCGATAACTTCAATCGGGCGAGGAATGGCAGTCCATCCATTTGCAAGGCGTCACTGATAACTTCTGCCCGCGACATTCCATGACCTCTGACGTCTCCGAGGATGCTTTCTGCATAAGACAGGCCTGTGCTCAGGGATTGCATGCTCATAGGGGTGTGCTCAATGAACGCCTCTGGAGGTATGCCGCTCATCTGTTTGAGTTTGTTACCCAGCTTTTCCGCTTTTGCGAGGTCGCCGTTGATATACAAAACGGCTGAATCCGTCATTTGGCCATGACAGGCAGGGCCTATGACTTTACCTTGTGTGATTGCACTTTCCTTCTCGATCAGTGCAGCCATGGCGCGCGTCAGCTGTGTTGCGTATTCGGGCTGTACGCCGATGGTCAATCGCCCTTGATGCTTACCTTCGCGGCGTTCATGTCTGGGGGTAATTCGATAGAAAAACGTTTTTGCGTTCGGGCTCTCTGCAATGTACTTGTCCAGGTTGCGGTCCTTTTTATTCGCCACTTTGTCATGATCCTGGCTGCGCACCTAAATGCCGTGTTTGCCGTTCAGTGCCTTTAGCGTTTGCAGGAACTCTTCTTGCTGCTCCTCGCTCATGGGACGAGAGTGAGGGGCATCATTTTTATAGATTTTGTAGATGTCCATCCGAGACGGGTTGGGCAGCTTTTCCGCCTGCCTGGCCCACTCATGAAAGCTGTCAAAAGTATTTTGCGCTGCCTGTCTGGCCGTGGGTTTGATGGCTGTTGCGGCTGAGCTGCTTTCGCCCCGCTCAAGGTTGTCAAAGCGTCTATCCGGCACAGGGCTCTGGTGCAAGGCAGTACGTGTCGATGCGGCTTTCTCGTTGAGTACCTGGGCAATCTGCGCGCGCTGACTGCTGCCGCCTACCAGCTGAGAGACCCCTTTGAAAAAGCTTTTCGCTCTGGATTGTTGTTCGGGGCGAAGGACCGCGATCGTTCCGTCATCGGCTGCTTGAATCTCGTATCTTTTGCCGTCGACCTCAAGTTGACCATTGGCTTTGAGCGCCGGAATATCAAGGTTCGACTGTCTGAGCTCGTGCACACTGGAGAAGCGTGACTGAATGGGGTTCATAGGTTGATTCTCACGAAAAGGAAGCGCTTATTGACTGGCTTCGCGCCAGCTCCTCATCCACTCCAGCAGACTCGCAATTTCACGCTTTAGCGTCGGGACGCCGAGTTTTTCTCGAGGGATGCTTTGATACGCGTGATAAAGGCCGCTTTTCTCGTCCAGACCAAGACCGGGCCCTGCATTGAGTAACGGATTGAGCGCTCCAGCCAGAAGACGCTGCTGAGGTATGTCTTCGGGCGTCTCAAGCAAGCCGATCAACAGCAGGCGTTCGCGCGCGTGATCGCATAACAGCGTTAGCGCAAATGTGTTGTCGATGATCATGTTGCACCCCCCGTGATCATCAAATGCCAGCGGTTGCATGTCGAGGGATCGGGACAAGTCATCAAGCAGGGTCTTGTAGAAAAGGTTACTCATCGGCCTGCTCATCAACGGAAGTTCATCAATGAGTGGAGCGTCTGCTCAAGGCGGTTCCATGCGTGCACTGAAAAATGCTCAAGCGTTTCAGTACCGAACAGTCGACACAAAGCGGGGCAATAAAAAACCCGCAGGACGCGGGTTTGGGTTGGTGCGTGTTATGCCGTCGTCATCGTTTGCCTGGTTTGGCAAAGGCTTCGGCTTCGTCCATGCGGGTGGCAAACATGTTCACGGCCTCGACCGCGTCGCTCGCGCCGTCGCGGATCTGGACGATGACCTGTCCGGCCTGATCGGCCAGGATTACACCGCGGATGGCACCTTCCTGAGTAGCGTCCATGCTCGCCACCGCTTCGCGTGTTTCGGCCAGGATCTTGCCGATCATTTCGGCAATCTCGGTGGTAGAGCCACTGGTGCGTCCCGCCAGTTGCCGAACCTCGTCGGCAACCACCGCAAAGCCGCGGCCTTGATCGCCCGCGCGTGCCGCTTCAATCGCAGCATTGAGGGCCAGCAGGTTGGTCTGGTCGGCAATGCCGCGAATGGTGTTGACGATGGCGGTGATCTGCTCGGAGCGGTCTCCCAACTGACTCACCAGCTTCGCCGACGCGCCGATATTTTCGGCAATCTGGCGCATTTCCCGAGCGGTTTCCTGAATGACCAGGGTTCCCTGCTCGGCCACTTTTTCGGTCTCTGCCGAAATGTGATAAGCGCGCGAAGCGCCATGCGCATCCGCTTCCTGCTTCTCGACACGGTGGGTGATGTCGCTGGCGAACTTGACGATCTTGTAGAGCTTGCCGTCGACGTCGAAAACCGGGTTATACGTGGCTTCCAGCCAGACAACCCGGCCATGTTTGCCCAGGCGCTTGAACTGATCGCCGATGAACTCGCCCTGATTCAGCTTGCGCCAGAATTCGGAGTATTCGGTGCTGTTGACCAGCGCCGGTTCGCAGAACGTTCTGTGATGTTTGCCTTTGATCTCGTTCAGCGCATAACCCATGACGTTCAGGAAGTTGCTGTTGGCAGTGATGACATTGCCATTGGGCTCGAATTCGCAAATTGCCATGGCCCTGTCTACCGCCGCCAGCTTGCTGGTGGTCTCGTTCTCCAGCATCACGCGTGCGGTAACGTCCAGGGCGTACTTGACCACCTTGAAGACGTTGCCCTGCGTGTCGGTCACCGGGTTGTAGCTGGCCTCAAGCCAGACACTGTGGCCATTCTTGCCGACGCGCTTAAAGGTGCCGGAGATGAATTTCCCGGCCTTCAAGGACGCCCAGAGATCGGCATACTCGCGACTGCGCAGTACCTCCGGTTCGCAGAAGTCGCGGTGCGTCTTGCTTGCCAGCTCGTCCGCCCGGTAGCCCATCGCCGCGAGAAAGTTATCGTTGGCCCTGAGAATCTTTCCGTCGAGACCCAGCTCGACCACCGCCATCGATTTTTCCAGCGCGCTTGTCAGTCCTTTGAGTCCATCGACCTCGGCCTTCATGGCTGTCAGTTCAGCTTTGTTCTTGTTTCCGAACATAACCTGCCCCTTGGTGTATTTGTGGACTTACTGTAGTTAGAGTATCGACTCGAAACGCTGTGGCATGAATGCGCTTCGCAATAATCCGAAAAATAAATCAAGCAGTTTTTTGACGTCAGGAAAGTTGCGTTTTTTCTGCCAAAAAACACGCGGCACTTGAGTATCGTGGTTGCGCGAAAGTGCTTTGCCCGCCAAATCCCGGACAAAGAAAAGCCCGCGATGGGGGAGCGGGCTTAAGGATTCACACTTGGGAGCAGCTCCACAATGACGCGGCCGCTGTGAAAACTTTGTGAAGAGCGTTCACTGTGTTCACTTTTTTTCTGGCTGAATGGTGTTGGTCACTTCGGACGTCGGCACGAAGGTCTTCGACTCTTCGGCAGCCGCTTCCTTGGACGCAGCTTTGTCCTTGGCCGCCTCGGTGTTCTCTTTCGCCGCCTCGTTCACTTTTTCCTGGGCAGATTCCATTTTGTCTTGGGATTTCTCCTGATGAGCCTGAGCGTCCTGTGCTTTCTGTTCGGACTTGCTGTCGCAGGCAGCCAGACCCAGCGTGGCGGCGATGATGAGGGCGGAGGCAGTAAGTTTGAGCACGGAATTTTCCTTGTGGAAGCAAATGTATGGCTTCGAGGGTGGCCAGGGAAAATTAGTTCAATGGGATGAGCGTGCTCATGGGGCGCTCTCGTCCGCGCTTCTGCGTCAGCGCTATGGTTTGTGGTGGCTATGAATTTTCCAGTCTCAAACGCACGGAAAGGCTAATTTCGCTCGTGCGGCCTTCAACCCATGATCAAGGCTTTTCAAGTGGTTCAGGTATGAACCCCTGATCCCTGAGAGACTTGATGACTCCTCGAATCAGATAGTTGTTTGAAAAACCGATGGTGTACTGTCTGGCACCCGCACTGAGGGGCAAAAGCATTCCTTGATCCACTAGCTTTCTAATCAGGTAAGTTCGTTGATTGCTTGACTGTCGAGGCAGCACTTTTGCTACATCTGCAGACTTTACGATCTTCAGCTTGATTGCGGCAGACAGCACTGACTCTTCTGTTTCTGTGATCCATTCTCGTTCACGTGCGAACGCCACAGCCGGGACAAGGATGCATTTGGTCAGATAGGCATAGTCTGTGAGGCGGTCGACTTTCTCAACCTCATCACGAATACCTTGCAGTACGTATGTGCACCACTCCTCAAGCCCTTCTTTTGTTCCTTTGTCGGCCTTGGCAAGCATGGCGTAATAACGCTCACGATCATTGCAGAACGCGGCCGTAGGATTCAGGACGCGCCCGCCTGTGCTGACGTTGAAGCCGTACTTTATCAAGAGTGCGTAGGTAAGCAGTCTGACCACGCGACCATTGCCGTTGCCAAATGGATGTATCCATCCAAATCTGTGGTGGGCCAACGCTACCTTCATGAGATCGTATTTTGGAGAGTCTTCGCGATTCACGAAGTCGACAAGCTCCTGCATATAAGCCTGAACCTGAATGAAATCGGGCGGCAGGTGGTCAGATTGGGATATCTGGACACCTCCATTGCGGTAAGCGCCAGGCGTTCTGTCGCCTTCGCGTACCAAATCATCGACCGTCATCGCGTGTAGCTCACGAATCGTTTGCTCGGTCAGCACAGCGCCCGGCGTCATGATCTGCTCAAGGTAATCCATTGCCCTTTCAATGTTGGCAACCTCGCGCAACTGGTCCGTTTCTCGTGCCTTGCCTCCTACCTTGCTGTCTATGTAGTCCGCCAAAGTGGTGTGGTTGCCTTCTATACGGGCAGACCCAAGGCTTTCCAGTGCGTGGAAAAGCGATTTGAGTTGGTAGAACACCTGCGGTGGTGTATCGCCTTCAAGCCTGAGGCGACGTAGATGCTCCAGTTCGCTCAGCACATCAACCAGATCTGAGTCGAAGGACGGATTCAAAAGCACAAGATCATGGTGAGTAAACGTAGGCATGCGAGAAATATCTCAGTAGTCTGAAATGTTATCTTGAAAAAAAGTCTGTTAGATGCCGTATTTAAAGGGCTTAGCATAGCATCCAGAAAAAATTATCTTGAATTCAGCTTTGCGCTAAGTGAAAAGGGAGAATGGTTAGTGGAATGTATCCTCGGTTGGTGGAGGCGGGCGCTTGACCGTGTGGTGAGAGGAGGTTTCCAGATCGAATGGGATCTGCCCACATAACTTTGGACTTACAAGGGGGAGGGCGTTTGGAAACCCCAGACAGCAAAAAGCCCGCACGAGGCGGGCTTTTTGTGTGTTTTCAGGTGTGCTTGGCATCACCTGAAAACGGAAGGTGGTGCCAGAGACGGAACCGAACCTATGGCTACGGCCCATGTGCCGTAGGGTGTGCCTGGTGTTATTTATTAATTTGCCCCCAAATCTGCCCCCAAAAATAAAAACACCTAAACCACTGACTGTAGATCCTCGGTTTTTTTTCAGATATGTGAGAGCAATTCTCATGCCTTCAAAGAAAACAGCGTGAATGACAGTGCCACACTCGTCGTTCATGCGGATTCACTCTTGATCTGCAGGTTTTTCGTGACTGGGTGCACCAGCAACAAAGCTAGGGATCCTATGCACCAGGCATGAACTCGGCGTAAATAAAAGCGATGAGGTTTCGTGCGGTATTTCTTTGGTCTTCTATGTTGTTGCTCTGCCAGATATGGTGAGTAGGGTTCAAAACCAATCGGAACTGATGTGCAGTGTTTAGTACGGTGCTGGATATTATTTTATTGTCATGAAGTCTATCAATGCGGTCTGAAAGGTTGATTTCAGTGATTTCGTGTTTAGCAATTTGCTGTGCGAACCTAAGGGATAGCTCTAGCTCGAAAAAAACACGTAAATCTCCAGGACTATGGATATCTGTTTCGCCTGATATGAAGTCAAAGATTTTCGCTCTACGCTTTTCGTGCTCTGTCGATATAAAAATTTCGACATCTGGAAGTGTAAGATCGGAGGATCGTTCAGTCTTGGTTATAGAGATTAGTTTGATTGGCAGTTGATTTCTATATACGTTGAGGAACGCAGCAACTCCGGATTCGAAATGACTTAAGATCAATATTTGTCGGACGCTCTTCGATAGCTCAACTATTTCCATGTGGGCTGAAGTCATCCTGTTGCTATCGAACGAGGTTATTGGGTCATCGAGAACTACAATGGAGTTTTTCAGTCTGCCAAACTCGCTCCCCATTACCCCTGCCCAAAATACTGAAAGCGCTAGGGCCCTTCTATCTGATTCGCTAAATACTTGTTCAAGGTTCCTTTCTGAGATGTCTTGGTCGCGATATTTAACTTTCAGATAAAATATCGGTGTGTGCCCTCTGTTGTCTTCTCCTTTCACCAGGTCAAAATCTTCACTGCCGAACTTTTTGAAATACTCGTTTATTTTCTTATAGTAATGACTGAGAAAGTCACTCTGTTCGGCAATCAATTCCAGATTTAGAGCGGGAATCTCGTCCGCCAGCTCCTTGTGTCTTGCCGACATAGACACATACTCGACGCATTGCGGTGCAAGCTGAATTCGTGAGATTTTGGTTTTTATTGATTTCCCCTGATCGGCAATCTCCGTCATTTTGCGTTCAAGGTCCGCGATATTGACCGTCGCCTTGAATTGCTCAATGGCCGAATTCGCGTACTCAACGAAGCTGTCATAGTTACTGCACAGCATGGTGAGATTTTGTTCAATTTGGATCAGGCCAAAATCATCCGCGGGAGGGCATGGCAGGTTTGGTGTCTCTTTTTTTCTTTCGACAGCGATAGCTAATGATTGTATGAACTCTGGCCAGTGTAGATCCCATTCTTTTATAGCGTCGACTATGTCGGCTTCAACACTTTCGAGGAACTTTACTGTAGTCGAGAAATACTCTGAATCGTCTAGCTCTGGATAGCTGGCGAGTGGTTCCTTGTTGCGCGTTATTAGTGATGACAGTTGTGTGATGCGTGGCTTGTTAATTGCAATAAAACTAGCCTCTAAGGCGTCGTTGATTCTCTTGGAATTCGTTTCAAAAGAGGTGTCGAAGCTTTCTTCATAGATATTGATAAGGTCCATCGCATCAAGCGATAAATGCTGCCCGCAGAAGAGGCAGTCGTCACCTTTACGATAATATAATCCCTGTCTTATCCAAGCTTCTGCGCCCCTTTCACCTTGGAAAGTGGTTGCTATGTGATCTGCAACAGCTTTTCGGGCCGCTTCCTGATGCGCTTTCATGGACTCTTTCAGAGTCGTGTTAATTGCGCGAAATTCGTGACTGAAATCTGTTGTCCAGTTCGTGGTTGCTAGTGTCTTTCGAACACTGATTTTCTGAATGCTTCCTCGTTGTTTTCTTAGGCTGTCATATTCAGTGCGCAGACTCGCGACTGTCTCCTCTAGGGTCTCAATGGGTTCTAATATTTCGAGTGCTAAAAAAGTCGGAAGGTCACTTATCTCCTGAAATGCATGGGAGGTTATTTTTGCGATATCACGTGCTAGTTCATTTTTTATCTTGTTCTTTTCGGTGATGGTTTTAGTTTTAGATACGCCCTGCTCACCTAATACAAACGAGCTAAATGCTTCTTTTGTTGCCCGTGTGAACTGGCGCGAGGAAAATAAATTTTTGTGGTAAAACCCATCATCAAAAACATGGAGGCTCAGTTCCGCAGGAAAGTTTTTGCTCCATTCCCCGTTAGCGTACCTGACTGTCGTTTCGGTTTGCCCTTCTGCTGCGAAGCTCAGTTCGATTGTTTGAGGCGTGGAGTCCGAGGGTATGGTTCGCCTCGCCTTTATGCTTGAGGTATCAGAAGATCGTAGGCTGGAGAATATGTCGCCTAAGGTAGATTTTCCGTAAGTATTTAGGCCATACACGAACGTGATTGGCCCAAATTCGATCCTCGCAGGTGCGCATGCCCGAAACCGGCCTACATTTTGAATCGACTTAATTCGTTTTAACATGCCGAGCTTCCGTTCTCTTGTAAGGCTGAAAGCGCTCACTATGCGCATTTCTAGTCTTTCTCCGCAATCCTTTGCCTTCAGAATCCACCAAGCCGAATAATCGCTTCGAGCCCAGCGACCCACAGCTTTCAATCCCGAGCCTGTTTATCTCAGCATCTGTGCGCGGCTCATGGACATACGGCATCAGGCTGTGAGATGCGTCTGGGCCGTCAGGATCCTCTGCGGGCACATCGTTCACGAGCGCGGTAGGAGCTCTATCGGGGTGCTAACCGGCATTTCCCGGCATGCGCTCAGTGACAGGACACATGGCCTTACGCTCACGCGAGGTGTTAACAAGCGCACAGTTGAATAAAAGAAGAATAACCAATTGATTTTCAAGGCTTCCAGTAAGGCTAACGCGCTGGAGCTTTAACAAAAAAAGGTGAGAGGGGAAAATCTCTACGTCCGGTCGGGGGCGGGGGCCGGTACACAGGCCTGTATGGTTTCGCACCGGCCTGCCCCCAGTTTACGCTGTGAGGTCGAACCAGATCGATCCTAGTAGCCAGGGTCAATGGTCGGTGGGTTCGTGCGCAGCGCCTCGATAGCCTGCTGGTGACTCATACCCTGGGCAAGGAAGCCATCAATCTCTTTGCGGATACGATCACGGCAGGCAGCCTGATAGAGCAAGGCACGACTGTGTGCGATCTGGTTTAGCGCTTGCTGGATTGGCTTGGGTAGCGTTTCAGGTTTGGTGGAGCTCATGTGTGCAGTCCTCATGGGACGGGCCGACGTATCGCCCCGGCCCAGCCAGTGACTAAGGGGCGGTTGGGGTCAGGGACACCAGGCGCATCGAGGATGGGGCATACACGGCGAGGCCTGCGCGCAGTTCAGCGAGGATCGTCACTAGGTTGCGGCGGAAGTTGTCGCCGTCCATCCGGCTTGCCTCAACCGTCACTTCCTGACGATCAAGCAGAGCGGTGGTGGTGGTGTCGAGGATCAGCGCTTTACCCTCGGGCATTCCCATGGTGACAACTACCGGCGTACCCCAAAGGCTCGGTGGTGCCGGGTCGCGAGGCGTGCCGATCACGTACTGTCCGTCACCCTCATTTGCGCGTTCGCTCTCGATGGCGAACCAATCGCGGGGGTTCATAACCACCACGTTTGGATTCCAGCCGGCGGCTTTCAGATCGGTCAGCGCCAAGCCGATGCGGTCAACAGGCTTACCAGTGGTTATGCCAGCTTCCGGGGCCTGGGCAACGAATCCAAGGATCTCACCCGGACCGCCGTCGCCGACCAGCAACTCAGCCTCCAGTTTCTGACGGACGCCAACGCTCATCAGCAGGCCGATCTGATCCTCGAGTTGGGTGTTGTCGTTCAGCACCTGGAGACTGGCCGGAATCCACGTCGCAATCGTGGCAATCTCGGCACGGTCCATTTTGGTGGGCAGTTGGCCCTCGGCTTTCTCGTCGCCTTCCTTGACCTGGTAAGCGGCGCCGCTCAGGTACCCGTCGAGCCGGACATACTCATATGTCGAGCCTTCAACCGGGACGATCGGGAGAACGTCTAGCAGGCTGAGGCGCGGTTGCGGAATACCTTGAATGCCCGGGGCGCGAACCGGCGCGGTCGGGTAACTGGTTGATCCGGTGGTGCCCTTGTTGGGGTTAGTCACCGCTGCGCGCAGGCCTGTCCCAACGCGCATTTTGCCGGTGGATTTCTGGCCCGCTCGAATCACCGAAATACCATCGGCTTCAATCACTGCGGCGCTGACGACATTGGTGTCCGGCTCGCTGCTACGTTGAGCTTTATTGAGACCGCCGGCGACTGCGCGTTGCTCGAGCTCAAGCATACGAGCCTGCAGTTCTGACTGCTTGTCAGTTTGAGCGGTGATGTGTTCGTTCTGCGCCTTCATCGCGGCAGCCATTTGGCCAATGTCTTGATCCATTTCGCTCATCTCTTGAGTGATGGTGGCGAGATGTTCATTTCCGCCAGCCGTGGGGTGGTGCGAGGCGAGAGCTGCTTTGAGCTTATGCCAGCGTTGATCGTGAGGGGTAGTCATGGGGTAATCCCATCTAGGTGTTATGGGAGCCGCCCCAGCGCAAGGCGTGAGGCGGTGGGCAATCCCCCAGCGCACGGCGTGAGTTCATGCCGACTACCTTATGCGCGCACACAAGCCCCAGTCTTCGGCGAAGTCCGACGTTATGCGGCGGTATTGGTCGCGAAGCTCACGATGTCGGCGACTTTGTAGAACCTGCGGTTGCCCCGGCGCACGAAGGGGATCGGAGCGTGCCCCTCGGCAGCGAGTCGGCGCAGGTAGCTCGGCGCGTAGCCCAGCAGTTCAGCCGTGGCCGGTTCCGGCACGAGCCCTCCGATCAGGGGCGTTACACCCGCGGCCGCCAGGCGGGCCGCGATCTCTTCTTCAACACTGCTTGTCATGCCTTGGCTCCTGAGCTGCCCGGTCGCAGCTCGGTCTGAACTTTTAATTTCGCGGGTGTAAAAAAACGACTGAGGGGACGGTCACTTAGCGAGAGGTCCCAGACTTTGGGACCGCCCCACGCCCAATGCGGCTTTCGGTCGCTGTCTTGGCCTTATGGCACGTCTCGCAGATCGATTGCAGGTTCTCGTCCGCATCACTGCCGCCCGCCGCCTTATTCACGATGTGATCGACGTCGCAGGCCTCAGTAACTCGCCCGTTGTGTGTACATATCCGGCAGAGATAATGGTCACGTCTAAGGACGCGATCGCGCTTCACTCGCCAGGCATGACCGTACCCTCGTTCAGTGGTGTTGCCAGCGTCCGGCCCGCGCCTGCTCCAGCCGGTGCGCAGGTGTGCGTGCTCGTCGCAGTACCGAGGGTTGCGCGTCAGTGTGTTGCAGCCCTGGGCGTTGCAAGGCTTCTGTGGTCTCTGCGGCATTACTTCAACTCCATCTCACGTGCGATCTGTTCAACATCGGTACCGCGATCAAGCGCACGTTGTGCGTCGCGGACCATCTGGGTGATGGCTTGGTCTTCAAGCCGCTGCGCCATGACCGAGGCTTTCCGAGCGATCATCTCGGCCAGCGTGACGGGGAATTGTTGGCGGGCCGGGCGGCTGTAATCTGTGCTGCTTTTCATTTCTACGTACTCCCTTGGGATGGATTCGTGTTCGGCCTGCGGCCCTTGTGTTTCTTGGCTTGCAGCCGTTTAACCATGCAAAAGATCCCGGCTATGTCCCACCATGAAGCTGTCGGAAACCCTGGCTGTCGAGGTGGTCATGCCAGGTCTCCAGCGCCTTACGCTTCATGCCCTCGGCGGTGGTGTGGATGTACGTCGCGTCCAGGTCTTTCATGGCGTGGTTGAGCAGCATCTCGCCCACCATGTAGTCGACGCCCAGATCGGCCCATCCGGTGCGGGCCACCTTGCGCAGGTCATGGCTCGACCACTCACCCTTGGCCAACTCTGCGAACAAGGTGCTGGCCTTGCTGGCACTCACCGGGGCGCCAGGACGACCGGGAAACACATGAGGGCCGGTGTAGCCATTGGCGTGCTGCTGATCGCGGTAGCGCTTTAGCAACGCGCAGGCTTGAGCTGTCAGGGGCAACGTGTGCTCGGCTTTGGTCTTGGTGTCTTCTTCCGGAATGAACCACAGCCCGGTGGTGAGGTTGATGTTCTTCCAGCGCGCCAGCCGCGTTTCGCCCAGTCGCGTGCCGTGACATAGCATCATCAGCGCCAGCATCGAGGCAGTGGGGGCGAGCTCATACTTCTCTGCCAGTTGAACCATGAGTGCGGGCAGATCGTCGCCACGCACTCGCGCTGGCTTGGGTCGGATGCGGGTCGCAATAAAGTCGGTGAACTTGAGCGTGGCCATCGGGTTGACCGGCAGCATCTTGAGGCGCAATGCCTGGCTGAATGCTACGGCCAGCACGCCATAGACCAGGCGCACGAACGAGGCCTTGTAACGCTCCTGCATCGGCCACATCAGCAGGCGATCCAGCGTCGGGCCGTTGAACGTGCACAGCTCGACCTCTTGCAGCCGAGGCACCAGGTGACAGCGCAGCGCAGATTCCGCACCCGCTTTGCGCTTGGCCGACAACGCCCGGTCACGCTTCATGCGCTCGGTGTACCAGCTCAGTACGTCGCCCACCGTGCGCCAACTGCTGGTGGTGGACACGGCGTCCGGATCGACGGCGCGTCGAGCGAGGATGGCGGGAAGCGTGGACTGCATCAGCTTGGCGTTGATGCCGGGATAGTTACCGGCCTTGCCCCATTTGCCGCGCACCACGACGTGCCATGCACCTTTGGCGCGATCTGATGTGGAGTAGCGAAACCGAAGCTCTGGGTAACGCGGGTCGCGCAGTTGGCGTGCGTTACCAGCGGCCTGTTTGCGAATCTCAGCATCGGTAACAGTGACGTGTAGCGTGTTCATGGTGCCGGCCTCTGAGAGGCATCCAGCTGTGGATGCACTGATGTGGTTTAACTTCCGCCAATGGCGGGAGTTGTTCCGATAAAATCCGTTCTCGTACCGATAAACTTGGTGCTACTCCGGCGGGATGCGCTCAAATCTGAGCGCATCCCGGCTAACGGCGCGGTAACGGTGCGAGCGTTAGTGGCGGCTGCCCCCAGTTATGGGGGGAGTAGGTGCGCGCAGTTTTGCTCACATCTATCCAAGGCCAGCGTCAGGCCATCGCCAGCGAACAATTTCCAGCGCTTCGGCCCTGGTCATCGGTTCACCGATCATCGTGCAGAGCCTTTTCCCGTCTCTCGTAACCTGCCAGTGGCAGCGGCGCTCAACGCCGTCGTCTGAAGCCAGCTCTGCAATCAGCTCCAAACGATGGTTTTTGATGTAGGAGCGGATAGGGTCGGTAAGTCTGCTGGCGGGTGAAACCCGAACGCGTCTGCCGCTCAACTTTGCCGCGAAACCGAGATTCAGCAGGTAGGCGAGAGCGGCCATCAGACTTCCTCCGCGTCATCGTCCAGGAAGGGAAGAGATGTGCCGTCAGGCAGTGGGCCTTTGAGGTACTGGTTCCATTCGTGCCCTTTTTCCTCGCAGTCGTGCCCTTTTTGTGCAGTCGTGCCCATGTCCAAGGGTGGGCACGACTGAGGGCACGACTGGGAATCGGCCTGAAACATGGCGTATTCGCCATCGGGCTGAGGGAGCGACCAGGTGACGACAGTGTCGCCGCCGAACCCACTGCGAGCCGTAGTGATCGACAGTTGCTCACGCGCTCGGCGGATCTGTTTTTGCGTGTAGCCGTTGCTGGCCATGAAGCCTTTGGCTTCTTTGCCGGGCAGTGGTCCCTTTGCCAGAATCCGCCGGAGCGCCTCAGTCGGGTCATCCGAATCATCAAGGCGCGCCTCATCGTCTTGGCCTTCCACATCGCCCAGAATCTCGCGGGCCGAGCCTTGAATCAGCTCACCCCACTCAACCCGAGTGGCTTCTATGCCGTCATCAAGTGTGCAAGGCTCGATGGTGTAGGAAACGCCGCCATCGTCTGTGCCGATGTTGGATTTGGCCCGCGCCAGCACCCGGGCGTCAGAGTCGTGCTGTTTGGCCGCCACAAGTACCGTGCGGGCAAGCGCCGAAAACGCCTGTGAGCCAATGACCCGATCCGCAGGCGATGTGCCTGCGCCACCCTTGGCGAAGTGGGAAATCCCCACCACGGCGCACAGGTTCTGTTCGGCAAAGTCGACAACTCCCTGCAGGCCGCGACGCACGTCATTGGCCTTGTGCATATCGCCCTTCACTGCGCTCACCACAGGATCAATCATGAGCAGCGATATCCCGCCCATTTCTTCGGCTGTCATGTGCAGCAGGCCGATATCGTTCGAAGGATCGAACGGCTCAACGTCGCCACGGGAGTTAACGCGGCCCTGGAGGATCGCCACCCGGCTCAGGTCTGCGCCTGCGGCTATCAGCCTAGGCACCAACGTGTCAGCAGGATCGTCCTCGGCCGACCAGATCACGGCATTACCCGGCTCTCGGCAGATTTCACCATCTGGCCACCGCCCAGCAGTGGTAATGGTTGCAATTAGGCCAATCAGCAACGTGGTTTTACCGGTGCCGCCGGCACCCGCCAGAATGTGCAGTTTTCCGCGCGCCAGCCAGCCAGGCCACAACCAGCGGATCGCTACCGGCTTGATGTTGTTGGCGCGCACTGCGTTCGCCCGCCATACGGCCGGCAGATCAGCGCGCGTGATGGCGCTTTTTGGCTCTGCCCATTGGGAGCCGAACGGATCTTTTTTAATGGTCATGCGACCCCCAGACGTTGCTTGGCGATGTTGAACCGCTCCAGGTCATCCCCGGAAAGCGTGCCGTTTTGTTGAAGTGCCGCGCCGATCAGGTAAATCGCGCGCTCGTGATTGATCGCAGCTTTGCTGGGGCCGGTTCGCTCGCGCACGCTGTTTGGGAACAGATGCCGAAGCTCCAAACCGATGGCCTCAACAATCGCTTTAGCTGAACAACCTGCCCAGCAGCGCAACAGAACGGTGCCATCTGAAGTGTCCGAAATTGCCAAACTTGGAGAGCGGTCATCATGCGCTGGGCAACACGCTTTCCACTTGTGCGCGCCTGCCGGTTTAACTTTTTCGAGCCTCGAAAGTACGTTCTCAAGGCAAGCCGATCCCGTCGGCGCAAGTGCGCCGTTTTGAATTTTCATAGTTAGCCCCTTACGCGAGTATCGCGGCGATAAATGCGGCGACGATCACGAACTCGGTCCACCAGTTCTGGAGATACTTTCGTTCCCACATAAGCGACCTTAGAGTCGGTCATTAACATCGCCTGCGGGACATATGCATATTGGCCGCGTGGCAGAGTGCGCGGAGCCCGACGGATACGAGGTATGCACTTATCCAGCAGCGCCATTGACTCAGCCATTGAGTCTTGCAGTCGTTTGCCGGTTTCACACAAAGGAACAGGCTCACCAGGTCGAATAGCGTTCCATGCGTAGCGGTCAGCTAATATTTCGTTTACAGCACCAATAACTCTCTGGCAATCGGCGCGAAGTTCTGGGTCGGTAATTCCGAAAGTGTCAAAGCCGCTGAAGTTATCGCGATAGTGTCCGATCTCATGCATGACAACGAACGTGTGGATTTCGTCGTCCTCAAGTTGGGACCAATCTATCTCTGGGCGCTGGACGCTCCGCAGGGTAGCTGCGTCTATTTTTTCGGCAACCAGAATTACAACTCGTTCCTGCAGCGACACTTCGTTGACTGACGCGTCAGCGTAAACAGCCTGTGCAAAAGGGTTGAACATACCCCAGTTGCCCCCCAGCTCTTCGTCAGTGCCAATCGCGAGGCAGCAACCCGCTTCTTTGGATATTTCCGCAAGATTGCGGTACTGGATGCGGCCAAGCGTGAGAGTCGTATTGGTCTTCACAGCGCACCGCCTTGAGCTTCCAGTACACGGACCTGACTCATGTGATGGTTGTAGCGTTTCAAGCGAACGGATAGGGACGAGTTTGCGCGGAGGGCGGCCAGGGCCATGCGGCGATGGGCTATTGCGCGGATTTTGGACGGAGTGAGGGCATACATAGGTGAAGCTCCCGAATCATTGGAGCCACCGCGTCCTGCCGCCAAGCAGGTAAGGGTGGCGAGTTGCACAGGATTGGCGGACCGGAGATTCAGGAACCCGGCGCACCCGAAGGTGCTCCTGCGCAACCCGCCATAACACAGGATTGCGGGCACAAAAAAAGCGCCTGCAATCGTAATGGGGGCGCTGTTGCGCCTGAAATCATTCGACCCGCCAAGGTCGGTCGCTGAATTGGCAACGACGGGCGAACAATAACCGCGAGAACGATTGCGTGCAACCAACGATATCGACCGTTCGTCGGTGCTCTTGAGGATGCTTTTCTCAGTGGTGCCCTCAGTGGTGCCCAGCCTAGGGTATGGGCACGACTGCACAAAAAGGGCACGACTGATAAGAAAAAGGGCACGAATGGAGTGCTGGTCGCCAAGATGCTCATGAAGGTGCTCATTCTTTTTCGTGAGCGCCTTGAGCGCCTTCGTGGACATTACGCCACCTCGCTACGGCATTCGGCGATGCGGGCTTCACACCAGGCCAGCACCTCAGCCTCGATCCAGACGACACACTTCGGGCCGAGGGTGATTTGCTTGGGGAAGTTTTCAGCAGCGACACGGCGGTAAATCTCAGTGCAGGAAAGGCCGGTGATCGACTCTACTTCCTGGCGTTTGATAAACCGGCGAGCTGGAGAGGTGGTGTTGGTAGCGTTTGCCATCGTCTGCGCCTCCTTGGGCGGTATTGGTAATCGACGATGGCAATGCTGGCGGGTAAGCGGCGGTGCTGATAGTCCGGTGTGCTGCGCAAACCGTACAGTTTGCCTAGCATAATGTCCGGTTTGCGGTGCAGACCGTAGTCAGCTCACGAGCGATCTCTTTCGTGAATTTGAATCCACTCTTGTAGCGTGCGCTCCTTAATCCCGTCTCGGCGGGCTACTATGCGGCAGAAGTCGGCGCGGCTCTTGTACTCGGCAGACGTTTTGTCCCATTCAGCTAACAGTTGGGTCTTTACCCTGTTCGTGGAGGCGTGACGTTTCTGCGCTCGCTCACGGGCGATATTCGAAACGATCTCACTTTGCTGCTGGAAAGAACGGCTTAGCGCATAACTTGCCGCCAATTCGCCATACGTTTTCAAAATCAGTTATATACCTCGAACGCTTCTTTAATTTTATCCTTACTATAAAGCCAGCATAGTAGATCGTATTGATATACGAGTAAGCTTGTTTTTTGCCAGTAGTCAAACTCGCCAAACGATGCGTGAATAGATAGTGTGGTCAGCTTCTCAATAGCGGTAGTTGCAGATGCTCGACGACTTGGTAGCGTTATTTTCGAAGCTATTGCGATAAGCTCTAAATCCGCCTCTATGATATCGCCTACGTCTGCGCCAACCTGAATTGGCGGTAAACTTTTCCAGGCGTCCTCATCGTCTTGGCCTAGTGCAACGTATGCCAGTTCCTCAAAGCAAAATGATAGGGTGTCTGTGAATTGTTCTTGGATATTCGAGAGCTTAGAGCTTTCAAATGAATTGTACGAGTGTAGTTGCTCATACAGTTTTTCAAGGTCGATGTATCGGAAGTATTCGCAAAGCATTAGCACGCCCTCATTAACTGTACATTTGAGTTCGCGCCAGCACATAGCGCGTCGATTGAGTCAGCCCAGGCCTGCATCATTCCCCGGCGCTGCTCCAGGTAGTTGGCGTGGTTGTAAGTGTCGCGGATGCCATCAGAATCGCCGTGGGCCAGTTGCCGCTCGATCCAGTCCTTGTTGTACCCGCGTCCGTTCAGCTCGGTGGACAGCAGATGACGGAATCCGTGGCCGGTCTGGCGGTTCTCGTAACCCATGAGGCGCAATGCCTTGTTGATCGTGTTCTCGCTCATAGGGCGTTCGGTGTTTTGCTGTCCGGCAAAAACCAGCGAGTACTCGCCGGTAATCGGTTGAAGCTGGCGCAGGATCTCCACGGCCTGACTCGGCAGTGGTACAGCGTGTGGGCGGCGGGCCTTCATCCGCTCCTTGGGGATTGTCCAGGTGGCGGCGTCCAGATCGAACTCGGCCCACGGTGCGGCTCGCAATTCACCAGGTCGCACGGCGGTCAGTACCAGCAGGCGAATGGCGTAGCGGGTCAGCTTGTTGATGTTGGCGCTATCGCACTTCCCCAGTAGCTCGGGCAACTCGGACAAAGCGACGTGTGGGTGGTGGCGGGGCGCTTTTGCGGGAGCGGCTACCACGTCCAGATCGGTAGCGGGGTTGCTATCGACTACACCCTTCGCCAACCCGTAGCGGAATATCTGGTGCAGCCATTGGCGGATCTTCCCCCCTGGCCTCAACCTTGCGCACCAGCTCCACCAGATCGGGCCGGCTGATGCTTTTCAGTGGGCGAGCACCGATACCTGGGATCAGATCGTTCTCCAGGTAAAGCTTGGCCTTGTAGGCCGTGCTCTTTGCCCAGCGTGGCGCGTTGTAGGCAAACCACTCCCGCGCCAGCGTCTCAAATGTCAGCCCCTCGACCTTCTGCGCTTTCCTCGCCGCTTGTCGGGCCGCGCTTGGGTCTTTGCCGTCTGCCATTAGCTGCCGGGCCTCTGATCGCTTCTTGCGTGCCTGCATCAACGTCACTTCGGGATACGATCCAAGCGCCAGCCGGTTTTCTTTGCCGAGGTGACGATACTTGAGCCGCCATAGCTTGGAGCCGATGGGCATGATTTCCAAGTACAGACCTTCGCCATCGGAGAGCTTGTAGGACTTCTCCTGGGGCTTTGCGGCCTTGATCGCGGAGTCGGTCAGGGGCGTGACTTTGCGGGGCATAGGGCACCATTGTAGGGGCAAGCAAGATGACCGAACCGGTCTTGCCCCTAACTCTGCCCCCAAAACTCTGGGCTGGCAAGGTTGGTTTGGGAAACCATAGACAACAAAAAGCCCGCACTAGGCGGGCTTCTTGTGGGCTTTCGGGTGGTTTTGGCACCACCTGAAATCAATTAGTGGTGCCCAGAGACGGAATCGAACCGCCGACACGGGGATTTTCAATCCCCTGCTCTACCGACTGAGCTATCTGGGCAACGGGGCGCATTAGACGTGTTTTTCAGGAGGTCGTCAAGCGTGTTTTTTAAAAAATTCGAATTATTACCGACGCTTACGACCTCCACTGCGTGAAACGCTTTATTTTTCGGGGGGTACGTAGCCTTCGGCCTGGGCGTATTCTTCGCCCGAGAGAAATTTGTCCATCTCGGTCTGAAGGAATTTGCGGTCTTCTGCGTTCATCATGTTCAGGCGGCGCTCGTTGATCAGCAGGGTCTGGTGTTTCTGCCAGTCGGCCCAGGCTTTTTGCGAGACGTGGTTGAAGATGTCTTCGCCCTTGGCGCCAGGGTAGGGCGCGCGTTCCAGGCCAGGCAGTTCTTCTTTGTATTTGCGGCACATTACGGTGCGGGTCATGACGACTCTCCTGCGTTCAATACGTCGGCTGCGCGTTTGAGCAGCTTTTTCACCGGGGCAGCAAGGCCCAGGCGTGGCGGGGTGGCGAGGTTATACCAGAGCCAGTCGGCCTCGGCCACGTGATCGGCGGACTCGCGAACCTTGACCAGCCAGGGTTCGATGCTCAACTGGAAGTGGCTGAAGGTGTGGATAAGCCCCGGCAGTTCATGGTGCTCGCCCAGTTGCAGCGCATGTTGTGTGGCCAGGTGCTGCAGATCATCGAAGTCATCCAGTTCCGGAAGGCTCCACAGGCCGCCCCACAGACCGCTGGACGGGCGACGATAAAGCAGGATCGCGCCGTCGTCGTTGGCGAGCATGGGCATGAGCGTGCGTTTCTGTGGAACAGTCTTGCGTGGTTTGGGGATCGGGTAGCGTGTTTCCAGGCCCAGCATGTGCGCCTCGCAACTGCGTTCCAGCGGGCAGAGCAGGCAGCTGGGCTTGCTGCGGGTGCAGAGTGTGGCACCCAGGTCCATCATCGCCTGGGTGTAGTTGTTGACTCTGCTGTGCGGTGTGAAGCGTTCGGCAGTGGCCCACAGCTGTTTGGCCACCTTGGGTTCGCCGGGATAGCCTTCTTGCGCCGTAAAGCGCGCCAGCACACGCTTCACGTTGCCGTCGAGGATCGGCGCGCGGATGCCCATGCTCAGGCTGGCAATGGCACCTGCGGTGGACAGGCCGATGCCGGGCAGCAGGATGAGTTTTTCGACGTCGCGGGGAAATTCGCCGTCGTGATCGGCCACGACGATTCTGGCGGTCTTCTGCAAGTTGCGGGCGCGGGTGTAGTAACCCAGACCTGTCCACAGGTGCAGCACTTCGTCCTCCGGGGCCTCAGCCAGCGCCTGCACGGTCGGCAGGGCTTCCATGAACCGGTCGAAGTAATTCAGCACGGTGCTGACTTGCGTCTGCTGCAGCATGATTTCCGATACCCAGACCCGATACGGCGTGATGCCTTGTTGCCAGGGCAGGTCATGTCGGCCATGACGGTCGTACCAGTCCAGCACGGCGCTGGAGAATTGTTCAGGTTGCATGGCCTGGTGGGCTCTCGTTGTCGGGTATGAGTAGGTAGATGAAACGTTGCGCTAGTGGAGCGCCGCCGGGGCGCTCCTGAGCAGTCCACGTTGCTTTAGCGTTTGAACAGTCCCTTGAGGGCGTCCTTTAGCTCTGGGCTGACCTTGTCACCGAGTTTTTCATTCAGCTTGTCCTCAAGCTTCTCGCTGATTCGGTCGCCCGCCAGTTTTGCCGCGATCTGGCCGACGCCTTCCTTGTCGAGACGGCAGGCCTTGGCACCCAGCTCCAGCGGGCCGCGGCACTGCACGGGCCATTCGATGCCGACGAAGCGCGGATTGACCTCGCAGGCCGGGTCCGGCATGTCGCTCTTGTCGCCTTCGATGATAATGCCGACGCGGTAGTTCATGCCCAGGACGCGCAGGTCGATGTCGCCGTTACCGTTGACGGTCAGGCCCGGAATACGAACCTTGAGGTCCGGGTTGCTGGCCACGCCGTTGCGCACTGTCAGGTTGCCGTTGAGTTGCTGGAACGGCGTGTCCTTGGCGCGTGGTTCGCCGGTCAGCGGTTTGCGGTTCAGGGTCGAAATCCCCTTGCACAACTGCTGCTCCAGGTTGGCGTTGACCAGCACGCCGTTATTGAGCGCGAAGCTGGCGGTGCCATTGAGGCTGTCGATCAGGGCTTTTTCGCTGTTGCCGGTGCCGCTCAGGTGGCTGTCGAGGGTCAACAGGCCGCGTACCGGCGGTGTCTGACCCTGGCTTTCCAGAATGCGCTCGACTGGCACTTTGACAATGCGCGTCTGCACATTTGCCACAGGGGTGTCCGGACGCGCGTCCAGGTTGCCCTTGACCTCGAAGTTGCCGTTGTAGAGATCGCCACTCAATGTATCGACCTTGATGACGCCAGCGTTTGCCTGGGTTTTGAACGCTGCATTGTCGATAGGCAGTTTGTTCAGGGTCAGCTTGCCGAAGCTCAGGTCGGCCTCGACATCCAGCGTGCGCAAGCGCTCCAGTGGCAGCAGTTTTGTAGTGCTCCAGGCCGCCTTGGTGGGTTGTTCGGGCAACGGTGAGTCGCCTGCAACCGCGGCGGCTTCACCCGACTGCACTTCTGATTTGCGTGCGGCCTTGGCACCTTTGCTTTCTTCGCTCTCAGCCGGGCGGTAGCGGTCGGCGTCGAAGGTGTCGCCCTTGAGCTGGACGCGCAATGCCTGCCTGGCGAAATCGTCCACCGCGATGCGGCCAGTGAACGTGCTTTCGTCGACTTTCAGGTTGAGGTTTTCAAGCGCAAGGCTGGTGGGCGTGCCGGCGAGGCGCGTGACCATTTCAACCTTGCTCAGCGCGCCCTCGGACATGGCTGGCAACGGCTGGCCGATGTTTTCGAAGAACGTGCGCAGATCAAGCTGGGCAATGGACAGGCCGCCGCTGATCTGTGGGGTTTTATCCAGATCGCGGGCACGCAGCTCGCCCAGTGCCCGCAGCTGGTTGGCCGACACTTTGAGGCTGTTCCATTCGGCGATATTGGCAGCAAGGTCAACCAGCAGCTGGCCTTGCGCCGAGAAGGTCACGGTCTTGCCCTGCAAAGGCTCGCCGGCGACTTCGCCGGACAGGCGCATGTCTTCGAATTGATAGCGTTTGAGCACGCGGTCCATGCGCAATTCGCCGACCAGCTCGGTCTTGGCGCGCACGACTGGCTGGTTGGTGCTCAGGAACGCCGTCAGCTTGATCGGGATGTCGGATGCTTCACGAATCGGCCCGGTACTCAGTTGAATGCTCTCGGCGGTGAAGGTCCGACCCTTTCGGGCATCGCTGTAATCCACGCGGGCGTTGTTGACCGTCAGGCTGTCGATATCCAGCCGGATTGGCTGAGAAGGGCGCTCCGCTTTGGGCGCGTCCGGTGCCGGCGCGGGTGCGGGCTCGCCAGGCGTTCCGGCACTTGCCGCAGCAGGTTTGCCGATGTCTTCCCAGTTGCCGTGACCGTTTTCATCACGGTGCAGGGTCAGGTTCAGGCCTTCGACACGAATATCGCTCATCTGCACCTGACGACGAAGCAGTGGCAGCACACGAACGGACAGGCCCAGCATCTGCACATCGGCAAACGGCTGATCGGGGGCGGTCAGGGTGGCTACATGGGTGTCGTGCAACTCCAGGCCGAGCCAGGGGAACAGGCTCCAGCCGATATCGCCATTGAGCGTCAGCTCGACGTTGGCCTTGTCGCGTGCCAGCTGGCGAATCTCGTCTTTATAGTCGTTGGGATCAAACAGGTGGGTCAGGGCAAAGCCGAGAGCCACGATGATCAGCAACAACCCGAGAATAAACAGCCCCAGGATTTTGCCGAACGCTTTCATGGGCGAGTCCTTGTGTCGATGTTCAAAAATAGCCCACGAGTATACCGCTCTGACGAGCGTACCGGGCTGCGGATGCCGTTATTGCAGTCTGCTGCCCTGTAGGACGGCGCAGCACTCGTCCAGCGTCAGCCACAGAGCCGAGGGAAAATCATGGGCCGCTTCTTCGCGATAGACCTTTCTGGTGTTTCCAGGCGAGTCGAACACTCACACAGTCACGGCGCAACTAAAGCGCGGACAGAGTTTTGCTTATCGCGTAATTGATTGCATCTATGGCGTCATAGAGCGCGCGGATTAACCTATGAAAATAGATAATAAAAAGCATGTAACGAGATGCTTATTTGCCATCAGAGAGTGATAGTCTCCGTTTTTGCTGGCTCAGGTGCGTCTTTTTGTCACGTATCTGAACAACCTGCCGATAAAACAGACATGGCCGCTCGGCATGGAGTCTGTGGCGGACCAGCGGACCATCTGCGAGCTTCACACATTGGGGTAATTATAATGAGCACAAGCACAGCCTTGGGCGGCGCTGCCGTTCAGCCTGCGTTCTTGTCCAAAGAGCGCATTATCGCCAAGCCCGGTTTCAACCGTTGGCTTGTTCCACCTGCCGCACTGGCAATCCATCTTTGTATCGGTATGGCTTACGGCTTCTCGGTGTTCTGGTTGCCGTTGTCGAAAGCCGTGGGTGTTACCGCCCCCGTCGCCTGTACTCCGGACATGGGTTTCCTCGCGCAAATGTTTGCGTCGACCTGCGACTGGCAGATTTCCATGCTGGGCTGGATCTACACCCTGTTCTTCATCTTCCTGGGTTGCTCGGCAGCCATTTGGGGTGGCTGGCTGGAACACGCAGGTCCGCGCAAGGCCGGTGTTGTTTCTGCCGTGTGCTGGTGTGGCGGTCTGCTGATTTCAGCATTGGGTATCTATACCCACCAGATCTGGCTCATGTGGTTGGGCTCGGGCGTGATCGGCGGTATCGGGCTGGGGTTGGGCTATATCTCCCCGGTATCGACCCTGATCAAGTGGTTCCCGGACAAGCGCGGCATGGCGACCGGCATGGCAATCATGGGCTTTGGTGGCGGCGCAATGGTGGGTGCACCGCTGGCCACTGCGCTGATGGGGCATTTCGCTTCGGCTGAAAGCGTTGGCGTCTGGCAGAGCTTCGTGGTGATGGCGGTAATCTACTTCATCTTCATGATCGGCGGCGCGCTGGGCTACCGCGTTCCACCAACCGGCTGGAAACCTGAAGGCTGGACCGCTCCGGCTGCCAAGGCCAAGAACGCGATGATCACCAACCGCCACGTGCATGTCAGCGTGGCCTGGAAGACACCGCAGTTCCGTCTGGTCTGGCTGGTGCTGTGCCTTAACGTTTCGGCGGGTATCGGTATCCTGGGCATGGCTTCGCCACTCCTGCAGGAAGTGTTCGCCGGCAAACTGCTGGGCAACGATCTGACCTTCAGTCAGCTCAATGCCGACCAACTGAAAGCCATTGCTGCGATTGCAGCCGGTTTCACCGGTCTGCTGAGCCTGTTCAACATCGGCGGCCGTTTTTTCTGGGCTTCGTGCTCGGACTACATCGGGCGCAAGGCAACTTACTTCGTGTTCTTCGCGCTGGGTTTCCTGCTCTATGCATCGGTGCCGACACTGGGTCACATGGGCAGCATCGCGCTGTTCGTAGCGGCGTTCTGTGTCGTGCTGTCGATGTACGGTGGCGGCTTTGCAACGGTTCCGGCTTATCTGGCTGACCTGTTCGGTACGCAGATGGTCGGTGCGATTCATGGTCGTCTGCTGACGGCATGGGCTGCGGCCGGTGTGCTGGGTCCGGTACTGGTCAACTACCTGCGTGAGTATCAGCTCAGCCACGGTGTTGCACGTGCCGATGCCTACGACATCACCCTGTACATCCTCTCGGGTCTGCTGGTGCTGGGCTTTATCTGCAACCTGCTGATTCGTCCGGTTGCCGACAAGTACTTCATGACCGACGCCGAACTGGCTGCTGAACAAGCCATCGGTCACGACAAGGGTGCCAACGCCACGACTTCGCTGGAGTGGAAGGCATCTGCAGGCAGCAAGCCGGTGGTCATCGCCGCCTGGCTGGCGGTCGGCATTCCGTTGGCGTGGGGCGTCTGGATCACCCTGCAAAAAACCGCAGTGCTGTTCCACTAAGGCCTGCCGTTGATAGAAAAGCGCTTGCACCTCGGTGCAGGCGCTTTTTTTTGCCTGTTTTTTGTGCGCTGCGCCCACGAAAATTGATTGCGATCTGACTCGTGTTCATGCGGAGCACGGGAACGATGATCATCGCGTCCGGATGGTGTTCGCCGCGATAGCCATATTCAGTTGACCCTATGTACTCGAGGCACTGCCCGTTCCGGTGCATACGCTGCTACATTAGTCAGCTCTGATTTTATTGCCTGAAGGAGTTGTTTGCATGCTAGCCCACGTGGAGTCATACGCCGGTGATCCGATCCTTTCGCTGATGGAGACCTTTGGCAAGGACTCACGGGCGGACAAGGTCAATCTGAGCATCGGTTTGTATTACGACGCACAGGGCCGTATCCCTCAGCTGGCATGCGTAGCAACGGCGCAACAGCAACTGGCCGAAGGCGAACAGGCGGCGTCTGTGTACCTGCCGATGGAAGGCCTGGCGGCTTACCGGCAGGCGGTGCAGACTCTCTTGTTCGGGGCGGATCACCCGCTGGTGCGGGCCGGGCGCGTGGCCACCATCCAGACCGTGGGCGGCTCCGGCGCACTCAAGGTCGGTGCCGATTTCCTCAAGTATGCCTTCCCGGACTCACAGGTATGGGTCAGCGATCCGACCTGGGAAAACCATAACGCACTGTTCGGCGGTGCCGGCTTCAAGGTCAACAGCTACCCGTATTTCGATGCACAGACCGGCGGCGTCAGGTTCGAGGCCATGCTCGATACGGTGCAGGGCCTGCCTGCGCAGAGCATTCTTTTGTTGCATCCGTGCTGCCATAACCCGACCGGCAGCGATTTGTCGGTCGAACAATGGGACCGGTTGATCGAGGTGATCAAGGACCGTCAGCTCATCGCCTTTCTGGATATCGCCTATCAGGGCTTTGGCAAAGGCATCGATGAAGACGCCTACGCGATCCGTGCAATGGCCGACGCAGGGATCACAACCCTGGTCAGCAACTCGTTCTCGAAAATCTTCTCACTGTATGGTGAGCGAGTCGGCGGGCTCTCGGTTGTCTGCGAAGACGCGGCCTCTGCTGCCAATGTATTCGGCCAGCTCAAGGCGACTGTGCGACGCAACTATTCCAGCCCGCCTGCACACGGTGCCTTTCTGGTGTCAAAAGTGCTCAACACGCCGCACCTGCGCGACCAGTGGCTGAGTGAAGTCGAGGCTATGCGCCTGCGCATCATCGACATGCGCACTCGTCTGGTTGAAGTGCTGGCGCAGAAGGTTTCCGGGCATGATTTCAGCTTCATCCTCAGGCAGAGCGGCATGTTCAGCTACACCGGGCTGACACCGCAGCAGGTTGATGAACTGAAAGACGTTCACGGCATTTACATGCTGCGCAGTGGCCGTGTATGCATGGCGGGTCTGAATGAAGGGAATATCGACAAGGTATGTAACGCAATCGCGAGCCTCTTCGCTCACTAAATGCCCTGCTGGTCGTCTGTTTGCTTCATGGCGGGCGCATCTGGGCCTATAATGCTCGCCTTTTTTCGCCCAATGATTTTGCGGAGCTGGTGATGGCCGAACGTAAGGCGTACGTCGAGCGCAATACTCTGGAAACCCAGATCAAAGCCTCGATCAACCTGGATGGCACCGGAAAGGCCCGATTCGATATCGGTGTGCCTTTCCTTGAGCACATGCTCGACCAGATCGCCCGGCACGGGCTGATCGACCTGGACATCGAATGCAAGGGTGACCTGGCTATCGACGACCACCATACGGTAGAAGACGTCGGGATCACCGTGGGTCAGGCGTTCAGCCAGGCCATCGGCGACAAGAAGGGCATTCGTCGTTACGGCCACGCCTACGTGCCGCTCGACGAAGCGCTGTCGCGCGTGGTCATCGATTTCTCCGGGCGTCCCGGCCTGCAGATGCATGTACCGTATACCCGCGCCACTGTGGGCGGCTTCGATGTTGACCTGTTTCAGGAGTTCTTTCAGGGCTTCGTCAACCACGCCAACGTGACGCTGCACATCGACAACCTGCGTGGCACCAACACTCACCACCAGATCGAGACCGTGTTCAAGGCCTTCGGTCGTGCCCTGCGCATGGCGGTCGAGCTGGACGAGCGCATGGCCGGTCAAATGCCATCCACCAAGGGTGTGCTCTGATGCAGACGGTTGCGGTCATCGATTACGGCATGGGCAACCTGCACTCTGTCGCCAAGGCGCTGGAGCACGTAGGCGCGGGCCGTGTGCTGATTACCAGTGACGCCAAGGTGATTCGCGAAGCCGACCGTGTGGTGTTTCCGGGGGTGGGCGCGATTCGCGACTGCATGGCCGAGATTCGCCGCCTGGGCTTTGATTCGCTGGTCAGGGAAGTCAGCCAGGACCGCCCGTTTCTCGGCATCTGCGTCGGCATGCAGGCGTTGCTCGACAGCAGTGAAGAAAATAGCGGTGTGGACTGCATCGGTATGTTTCCCGGTCAGGTAAAGTTTTTCGGCAAGGACCTGCATGAAGAAGGCGAGCACCTGAAAGTGCCGCACATGGGCTGGAATCAGGTCGCTCAGGCGGTGGATCACCCGCTGTGGCACGACATTCCGGACCTGGCGCGTTTCTACTTCGTGCACAGCTTCTATATCGATGCTGCCAATCAGCGTCAGGTGGTCGGGCGTGGTCACTATGGCCTCGATTTCGCCGCTGCGCTGGCCGACGGTTCACGTTTCGCCGTGCAGTTTCACCCGGAAAAAAGCCACACCCACGGCCTGCAGTTGCTGCAGAACTTCGCCGCCTGGGATGGTCGCTGGTAAGCGCATGAGCAAAGCCAAAGGCAAGCCACCGATCCTGACCCTTTCGCCCGAGCATGAGCAGCAGGCGATCGACAAGCTCAAGCGTCTGTTCGCAGACCGCTTCGAGCTTGACCTGGGCACATTCGAAGTGGCTGAGGTGCTTGAGCTGTTCACCCGCGAGATTGCCCCGCATTACTACAATCGCGCCATTTTCGATGTTCAGCAGCACCTCAAGGAGCGGTTCGAGAGCATCGAAAGCGACCTTTGGGCGCTCGAAAAGAATTGAAATACAAGCAGCTTTTAGCGTCGCGCTTCAAGCCGCAAGAATCAGTGAGTACGCATACTTGCAGCCAATCGCTTGCAGCTTGCCGCTCTTTTTGACCAAGGAAACAGCATGCTGATTATCCCCGCTATCGATCTCAAGGACGGCGCTTGCGTGCGTCTGCGTCAGGGCCGGATGGAAGACTCCACGGTGTTCTCCGATGACCCGGTGGCAATGGCCGCCAAATGGGTCGACGGTGGTTGCCGCCGTCTGCACCTCGTCGATCTGAACGGTGCGTTCGAAGGCCAGCCAGTCAACGGTGATGTGGTCACGGCCATCGCCAGACGCTACCCGAACCTGCCGATCCAGATCGGCGGTGGCATCCGCTCGCTGGAAACCATCGAGCACTACGTAAAGGCGGGTGTGAGCTACGTCATCATCGGCACCAAGGCCGTCAAGGAGCCCGAGTTCGTGGCTGAGGCCTGCCGTGCGTTCCCCGGCAAGGTGATCGTCGGCCTGGACGCCAAGGATGGCTTCGTCGCCACCGACGGCTGGGCTGAAGTCAGCTCGGTGCAGGTCATCGATCTGGCCAGGCGCTTCGAGGCCGATGGCGTATCGGCCATCGTTTACACCGACATCGCCAAAGACGGCATGATGCAGGGCTGCAACATTCCGTTCACCGCCGCATTGGCGGCTGCCACGCGGATCCCGGTGATTGCTTCGGGTGGTATCCATAATCTGGGCGATATCAAGGCGCTGCTCGACGCCAGGGCTCCGGGCATCATCGGCGCAATCACCGGTCGTGCGATCTACGAGGGCACGCTGGATGTGGCCGAAGCTCAGGCCCTCTGCGACCGCGAACAACGCTGAACAGCTGGAGATTGAACCTGTGGCCCTAGCCAAACGCATCATCCCTTGCCTGGACGTCGACAACGGTCGAGTGGTCAAGGGCGTCAAGTTCGAGAACATCCGGGACGCAGGCGATCCGGTGGAAATCGCTCGTCGCTACGATGAGCAGGGTGCCGATGAAATCACCTTTCTCGACATCACTGCCAGCGTCGACGGCCGTGACACCACGCTGCATACCGTCGAGCGCATGGCCAGTCAGGTGTTCATTCCGCTGACCGTTGGCGGCGGCGTGCGTACTGTGCAGGACATCCGTAACCTGCTCAATGCGGGGGCGGACAAGGTCTCGATCAACACTGCTGCAGTGTTCAACCCCGAGTTTGTCGGTGAAGCCGCTGCCCGCTTCGGGTCGCAGTGCATCGTGGTCGCGATTGATGCCAAGAAGGTCTCAGGCCCGGGCGAAACCCCGCGCTGGGAAATCTTTACCCACGGCGGACGCAAGCCCACCGGGCTCGATGCAGTGTTGTGGGCAAAAAAGATGGAAGAGCTGGGGGCCGGCGAGATTCTGCTGACCAGCATGGACCAGGACGGCATGAAAAACGGCTTCGACCTGGGCGTCACACGCGCCATCAGCGATGCGCTGGGTATCCCGGTGATTGCTTCCGGCGGTGTCGGCAACCTTGAGCATCTGGCGGCCGGTGTCATAGAAGGCCACGCCAGTGCGGTGCTGGCGGCGAGTATTTTCCATTTTGGCGAATACACCGTCCCCGAGGCCAAGGCCTACATGGCCAGTCGCGGGATTGTAGTGCGCTGATTCGCTGCGCTTAAAAACGAGTGTCGCTCGTTTCGGACCGAGGGTCTGAAATGACCGGCGCTCGTTTTGTTTCAGGCCCTGCGTCTCTGCTTTATTGTCTGTAAGCGACATCGCAGAGTACCGGGCTAGACAGTGCATCGGGTTCACGGCACTCTGCATGCGTCGTTCACGATCGAGTGCCGGAACATGTTCAAACGTCTATTTCTTGCACTGATCGGGGCCGGAGTCTTGTTGAGTGAAGGTGCCCGAGCCGGCGACCCGGCGCCTTACTCTATGGTGTTGCTGACCGAAAACTTCCCGCCGTTCAACATGGCGGTCGATGGCAAGAATTTCGCGCAGGAAACCAACATCGACGGCATTGCTGCTGAAGTGGTGCGCGAGATGTTCAAGCGCGCGAATATCGGCTACAGCATGACCCTGCGCTTTCCGTGGGACCGCGTTTACAAACTCGCGCTGGAGAAACCTGGTTACGGCGTGTTTTCCACCACCCGCCTGCCTGAGCGCGAGAACCTGTTCAAGTGGGTCGGCCCGGTAGGATCCTACGACTGGATCATGCTGGCGCGCGGCGACAGTCCCATCACATTGACGTCACTGGAGCAGGCCAGGGATTACCGGATCGGTGCCTACAAAGGCGATGCCATTGGCGAACGCCTCAACGCCATGGGCCTGAACCCGATCCTGATGTTGCGTGACCGGGACAATGTGAAAAAGCTCGCTAACGGCCAGATCGACCTGTGGGCAGTGGGCGATCCCGTTGGCCGCTATCTGGCCAAACTGGAAGGCGTCACGGGGTTCAAGACGGCGCTGCGTTTCAACAGTGCCGAGTTGTACCTGGCCGTCAACAAAAGCACGCCAGACGAGGTTGTCACTCGCTTGCAGAAGGCACTCGACCAGATGCGCGCCGAAGGCTGGGTCGATGCCGTCAAGGCGCGCTATCAGTAATCGATTACCCTGCCGCGGGCAACGCGATGAGGTCTTCGCGCAACGCGGATGGCTGACCGTTGATGTCGTGGGCGTAGGTGCAGATCTTCTCATCATGATCTGTTTCATTATCAAGGCTGAAGCGGTGGTGGACATGTAAGGCAGGCTCGGCTTACCTCTGGTATTGAACATGCTGACGTCAGGCGGGCGTATTCATGTACCTGCTTCTGCTGAACCGAGCTGATTACAGTCAATCCTGATTCAAGTACGGCCTGATGGCAGACAGCCGTTGTGAGGGGTAAGGAAATCCGAGAGCGTTCACGGCACTCCACACGTCGGTATCTGTGAGCTTGAGTAAGCCCCAATCGGCAAAAAACTCCGTGAGGTTGCGTTTGGCGGCGATGGATGCGCTCAACACGAAATATTCAAGACCTCGGGTCTGGCCTGGATTTTCTCTGATGTAACGATGCCAGTTTGGCAGGAAGCCCTCGCCCAGCCCCTTGCGGAGTTGCTCAAACATTGCCATGGGGTCGGATTCAGGCGCCCCATAGGTTTTTACAGGGCGGGGCAGTGCCAGCCAATTCACGGTGTGAGCCCATCGGTCTGGAAGTAAATAGGTATATTCGTTGATGTAGTGTCGTCCTACAGCAAGGGCGTACAGATTAACGGAGACTTCGGTAAAGGGTCCGTAGGCGTTGTAAGAGGTTTGATAATGGTGTCCATACTCGTGCAGCGTGACCCATCGCTCAGCGGCTAGCCCCCCGAGTAGAGCCTCGTTGTACTCACCGATCGATTCTCTATGGGGCAGGGCGATGTAACCTGTGGTCGCATGGGGATTTGCACTGGCGGAGCCTTCCACCGCATAGAGCAAAAGAGCCGACCTTTTATGGATAGACGTGGAACCATCCTGCCCGCTGACCTCTGCTTCCAGGCGCATGACCTCCTCATGAGAATGCACTATGGCACTGGGGTCGACATGGGAAAACTTGAGCGTCGTGTGCCGTAATGCCGCAATCACCACGTGCGTCCCCACCAGCTCGACTTCAGGCGCATCGGTGCGAATGAGCATTTTAAGCCATTGGGGTTGAGTGGTAACCCTATTGACGTAGTAGGCCATCGGGATGACCTCATTCCCGAAGGTCACCCGCGCTGCGCCGGTCGTGGGGCCGGTCAGCTTACGGATGTGAATGGCACCGCCCAACGGGTCTCGAATAATGTTTATCCCTCGGGTCAGACGCGTTGCCCGCATGTTCTCGGACTGCACTGAAGGGTAGTTGCGGTTAGCCATGCCTTGTGTGCCGACCAGCAAGGTCAGGTTATCGACGTTGCCCCATGCCCATACCTGAATCTCTTGCCCTGCTGGCGCAAAGTAGCCGGTTGGCTGATAGTCGGCCTTGCGGAGCCACCAGGACATCTCGGCCTGCTCGGCAGCTGCGTCCTGCATGGGTCGAATAAGCACAGAGCGCGGGTGAGGGAATTCAAGCGTTGAATCCAGTGCGTAAGAGCAAATATTTTGAGAATGGCTGCATATTCGGATACGCAAGGTATCGGCGGTATACAGGTAGGCAGACGGTACGGACGGGTTGGAAAAGACTCCGCTGCTGACGATACCGACGCCTTTCCACTCTGAGTCGGAAAATGCTTCTACCCGTCCCGACTGCATAGTGGTTGAGCCACTGACTGACAGGCTGCCGTCGGGGTTCCTGAGTGATGACAGGCGCGTCAGTATCGGGCGGACATGAAACGTCGTATCAGTACCTGGAAAACCGGCCACACGCAGGCGGATACGTTCAGGGTCTACAAGATAACTTGCAGGCACATCCGGATTAAGTAGGCCCATGGAAACCGGGCCTATAGAGGCCCAGATGCCATCTGCCCTCAGTGCCTCTACCGTCGCGCCGTTTGCGCCGTAGATCGCGACAACGACCTCGACGCGATCATCTGAAACTGCCGCTATGTCGATTGCTACAATTGAAACTGCTTGCGTTGCCGGCGGTTCGGAGTCCGCTGTGGAGGTGCCGCAGATGAAGCCTTGTAACGCCCCCGCGCCAGTGATGGCTGAAGTGAAATCGCTCATCGAATGATACCTGTTGCTGCCCGGTCACTTCATGACCGAGAGAGAAATAGTGGGCAGATACGGGCCTGGACGTGATGGTCGCTATGCTCGTGCCTGTGATTTTCTCGTACAGCAGCGGGAGTGGTGGATATAGTCAGATGAGATCTGCTATCGGATGTCCATACTGCCCAAACCGAGTAAACACAGTGTGGGCCTGTCCTTGATCGAGGTGTACTGACAGAACTGACAGGGAGGTGTGGTTGCGTACTGCGTCAGCGATAAATCCCATTCTTGCCATGTGCCGCGCTCGCCTGATTACCGCGCTCGCTGATCATGCTGCGCAGGTCGATCCATTCGACGCCCTGGGCCTTGAGTTTGGGCAGCTCGCGCTCCAGCACGTCCAGCGTAACGGGATAGGGGTGACCGATAACCACTGCCGAACCGTGCTTGCGGGCGAGGTTGATAGCGGTCTGCAATTGTCGGCTGATGGCCTCTGCGGTGCGCTCGTCGTCCAGAAACACATCGCGCGAGACGCTGGCCAGACCGATACGCTGCGCCTCGGCTGCCGCCACGGTTTTCGCGCTGGTGCGGCTGTCCACGAAAAACAGATGACGCCGTTGTAGCTCGGCCATCAGCCAGGCCATGGCGACCGGTTCGGCAGTCATCCGGCTGCCCATGTGATTATTGATACCGGCTGCGTAAGGTACTTTCAGCAGGGCAGCGTTGAGACGGCTTTCCAGCTCAGGCAGTGGCAGTTCGGGATGCCAGGCGTATGGGCCTGTCGCGGGGTCCATCGGCATGTGCAGCATGACCGTCTTGCCTGCGCGATGAGCCTCGCGGGCAAACTCGGTGGCATGCGGGGTATCAGGCATGATCGCCAGCGTGACCGGGCCTGGAAGCGCCAGTGTACGGCTGTCGCGCGCCGGATTCTGACCCAGGTCGTCAATGATCAGGCTGAGATAGGCTTTCGAGGGTCTTTCAGCCTGATCGGCTGGCGCTGCGTGGGCAGCGCCAGTGATCGAGAAGGCCAGAAGTAACAGAGCGAGAACACGCATCCGTCAATTGCCGCGGGTGATACTCAGCCCCTTCAGCAGGCTGAGTGCCTGACTGAGCTGGAAGTCGTCATCCTGCGGACGCGCCTTGGCTGCTGCGCCGCCTTTGAGGGTCGGCTTGTCGGCACCGCCGTTGCCATTACCCAGGTGGCCCATCAGGTCGGCTTCCTTGTAGTTCTCGCCGTCGGCTTCGCTGGTGACCTTGGCCCGGCGTACCACGATGTCCGGGTTGATACCCTGAGCCTGGATCGAGCGGCCATTTGGCGTGTAATACAGTGCTGTGGTGATCTTCAGCGCGCGATCGTTGTTCAGCGGCAGGACGGTTTGTACCGAGCCTTTGCCGAAGGTGTCGGTGCCCATGAGAATCCCGCGTTTCTGATCTTGCAGGGCACCGGCAACAATTTCCGATGCCGAGGCACTGCCACCGTTGATCAGGACTACCAACGGCACGCCTTCGCTGGCATCTGCCGGATCGGCCGAGAAGCGCAACTCGGAGTTGGCGATGCGGCCTTTGGTGTAGACGATCAGGCCCTTGGTGAGGAAGTGATCCGCCACCTGCACAGCCGATTGCAGCACGCCTCCAGGGTTGTTGCGCAGGTCGAGGATCAGACCGCTCATCTTCTTGCCATTGTCCTTGCGGAATTTGGCCAGCGCCTTGCCGACTTCGTCACCAGTCTTGACCTGGAACTGGGTAATGCGGATATAGCCGTAGCCGTTTTCCAGCATCTGCGCCTTGACGCTCTTGACCTGGATGGTCGCACGCGCCAGCGTCACGTCAAACGGAGTACCACCGTCGCGCACCAGCGTCAGGGTGATCTTCTCGCCGATCTTGCCGCGCATCTTGTCGACCGCTTCCTGCATGTTCTGGCCCTGGGTCGGCGTGCCGTTGATCTTTACGATCAGGTCGCCTGCCTCAATGCCTGCCTTGGAAGCCGGTGTGTCGTCGATGGGCGAAACCACCTTGACGAAACCGTCTTCGACACCCACTTCGATGCCCAGACCACCGAACTCGCCGCTGGTGCTTTCCTGCAGCTCCTGAAAGTCTTCCGGGCCGAGGTAGGCCGAGTGAGGATCAAGGTTGCTGAGCATGCCCTTGATGGCGTTCTCAAGCAGGGTCTTGTCGTCCACCGGCTCGACGTAGGCTGCCTTGACCCGGTCCATGACCTCGGCAAAGGTACGCAGCTCGTCAAGCGGCAGCGGTGGCTTTGCACTGGCATTGGTCTTGGCGGGCGTGACTGCTGCAGGCGTGGCTGGCGCGGTCTTCTCGGCAGCTTGCGCCAGAGGCGCGCCGATAACGATGGCAATTGCCAGGGCCAGCGAGGTGAGGCGGGACAAATGCAGCATGTCTAACGAACTCCTACAGATATTGACGCCGACTTATCCTTGAGTGCGGCACCATTGGGCCGGATCGCTGGGGCGACCCTGCTGACGAATAGCAAAGTACAACGCTGCCGTGTCCTGACCGCCACTATTGCCGACCGTGGAAATCGCTTCACCGGCTTTTACAATGTCACCTGCCGACTTGAGCAGGCTCTGGTTATGCCCATAGAGGGTGAGATAACCGTTGCCATGGTCGAGAATGACCAGAAGCCCGGCACCACGCAACCAGTCGGCGAACACCACTCGTCCGCCATGCACGGCATGTACCTGGCTTCCGGCTGCGGCGCTTATCATGACGCCGTCCCACTTGGTCCGTTCGTCATCACCGCGGGCTTCACCGAAACGCGCAAGCAGTCGACCATCAACAGGCCATGGAAGTTTTCCTCTGGCCTCTGCAAAAGGTCCGCCGTAGGAAACTCCGGCACTGGAAACGACTGCGCCGGGGGCTTTGACCGGACGACGCGGTGCGGGTTCATCATCGCTTTTGCTGCTGCTATTGCTGTTGTTGCGTGCGACGGCTTCAGCTTCGCGCTGACGTTTCTCCTCCGCCTCACGTGCAGCAACCAGCGCTTTCTGGCGAGCCTCTTCGGCTTCACGTGCCTGCCGGGCCAGCGTTTCCTCGATGGTCTTGAGAACTTTGGCCAGATCGGCCTGATCCTGCTGACGGGCCTGCAGCTTCTGATCGCGGGCCTTGTAATCCTGGTTCAGCCTGGCCAGCGCCTGCTGGCGCTCCTGACGCACCTTGGCGAGCTCTTCGCTCTGACTCTCCAGGTTGCTCTTCTGCACCAGCAATTGTGCCTGTTGCAGGTCGATGTCTTTTTCGACATTGGCCAGTTGGCGCAGGGTTTCATTGAAGTTGCGCAACTGCTCCAGGCGCGCCTGGCTCAGGTAATCGTAATAGGTGAGGGTTCGGGCGAACTTCTCGGGATATTGCTGATTGAGCAACAGCTTGAGGTATTCCTGGCGGCCACTCTGGTAGGCGGCGCGGGCTTGGATAGCAATCAGGCGTTGCTGCTCTACACGAGCGCTGTTCAGTTTCTTTTTTTCACTGTCGAGCTTTTGCAGCTCGGTTTCCGTCTTTTTTAGTTCCTTTTGCAGGACCTCGACCTGCTTTTCCAACTTGCCCATTTCGGTTTCAGTGGTGCGCAGGTCCTTCTGGACGCCTGCACGTTCTTCCTGAAGCTTGCCCAGGACTTTTTGCAGCTCCGCCACATCCTGACGCGCAGCATCTATCTGTTTTTGGGTTTGCACGCGCTCGTCTTCGGCAAACGCCGGATTGAGCAGGCAGATCAGAGCAAGGGCAATCAAGGCGCGAAGCATGTGGGTGGGCGATACCGAGGAATTGTGAGAAAAAATGTCAGGCCTAGTATGCCCGCCATGCGCTGCAAAAAAAACGCCCCGCAGCCACTGCTTTAGGGCTTGAATCATAAAAAACCGGCCTTGCCTGATGGCTATAGGCCGGTTTTTAGCGGTTTACTCTGCCACGAGGATCGAGTGGCCGGTCATTTCCTGCGGTTTCTCCATGCCCAGCAGGTGCAGCATGGTCGGTGCGACGTCAGCCAGAACGCCACCTTCGCGGACTTTCAGCGGGCGTTTGCCAACGTATACGAAAGGGACCGGCTCCGATGTGTGCGCAGTATGCGCCTGCCCGGTGGAATCGTCGGTCATCTGCTCGACGTTACCGTGGTCGGCAGTGATCAAGGCTTCACCGCCGACTTTTTCCAGCGCCTGGGTAATACGGCCGACACACACATCCAGGCATTCCACCGCCTTGATCGCCGCTTCCATAATCCCGCTATGGCCGACCATGTCGCCGTTGGCGTAGTTGACGACAATCACGTCATAACGCTGATGCTCGATGGCATCGACAATTTTATCGGTCACTTCCGGCGCGCTCATTTCCGGCTGCAGGTCGTAGGTGGCGACTTTCGGCGATGGGATCAGAATGCGCTCTTCACCGGGAAACGGTTCTTCACGACCGCCGGAAAAGAAAAAGGTGACGTGGGCGTATTTTTCGGTTTCGGCGATGCGCAGTTGCGTCTTGCCGTTGTCTGCCAGGTATTCGCCCAGCACATTTTTCAGACTGCCCGCCGCGAAGGCCGAGGGTGCAGGGATGCTTGCAGCGTACTGGGTCAGCATCACGTAATTGACCTTGGGCTGGCGGGCGCGCTCGAAGTCCTTGAAGTCGTCTTCGACGAACACGCGGGTCAGTTCACGGGCGCGGTCAGCGCGGAAGTTCATGAACACCACGGCGTCGCCGTCTTCCACGCGGGCAGGTTCGCCGATGCGCGTGGCCTTGACGAACTCGTCGTTCTCATCACGTGCGTAAGCGGCTTCAAGCCCTGCGACACCGCTGTCTGCGTGGAATTCGGCGGTGCTGTCGACGATCAGATTGTAGGCAGTGGAGACGCGGTCCCAACGGTTGTCACGGTCCATCGCGAAGTAACGGCCAATGATCGTGGCGGTGCGGCCCTTGCCCAGACGCGCGAAGGTCTGATCCATCAGCTCAAGGGATTTTTTCGCGCTACGCGGCGGCGTGTCGCGACCGTCGAGAAACGCGTGCAGGTAGATCTTTTCCGCGCCACGTTTGACCGCCAGTTCGGCCATCGCCACCAGGTGATCCTGATGGCTGTGAACGCCGCCATCGGACAGCAGGCCCATGATGTGCACAGCCTTGCCGGCGCTGACAGCTTTATCCACAGCGGCGCAGATGGTCGGGTTTTCGAAGAATTCGCCGTCGCGGATCGCTTTGGTCACCCGAGTGAAGTCTTGATACACCACGCGGCCGGCACCCAGATTCATGTGCCCGACTTCGGAGTTGCCCATCTGACCGTCCGGCAGACCGACGTCCATGCCCGACCCGGAAATAAGGCCGTTGGGCATGGTCTGGTAGAGACGATCCATGACGGGCATCTTTGCCGCCAGAATGGCATTGCCTTCATGGCTTTCGCTGTGTCCGAAGCCATCCAGGATGATAAGAACCAGAGGTTTTGGCGTGGCAGTCATAGAACCCACTCGATGCTGATTGGATAAAGAGATAGACAAAGTACAAGGGAACGGCATTTTAAGGACAAGTTCAAACGGCGTCACTGCCGTACGGACTTTGGCCGACCTTGGCTGCTGTGTATACTGGCCGACATTTTAACGCCCTGGAACCTACTGATGGTTGCTCACCTGCTTGAATTCGCCACTAACCACTATTTGATCACCGGTGCCTTCGTCGTTCTGCTGGGACTGCTGATCGCGTACGAACTGAGCAAGGGCGGTGCCAGCCTGAGCACTCGCGAGCTGACCGCACTGGTCAACAGCGATCAGGGCGTGGTCATCGACGTGCGCTCGAAAAAGGATTTCACCGCAGGCCACATCGTGGGCTCCCTTAACTTTCCGCAGGACAAGGTACTGACCCGTACCGCCGAACTGCAGAAATACAAGGACAAGACGTTGATCATAGTCGACGCAATGGGGCAGCATGCTGGCACCACCGCCCGTGAGCTGCTCAAGTCCGGCTTCAAGGCGGCCAAGCTGTCCGGCGGCATTTCCAGCTGGCGCGGCGACAATCTCCCTTTGGTGAAGTGAACATGGCTCAAGTCATCGTCTATTCCAGCGACTACTGCCCGTATTGCATACGCGCCAAGCAACTGCTGCAGAGCAAGAGCGTGGCCTTCGATGAAATCCGCGTGGACGGCAAGCCGCAGCTGCGTGCAGAAATGACCAAGAAAGCCGGTCGCACTTCTGTGCCGCAGATCTGGATCGGCTCGACCCACGTGGGCGGCTGCGATGACCTGTTCGCTCTGGAGCGTGCCGGCAAGCTTGATGCGCTGCTGGCCTGATTCCCCTTAAACTTTCAGCCCTACCTGACAAGGATCCGAGATGACCGATCAACCGAACAACGGCGCTGTTGCCAACGAAGAAAACGGCCCGCAATTTTCCCTGCAGCGTATCTACGTTCGCGACCTGTCGTTCGAAGCGCCAAAAAGCCCGGCGATCTTCCGTCAGGAGTGGACGCCGACCGTCAGTCTGGACCTCAACACCCGTCAGAAGCAGCTGGAAGGCGATTTCTACGAAGTCGTGCTGACCCTGTCCGTAACTGTCAACAACGGCGACGAAGTGGCCTTCATCGTTGAAGTGCAACAGGCCGGTATCTTCCTGATCAAGGGCCTGGACGACGGCGCGATGAGCCATACCCTGGGTGCGTTCTGCCCGAACATTCTGTTCCCGTATGCACGTGAAGCGATCGACAATCTGGTCGTACGCGGCTCGTTCCCTGCGCTGATGCTGGCCCCGGTGAACTTCGATGCCCTTTACGCGCAAGAGCTGCAACGCATGCAGGAAGCCGGCGAAACGCCGACTGTTCAGTAAGCGTTACCGCTGCAAGCAAAAAGCGCCTTTCGGGGCGCTTTTTTGTGTCTGTTCAAATAGCGGCGATTGACCACGCGCATCCTCGTGCATGGGTTTTACTGCGCATACTGTTTGTATGCTTTTTATCGCGATGTTACTGACGACGCAGAGTGCGACGTCAGTGACAGGACGAAGTCGGGCCGGAAAC
>NZ_LJPW01000130.1 GCF_001400735.1 Pseudomonas caricapapayae
AATTAGCGAGTGCTTTATATAGGCTGCATCCCTCAGTACTTCGTCAGGTTTCTTAAGGTTTGTTTCAAGCGAACTAACGGGTAATAAATGGTGATGTAGCAAGGCAATTTTTAACGGCTTTCTTTCGGAGCAAAGTGCGTTAATTTCTTGCATTGCATTTTTAAATTGCGTTTCCCCAATGTAACCTCTGTGATCATCTGGCCCCTCTAGAACTGCCGAGTTAAAGCCCACTACCACTATATTCCATTTTTCAATCAGGTCATGTATTTCGTACAGCCGTTCTGGCTCTACTTGATTGTCAATATGCAAGCCGAAACTGCTACGAAATCGAATGTAAGGTGAAAAACCTAAGTATCGGGCTTTAGGGTCGGCCTGTTGGATGCTCCAGTTGACATCGTGATTTCCCGGGATTATTGCAATGTTTTTTCCTGAATGACGAACCCCATCGTTTAGTGCATTCCCAATTGCGGTTATACATTTTGCAGCTGATTCAAACTCATCAGTGAGTGCCATTTGTGTGACGTCACCAGTAACGGCAAGGAAGTCTCCGCGATTTGAGGTGGCGCTTAGCGATTCAATAAAGTATTTTTCCAAGCTAGGCCTGTCTGACATTGGAATGTTGTCATTGGCAACAGGGATGCTAGAGAAGTAATGTTTCGATCCGAAGTGGATATCGGAAATTTGAATTAGCATGAAATTTTTCTCATGCTCTTCTTTTGTGACGTTAAGCCCGATTGCAGTGCCGGCTAGACGAGGGGGGGTCGCAGAAACATAGGCTCTAAATAATGGGTCTTGAATCCTGTAGTATTGCTCAGCAACTTTAACCAACTCAGATCCTGAAGACTCTTTTTGCAGATCCGCTACCCAGTATGATGGATTGGATATACCCTGCGTTTCTGCAAGAGGATAAGCAATGGTTGTATGCACAACATCTTCGCCTACAGAGGCAAAAATACGCAATACCGTCTCTCGTTGGTGCGAATTACCTATCGCTTTTAAATACCTGTCTTCTAAAGATCTGTCGGCTCGGCTGCTAGCAATATGCTGGAGAGCCTCCTCCAGAGTGCTTTTGTCAATAAGATTTTTTTTGTTTTTAAAAGCCAGGGACAGCGCATGCTTCCCAACAAGGTGTAGCAGGTATGGGTGACCATTTACAATCTGAACCAAATGATCTACAGCTGTTTTTTCAAACACAATTTCGCTGGAGATATATTCTTGCGCCTTAGCCACAATTAACCGAAGCTCATCCTCGCTCATGTTTGGGACTTCTAGCTTTCCTGTGTCTAGCTGACGCTCTATTGACTTATGGTCTCTTACGAGCTCTTTTTCCGTTTGACCAATTCCGGTGACAATAAACACACAGTTCCCGGGGTTTGCCTTGATCAATGAGGCAAAGCCATTGTGGTTATCTATTAGCTCAAACTCATCTATAAATACAGCAACTCCATTACTAGAAAGAGTCGCGCATTTCGCAACTCGCCCCCAGAAGTCAGAAACAAGCTTCGGATTTAAAGAGTCTCCCAAGTCATATGTCCCGACTTCCCTAAGACCAAGCAATTCATTCCACTGTGCCAGCGCATTTTCATCAATCAGCAATCTGTATAATAATTGATTGATGTTCGTGATTGAAGAGTCTCTGGTTAAAAAGCAGATAACATAATCGAAGTTCTCATCTGCCAGCTCTGAACCTATCGATCGAAGTAACTCGTTATTTCCGGAGGCTATTAAAGAAAGCTGGCGCGCCAATGAGGACTTTCCAATACCTCTGTTGCCATGAATAAATATATTGTCATTAGATAGTAAAAGCTCCGCCCCTTTCTCAACTTGGCTTTTTCGGCCAGAAAATCGATTTGGGTCAGATATTTCTTTTGCCGGCTGAAAGGCCTCGAGAATATTTTTATATAGAATTGCCACGGCCAGCCAAATCCTCTATTAAAGTTATATTATCCCTACTTGAATTTAATCAGGAAGAGATATTGCGAACCGCTCCAGTGCCAAGGTGCCTCATTTTCGCATAATACACGAATAATGGCATTTTGCTGTCATTTTTATGCAGGATTTTGTGATAGTGGGCGATATTTTTTAGGGATAAGCGAGGGTAATAAGGTTGGTCGCATCTCTCTAATAATTTTGGTTTCCAGGGAACGTTCGAATTAGTGTTCCATCGCAGATCGTGCGGGGCCGGACGGGGGGGCGTCCAGCTCCCAATGGCCTCTTTTGGCCGCTATAGGCCATCGTACGCGGTTGCCCGTACGGCAAAGAGGCAGCGACAGTGTTACACAGTTCCGTATTGTTACATCACGTACACAGAAGCTCCCGGCGAAGTGTTACAACTATTTTATCTTTATTTTTCAAATAGTTAAGAATTTCTGTCACACCTGAAACACCAGTTACACCACATTTGAAGGCTCTGTCCCCGCCCCCCCCTGTGAAGTGAGCCCCATCAGCGAATGGAATCCGGTATAAGCCGGGGGACCCTGAGGACTTCCGCTGCATACGGGGTAGGGAACCCGCGCATCTTGAGTAGCTAACGTTTCGTCAGCTTAGTGAACAGGTGAACCTGGTGAACGACAGTTCACCCCTGACTTTTCCCATCGTCCTGTAGGTTGGCGGGGACCCTGGGTGTTTCGGAAGGATACGGGACGAAGAACCCGCGCGTTCGTGTTAGCGGCTGGATTTTTAAAGTTGGTTGACAGGTTGACAGGTTGACGGAGTTGACCCGGTTGACAAGCGCCATGCGTGCGTTATCAGCAACACAGAAGGGCATCTTTACCAGCACGGTAACGATGACCTTTTTTCTTCAAGATCTTTCAATTTCAACGTTGGAATTTCAGTAAGCTCGGAAGCCTGTCGCTACCACGATGTCGCGGGTTTCATGCCCCGTACCTCAAAGAATGCTCCAGGGTCCCCAGCGACATATCCGCCCTACCCTCCCAACAGATTCGGCGTTATTTTCTCCGGCTACCCATCGGAGAAGGAATCACCATGTTCTGGCGCAGAGACAAACCGCTGAAGGTCGAGCTAGTTACGCCGACTCAGCTGACCGCAACCTCAACTTCCACTTACCTTGGTCCGTTAGATAAACCTGCCGCCGAGGAGGCAAAAACCAATACCGATCTGGCGTTCAAGCTGGTCACCTTTGGAGCTTTAACATCGCAAGCCGCGTTGGTGATCATCGGATACTCACTCCTAATCGGTAAGCTCCAGCAGTTCGGCATCGACCCAAGCGAGCTATCCCTGAGTACCCCCGCGCTGCTTCTGTATGGGTACACGAGCCTATTCTCTGGTGCATTGGGCGTAGCGGATCGATTGCCCATCATTGGCTCCACTCTTGTGGCAGTACCATTTGTGGTCATTGCAGCGCTCTTCGTTGCAGCGATAACGAGGAAGCTTAAGGCGAGTGTGGTGGCTGGGCTTGCTTCGTGGATGGGAATCGCCATGTTTGTCGTCTTCTTCGCTCCTGGTGTCGGTGTTCAGTACGGCAGAGGGACAGGGCTTGTAGACTTCAAAAAATATACACAGCTAGAAACCGCTGGCGAAATTGATGCAGTGGACACCGTGGTAACCGACAAAGGCGAACGCTTGGTAGGCCATTTGATCCTGGCAGATAGCAAAAGCACGTTTCTACTTGTGGGCAGAACCCTATTTAAGCTTGACGGCACGACAGGCCGCGTAATCCGTGAGACGGAGCTGAAACAACGTCCTCCCGAGACGGAAAAGCTCTCACCAAAGGCGTAAATCCAAGCGCAGTAGAGAGGGCTATGTATGCCCACGTGTATGCCTAACCGGCACACGATCTCAAATACCCAGTAAATACGGGCCTCTTACCGCCCAGTTCAAACGACGCCTGGCCTAAGACTAAGCATCGGTAGGGAATGACGAGCGATAGTCTGGTCAACTCAAACGCTGCCCTCACGTTCGATGACCAGAATCCGTGCTTCTCCTCGAGGATGCGCAACATGCTCACACCCAGCTCCCGCGTAAAACACGTCGCCAACCACCAATGTCACGACGTGCTCAGTGCCTGATTCGCGATAATGCATATCTACCGTGCCGTCGAGCACTGCGAAAACTTCCTCACCATCGTTGACATGCCACTTATAAGGCTGGTCGGTCCAGTGGAGGCGAACGGTGGTTCCATCCATGTTAGCGATGTCGTCAGCCCCCCAAGCGCGAGTGGCGGTGAAATCTTTGCTCCGAATAACTCTCATTGACTGCGGCTCTTGAGCGGGTGGTGATTTCTACCATATCAGAACCTTTGACCCTCGACTTCTGGTCAAAAAAGAGACCTGGACTGGGCAGTTGTTCAACAGGCTCAAGGAAAACTCGGATCTGTAAGCGTTACGACAAACTCGTCAGCAGCTTTAAAGCGATGGTCACACTGGTCTGCATCGACAAATGCTGACGAGCTGAATTGATAGACAACCCTTACAAGCCCCGCTGCTGGCAAGCACCACCTCGCTACAGCCGGAAACAGCCCCTATCGGATTTAGCGGCCGCGCAATGGCAAGAGCGTTTCGACGGAACTATAAAAAATACCTAAAGCACCAGCCCTGCGAGTAAAGTACCGCCGCCCGAGATTTGGATCCGGGCGTTTTCCATGGAGTTTTATCGTGAAGTCAGTTAGTAAAGTTGTCGCTGCAGCAGTATGTGGTCTGGTTCTGGCAGGTTGCACCGGCACCCCTATGAAAACCCCGCAATACGACAGCAGCCAATACACCGTCGTCGGTCACAGTGAAGCAAGCGCCACCGGCCTGATGCTGTTCGGTCTGATCCCGATTCGTCAGAACGACCGTTTTGTTCGCGCGCAGAACAGCGCCATTCAGGCCAAGGGTGGTGATGCGTTGATCAATACCCAAGTGCAGGAAAAGTGGTTCTGGGCCTGGGTCCTGAACGGCTATACCACCACGGTCTCTGGTGACGTGATCAAGCTGAAAACCGCTAAATAAGCGCTGCTCGGTTTCAGAAAGCCCGGTTCGCCGGGCTTTTCTGTTTCTGGCTATTGGCGAATGCGCTGGGGCGCAATGGTTTAATAGCAGACACGTATCGCTGCCAACCGCTAAAGGTTTAGCATCCTGCCCGACCTCCCGATGTGAAGTTTTCTGCATGACGGCCTTCTACCTCAAGTTACTCGTCACCCCTGCGCTCATGCTGGCCATTTCCTTGGCGGCCAGGCGCTGGGGGGCCGGCGTGGCGGGGCTGCTTTCCGGGCTACCGATGACCTCGGCGCTGGTCATGCTGTTTCTCAGCCTTGAGCAAGGCTCCGAATTCGCGTCGATGGCGGTGCCGGGTGCATTGGCCGGGCTGGCAGCGATTCAGGCGACTTATCTGTTTTATTTTCTGGTCACTCGACGCGTTTCGGCGCTGACGGGATGCGTCCTTGCCTTGGCGGTATATGGCGCAACGGCCTTTCTGATGAACCTGTTGGGCTTGCTCGCGCTGTCGATCATTTTCACGCTGCTGATGGTTGTCTTGATCATCGTCGCCACCTCGAAACAGACGCCGCCGGACGTAGCGTCCTACATTGCGCTGCCGCGCTGGGTCATTCCGATGCGAATGCTGACGGCCACCCTTCTGCTGCTGGCGATTACCGCAAGTGCCACCTGGCTTGGGCCTGTGGTCAGTGGGCTGCTGGCGCCGATCCCGGTGATCGCCTGGCCGCTTGCTGTATTTGTCCACGTTCAAGGCGGGCGTTATGAACTGGCGGCGATCATCCGGGGCAATGCCATTGGTGCCGTCGGGGTGGTGAGTTTCTACCTGACCCTCAGGTACTCCATATTGCAATGGGGCGCGCTTTTGTCTATCGCGGCTGCCGTTTTGCTGGCTGTCGTGGTGACGGCTGGGTTGGCGCGGTTGTTGGCGAAGCGGTAGGGTTTATAGCTGATCCGCCGAAATCGTGTATGCATCAGTGTGGTGCTTCAGAAGCACCACACCCAAGATTTTCCTGCTTATAGCGGTTTTGACTGCTGCATCTGTGCCTTCAGATGGCGCTGACGCCTGATGAACTCAAAAATTAGCTACCAAGACGACAATCTGCGATGTTCAGCATCTGCTCCATCGACGAAATTTTTAATGGGATAATGTAGAATCACTTGTATCCTGTACAACTAAAAAATTTAACAATAAAAGATTTCTTTTTCTTTTCAGTATGTGATTCTATTGATTTGAGTATTCTGCTAAAAAACATGCTTTTCAACACCAGATATTTCAGGAATAAAATAAAGTTTATACCACGACAATATCTCATCAACTGAAAAATCGCCGAACTTTGGAGCCGTATATAAATGGCTATATCTTTTTCAGCGAGAGACTAGAGCAATAAGATTTGCTTGACATCTATTGCGCGATTACCGTCTTCGACGGTAAGCTGTCCCGTTCTTTGATCCTCAGGCAGATAGTCGAACAATCCATCACTCAACTCTTTCACAAAGCTTATCAACTCCATATATCCGCGCATTGCAAAACCCCCAAGGTGTATGACCAAGGGGGCGTGCTTTAGCCCTCCCCAGTCCGCTAAGTGAGCGACGTTAACAACATTAGTCTGCAGCTATAGTATTTATTTGTGAGTTGGGTTTATGGGGATTGTGATTTTCTGTGTGTTTTGGTTGCCAGCTTCATCAATCAACAAAAATGTGATTGGGCATTGGCTTCCTTTCGCGGGTATGATGATCTCAAAGCTCATATATTTAGCTGTAACTTTATTTGGTGTTAAGATGCCGCCGGGATGGTGGATAGCGGCACCAGAGGGAACGGAAAAATTCCATTTTTCATCATTTACCCTGAACATTATTCCAACTCTTTCTCCGTGCGAAATAACATTGTTGTTGATTATTAGGTCACCAATTACAGGTGTGTCAGGATCCTGTGCATTGCTTGGAGGAGTTAAATTGAGCGTTTTTGTGGAAACAAAAAAATCAGGATGATTTGTGCTCAATACAAGGTTTTCAATTTGCTCTTTTATATGATGGGATACATGCTCTCCAGCTTTTAAAATTTCGGTTTGAATGTCTTGTTGGTTTCGTAAAATGGCAGTTCTTAAGCTGTGCAGTTCCTGTGTTTCTTCTATTAGCTTTAGCGATTGACTGTGCAGTTCTGTTGCTGAAACTAGTATGGTATCAGTCTTCTTTTGAAGAAAATAAATCACTGCGCTTATGAGCGCGCTGGCGGCGGCGCCCACAATAAAGCTTATTAGAATTTCTGATGCTTCCATGTTTTTGGTTCCCTTGAATAGCTTGGCCTTTGGTTAAGGTACATTGTTTAGCTCGCGTCGGCGAACGAAGCGAATGGTTTGAGCGCATGGTTAGGTAACTGAGTGAGGTACGAGGTGTTCGCATCTCTTCATCTTGGATTATGAACGGCCGCAAAGGGCCGTTTGCGGCCCCTCGCGACAGGCCGCAAACGGCCAGAATCTGCTGGTCTATGTTGCTTGGTTCTGAGTGCTCGTCAAGACGCGGCCACTCACCGCAAGCCGAATTGAAATGCCTCTAAGTCGGCTGCTGCATGGCGAAAACTGTGTAAACGAGTCCTCAACCGATCCGCAAGATTGCATAAGCCCCCTTTCGTCGAGCTCTCTATTGGTAAGCAACTGTCCGCCTGAACGCAATGTCCTGCCCCGAAGTCAAAAACGCTTCAGCCATGCTCCTCAAGGTGCCTTATGAGTTTGATACCCGAACTGAACAGCGAAGCTAACGTGCTGATATGCGGAGCCAGCCGAGGTATCGGCTCGGCACTGTGCGCGGCGTTGCTTGCTCGCGATGATGTGGCTCAAGTGTGGGCTGTCGCGCGAAAAGCCAGCACTTCCACAGAGCTGGCAACGCTTGCAGAGCAATATGGCCAACGCATCAAACGAGTCGACTGCGACGCGCGCGATGAGCAATCCCTCGAAGCACTCGTGAGCGAGGCGTTTGATGGATGCGAGCATCTGCACCTCGTCATCAGCACGCTGGGCATACTTCATCAGGACGGCGCAAAAGCAGAAAAGGGCCTCGCACAACTGACACTTGCGAGCCTGCAAGCGAGCTTCACGACCAACACCTTTGCACCGATCCTGCTGCTCAAACACCTGCTCCCGCTATTGCGCAAACAACCTTCTACCTTCGCGGCGCTCTCCGCGAGGGTTGGCTCCATTGGCGATAACCGACTGGGTGGCTGGTACAGCTACCGAGCCAGCAAAGCAGCGCTGAACCAGTTGCTGCACACGGCAAGTATCGAATTGAAACGCCTTAACCCGGCGTCTACTGTCCTGGCAATACACCCAGGCACGACCGACACGGCGCTGTCTCAACCATTCCAGTCGAACGTACCCGAAGGCCAGCTGTTCGAACCGGCGTTTTCAGCGGATCGCATTATTGAGGTGGTAGGCGCACATGGACCGACCGACAGCGGGACCTTCTGGGCCTGGGACGACAAGCCTATTGTCTGGTGACTTGTTTCACTGGTGAGGATGAGATTGCTGTCCGCCTTGTATGACGGCTGTTTTTGGTCAGAGAGAGTTATTCGGGGGATTCAGGCAGCCTTTGCGACGCATCAGTAATTTCCCGGCCATATCCCTCCTCCACGCTAAGCGCCGCCGCTTATAACCCTTTCGTCGGACAAAGCCCACTGCCATCAACGAGACGGCATTATTTGCGTCATATCACTCTCTCAGTGGAACAACCGCAAGTAAGGAGCACGGCATGACCCAATTAGTCGACAGCAAGGACGTCACCAACCCTGCGGCGCTTGAGGATGTGCAGGTCATAACCGCCAGTAGCAAGGTCAGCAGCAACCCGGTCGAACTCATCGTGCAGGGCACTCCAGGCAACGACTTCCTGCGCGGTGGGCTGGCCAATGAACTGCTGATGGGCGGGGGCGGTAACGACCATATAGTCAGCGGGGGCGGTAACGATGTGATGGTCCCCGGTGCCGGAGGCGACTCCTTGAACGGCGGGGCCGGCAACGATGTATTCCGCTTCGACCGCATCGGTGACAGCTATATCAAAGGCGGAGGCGAGTACACCGATGCCATCAACTATTTCGACCCCGCCCACGATATCCTCGACGTGTCGGCCCTGGGCTATAGCCATTTAGGCGATGGCTATGGCGATACCCTGCACATACGTAGCGAGCCTCTGCGCGGCATTTACTTTTTGGAAAGCTACGAGCAGGACAATAACGGCCATCGTTTTGCCGTACAGTTCCTGGCCAACAGCGGCGTTATTACCGATGCCAACCTGCAACCGCTGATCAACGGCACCTCGCAGAGCAACCTGCTGGCGGGCACCGACGGCAGCGAAACGCTCAAGGCCGGCGCTGGCCGCGACACCGTCGAAGCGGGTGCAGGCAATGACCGGCTATTCGGCGGCGCAGGCGGGGACACCCTGAGTGGCGGCGCGGGTGCCGACACCTTCGTGTATACCCGGCTCAGCGACAGCTACCGCAACGATGCCAGCGGCAGTTACAGCAGCCGCGATCTGATCACCGACTTCAGTGGCAACGGCCATGACATGATCGACGTGTCTGCGTTGGGCTTCACCGGGCTGGGTAATGGCTTCAACGGTACGCTGAAGGTGGTTCTCAACCTCGCTGGCGATGCCACCGCACTTAAATCATTAGAGGCCGATGCCAACGGTAACCGCTTTGAAATCCTGCTCAGCGGCAACCACGTCAATGAGCTCAACGCCAGCACTGTGCTGTTCGCCCCGCCCAGTGATGCGACGGTTGTGACCAGCCCGCAGCCGATCACCCCGGTGAATCTGATCGGCGGCGATAAGTCAGACACCCTTTATGGTTACTGGGGCAACGATACCCTGGCCGGTGGCGCCGGAAACGACGCCCTCGAGGGCAACGCCGGTGACGACGTGCTGACCGGTGGGTCGGGCGCGGACAAGCTCACCGGCGGCACAGGCAACGACCGTTTTGTGTTCACCAGCAGCGCCGACAGCCATGCCGGCAGCAGCGATCTGATCACTGATTTCATCTGGGGCCAGGACAAGCTCGATGTCGCTGCGCTTGGCGTGACCGGTTTGGGCAACGGCCGCGACGGCACCTTGAGCATGACCTACGATGAATACACCGAGCGTACCTACCTGCGTAGTAACGAGCCAGGCGCCGATGGGCACGCTTTCCAGGTCACGCTAGCCGGATTCGATTACACGCGAGTGCTCACCAATGCCGACCTGGTGGTTGCCGATACGACAGACGTGGCACTCGTTGGGCAAGTCGCCGTCGACCTCGTGAGCTGACATCATCTGAGCAACTCGCCTGTAGACACCCCATACCGTCGTTAGCTGTATGGACACCTCCAGGGGCAGTATCTATGCGGGCAGTCAGTCGCCTGTGGCCGCAGCGCAGGTGAGGCCCGTTCAGACAGAACTGCCGAGGCTTGAGCCGCTGTCAAAGCGCTCGCCTCCCGTTGTTGCTTTTCGCTGCCGCGCAGTCAACAGACAAAGTCACCGTTTTATTGCGCCAGGAAATAGGCCAATCAAAACTTTCCTTTAGCGTGCAGAACAGATAGACAGAAACCGCTGTTGATTCTGCACTCGGAAAATCGAATTTCTTGAAAGTAACCGGAAGCCGGGCACTCCGGCTTATGGCGTTACTCCGACGTATTAAAGTCCACCGACCTGCGGAAAATAGGCTGAACTTGTAACGGGCGCTATCTCTCTCAATAACTACGCACACCTGTTTATAAGGAAAATACAATGTCCAAACTCGCAGAATACCGTCAGCTGGAAAAACACCTCGCCGAGCAACTCCAGGCACTGGAGACCATGAAAGGCAACGAGGGCCTGAAGAAAGAGATCGAGTTCGAAACCAAGCTGCGCAAGCTCCTTGAGCAGTACGGCTTCAGCCTCAAACACATTGTCAATCTGCTGGACCCACAGACCTCAACGCGTCGCCAGGTTGCCGATAAACCGGCGGGCACGCGCAAACCACGTGAACTCAAGGTGTACAAGAATCCGAAGACCGGTGAAGTGATTGAAACCAAAGGCGGGAATCACAGAGCCTTGAAGGAGTGGAAAGCAGAACACGGTGCTGATGTTGTCGAGGGCTGGCTGAAGAAATAAAGCCTTGCGCTATGCAACGGTTGATTGACCGGGGTTGATCTTGAGCATCGGTTAATCACCGTTCACGCGGTCGAAATGCCGATGTCGGGAACGACCCGCTGCGCCAGTGCGTCTGACCTGTATCGATTCACTTAAAAGGTACAGCGCAATGGACAAGACAATCACCGTGGACCAACTGGCTACCACTGACCTCAGATCAGTCAATGAAATATGGCTCGGCGGGACGCATACCCAACTGTGCCTGTGGCGTGGCGAGCAGATCGCTACCCACGACATGCTCAGCGAGGGGACCCACGATCAGAACGCACGGCGTCTGTGCTTGCAACTGGTCAACCCTGATGATCAGGCGGCAGTCGCCAGCGTTGAAGTGCTGGTGCGCGAGCGGCTGGAAAGGATGGGGAGCAAAGGTGAGTTTTATCCGGCTGAAGATGCCGATACTTATCAATAATCGGTCTGATTAAACATCTCGGCCAGACTGTAGATTTGTGGCGCAGAGCGTCACGAACTGCATGCCAACGCGGAGCATTGGCACGATGTCACCTCAATATCTCATTCAGGCTCCGACCGCCGAGCCTGTCAAAAACCGCGTCCGCACCTTCGCCCATATTTCCCCTACCGGCATAAAAAACACCGAAATCAGCTTCAGCACTCCAGGCACATCTCTGCGAATGGTCATAACAGGCTCACTCGCATCATGGACCGCAAGTAAATACCGATACACCCGACGGCTACTCATAGGCAGCAGCCCGATCTGCTCAAGTATCGAAGGGCCCACCTCGCGGACCATGCTGGTGACCATGATCCAGAGCAATATGATTTCGCTACACAGGAAGGTGACAATCACAACAGTGGCACCTATCGTTCGCCAGTCTTGCAAGGCATCGAAGATGGCGTCGATGCTGCTGCCCAAGGTCACCATCGTTGTAAAGATCGCGGCAATAGTGAAGAGTGCTGCAATGAATCTGCCAGGGTCAGGTAGCCGGAAAAACGCAGCAATACGTGGCCCCATTGTGTCGTGACTGGCCAGTTGCTTGAGCTCCTGACGCTCCTCCCACAGATGTCTAAGCGCCCTCGCTTTATCGACAAGCTCGCCGGGTCCGCAGTTATAGCGTGTACATAGCCAGTCCTGTTTCAGCTTTAATCGTTCGGAGGGCGTGGTAATCGAAGTGGCGCCCATCTGCTCTGCTCGGATCCGCGCGTACACCTCTGCCAGATGTACTGTGCATATCAGGGAAGTCAGCAGGACTGGCAGCAAACGGGTAACGTAGTCAGTCAGGGTAGGCGCAGGTAAAAATATCAGTGCCCCTGAAAATGCCAATATTAACGCAGCCATCCAGATCAGACAGATACGGGCATCACGCCGACGCCAAGCCTCTTTGAAAGGCACCCGCTCAAACCGCTGAAAGTGTTCTTCTACATCTTTACGCAACTGGTTGATGCTCATCGTTTGCTTTCCTTGCACGGCAAACGCACGAGTTTAAGCCGCCTGTTGGCTAACGTAATTAAACGAATTGTAAAAAGCAGCGTGCGTGCGGGCGTTCTGTCGATGATTGTTTATAACCCGGTTATCCATTGATGAGGCGGCGCGGGTAGGCGCTGGTGAAGGGTTACTTACAGCGTTCACGCGGCTGGAGAGTCTTCAACGCGGCTGAAAAGCCATCAGACTTTTCTGCTACCAGGCTGCCCGCCGCGCGAAAGATCGAACCGCCACTCCCGCGTACACTCGAAAGTGTGTGACCTCAAAAAACCAGTCCTTTCCCTCCATCTGGCAATACCGTATTCGAGGCCCCGGTACAGCCCTCGCTTCATTGATGAACGCCACATTCCGATACCGCCGAACAGGTGTCGACCACAGCGCTCCGGACCTCGCCAGATGGTCAATCCGCATTCAAAAAGAGTAACCCTATGAGACCCCAGACTTCCTTCATCTTCGACCTGGACGGCACGCTGACCGACAGCGTCTATCAAAACGTCGCCGCCTGGAAAGAGGCGCTGGATGCAGAAGGCATCCCGCTTGCGATGTGGCGTATTCACCGCAAGATCGGCATGAGCGGCGGGCTGATGTTGAAGTCGTTGTCGCGTGAAACCGGCTTGAACATCAGCGAAGAACAAGCCGAACGGCTTAGCGAAAAACATGCCCAGGCATATGAGCGGCTTCAGGGGCAGATCATCGCGCTGCCTGGTGCGGTCGAGTTGCTTGAGACGCTCGATAAAGAAGGCCTCAAGTGGTGCATCGCCACCAGTGGCGGGATTGATACGGCGACGATCAACCTGAAAGCCCTGAAGCTGGACATCGACAAGATCAACATTGTTACGCGCGATGACGTGAGCTATGGCAAGCCTGATCCGGACCTGTTCCTGGCGGCTGCGCAGAAGATAAGCGCTCCGATTGATGAGTGCCTGGTGATCGGCGATGCGATCTGGGACATGCTGGCGGCGCGTCGCTGCAAGGCAACCGGCGTGGGGCTGCTCTCGGGCGGTTATGACATTGGCGAGCTTGAGCGGGCAGGTGCCTTGAGGGTTTATGAGGACCCGCTGGACTTGCTGAACCATCTGGACGAGATTGCCTCTCGTCCCTGAGTGATCGGGCTCAGCATTCCCGCCTGTGTGAGCAGCTCAACGTCTTCTTCATGAGCGCGTTTGAGCTGTTACACCACGTCGATATCGGGTTTTGCTTTCTTCACCCGGCCTTAACCCGGCGAGACACCGCCGCCTTCATCCGCCACGATATCCGGGTCGTCCGAATAGACTTCCGGCTCGTCGTCTTCATAAGCCTCATCATTCTCGGTACGCTTTTTCACTTCATCGCCTGTTGCCGAACCGACGCCGGGTTTATTCGAGTTCATGGCGAGGACCGGGTCGGCTTCCCGGTCGTATTGGCCGAGTTCCGGGCTGGCGGGGTCTTCTTTGGGCACGCTGCTTGTCAGGATGTGATCGGTTGTCATGTCAGCCACCTTTTTCGTTTGCCAAAGAAAGTGGACGTGGCATTGCGCTGAGGGTTCGATTCAATCGACAGGCGTGGCGGCCCTAACTGCCAAATGACGCATATTGGAGGGGCAGGCCGGTGGTGAACTTGATCTGTTCCATTGCAAAGCTTGAGCTGACGTCGCTGATGCCCGGAATGCTGATCAGCTGTTTGTAGACGGCGTCGTACCCTGCGATGTCGGCTACGACGATGCGCAGCATGTAGTCGGTGTCGCCCGCCATGCGATAGCACTCCACCACTTCAGGCAGTTCACCGACGGCGGCGTGGAATTGTTCGAGCCAGGCGGCGTTGTGCTGGTTGGTGCGGATCGCGGCGAACACGCTGACCGATACGTTGAGCCGTTGCGGATTGAGCAACGCGACTCGGCGGTCGATGATGCCGGCCTCTTCCAGCTTCTGAATACGCCGCCAGCACGCCGTGCTGCCCAGGCCAATGCGCTCGGCGATGTCTGCGACAGAGCGGGTGCAGTCGGTTTGCAGGATGTCGAGGATTGCCCGGTCGAACTTGTCCATTGGTGGTTTCCTGCTTTGGTCGCCCTGAGGACGATAGGTGTCTGACTGCGGTAACTATCGTGCCAATGCTCCGCGTTGGCATGTATTTCGTGACGCTCTGCGTCACCCAACGGTGCAGCACCTTGCATTCCCGTGCGGAGCGTGAAAAGCGACGGGTGTCCAGCTGTGATTCTGCGCCTCAAGCGGCATCCTAGAAGTTTTATTCGTAAAAATTCAATCCTGATCGAATAATTTTTCGCTTTGGACGCTCATTCCCGAGCAAATATCAATAAATTTTCGCGCGTGGATCAGTAATCTTTCAGGCAGTCGGTCTGGTAATGCCAGGCCTTGATTTTGACTCGATTACAAAGCGAATTGCCCATGACCACCTCTGCGCTCTATCTGGATTACGCCGCCACCACGCCTGTCGACGAGCAGGTCATCGAAGCCATGGTTGCCTGTATGGGGCGCGAAGGTCATTTCGGTAATCCGGCATCCAGCGGGCACGGTTATGGGCAGGTGGCGCGGCAGGCCGTTGAACAGGCGCGCACGCAGGTGGCCGATGCGGTGGGTGCGCCTGTCGAGACCATTGTCTGGACCTCCGGCGCTACCGAGTCCAACAACCTGGCGATCAAGGGCATCGCCCATGATGCCAGCGCACAACGTCGGCACATCATCACCAGCGTGCTGGAACACAAGGCCGTGCTCGACACCGTCAGCACGCTGGAGCGCCAGGGCTTTCCCGTCACCTGGCTGAAACCCGACGCTCAAGGCCTTATCCAGCCTCACGCGGTACAGGCTGCGTTGCGCGAAGACACGCTGCTGGTGTCGCTGATGCTGGTGAACAACGAACTGGGTACGCTGACTGATATCGCCAGCATTGGCACCCTGGTGCGCGAGCACGGTGCGTTGTTTCATGTGGACGCTGCGCAGGCTGTAGGCAAGGTGAAGGTTGATCTGGCGAGCCTGGCTGTCGATCTGATGTCGTTCTCGGCGCACAAGGCATATGGCCCCAAGGGCATTGGCGCACTGTATGTCGGCCCGCGTGCACATTCGCTGTTGCAGGCGCAGATACACGGTGGCGGACATGAAGGCGGCTTTCGTTCGGGCACGTTGGCCACCCATCAGATCGTCGGCATGGGCACAGCCTTCGCGTTGGCGATCAGTCAGGCAGATGCCGAGAACCGTCGTATCAACGAGTTGAGCTGTCACTTGCGCGAAGGCCTGCTTGCCCTGCCGGACGTACAACTCAATGGCTGTCCGCAACAACGCATCCCGCACACCCTGAACCTGTGCATTACCCGCAGAGGCTTCACCAGCTCGCAGTTGTCCCACAGCCTGGCGTTGTCCTCGACGTCCGCGTGCAATTCGGCCAGCAATGCGCCCTCGCATGTGCTGCTTGCTCTGGGCATGGACTCCGCCAAAGCGCTGGCCAGCGTGCGCGTCAGCCTTGGCCGCTACACCACGCAGGCAGATGTCGAGCGCGCCATCGAGGTGTTCAGCAAGGCGCTCAGTGCGCCTGCTGCGTTCTGGTAATTCTGATCGGCTGCACAGCGTTTCAAGCCGCCCTCGCAGCGGGCGGCTTCCTGCCTTTTCTTACTTTCCCGCCAGCGCTTCTGTCTTGCAGCTCGCCACTCGCCACTCGCAGCTCGCAGTTGAAGAATATGTATTCCTCCAGATACAAAAAGACACAAATTGGCACAGTTCTTTCAAGTGGAACCCCCGTGCCATAAACCCATGGTGCACGCTGCATTCAAGGGGTGCCTACACGCACCAAAGTGCAGTCAACGGACGCCAGAGCGTCCACAAACAGTGCAGGGGCAGACCACAAGCCTCGCCACTCGCCAGGAAAGGAATCTAGCTGTGCCCTATCAGTCTTGTGTCAGACCAACGCTACGCTGGCCGTTTATCCCTTGGGCATCACCTGCCTCAGGCGACGCCTGCCCGGTCGTTTTCATTTTATCCCGATATGCGTGTTGTTTTTTGACGATTCCGCACGTCTGGACGTAAGTCATTTTGCGCGTGCTCTTACAGGTTCTGACGATTAATCAGTGCCTTGCGAAACGGTGCGCGCAACAAGCGTAATTGTCGTCTTTTTCATTAACGGCTAACTCTCATATAAAGAGTGGCAGCCCTTTTTTATCTTCAGTCATTCCATTTGGCCACCTTGCGGGCCATGACCTTTATTTCTGTTGTGATGAAACCGTGTATTAACCCGCGCCCGGACGGAGCCCCCTGTTATGAACACCTGATCAACTAACGCACCAATGTGATCCTGGTTACACAGTATTGGTGCATCCTGCAAAGTGACTTGCTGGTCACATTTTTCGAACGCGTCTGACGTAGCAGAGGGTCTTTATTTGCCTGTTGTTTTGTACGACGTTTCAGGTGTTCGAGGGGTTTTCAAGTTTCTGAAATCGGGATTCGCTAAATAGTTACATGAATGCGACACCCGCTCTGGAGCAAGGGTTCCCGCGTGGGCTTTCTGGCACAGCGGTTGCAATGTAAGCCTTCGGGAACAGAGTTGTACGTCCACGTACATGACAATAAGAAGCCAAGGATGAGCAATGCCAGCGCCCTGATGTAATCCGGTTTTCCTGTTTAAGCCTGCCGTGCATGCAGACACCGCGATGCCCTGCCTATCACCCGTATGCAGGTATCCATCCATCGAATATTCACACGATATTCGAACGGATTCTTATTGCCCTTTAACTACCCGAGGGAGCGTTAATGAAGGATGCGGTAATAATGAAAGCGGTTCCCTTACCCTCGCCCGATGACACTTCGACGGCGTGGCAGGGCATTCCTTTCAGCGCCAATACATCACGCCCGGGCGGCCTCAACAAGCCGCAAGTCATGGTATTGATTGCTGCGTCGGTACTTATTCACGGTGTGATCTGGTGGACCATGCAAACTGCCCAGCCAGCGGTGCCGGAAGTTGCACCACAAGTTCCGGAAATGACCATTGAACTGACCAGCCCGACGCCGCCCACACCGGAACCGCCGCCACCCGAGCCCCCACCTC
>NZ_LJPW01000043.1 GCF_001400735.1 Pseudomonas caricapapayae
CGGCTGGGTGTGCGGTGCCTGAGTGACTTCAGTGACAATACGGGTCAGCGTTGAAAGAGTGTCGTGGCCTTTAGGCGTTACATTCGGGAACAGGCTGTAAGGCGAGTCCACCATGATCAGCGTATCCGCACATCGCTGCCCTTCATCTACCAGCAGTGCTTGCGCCAGTAATGTGATCAACGTGCCTTGACTGTGGCCCATGATGGTGATGGTTTCGTCCGGGGATACGCGGCGTATCTCGCGCACCAGCATGGCCAGCCGGGTAGCCGCCAGAACGAAATAACGACGATGCGGGCCTTCGCCCATGTAAAGCGTGTTGGGCAGTCTTGCCTGCACCGCCTTGTGAATCAGGTTTTTATCCAGACCCTCAGCGTACATCTGCAACAGGTTGTTGGTGGCGTTTGCAAAAAAACCGCCACCTTTGCCAAAGTGCCTGTCCAGACGGTTGCCGCGCACATCCTGATACTGGTCGCGTAGCCTGGTCGGGTCGTCGTTTTTATCCCGTTTCACCTCTCCAGGCTCGGCACGATAGCCCCAGTAGAAGGGAATCATCAGGCTACGAGTTTTCGGATCCCTGGTGTCACGCTGATAAAGATAGGTGTCAGGATCGTCCAGAATGTCCTTCTGATCGTCTTGCACATCTTCAACTGGAAGCTTCTTTACTTTTGCATACTCAGCCCCATACCGCCCCGCCAGCAGGTCCGGCCGATCCAGCCGCTCATTGCCCCCCTGACACAACCCCGTCTCCACCGACTCATAAGACGCCCCCGGATCATTCACGCCATGCAGAAAGATCACCACACCGGGCAAATCGGCGGGCACTTCCATTTTGCAGGTGGTGTTGAGGTTGGGGATCAGACGTGTGGTGCCTTGGGCAACGGTGTATTCATCGGCACCGTTCATTGCGCACCGCCTTTCGGTGTGCCGCTGCGCAGTACCGACACTTGTGCCTGATGCATCATTTCGCGTTCCACTCGCTCTGTCCGCCCGTCTGCGTTCGTCATTCCTTTCACCCGGCTGCCATCTTCCAGTTTGATTTCATAAGAATGGTCCGCCACTGCCGCGGGCCGGTCACCGAGCGACATTACTCCTGATGGCGCGGCAAAATAGTGAGTGATGGCTAACAACGACGTCGGCCATTTCATAAGAAGTTGTAGTGCGTTTCTTACGACGCAATGACAGACAACGTCAGGAGAAAAGACTGTAAGAGGAGGAGGGGCGTGCGATATGAAAAAAGCCCTGGCTGGTGAGAGTCAGGGCTTTTTAGTTGGCGATTACTACAGGCTTATATTGGCCAGCGTAACGATAATGCCAATGGCAGCGACGGCGGCGGCCACTGCGTTGATGGAGAACACCGTGCGTACTGTCGTGGACAGCCTCCACGGTTTTACGGCGAATGCATAAATCAGCAGAAAGATGATCGCGAAGATTTCTACCTGAGCGAGCAGTACCACGGCACCGCCAAAAGCCATCGGCCCGGACGGGGTGGCAGGATCCCGCGACAGGTAAGAGATCAGCAGGGTGCCGATGATCGGCAGCCAGATGCCCAGGCTGATAAGGATCAGCGGAACGGGGTTGAAAGCGCGTGTTTTGTTATCGGTGTCCAATGTTGTTCCTTGATGGGTTGGCCTGGGCTCAGGGCTTCTCGACAACGGAAGCCTCTTTCGGCTCCTCGGTCTTCGCCGTACGTATCTCTCGGTTCCATTGCAGGATGATCATCACCAGCGTCGGAATGCCCAGCAGGGCGGTGATCAGGAAGAAATTGTGGTAACCGAATTTTTCCACCACCACGCCTGAATATCCGCCTAACAGGCGTGGCAGCAACAGCATGATGGAACTGAGCAGGGCGTACTGGGTGGCAGAGAACTTCAGGTTGGTAAGGCTCGACAGGTAGGCGACAAATGCCGACGTCGCCAGCCCGGAACTGAGGTTGTCCAGTGAGATGGTCAGAATCAGCATCTTCACGTTGGGGCCCATGTCCGCCAGCAGCAGGAACAGAATATTGGTCGAGGCGGAGGTCAGACCGCCGATGAACAGGATCGGCATGATGCCAAAGCGCACGATCAACAGTCCGCCGATACCCGCACCCAGCAGGGTCATGATCAGGCCGAAGATCTTGCTGACGCTGGCGATCTGGTCCTTGGTAAAGCCCTGATCGATATAGAACACATTGGCCATGACGCCCATTACCGTGTCCGACATTCGATAGGTCGCGATCAGGCCCAGCAAGAGCAGCGCCTGCCAGCGGTAACGCATGATGAAATCGTTGATCGGTGTGAGCACCGGTGCCAGCCCGCGGCGACCCATCGACGACAGGCAGGCGATGGTCAGCAGCGTGTAGAGAATCGCCCGCAAAAACGCCCGGTCTTCGAGCAACAGATCCATCCAGCTCGTACCGTTGAACAGCACGCTGGCGAAGTCGGTATTGTAAAGCTGGGTAAACATTGCCGGCACCGATACCAGTAGCACAATCAGCACGAACACCGAGGCCAACTGGTGGGTAAAGCCATAGCGTGCTGCCGACAACTGGGTACGCAGCGGCACAGGCGGCTCGCGCATGATCAGCGTTGTGACCAGTGCGGGCAGCATCAGCAGGCCGAACAGTACATAGGTGCCGGTCCATGCCGAATGCTTGTAGGCAAAGCCTGTTGAGCCAAAACCCTCGGCGAAGTACAACGCGCCTGCTGTCGCCAGCAGCGCAGCGACCCGGTAGCCGGACATATAGCTGGCGGCCAGGGCAGCCTGTTGCGTGTCCTGGGCAATTTCCAGGCGATAGGCATCGATGGCGATATCTTGCGTGGCTGAAGAGAAGGCCACCACCACGGCAATAGCGATCAGCCACGACAGGTGCTTTTGCGGATCGCAGAAGCCCATGCCGATCAGACCGAGAATCACCAGACTCTGGGACAGCACCAGCCATGAACGACGACGCCCCAGCTTGCCGAGCAGAGGCAGGCGCCATTGGTCGAGCAATGGCGACCAGACCCATTTAAAGGCGTAGGCAAGGCCGATCAGGCTTGCATAACCAATGGTCTCGCGAGCGACACCGGCTTCACGCAACCACACGGATAAAGTCGAAAAGACCAGCATATAAGGCATGCCCGCAGCGAATCCGAGCAGCAGTAACACTAATGTCGACGGGCTGGCATATGCGGCGAGCGCGGCGCGCCAGGTTTTACGGGGCATGGGCTGGAATCTGCCTCAGGTTACGAAAACAAAGGGCGCACTCTAACCGCTGTGCTATAGCGGACGCCAGCCATGGCGCTGCATATCCACCCGATTATTCAGAATGGTAACGCCCTCGGCACGTAAACGCGCCCGCTGTTCGTCACCGGACACACTGCCAGCCGGCAGACTGAGCCGACCACCGGCCCCCAGTACCCGATGCCACGGCAGTGCAGAACCTTCTGGCAACTGGCTCAATGTGCGGCCTACCCAGCGCGCCGCTTTTCCCAGCCCTGCCAGTTGAGCGAGTTGCCCATAAGCGACCACCTTGCCTTCCGGGATTTGCGCCAGCGTCAGGTAGAGCGCGCCACGCTTTACCTCGGCAGGCGATTGCCCGTCCGGGTAAAGAAATGTCAAGTTCGGGTCGGTCACACACTTATCCTGTATAAAACGATATTGATTGTCGTTCTCTTGAACTTTGACTGAATTCCGCTGTCAGTGAAACCTGTGCATTGTGGTCCCCGGACTGCCTTGATATTGCCTCTTGACGTTGTCCCGCAGGATGATGCCCGACTTCCCGCCAAACAGAGCCTGATTACCGCTTATGTTGTCCAGAACCCTGCTGTGCCTCGCAATCACCACTGTTTCCACTCCATTGCTTGCCGACACCGTCTGGTTAAAGAACGGTGACCGGCTGACCGGCACGATCAAAGTGTTCGATGGCGGCAAGCTGCTGCTGCAGACTGAATACGGCGGCGCTATCCCTTTGGACTGGAAGCAGGTCAAGACGCTGCAAAGCGACCAGCCTCTGCTGGTCAAGCAGGATGAGCACACGGGGGAGGTCTCCAAGTCGTTGCAGGCTGCCGATGACGGCAAGGTCGTGCTGGCTAATGGCGATGCGCCCAAGACCGTTGAGCTGGCAAGCATTCATCAGATCATCAAGCCCAAGCCGGTTATCACTGATCTTGTCTGGAAAGGCAATATCGATGCCGCACTGGACTTCCAGCAGGCAGAAAACGACACCAATGACTACAACATCGCTTTCAAGACCTCGGCGCGTCACGGTCAATGGCGCCATAACGCCAAGGGCGATTACAACCGCGAGACGACCGACGATGTGGTCGGCACCGACAACTGGAGTGCCGAATACTCCCTGGACCGCTTCCTGACCGAGAAATTCTTCTGGGACGCCCGTGTGACCTACAAGCGTGACAAGATCGAAGACCTGTCTCGTCAGCGCGTCGTCGGTACTGGTCCTGGGTATCAGTTGTGGGATGACGAACTGGGTGCGTTCAAGGTTGGAGCACTGCTTAACCGTACCGACTTCGAGTTTTCCAACGGTCAGAAAGAAAACTTCTATTCCGTTGCAGGCACCTGGGATTACAACCGCTACCTGATCGGCAAGAAGTTCGAGTTCTTCAGCAACGGCGAACTGGGCAAGCCGTTGAGCGGCGTTGCCGATTACTCGATGGATGTCGAAGCCGGCCTGCGTTACAAAGTCACCGACTGGGCATCGCTTAACCTGAAGGCCGAGAAAAACATCATCAGTGGCTCGGACAACGGTGACGTGGACAAGACCCGTTATACCGCCGGCTTTGGCGTGAGCTGGTAAATGAGGGGAGAGCGATGCGCATCGTGCGCGTCGCTCGCTGCCTTGATCTGCTGGCTAGATTCTCATTGCCCCATCGAGCTCCAGAATACGCCCGCTGAAATAATCGTTTTCAAGAATATAAGCCACCGAGTGGGCGATTTCGTCCGGCTTGCCCATGCGTCTGAGCGGGATGGCCGACGTCATTTTCTCCAGTGCTTCGGGGCGCATGCTGCCAGTCATTTCGGTTTCAATGAATCCCGGCGCCACGCCCGCCACACGGATCCCGTAGCGTGCCAGTTCCCTTGCCCAGGTCACCGTAGCGGCAGCAACGCCGGCCTTGGCTGCCGAGTAGTTGGTTTGTCCGATATTGCCCGCCCGTGAAATCGACGAGATATTAATGATCGCGCCCTGACTTTTCTGCTCGATCATTTTTGCTGCCACTTCGCGCGTGCAGAGGAATACGCCGGTCAGGTTGACGTCAATCACCGCCTGCCATTGCGCCAGACTCAGTTTGGTCATCTCGCCATCCTTGACCTTGACCAGCAGGCCGTCGCGCAGAATACCGGCGTTGTTGACCAGGCCGTGAAGAGGGCCGAAATCCTCGGCGACCTTGCTGACTGTGTCGACAACCTGTTGTTCATTGGCGACATTGCACAGATAGGCGCGAGCCTTGACGCCCAGCGCCTCACAGGCTGCAACAGCCTGGTCGAGCTTCTCCTGATTCAGGTCCAGCAGCGCCAGGTTGGCACCCTTGCCGGCAAGGTATTCGGCCATGGCTCTGCCCAGCCCCTGGCCTCCACCGGTGATAACTATCAGCTTGTCTTTCAATTCCATGTGCGTGCCCAGTCACAGTTGATCGTTTCCATGGCGTCACTGGCTGAATGCGAGTGTTTAGCCATAGCCAGAGCACGTTATAGGCTGTTTTCGCGCATTCGTCTTGTGTTCGGAGTAGAGGTTTTTCAACCATTTCCTGCTGCCGACAGAGCCTTCATCAAGCCTGGAACCCAGCCTTGAAATACACCGATACACGTTCGTGAAGCCCTGGTTCAGCTGACTTATGCGCATAATTGAGCGGTAACCCAGGCGCAGGGAGCTTGAATTAACGACCTTCTGACATCACATACGGTCTACTCGGAAGGCATTCTTCCCTTGAGGAACTCATTTGATGCGTGTTTTTTTACTGCTGTTTCTATTGTTCCCGGTACTTGAGCTGTTTCTGCTGGTTCGTGTCGGGATGTCCATCGGCTTTCTCTGGACCTTCCTGCTGGTCGTCGCGACGTCGATGCTGGGCTTGTTCGTGATGCGTGTGGCCGGGTTTGCAACGGCGCTGCGGGCACGCGAAAGCCTGGCGCGTGGCGAATTGCCTGCCCAGGAAATGCTCGAAGGCCTGATGGTTGCTGTGGGCGGTGGTCTTTTGCTGCTGCCCGGTTTCATCAGCGACATTCTGGGTGTGATCTGCCTGTTGCCGATTACCCGTCGTCTGCTGATCAACAAGGTTCGTCAACGCGCCGAAGATCAGGCCATGCGTCAACGCGCCTTCGCCGATGACCTGCAGACACCGGCCAACCAGGGTACGTCCAGTCATCGCCCGAACGCTATTCACCAGCCGACTCGCGAGCCTGATGTCATCGAAGGCGAGTTCGAACATCGCGACAAGTAGCCTTTAACCCCCCGGCAGCGCGGCACCTTCGGGTGCCGCGCTGGTTTTTGCGCGTCGAATCTGGTGTAAAAAATTTTTGCCCAAGACTTGTAATCACTTTGCTCGCCCTTATGTATGGGTCACCGCAAGGTTTCTGGCATGAAGGCCAGACCGTATTCTGCGGTTCGCGCGTCGAACCGTAACCGGCAAGTCCGGATTTAAACCGGCCGGTGCAGTCACCGGACGATCAGACAAACATAATCAGGAGATCGACAATGAAGCTTCGTCCTCTGCATGACCGCGTCGTCATCCGTCGCAGTGAAGAAGAAACGAAAACTGCCGGCGGTATCGTTCTGCCAGGTTCGGCTGCTGAAAAGCCTAACCGTGGCGAGATCGTTGCTGTGGGTACCGGCCGCGTGCTGGACAACGGCGAAGTGCGTGCGCTGGCTGTGAAAGTGGGTGACAAGGTTGTGTTCGGCCCTTATTCCGGCAGCAACACAGTGAAAGTAGACGGCGAAGACCTGCTGGTGATGAGCGAGAACGAGATTCTTGCTGTTGTCGAAGGCTGAGTGCTCCCGCTGATTTCCGTTACTACAAAGTATTCAAGGAATAATGATCATGGCTGCTAAAGAAGTTAAATTCGGCGATTCTGGCCGCAAGAAAATGCTCGCCGGTGTAAACGTCCTGGCTGACGCAGTTAAAGCGACCCTGGGTCCTAAAGGCCGCAACGTTATCATCGAGAAAAGCTTTGGCGCTCCGCTGATCACCAAAGACGGTGTATCGGTTGCCAAGGAAATCGAGCTGAAAGACCGTTTCGAAAACATGGGCGCGCAGCTGGTCAAAGACGTTGCCTCCCGTGCCAACGATGATGCCGGTGACGGTACTACCACGGCGACCGTTCTGGCTCAGGCAATCGTCAACGAAGGCCTGAAGGCTGTCGCTGCCGGCATGAACCCGATGGACCTCAAGCGCGGCATCGACAAGGCGACCATCGCCATCGTCAAAGAGCTGCAGGCCATGTCCAAGCCTTGCACCGACACCCGGGCGATTGCCCAGGTCGGTACCATCTCGGCCAACTCTGACCATTCCATCGGCGACATTATTGCCGAAGCCATGGAAAAAGTGACCAAAGACGGCGTCATCACCGTTGAAGAAGGTTCGGGTCTGGAAAACGAGCTGTCTGTTGTAGAAGGCATGCAGTTCGACCGCGGTTACCTGTCTCCGTACTTCATCAACAAGCCGGACACCATGGTTGCCGAACTCGACAGCCCGCTGCTGTTGCTGGTTGACAAGAAGATTTCCAACATTCGCGAAATGCTGCCGGTTCTGGAAGCAGTCGCCAAGGCTGGTCGTCCTCTGTTGATCGTTGCCGAAGACGTTGAAGGCGAAGCGCTGGCCACTCTGGTGGTCAACAACATGCGCGGTATCGTGAAAGTTGCAGCCGTCAAGGCTCCAGGCTTCGGCGACCGTCGCAAGGCCATGCTGCAGGACATCGCTGTTCTGACTGGCGGTACCGTTATCTCCGAAGAGATCGGCCTGAGCCTGGAAACCACTACCCTGGAACACCTGGGTAATGCCAAGCGCGTCATTCTGAACAAAGAAAACACCACCATCATCGATGGTGCTGGCGTCAAAACCGATATCGACTCGCGCATCTCCCAGATTCGTCAGCAAATCGGCGACACCAGCTCGGACTACGACAAGGAAAAACTGCAAGAGCGTCTGGCCAAGCTGTCGGGCGGCGTTGCAGTGATCAAGGTCGGTGCAGGTTCCGAAGTTGAAATGAAAGAGAAGAAAGCCCGCGTTGAAGACGCCCTGCACGCCACCCGTGCAGCCGTTGAAGAAGGCGTGGTACCTGGCGGTGGCGTGGCACTGGTTCGTGCTCTGCTGGCCATTTCCGACCTGGAAGGCGATAACAGCGACCAGAACGTCGGTATCGCTCTGCTGCGTCGTGCTGTAGAAGCGCCTCTGCGTCAGATCGTAGCCAACTCCGGTGGCGAGCCAAGCGTCGTAGTCGACAAGGTCAAGCAAGGCCGTGGCAACTATGGTTACAACGCTGCTTCCGGCGAATATGGCGACATGATCGAAATGGGTATCCTGGACCCGGCCAAGGTGACTCGCTCTGCTCTGCAGGCGGCGTCCTCCATCGCCAGCTTGATGATCACCACCGAAGCGATGATCGCTGACGTGCCTGAAGACAAGCCAGCAGGCGGCGGCATGCCGGACATGGGCGGCATGGGTGGTATGGGCGGTATGATGTAATCCGGCCTTACCCCGCAGAGCTGCACCCATAAAAAACCCCGCCTTGTGCGGGGTTTTTTTATGACCTTTTTTTGTTCGGGACCAATCAGCGTGTCGCCTGAGTCGTCGCGTCCGCGAGGCGTTTCGGTTCAGGCTTATAGAGAATGAAGTAATAAACCCCCAGACAGATCAGCCAGCAGAACACTGCAGTCCAGATGTTATGTGAAAAGAAGTGCGCACCTTGCAGCATCCTGCCGATGGAGAACACTGTTCCCAGGCCAAAGGCCAGGGCCAGTCCCATTTTCGCCATGCGTGGGCGGCGGTCGCGCAGTGCAAAGAACAGGGCAAACAGGGTGAACCCGGTAGCAGCATGGCCACCCGGCCAGCAGCGTCCTGGTTTATCGGTGGCGGGGCGCGGGCTCAACAGTTCACTGTAGGTTTCCTGTCCTCCGAATTCGGTCAGGCTCCAGGGGCATTGCACCGAGGTCACTACTTTTACCGGCGTCACGAAGGCGGTTGAAAGAGCCATGGACAGCACCAGGCAACCCAGCTCTCTACGCCACCGGATCAGACGCTCTACCTTGAAGGAGGCGGCAAAGCCGATCATGGCCAGCACGCCGAAAATCATGACCAGTTGCTTGGCGCGATCATGAAGGACGTCTTCGAGAAAATAGCTGTGCCTGCCGATGAATTGCCCACTGACAGGGTCGAAAGCCAGCTTGGCGATGTCCATGTCCAGCGAGGTCAGCTCAAGGAGTACAAGGGCCAACGCGACGACGGCGGGTACACCCAGATAAATCCACGGGTTGATAGGGCGAGAGTAGGGTGGGGCGACGGTTTTCGACATATCGAATCCAGATCGGTGAAAGGCATGCCGCGATCATTATGTGCGACGGTTTGTCTCAAAGTGTGTCATGAGCGTTGTAAATCATAGGTGAAAAAAACGTCATGGCATTTCGGCGCTGGCCCTTACGCCCACTTCGTCTTAAGCTGCGCCAGCCCAAACTGCATATGAGAGTGCTTTATGCGAATTCTTCTGGTTGAAGACAACCGCGACATCCTGGCGAACATGGCCGATTACCTGGGCATGAAAGGCTATACCGTCGACTGCGCCCAGGATGGCCTCTCAGGACTGCATCTGGCGGCCACCGAGCATTACGACCTGATCGTCCTCGACATCATGCTGCCGGGCATCGATGGCTACACGTTGTGCAAGCGTCTGCGTGAAGATGCGCGTCGCGATACGCCGGTCATCATGCTGACCGCACGCGATCAACTGGATGACCGCCTGCAGGGCTTCCGCTCCGGCGCTGATGACTACCTGCTAAAACCGTTTGCCCTGTCGGAACTGGCCGCGCGGATCGAAGCGGTTTTGCGCCGTGCCCAGGGCGGCGGACGTCGCACCTTGCAGGTTGCCGATCTGGTGTATGACCTCGATACACTTGAGGTGACGCGCGAAGGCCGGATGCTCAAGCTCAACCCGGTCGGGCTCAAACTGCTCGCCGTCCTGATGCAGAAAAGCCCGCATGTACTGCGTCGCGAGATTCTGGAAGAAGCGTTATGGGGCGACGATTGTCCGGACAGCGACAGCCTGCGCAGCCATGTGCACCAGTTGCGTCAGGTCATCGACAAACCGTTCGGCAAACCGCTGTTGCAGACCGTGCACGGTGTGGGCTATCGCTTGGCCGAGGGCCGGGATGGAGTTTAAACAGAGTCTTGCCCAACGGATCATCATTGCCTTTGCGTTGATGAGTGCACTGGTCGCCGGATCTTTCGCCATCGGAATCATCTCTACTGTTCACCTGGTTGAAGAAAAACTGATTTCTGCAGGCCTCGGCGGTGATCTCAATCGTCTGATGCTGATGGACAGTGTCAGCGACTGGAGCCATCGGCCCAAGCCCGACCAGTTGTTCTACTTCAGCAACGGTCCGGGCGACTTTGATCTGCCCAAGGACCTTCGGCACCTTGAGCCTGGTTTTCATGAGGTCTTTCGTGGCCCGCTGTCGTATCACGCCATGATCGAGGTGGTGGATGGTCGGCATTACGCCCTGCTTCAGGATCAAAGCGATTTTGAAGAGCGTGAGCGGGTGCTGTTCGCTGTCGTGCTGGTCGGTTTCGTGCTGGCGCTGGCGCTGGCAGTCTTTCTGGGCTGGGTACTGGCCCGTCGGGTGATGGCACCGGTCGTGCGTCTGGCCCGGCAGGTTCGTCACCGTGACCAGTTGCTGGGGCTGGCACCGCCACTGGCACCTGACTATGCCGCCGACGAAGTCGGCGAGCTGGCAGTGGCGTTCGACGCAACATTGGGGCGTCTGAGGCAGGCATTGATTCGTGAGCGTATGTTCACCAGCGATGTGAGCCATGAGCTGCGTACCCCTTTGATGGTGCTGGCCAGTTCCTGCGAGTTGCTGCTGGAAAATCCTGCGCTCGATCTACGCGGGCGTCGTCAGGTAGAGCGTATCGGTCGCGCCTGCGAAGAGATGCGCGATCTGGTGCAGACCTTCCTCATGCTCGCGCGCACCCAGCGTGAAGATCCGGCCATGACGCCCAAGGCCACTCTGGTCGGCGTGGCTGAGCAGTTGATCTCTCAGTGGCGTGATCCAATAGAAGGCAAAGGGCTTCAACTGATCTATACCCCGCCAACGGATGACCAGTTGTCTGAAATTCGCTACAACGCAACGTTCCTGCATGCTGTCATGGGCAACTTGCTGCGCAATGCCCTGCACTATACGGATCACGGTTTCATTGCGCTGACGCTCCACGCAGAGAGCTTCACCGTGGAGGACAGTGGTGTGGGCATTCCCGAGGAAAAACGCGAGGCCATGTTCGAGCCATTTGTACGCGGCAATGAGCAGCGCGGCGAAGGCCTGGGCCTTGGCTTGTCACTGGTACAGCGCATTTGCACCAACCAGGGCTGGAGTGTCGATCTCACGCCTATGGAACCGCATGGTTGTCGCTTCAAAGTGACGCTGAATGTGGTCAAGACCTGACCCTCACTTCCAGTAGACCCGCTTCAGTGTGTGACGATAAATCGACTGCACTTCGTCGATTGGTCACACACGGTGTCTAACTCTCTGTAAAATCTCGAAACATCTGACGTGTAAAGGTGACATTTTTTTCACATTCAGATGACCTGACAGTGACAGCGGTGCCTTTAGTTTGGCCCGCATCAACGTCAGGAGCTGCTCCCATGAGCGACCGCATAGAACTCGAGTTTTCCCGTAAGTACGACAAGTCACATGCTCGCCAGTACCTTGAGAAGCATCAGGACGGTATCTGGCGCAAGCTGTCGCACCATCGTGATGAACAACTGGCAAGAAAAGCCCTGCACCTGGCCGGGGATCCGGGACTGGTGCTGGATCTGCCCTGTGGTGCAGGACGCTTCTGGCCACTGTTGGCGGAGAAACCCAACCGCTCGATCATTGGTGCGGACAACTCTGCGGACATGCTCAGTACCGCCTGTGCATCGCAGCCTGCAGAAGTGGTGAAAAGGGTACAACCTTTGCAGACATCTGCTTTTGCCATCGACTTGCCCGATAACGCGGTAGACAGCATCTTCTGCATGCGCTTGCTGCACCATGTTGGCCAGTCGAGTGACCGGATGGCTCTGTTACGTGAGTTTCAGCGCGTTACCCGAGACAGTGTCATTGTTTCGCTGTGGGTTGATGGCAATTTCAAGGCATGGAAGCGCGCGCGTCTGGAGAAACAGCGCCAGCAGAAAAATGGGCAGGAAAGTTACCAGAATCGTTTTGTGTTACCGGCTGCTACCGCAGAGTCCGAATTTGAACAGGCAGGATTTCGTATCCAGAACCGAATGGACTTTCTGCCGATGTACGCCATGTGGCGAGTCTATGTCTTACGTAAAAGGTAAACAGATGGGTTTGCAGTCCTTGAAAGAGCCAGTTGTGAACTCCGTGCAGGATGAGTTCAACCATTTCTGGAGTCAGCACGGCGAGTGGGTTGAAGAACCCAACGCACGTCGAGGTGGAGAAAGTGGTGTACAACGGCTCGACATGGGCAACGGGCAGACTCTTTATGCCAAGCGCCAGACAGGTCATATCTATCGCAGTCTGCTGCACCCGCTCGGTCGCCCTACCGTATTGCGCGAGCGCGAGGCGTTAGAAGGGCTGCGAAAGCTTGGCGTCGTCGTACCTGAGGTGGTGTTTTGCGGTGCCGAACGTGGCGAAGACAATGCATGGCGTGCATTGCTGGTTACGGTCGCACTGGAAGGTTTCGAAGAGATAGAAAAGTGGCAGGCTGCCGGGGGGCGCGAGCGGCATGGCGAGCTGTTTTATGAGCGCATGCTCAAGGAAGTAGCGACCACCCTGGCGCGCATGCACCTGGGCCGTTGGCAGCACAGCTGCCTGTATATCAAGCATATTTTTGTACGTGTAACGGGTGAGGGGCCGGATGCCAAGGTAGAGGTCGCCTTGCTGGACCTTGAAAAAGGCCGTCGCCGCCTGACCGCTCATGGCGCAGCCCAGCATGATATGAAACAGCTACGACGCCATTCGTCATTCAGCGCTGCAGACTGGCAAAAGTTGATCTACTTTTATCAGGCAGCGTTTGGCAGCTCTATCAAAGGTTTAGAGTCATGAAGCTAGAAATGGCAAGAGGTTTGTTTATCTTCGGTGCACTGGCAGTAGCGACCGTCGCCGTGGCAGCGCTTGAGCAACCGTCTACCCGAATACTCACGGCACAACATGGCGAGGGATACTGCCCCCTGCCGCGTGTGGCGAAGAGTCTGGTAAACGTGCAGCCGGACCATGACCTTTTGCTGTTCATGTACAGCCTGGCGCAAGGGGCGGGAGCTCGTAACTAAGGCCCCGCAACCAAGGCCGGCTGTTCCCGGACGGAACCTCTGGCTACCCCACCCGAGCCAGATGAAGATGGTTGTCCCACAGCCCTGCGGGCAGGTCCAGCGGCCTGGCAAGCAGTTCCTGCTTGCGGCAATCGTAGAAGCGGCAACGTCCCTGGCCCGAGGTAACGACAAAACCGTCGGCCACAGCGCCCACGCCCGCGCAGTCAGGTAACGGCGCGTCCAGTTTCAATGCGCCGCTGTCCAGATCCCAGATGAAGAACCGGTTACCGCGTGGTGCCGTCAGGGCTACCAGCCGTAGCTCACTGTGCACTGCGACGCTGGCCGTATAGTGAGCCATTGCCCGCAATTGCTCTTCGGCCACCGCAAACGCCTGGAATGGCTGGCCGGGCCGCTTGATCGCCAGCAACTCGGCCAGTTCGTGGCTGTCCCCCATGAACTGCTGACCCGCCACGATAGTGCCGTCACTGGCGATGCCCAGATGACGTACGCTGTTCATCTGCTGGGAGAGCGTTTCCTTGCTCAGCAGCGTACCGTCACGCTGCATGATGACCAGGCTGGGTTGCATGGCATTCAGATTCATCTCTACCCGGCTTTCCGCTTCGGTGCGAATGCCGCCGTTCGCGACCACCAGCGTTTCGCCATCCGGCATCCATGAGACTTGATGCGGACCAATGCCGTGGGTGGGGATTTCAGCCGAGTGCACCAGCCGCTCGTCGACAAATCGGTAGACGCCCAGTAATCCGCGGCCTGGGTCGCGCGTGTCGTTCTCCGTCGCATACAGCCATTCGCCGTCGCGATGAATCACCGCATGGCCATAGAAGTGCCGGTTCGTCTGCGAGACGATGGTTTGCAGCAAGCGGCCATCACGCAGATCGATGAGATAGCTTTCAGTGCCTGGACGACGTGCGATGAACACCGCAAGTGGCAGGCTGGGATGATTGATGATGTCATGGCAGCGCTGGCCCACTCGGGTAGCAAAGACTTGTGTCCCGTCGAGCCGGAAACCCACCGCATAGTGTTTGCCGTCGCCATCGTCGCGAGCGGAAAGCAGCAGGGGGCGTGCGCCTTTTTGCTTGAACAGCTTCCAGCCGCCCAGCGTGCAAGCGTTGAGCAAGAGGCTGCCGAATGCCTTGGCCTGACGTCGCAACATCACATGTACCTCTTGATCAATCGCCGTCGTTGGCGTTGAAGCCCAACTGAATGCCCAGCGCCTTGGCCAGCTCGCCTTCATGCAGACGATGCACCGCATTGAGGCTGTCGTAGAACGCATTGAGTTGCTGGCGTCCTGCATCGGTGGCCAGCAGGTCGGCCAGCGGCGGCTTGAGTTCCGAGAGCAATTTGCGGCTGGTAGCGTAGGCCGCATCGATTTTGTCGGCCAGCGGTTTCTGCTCGGCGGGCAGCAGGCTGCGCAGGCCCTTGTTGTCGACACCGGTCCAGACCGTTTCAGCACTGATCAAGCTGGCTTCCAGGCTGCTGAGAGAAGATTTGCTGCGCCAGGCGTCGGCCTGGAAGGGTTGCGGCTGGCCTTTGCTCTGGCGACCCAAGGGCGTGCCCAGCTTCTTTTTCAGGCTGTCGAGGGCGGTGACCTGCACCCGTAGCAGTTCGGCAATGGCCTCGTGAGAGTCGGCATAGCGTTGGTTGGGGAACTTGCTCAACTGCGCGAGCATGCCGTCCGTGCTTTTCCAGCTGTTGAGGATTTCTTCGGCCAGCAGCTTTTGACGCTCGCCGATCGCCATCAACAGCGGACAATAGCGCGCTTTCTGTTCGGCATTGGCCATGTCGATTTCAGCGTCGAACAGAATGTATTCGTAAGCGGACAGGCCTTGAACCACTACGCTGGCCTTGGACAGCTCCTGGGCGTTGATCTGCGGCTGTGCGCTCACCAGTTGCTCGACCTGACGACCGACCAGGTTCTTCTTGTCTGGCCAGAACTGTATTTGCCAGGCGCGATTGCCCTCGGCCAGAGGGCCTATCAACAGCGGCTGCAGTTCGGCCCAGGTCTTCTGCGCTTTCAGGAAGTCGGCACGCGCCGTGGCCAGGTCGGTGTTGCCCTGACAGAACGCCAGCGCACTGCTTGCCAACTGACGATCAGCATCGACCCAGCGGCTGTAGGTCGGCAGGATCACCTGTTTGGCAATGGCTGCGGACGTGACTGCCTGCGGGTCGGATGGCGAGCAGGCACCCAAGGCAAGCGCCGCAAGGCTGGTCAGCAACAACTTGGGTCGGAACATGTCCGGCTCCTTATTTTCGAAAAGAAGATTTTTTGAAACGAGACGATTCCGGGTTGGGCGCAATCATAACGAATTCAGGAACGCCAACAGTGCTTCACGCTGCTGTGCATCGAATGCCAGCACCTGCCGCTGTGCGGCCTGGGCTTCTCCGCCGTGCCACAGTATCGCCTCAAGCACATTGCGGGCGCGACCATCGTGCAACAGCTGGGTGTGTCCACTGACAGTGCCGGTCAGGCCCAGCCCCCACAATGGCGGTGTACGCCACTCGCGGCCAGAGGCTTGAAACTCGGTACGGTTATCGGCCAGTCCTTCGCCCATGTCGTGCAGCAGCAAGTCGCTGTAAGGGCGAATCTCCTGATTGGCCAGCTCAGGCTCGGCGGCGTCGCCACGGGTCTTGAAAGCGGGTGTATGGCATTGCTGGCATCCCGCCTGAAAAAACAGATTCTTGCCCGCCAGCACCTGAGGGTCATCCACCCTGCGGCGTGCTGGAACCCCCAGATTTCGTGTGTAGAACTCCACCAGGCGCAGGATGTTGTCACTGACCTCCGGCTCGCCATTCGGGCCATTGCCATTGGGCGCGGCCAGACAATCGGTCTGGGCTGGCGTGCAGTCATCGAAACGACGCAGGCTGGTGGTCAGCCCCATGTCACCGGAAAAGGCGTGCACGTTCTGCTGGTTAAGGTTGGGTTGTCCGGCTTTCCAGCCGAATCTGCCCATGACGATTTTTTGCTGCGCGTCGTCCCACACCCAGTTGGCTCGTCCCGAGATGCCATCGGCGTTTTTGTCGTCGGGATCGGCGTTGGCCAGGATTGCGTCGTCGGCAATGGCCTCGAGCAAGCCCAGGCCGATCATTGGCGGGGCTATGCGCGCCGAGATGTGCGTATCGGGGTGCATGGGGCCGTAACCCAGCTGGGTGATTCTGAGGGTTGGCTGGCGCAGCTCGACTGACGTGCCATCGCGAAACTCGACTGTCAGCGCATCGTACTCGACCCGTACCTTGCCCTCGGGCGCTACGCCGGGGTTCGACATGTCCTGCAATTGCCCGCCGTAAACCGGTTCGGGCAGTACACCGTTGCGCTTTATAAGGTCGGCATAGGCCGGGTCATCGGGAATCGACAGCCTGACCAGCATCGATACCGCATTGCTGTCGTCAGCCTCCGGCGGATGACCGCGCCCGTCCTTGATGTGGCAGTTCTGACAGGCATTGGTGTTGAACAGCGGCCCCAGTCCGTCGCGAGCCGTGGTGGTCGACGGCGCAATTACCCACGGGCTGCGGAAAAAGCTGTTGCCGACGCTGAAGTCCAGCCTCCGCACGGGGGCCAGATTGGCCGAGGGCATGGAGAACGCGTTCTGGTCGCTCTTCCTGACGGTAGCGCTGCCACCGGACAAGGCTTCTCCCGGCTCGGCATGTGTGAAACGCGGGGCGTCATCGCATGCGCTCAGGACCAGAGTCGTGAGCAAGGCAAGGGATAGACGGAGCCGCGTACTCATACACATCCTGCAACGAGGCGAAAATCGGGGCGTGCAAGCTTATCAGCCTCGAGCGGTTTGAATAAGAGGGATTATCGTTTGCGGCGTCTGATGCAATGTGTTGTTACGAATCTTCAAGCTGGCCGAGCCCCTGCATTTTTGCCTATGCTGCAAAGGCTGTCGCGTTTGTCGACGTTGACAGTATCCGCAGATAAAACACCAGGTTGAGATCACATCAATGGATACCCCGGACAACAGCGCGTTCGTGACCACCATCCAGGCACTGGAAGCGATCTATGGTCCGATCGCACCTCCTTCGCTCATCAAGGAAGTTGACCACATTCATGAGGTCTACCGGCCTTTCATCGAGCAGGCACCTTTTGCCGTGCTGGCCTCTGCCGGGCCTGACGGGCTCGATGCTTCTCCGCGCGGAGATCAGGCGGGGCTGGTGCATATCGAAGACAGCAAGACGCTTTATCTGCCTGACCGACGTGGCAACAACCGCATCGATACGCTGCGCAATATCGTCAACGACCCACGTGTCGCGCTCCTGTTTCTCATACCCGGCGTGGGGGAAACCCTGCGCGTCAACGGAACCGCTCAGATATCGGTTCAGCCCGAGTTGCTGTCGCGTTTTGCGGTGAAGGGGCAGTTGCCCAGGTCAGTGCTGCGCATTTCAGTGACCAGCGTCTATTTCCAGTGCAGCAGGGCGACCATCAGGTCCGGTTTGTGGGACACGACGCAGCACATCGAGCGCAGTGCATTACCCACTGCGGGGCAGATACTCAAAGCGGTCTCGGCTGAGCAGATCGACGGTGAAGCCTATGACAAGGCTTTGCCGGGCCGCATTGCGGATACGCTGTATTGATCACGGCGGGTGGCCCCGACTCGATCAGACACCGGCTTTGTTCTGGTTTTTTTCCTTCTCAAGAAAGTGGTCGAAGATACTCATGCCTTTACGGAGGCTTTTGCGCACTTCTTCACTTTGCGCGATCAGTTCGGCGCTGGGGGCTTGCCATTGTTCGCGGGGTAGGGGGGCGGACCAGTCTTGTACTGCTTTTGGAAATGCCGTTTTCGGCAGTCGCTTGACCCAACTGGCGACGTGGCAGGGCAAAGTCCAGCCGCTGAAAAACTGGATCAGCAGAAAGCCGAACAGGTAGCGCAAGCAGCCGTGGTCAAGCAGGTAGTCACGGCGACACATGTGGAAAAACTCCACAGTGCCTTCCTCCAGGTCAGTGCCCATCATGGGCTTTCGCAGGGCGCTCGGGCCTTCTTCCATGTAGGCGCGGATCGCTTCCCACTCGCTGACTGCCATACCAAGCGTGGAAGTAGGCAACGTGAGCCACATCACCTGGCCGTCCGAGGCGTCTATGAAGCCGATCATCAGAGCGAATTTCTGCTGAGTGCCGTATTGCGTTGCAACTGTGCTGCTGCTGACGCAGGCAATTATTTCTTCCCAAGGGATAAACCGGGGCGGTTGGCCACGCTTGGCGACATAGGCCACCTCGCGGCGCTGACGGTTGAAGCGGATGGGGGGCGTGCTGGTGAGTTGGTACACTGCCTGGAAGAAAAAGTAGCCATACATTGATGCCAGAAGGAATACAAATAGCCACAGAGCCCAATTGGGAAAAATGAAAGGTATTGCTGTTTCAAGAATGGGGGTGTTGGAAATAAAGTATTCGGCAATGCCTGTACCAATGCCGGTCAAAAGGAACATCATTATAATGCTTGCTACTGAAGCCGTGTAGCAACGCACTGCGAACTCCAGTGATGCAGAGGTCAAATGGAAGTCTAGATAAGTGTCAGCAGCCATTCTGTCGATGTTCTGTAAGCTTGACGCCGATACACCGGTAGGCAAGGGGCGTGGTGCAAGATAGAAGACTTCTGTGCCGGCCTCCTGCTCTGTATCGCCTGCACGTGGCGATTGCTCGTATTTGCTAGAATTCAAAAAGATGGTCTCTCTCGATAGGTAAAACAGGTAATGTCATACCCTCGTCGGTAACGCTTGACGATGCATGGATGGGTTTGCTTAGTGAGCCCATGCTCAGTGGAATGCGGTAATTCAGGTATCCCTGATCCGCTTTCAGGTAAGTGTTGGCTAATGCCGGTTTGACTGCGAGCCGCAATAACAGCAGTACGTTATGTCCCTGCCAGTCCTCGGGGATCTCCAGCGCCAGTGTCAAAGGTGATGCAGAGGCAACGGACAGTCCTTGCCGAAGTCCTTTGCTGACATCCTGCCTATGGGGGGCTTCTATTAACTCGGCCAACCAGCGCAAGGAAGTGTCGTCAAAGCTGGACTCGGTAAGTCCCGGTAATATCAGATGCAGGCTGCGTATAGCCTGTCCATCCAGCTGGCGCCTGCTAATGCCTTGATCGAGAACCGTGGGCAGCAGAGTAGTCTCGGCAAGTTTTTGTGAGTGCGTGCTCCAGTCCCAACCCTGGGGCTCGTTACCCCATAGACAATGGAGTAGCCATCGCTGCTCTTCGTCCAGGTTCGAGTAGTTGTAAAGTGCTTCACCGCCAAGTTGCAGGGCCGTGAAAATAAGTCCCCATGGAGTGAGTCGCATCGAAAGCTGCAGAAAGCGTGCTCCACGGGTTGCCCAAGCAATGCTTGCGGCCTTTTTCCTGGCATCTCCGGTTTCAGGATATATGTCTTTTAAAAAGCCTATCAGCTCTTTACCTGCATGCCCTGTCAATACAGCACTAATTCCGGTTCCTCCAATATCGCCGCTCATTGCGGTGAAAGCACCTGACTTTTCTCCAGAGTTGCCGCTTATCAAACCGCTCCTCCACTTTTCAAAGTTATTCCAAGTTGTTCCTGCGGCACCTACGAGGCTTAAGGGGGCAATGATAGCTCCTAACCCCAGGCCCCACTGTCCCATACGAACTCCGAACAGCATGCCTCTTGTTTCGGAACTGTTTTCGGTTATTGCCTTAAAAGCTTCGCTGGTCATCGCTAGATATACAGCTTGGAATACTGAAATAGATGCTGAGGCAACTGAAGATAGTGTGCTTGCCCATATAAAGTTTTCTTTTACAGATCTATTTCCCTTTGATTCTTTCCAAACAGCCCACGCCTCCCCCAGATTCCCGACCTGCAAACACACCGCCAGTAACGGAAAGAAACTGCCCTTCAGCGCCGCCGCAGCCGCCCCCTGAGTTGCATACCCTCCAACCGCCCCCGCCCGCAGCGTGTCAATTTCGTCATTGAGCGCTTGCAGTTGTGGATCAGTGATATCCAGTCGAACGCCAATCGCACCATTGCGCGGAGTGCCGGTCGGGGTAATGGCTTTTTCCAGTTCCCGGCGCAGCGCGTCGCGTGTGTTGCGGGTCTGCAGCAGCCGTTGGTGGTTGTATTGCCTTTCGTGAAGCAGATCTCGATGTTGATCCGCTGTCAGTGTGCGGCGGTTAATAAGTTTGGTGAGGCGGTTGCGCTCTCTGATGAGGTCGTCTTCGGTAGCAAGCAGCTGATTCAAGCGCACGAAGTTGTCGCGAAATTTTGTCACGTCGGCTTCGTTTGCAACGCTCAGCGTGACGGCTTCCTGTTGCAGCGCCACCAGCATGCCCAGTCGCTGTGCTCGATTGCTTGCCCTGCTGAAGTTATCCAGATGTTGGCGTAGCTGTGGGCTGTTCAACCGCTTTTGCATTTCAATCAGCCAGCGCTCCAGGTTCAGGGCGACGGCCGGGATATAACTGGCATTGACGGCTTGGTGCAGCGGCAGGGCAGCGGGGTCCAGATTCAGACTGTTGGTCCAGTGATTGCCCATGATGTGGCTGATATCAGCGATGCGCCTATGGGCATCGGCCAGTCCGTCGCTGAAGTTATGAATATCATCCAGCCACTTGAGCAGGTTGCCTGATTTGGCGCGCAGAAAGTCCATGTCCAGACGCCCATAGAACACCGGCAGAATGTAGTGGGGGTTGTCGTGAAAGTAGTCGCTGACCTTCCGCAGGCTTTCGTCGGTGCGGCACAGGTCGCGGGTGCAGTTGAGCTCCATCGCCAAGGCGCTTTTCAACTGGTCGGGATGGTCTGGGTCGAAGTACCAGGCACTTCGAAAGAGCTCACCTTGAGTGAACAGGCTCACGCGATCATGGGTGATATCGTCCAGGCGCTGCGTCCAGCGTTGGAGATGCGAGCGCTCCTGGGCCAGATAAGCTTGCATCTCCTGGTGACGAACAAGATCGTAAAGACCTCGCGAGCCAAGTCCGACGCCGTTGAGCATGCCTTGGCTGTTATCTTCCAGCGCGTCAATATCGTCTTTCAGTTCTTCATGGAGAGGTTTACCGAGCGCGAGCACCATCTGTGAGTGCTTGCTTTCCATGTTCAGTCTGGCAAATCCGGTTTGCGGCCGTTCGGTATACGCGACCCCGCGCATGGCGGAATACTGCCCTGCTGATGTAGTCGCTGGCACAGGTCCCTTGGAGTGTTCCCGGTGCCAGTCATTGCGCGCATTGAGGTAGTCGTAAATACGGCTGCGTTGTTCGGGCGTAGCAGTGTTCATTAGTTTGGAGTCAGGATTTGTCTGCCGGGCAGTGTTGTCGTCAACGCTCATCAGTGTGTCGATGTAGCTGGCGGTGATGTAACGCATTTCATTGTCGTTGCGCTCACGCCAATGGTTTAGCCAGCCCACCACCTCGTCCTGCTCCTGCGCAAGGTCACGCAGAATGCCAATGCTGTCGTCCAGCACCAGATACAGGTGATTCAATTCGTAGTACGGGTTGAGTGTATTTTTCAATTCGCCGATGTGCGCCTCGCGAAACAGCGGCAGATGCTCCCAGACATAGTCCTGACGTTCGCCTTCGGGCATATCGGGCGCCGTGCATTGTTGTGCCGGCAATTCGGCGAGTTCGGCAAGCTGCTCTCTGACTTGCTGCTCGACGCGAAGGTGAGCGCCGCCGCGCTGGCAATCGGCGTCAGCCAGATTCACTTTCTGCATGAAATAGAAACGGTCTGCAGCGCTGCTCAGCACACGGTTGCATTTGGCGGCGGTCCATTGCAGTTCGGCATAGGCAATATGCAACGTTGTATCACGGGCAAAGATCAGGGTGTGCTCGCCAATCGTGGTCGGCCTGACATCCTGAGTGACTTCCCGGTCCTGCCAGAGCAGTTTGGTCGGTACGCCGCTGTCGAGGCGATATTCATGCAGGTAGCCAGTGCTTTCATCGATCACATACAAATAGCCATCACGCACCAGACGCAAGCCGAGCGGTCGTTTCAAGTCTCTGTAGCCCGAAGTCTCCGACGGGTAGTGAAGCCGTTCCACGCGGCCATAACGCAGTGGCAGCAGTTGCACTTTGATGCCCATTAGCGGGCAGTTGCTCGTACTGTTGCGGGCGTCAATATGGCTTTTTGCTCTGGACTCCCAATAGGCTTTGTCCACAGGTGAAAGCGTTTTGCGAGTCATGGCCGGGTCGCTTCGTGCTGTTCGCGACTGCGTTTCACTGCCAGCCAGTTGGCCTGTTGAATACGCCGGGATGGCGTCAGTGAGGACTTTTCATTCATAAGCATCCTGATATCAAGCTGCGACTCGGCTGGCTGGGTAGCCAGAAAGCAGGTGACGTTGGCGTAATGGAAAATATCCGCTTCGCTGTTGAAGCCCGCTTCATAGGCTGTGACGGCCAGTGCATAGACATGGCCGTATCGCGACTTCAAACCCGTGGAGGTGAGGTAGTCCGGGAAAAATGTGCGCAAGTGCTGGTCAAGACTGATCACGATCAGGCGGAACGCGACGTCATTCATGGCCTCCATCTGCCGTTCGCTCATCCGATAAAGCGTCGTGTTTTCATGAATGGCTGGCTCACCCCGGCGCTCGTGCCGGACCCAGTGTTCAGTAATGACATCTGCTGCATAAACACTGTCGATAGGGCCAAACAGCCGATTGTCGATGTGCGCCGGATGAAGCCCGAACAGCGCGTTGGCGACCGGCGGGTCCGAGAGGTTCAAGTGACAGGCCTTGCCTGTTGGCTTATCAACGAAAACCAGCCAGCGCAGGTGATCGGCCACTGTCTTGTGGTCGGCATCACTGAACAGGAGCAGGCCCCATTCCTCGCACGCATTGGTCAAAAAATCTGAAAACGTCGGATCGCACGGGCCATCGATCTGAACCAGTGCCGGCGAGTGGTCGAGTAATTCACTGAAGCGGGTTTGCAGAAACAGCAGTGTGCAGATCGGTGCTGGGTTCCACTCGAAAAGCTTTCTTCTCAGCTGTGGGAGATTGATGGCGTTGAGCAGCAGGTAAGCGTTTTTCGACCATGGCAGACCACCGGGGCCGGATTCAAATTCAAACATGAGCGCGCTTTGGAAGGGCAGGAGCGCGGATACTCGGTGGTATGGAGAGCGTGTTCAATATACGGAAATGACTTTGGGAAATACCCTACAAAGATCGCTGAAATATCGCTGGCCAGATCTGAAGCACATATCGAGCAGCATAAAAAATGCCGGTCAGCGAACTGACCGGCACTGGTGACTAACGCAGGAGCGACGGCTGTCAGAACTCGTGATCAGCGTTGTCCGGGTTCAGGTCGGTGATGCCAAGCTTGCCAGCTGCCTGCTCGATAGCGCCTGTCTGTTTGACCAGCGCAGCAATGGCGTCACGTACCACTTGATTGCCTGCCGTGTTGCCTGCGGCAATCAACTGGTCGAAGTGCTCACCCTTGTTGGCGTGATCAACGATAGCCTGCAATTTTGCCTGGGTGTCGTCCAGGTCGGCGCGCAAGGTGGCGTCGGTGGCCGGGTCGACCTTGGCGACCAGCGATGACAGGCTCGGACCACTGACCTTGCTGCCGTCCGTGCGGGTGTATTCGCCCAGGTAAACGTTGCGAATGCCTTTGCCGTTGTAGAAGTGCGAGTTATGCGTGTTGTCACTGAAGCAGTCATGTTCGTCTTCGCTGGAGTTGGCTTCCAGCGCGACTTTCATGCGCTCGCCCGCCAGTTCACCCAGTGACAGGCTGCCCATGCCGAAGAGCATTTTACGCAGACCGCTTTCGCCGGATTCTGCTTCCAGCGTGGCACGGTAGTTATCGGGAACCCCTGCCTTCCAGTTGCCGGACATTTCTTCCAGGTCGCTGACCAGCAGATCGGTAACTGCCTTGAGGTAAGCGCGGCGGCGATCGTTATGGCCGCCGGTCGCGCCAGTGCCTTCAAGGTAGTCACTGGCCGGACGAGCGCCGGCACCAGGGCCGGTGCCGTTCAGGTCCTGGCCCCACAGCAGGAATTCGATGGCGTGGTAGCCGGTAGCAACGTTGGCTTCAGAACCGCCCAGCTCGTTCAGGCTGGCGAGTTTTTCGGAGGTGATTTCCTTCACGTCGACCTTGTCTTCACCCACCTGAATCTCGGTATTGGCGATGATATTGGCAGTGGCTCCGGGGTTGCCGAGCGCGTGCTGGTAATCCTTGGCGACATAATCGATCAGGCCTTCGTCCAGGGGCCAGGCGTTCACCTGTCCTTCCCAGTCATCGATGATGGTGTTGCCAAAGCGGAAGACTTCGCTCTGCATGTAAGGCACGCGCGCAGCCACCCACGCATCCCGGGCAGCTTTCAGGGTTTCATCGTTGGGTTTGGCCAGGAATGCGTCGACGGCGGTGCTCAGTTTTTTAGCACCGGCCTGGGCATCGTCGAATACCGCAGACACCATGTTGGCGTAATTCGCGACCACAGCCTTGGCCGCCGCGTCGTCAATTTGCGCCGCTGTGGCCGGAGCAGACGCTGCGGGGGCAGCGGGGGCAGCGGGGGC
>NZ_LJPW01000117.1 GCF_001400735.1 Pseudomonas caricapapayae
TGCCCGTGCGCGCACGGTCACGTCACAGACAAAGTCGTAAGGCACCATGTTGGCAGTCGGAACCAGAATCAACTGTGCGCCCTGCAACGCCAGCCGACGGGTGTTCTCCGGGAACTCCACGTCGTAGCAAATCAGCAGGCCCAGGTGCCAGCCGTTCAATTCGACCACCGGGAAATGATCCCCGCCTGCCGCGAACATCGACTTGTCCAGCTCACTGAACAAATGCGTCTTGCGGTAGTTGGCCAGGCTGGTGCCGTGGCTGTCGAGCAGCTGCACCGCGTTGTAAACCTGTTGATCGGCACCGCGCTCCGGATAACCGTAAAGAATCGCAACGCCGCTGGCTTTTGCGATGGCGGCAATGCGCTTGGCTGCCGGGCCGTCCTGTGCCTGCGCCAGTTCACTGACTGCCCGAGCGCCGATGTTGTAGCCGCTCAGGAACATTTCCGGACAGATCAGCACCTGCACGCCTTGCTCTGCGGCAGCCTGGACCTGTTGTTCCAGGCGGTTGAGGTTGCCTGCGACATCCAGCGGCAACGGCGGGCATTGATACAGCGCAACGCGCATGGTGTTTTCCTTCTGTCAGTCGGCCAGTGCAATCGGGCCGATTTCATGGAATACGTCACCCGGTCCCGGGTTCTCGGCGTGAGTCTTGCCGCCGAAGTGGTTCATGATGCCCCACACGGCATTCAGTGACGTCTGCACAGCGCCTTCAACCCAGGCCGGCGTCCAGGACACATCGTCGCCTGCGATGAACATGCCGCGTTGTTCACTGGGCATATCCTGCTGCATGAAGTGTGCATACATGCGCTGGTTATAACGGTAATGGCCCGGCAGCGCACCCTTGAAGGCGCCCAGGAAGTGCGGATCGGCTTCCCATGAAACGGTGATCGGGTCGCCGATGATTCGTGCTGCGATGTCGACTTTCGGATAGATCTTCTTCAATGCGTCGAGCGCCAGCTTCACACGCTTCTCGACAGGCTGCGGCAACATCTTCAGCGCGTCGCTCATCCACGAGTAAGACAGGCAGATCACGCCAGGCTTGTCGTCGCCATTGTCGAACAGGTACGTACCACGGGTCAGACGGTCGGTGAGGGTCATGCTCATCAGATCGCGACCGGTTTCCGGATCCTTGTCTTTCCAGAATGGGCGGTCGACCATCACGAAGGTTTTTGAGGACTGCATGTAGCGGGTGCGATCCAGGGCCATCCACATCTTTTGCGAGAACAGCGACTCTTCGCACTCGATCTGGGTCGTCAGCAGCCAGCTCTGGCAGGTGGTCAGCACGGCGGCGTATTGCCGGGTATCGCCCCAGTTGTCAGTAACGGTAAAACTGCCATCCTCGGCACGTGCAATGCGCTTCACACCAGGACGCGGCGCGCCACGGTGCAAGGACGACAGGCTGGTGCCCTTGGGCCAGTGGGCGCAACGCTCGGGCACATGGCTCCACAAGCCGACCGGCACTTGCTGCACGCCGCCGACGATCAGGTGCTGGTGCTCGTCGCAGTTGGTCATCACTACACGAAAGATTTCCAGCATCGAGTTGGGAAAGTCGGAATCCCAGCCGCCGGTGCCGAAGCCCACCTGGCCAAACACCTCACGGTGATAGAAGGACAGTTTGGCAAAGGCCTTGGACGTCGCGACGAAGTCATAGAAGGTGCGGTCGTCCCACAGCGGCACCAGCCTGTTCCAGAGTTCTTTGAGGCGCGGCACATCGCGGTCGCGGATGGCCTGCTGGATGTCGCTGAACTGTGAGCCACTTTCCAGTGCGTCGGCCCAGGCGTCGGCAACTTCCTGAAACAGCGCCGGCAGATCGGAAAGCATCTGCGCGTAATAAGTGGTGCCTTCCAGATCGATGACCGTGCTGCCGGAAGCCGCGGTGAGCGGATTGGGAAAGGGTCTGGACTCAAGGCCCAGTTTGTCGACGTAATGAAAGAACGCAGTCGATGACACCGGAAAGCGCATGCCGCCCAGTTCGGCGACGATGCCTTTGGCACCTTCAAACTCTTGCGAGCGCAACCGGCCGCCCATCTTCGAGGCTTCGTACACCACCGGCCTGAGGCCCATCTTCATCAGTTCGTAGGCTGCCACGAGCCCGGCGATACCGGCACCGACAATCGCCACTTCCGCGCCGTGATGCTCGGCAGGAATGCTGCCCAGACCTTTCGGGTGTTCGATCCAGTCATCGAAAGCAAAGGGGAAGTCGGGGCCAAACAGGGTGATCGGCTTTTTGCCATTGGCGGGGTGACGGTTGTTCTTCATGACTGACCTTGAGGGGCAACGGCGAAAAACAACAGTCTAGAGAAGCGCAGGCACGTTAATAAGACGCAAAGTGTCGTCGATATGCCGTTTGTTCATGCTAAGTGACGAGTCTTCTGGTCGATGTGTGTTGCGTCGGCCAGATGTCGCTCGTTTATACCGGCTGCCCGCGGTCGATCTTGCTGCTGAGGATGATTGACGTGGTGGTCTTCTCTACGCCATCCACGCTGCCAATCAGGTCCAGCAACTGATCCAGTTGTTCGGGGGAGTCGGTGCGCAGCCACGCGACATAATCAAATTCGCCACTGACCGCGCACAACTGCTGCACCTGCGCCATGGCACTGAGCCGGCGCAGCACTTCCTTGCCTGAGCGTGGCTGGACAGTAATGCCGACATACGCTTGCAGCCCGCCACTGACCACGCGCTGGCCGAGACGCACGCCATAGCCGGTAATCACCTTGCTGCTTTCAAGACGTGCCAGGCGCGAGGTGACGGTGGTGCGGGCGATGCCTAGCTGGCGGGCCAGCATGGCAACGCTTTCGCGTGCATTGATTTGCAGCGCGGCGATCAGCTGGCGATCAATTTCGTCCAGGACGGGAGGGCGGGTATCGGGCACGGCAGTTCCTTAAAACTTCCAGCGTTTGGCGGTCTTGGCCAGGCGGGCCTGCAGCCCGTCCAGGTTCTGTGCCAGCTGTTGAGTCATCAAGTGATAGCCCATCAGTTCGGCTGGAATGACCGGCTGGGCGGGCGCGCTGTCCGATGTGCGGATCAGGCGCTCGGTTGCGCCGGTTTGCAGCGCACGAGCCATGCCGATCAACTGGCGACGGATCTGCCGGTAATCGCCATCCAGCGAAGCCTTCAACGACTCGCCCGCCACCTTGTCCAGGTCGGCAGGGCGGATATTGGCAAGAATTTCCAGGGTGCTCAGGCACATGCGGAAATGGCCCTGGATGGCGTCCAGCTCGACCATGGACATCTTCACTTCCTTGGAAACCGACGGCAGCAGCGAGCGCAATTGCAGCATCGTGGCGTTGAGCCGCGCAGTCAGCTTGAGGTGCTCGTCAGCCGTTACCGGCTGGCCTTGCACAATGCGTCCGTACACTTTGGCGCAGTCACGCAGGCCGCTGGCCAGGTTGTAACGCCAGGAGAACACCGCATACAGCGGCAGTGCGAAGGAGAAGGCCAGCGCCAGCGCGATGCCGATCAGAATATCGACAGTGCGCCACAGCCCGTCACTGATCGGGTTGTAGCCATGACCGGCCACGATGAACAGGGTGATCGCCGACAGCAGCGCGGTGTAACCCCCTTTGCCGATAGCGTGATAAGCAAAAAAGCCGCACATCACCGACATCATTGCGTAGGTCAGCAGCGGCATTTCCAGATAGCCCTGCTGGACTACCACAATCAGGCCAAGACCGGCCCCGATCAATGTTCCATAAGCGCGCTCGACCGACTTCTTGCCGATATTGCCGTGATGCTGCAAGCCGCCGATGACGATCAGCATTGTCACCGACGCCCATTCGCCATGCGGCAGATTGAGGCCCGTGGTCAACAGAATGGTCACCAGCAAGCCCACCGCAATCCGCGCCGCGTGGATCAGCCGCGCATGCCGATAACGGCGATACGGGTCCAGCAAGGGACGCAGAACAGGGCGAAGCCAGGAGGGTATGAAAGCAGAGCGCGAATTCGTCATGCGTTAAGAGACCGCGAGGGTAGGGAAGAGATTCCCTGATTGGATGATGGCCGGTCTCAGTAAGCCACATTTCCGCATCAGATGGGTGGGGTATGTTGCCGGCCCCCTTCGGATGTCCATTGCCTGCTCGATCCTGTCAGGCTGCGAAAGTTGGCCGCCTGCCGCGCTCAATGACCGCTCGTCTGCCTTCACAGTGGTTCACTTGCCGGTGCAATGGAACCGTAACAGCCTTGCCAACACTTATGACGGCACAGCATGGCTCCTTGTGGGCAATCTGATGAGGATTCCAGGCGCAATGGCCCGGTAATCATTAATGGCCAAGCGGAGTTTATCTGTCATGAAAAAAAGTATTTCCCTGCTCTCGACGCTGTTTTTCTGCCATGGCGCATTGGCGGGAACGATGCTTGATGAACAGAGCATTACTTCGTACGTCGACACTCACAGTGCCGAGCAGGTCGCGCTGCTCGAGAAGCTGGTGAACATCAACAGCGGCACGGATAACGTCGAAGGTGTCGTCAAGGTCGGCGATCTATTGAAGCCTGAGTTCGAGGCATTGGGCTTCGACACCCGCTGGCACGAGCTGCCGGCAGGAATGAACCACGCCGGCAGCCTTGTCGCCGTGCACGACGGCAACAAGTCTGCGAAACGGATTCTGTTGATCGGCCATCTGGACACAGTGTTTCCAGCCACCAGCAAGTTTCAGGAATTTACCTTGATCGATGGCGGCAAAAAAGCCAAAGGTCCCGGAGTGATCGACGACAAGGGTGGTCTGGTGACCCTGCTGTCCGCCTTGCAGGCGCTCAAGCACAGCGGCTCATTGCAGGACATGAATATCTCTGTGGTGCTGGTTGGCGACGAGGAGCTTGCGGCCAAGCCGACCGAGATCTCCAGGGAATGGCTGATTGCCGAAGCGAAAAGAAGTGATGTAGCGCTGGGGTTCGAATTCGCCTTGTCACCCAATCAATTGATCACTGAGCGCAGGGGATTGAGCGAATGGTTTTTGACCAGTACCGGCATAGACAAACACTCAGCGACTATTTTTCAGCCGGAGAGCGGTTTCGGTGCGGTGTACGAGTCGGCGCGAGTGCTTGACGAGATTCGCTCGAAACTCTCCGGCGAGCAGGGCCTGACAATCAACCCCGGGCTGATTCTGGGAGGCGCCACGGCTCAGGAAGATGTGGCCAGCGGCCAGGGCACTGCTTCCGGAAGAAAAACCACAATTGCCAGAATAGCGTCCGTGCACGGCGATTTGCGCTTCAGCAGTGAAGAACAGCGCAGTTCCGCCGAAGCACGCCTGCAGGAAATAGCCAGCCACTCGTTGCCACAGACCCACAGCGATTTGAAGATCAAGGCAATCATGCCGGTCATGGCTGATCGCGAAAGCAATCGTGAACTTCTCCAGGCCTACAGCAAGATCAGCCAGGACCTTGATGGACCTGCGCTGGAGTCGGCTCCGTCTGCAGAACGAGGCGGTGCTGACATTTCCTATGTGAACAAATATGTTACGGCGAGCCTGGACGGTCTTGGTGCCTGGGGGCAGGGGGCTCACAGCGAGAATGAGACCATCGATCTGGCTTCCTTGCCCGTGGTGACCAAGCGGGCGGCTCTCTTCATCAGCCGCTATGGCAAATAGCTGTTCTGCGGCCGGGCGCTGAGGCCCTGCTGATCTGAACAGCACAGGGACGGCTGCACCACTTGATGTCTGCTGCCGTCCTTACCTGCATGTCGAGCAGCAAGGGAGAAAAACAGATGGAATTTTACCTTCGGCTGTCGCAAGACAACGATCTGGATCAGTTGCAGCGTCTTTCTGTGCGGGCTCGTCACCGGTACACCTCCATTGCCTCTCTTGCCCATGTCGCCGAAAGCCCTCCGCTGGGCGCGGACAGATTCGAAGCCTGTCGGGTTATGGTTGCCGTCGACAGGCACAGCAAAGAGGTCATCGGTTTCGCCGCCATGCGTCCGCTGGATGATGACGTGTACCTGGACAATATCTCGGTCGAGCCGGGTGTTTCAGGCCAGGGTGTTGGAAAAATCCTGCTGTCTTCTGTCGCGGCGTATGCGCATTCCCTTCAGCGGAAAGCGATAAGCCTGACGACGTTTCGCGAACCACGCTGGAATGGCCCATGGTTTCGGCAACAGGGCTTTTACCCGATGCCGACGGATCGTATCGGCGATGGGCTGATAAGCGTCATCCAGCGCCAGTCGCAGTCTTTCAACCCTGAGACGCGTGAGACCTTGTGGCGTCTGCTGTAGCCCCGCGCCCGTATCTGTCTGCAGTGCAGTAATCCATTTCAGCAAGCTGTGCCTTCCTCATAGCGCCGCAGGGTCGACACATCAGCACCCTGTGGGCCATCCGCCACCTTCGTTTTGTTGTTCAAGATTCGTACAGCCAGCGTTTGCCATATTCGCCTTGCCAGCCTGTTCTTTCGCCCTGATGAGAGCTGCAGTGTTCCGGCCGAAATGTATCAAAGCAGACACATTTCCGACACCTGACGTCCACAACGTGCAGGCCATTCGCTGACGCACCGGCTATTCACCAAAAAACTCAGGCACCTCCTTCAGACGAGCTAATACCTGCTGCCATGAATAACCTGAACCTGCTGCAGACCTGCCAGAACGATCAATTGGCGGACGTGATTTACGGACCTGTTCAACCTGAACTGCTGCGTGAGGAAGTGCTGGCCGATCTGCTGGAAGCCAGCGCCCAGCGAGATCCGCAGCAAGTGGCGCTGATCTTCGGCGAGCGCCGGATCAGTTATGGGGAGCTGAATGGGCAGGCCGATCAGGTGGCGTCTGCGCTGATCAAGGCAGGCGTGCGGCCGGGGCACATTGTCGGTCTGTGGTTGCCGCGCGGTATTGAGCTTCTGGTGATGCAGGCCGGTATCGCCAAGGCGGGGGCCGCCTGGTTGCCTCTGGATCAGGATACGCCGGTGGAGCGCCTGCAGGTCTGTCTGGAAGATGCCAGCGCAATAGGGCTGGTGTCCTGCAATGCGCTGAGCCCGGTATTGGCCGATACCGGGATGACGGTGTGGACTGCCGAACAATTGCTGGCGCAGACCGATGTAACGTTGGTGCGGCGCAGAGGGGTACTGCCCGATCATCCTGCCTATGTGATCTATACCTCGGGTTCAACCGGCAAGCCCAAGGGCATTCTGATTTCCCAGCGCAGCATCTGTCATTTTCTGCGCAGCGAAAACGCGATACTGGGTGTCCGGTCCAGCGACCGGGTTTACCAGGGCTTTTCCGTGGCGTTCGATATGTCGTTCGAGGAAATCTGGATTGCCTATCTGGTGGGCGCGACGCTGTGGATAGGCCCGAAGGAAACCAGTGGCGATCCCGAAACCCTGTCGCGCCTGCTGAACGAGCAGCGCATCAGCGTGTTGCATGCGGTGCCCACCTTGCTGGCGCTGTTCAGCGAAGACGTGCCAAGCCTGCGCCTGATCAATCTGGGCGGCGAGATGTGTCCTGAATCGCTGGTCGAACGCTGGGCAACGCCGAACCGGCAAATGTTCAACACATACGGGCCTACCGAAGCCACCGTGTCGGCGAGTCTGGCGCGGTTATCGCGTGGTCGTGCGGTCTCGATCGGTACGCCGTTACCCAATTACGGGCTGTTGGTGATCGCCAGCGACCCGGCGGTCGGCAGCAGCCTGGCACCCAGCCTGCTGCCCCATGGCGAAGTCGGCGAACTGTGCATCATCGGCCCCGGTCTGGCTGAAGGCTATCTGGGGCGGCCAGACCTGACTGAAGAGAAATTTCTGCCCAATCCCTGGTCGACCGGCTACCACGACGCGCGCCTGTACCGCACCGGCGACCTTGCCCGGATCGACGATGAAGGGCAGGTGCAATGCCTCGGACGAGCCGACGATCAGGTAAAAATTCGTGGCTTTCGTGTCGAACTGGGCGAGATCGAAGCGCTGTTGGCGCAACAACCCGGCGTAGGCACCGTCGCCGTCCTGTTGCGCAATGAGCATGGTGTTGATCAGTTGATTGCGTACCTGGTGTGCGACACGTCGATGCCTTCCACATTCACGAGCCAGTTGCGCAAGGTATTGCAGGCGCAGTTGCCGCCGTACATGGTGCCGGGACACTTCGAGCTGCTCGATAGCATGCCGCGTCTCACGTCCGGCAAGATCGACCGCAAAGCGCTCAAGGCCCGCGAGTTGACGGTCAATGCCAAGGCAGCCGACGCAGAGTCCGATGTGCCTGAAACTGAAGGTGAGGTTGCATTGTTTGCGGCGTTGACCACGCTCTTTCCTGGTATCCCGGTCCGCCGTGATGCGGACTTTTTCACCGATCTGGGTGGGCATTCCTTCTTTGCGGCACGTTTGGCCACGGCCCTGCGTGCCAACCCTCGCTTTGCTCAAATCACAGTGAGCGACATTTACCAGCAGCGGCGTATCGGCGCGATTGCCGATGTGCTCGATCAGGCACCGCAGGAAATGGCTGCCCCGGTGGACTGGACGCCTCCGTCAGCGTGGCGTCGCTGGCGCTGCGGTGTGGTTCAGGCGCTGGCATTGCCGGTCATGGTCAGCCTGCGAATGACTCAGTGGCTTGCACCGTTCTTTACGTATCACCTGCTGACCGGCTCGCCTGACGACTCTGTAGCATTGGCGACGCTTGCGTCGATCTCGGTGTTTCTGATTGCCACCGTTCTACAGTTTTTTATTGCGCTGGCGGGCAAATGGCTGATCGCGGGACGTCTGAAGCCTGGAATATATCCATTGTGGGGCGTCACCTACTTTCGCTGGTGGGCTGCCGACCGCATGGTCGAGTCGGCACCCACCTACCTGCTGAGCGGTTCTTCGCTCTATCCCGTGTGGTTGCGAGCGCTGGGCGCAAAGATCGGGCAGGAGGTGATTATCGGTGGGGCCTCAGTGCGTGCCCATGATCTGCTGGAGATCTGTGACGGGGTCAGCGTCGGCAACGGCGTCAGCTTCGAGAACGCACGTGTCGAGCGCGGCCAGTTGCATCTGGGACGTATCGCCTTGCAGGACAATGCCTGTGTGGGTTCTTACGTGATCATGGAAGGCAATACCGCGATAGGCCCGTGGGGGCATCTGGAAGCACAATCGGCCCTGGCCGACGGTCGGGAGGTTCCCGCAGGGCGTGTCTGGCAGGGCTCGCCAGCGCATGATACCGGCGCGTTTGACACACTTGCCCAGCCTGCGAGGCCCCTGACAAGCCCTGCGCGTCTGCGTGCAGAAAAACTGTTCTTCGCCTTCGGTATTCTGCTGGTCGCGACGCTGTTCTTCATTCCGGTCTTCCCGACCTTTTTCCTGATCGACTGGTTCGACACCCGGCAGGTGTTGCCATGGTTTCAGGGCAGTGGCGCGGCAGGGCAGCTTGCTCGCTATTTCATACTCGCGTTCCCGGCCAGCGCGGTGCTGATTGTCGCGACCGTTCTGGCATCTGCGGCGTTGCGCTGGATTGTCTTCCCACGCCTCGAACCCGGCCGCTATGCGGTGCACAGTACTACCTACTGTGCCAAGTGGCTGATCAGTCAGATCCAGGAGGCCAGCCTCAATGTGCTGTCCGGCATCTACGCCACGGTCTACTCGCCCTTCTGGTATCGACTGCTGGGCGCAAAAGTAGGGCGCGATGCCGAGATTTCCAGCGCCCAGGGCGTCATCCCCGACATGCTGACCCTGGGCGATGAAACCTTTATCGCCGATGCAGTGATGCTGGGCGATGAGCACATCGATGGCGGCTGGATGACCATGCGCCCCACCGTTGTCTCCCATCGCAGCTTTGTCGGTAACGGCGGTTACATTTCAGACGGTGCGGTACTGCCTGAAAACGTCCTGATCGGTGTGCACTCCTGCGCGCCGCCCAACACCAGGATGGCCGATGGTGATACCTGGCTGGGCTCGCCGCCGATACACCTGCCTGCCCGCGAGCAGGTGAGCGGTGCTCCCGAATCCCTGACATTCAAGCCATCACCCCTGCGTCGGCTGGCCCGAGGTCTGGTCGAAGGTGTGCGCATCGTCACCCCGCACGCCGTGGTGATCGCCGTCGGTTACACCGTGATGCTTGACCTGATGCCACTCGCCGACCAAGAGCGCTGGGGTGCCGTGCTGGTCTACCTTGCCATGATCGGTCTGGCGTACAGCGTGGGTAACTTTCTGCTGATCGCGGCCCTGAAGTGGCTGGTGATGGGCCGTTATCGCAAACGTGCAGACCCGATGTGGACACCTTTCGTGTGGCTCTCGGAAGGCATCACCAGCCTCTATGAAGGCATGGCCGCGCCAAACTTCATGCGTTACCTGCGCGGTACTCCGTGGTTACCGCTGGCCTTCAACCTGCTCGGCTGCAAGATCGGTCGAGGGGTTTACATGGACACAACCGACATCACTGAATTCGATTGCGTCAGCATCGGCGCGGACAGCGAACTGAACGCCGGTGCCTGTCCGCAAACACACCTGTTCGAAGACCGGGTGATGAAAATCGACCACGTGACCATCGGCGAACGCGTGTACATGGGACCACGCAGCGCCGTGCTCTACAGCGCCGTAGTCGGCAATGACGCACACCTCGGCGCACTGACGCTGGTGATGAAGGGCGAACACATTCCCGCCTATAGTCGCTGGGCCGGTTGTCCGGCGGCACCTGACAAGGGATGAGCGCAGGGGCTAGCTGGGCATTCGACGAAGATGGCCAGCTTGCTCCCCCAAAGCCTTTACCGCATGACGGCGTACTGTTGATCAGTTGCACGATTACCGCTGGCACTGGCAGAAACGAGGCCAGAGATCGCATCAGAGCGTGCGTGTGCAAAGCCCTGAGCCAATGGCTCGGGTTGCTGCCTGGCGCAATCACGTTCATCAGCACGCCAGGCACTGCACCGCGGTTAATGGTCGACGGGCTCCCGGAACCCGGGTTTTCCATCAGTCACGAAGCCGGATTGTCTCTGGCTGCCGTCAACCTTCGCGGGGCAGTGGGGGTTGATGTGATGCGGGTTCAGGATGTGCCGGACTGGCATGCTGTTGCGCAGGATTATCTGGGGGCGGATGTTGCTGCCGGATTAGCGCGCGTGCCGGGGTCGATGCGTCCGGTTGCTTTTGCCAGAGCATGGTGTGAGCGCGAAGCGTGTCTGAAATTGCACGGGGTAGGGCTTGGGGAATGGGGGCAGGTGAAGTGTCTGGAGGGAGTGAAGGTCGAGGTCGGATTGGGGGAGGGATTGGTTGGCGTGATGGCTTTGCATGCACGGGGCTAGTCAGGGCCGGGGCCTTGAGTCTTTATGGATCTACCGAGCGGTGTGAGTGTTTGGCGACATGCACGAATGTTCTAGACTCGCCCCCTGACGTCAGCGATAACCAGTCGCTTTCATCGATTCAGGTGTTTTATGCCGTCCAGCCACTGGATAGACCTCGCTCGCGACCTTGATACAGGCATCGAGACCTTGCACGCGCACTTTCAGGGGCATGCCTATGATCCCCATTGGCATGACAGTTATCTGGTGGGCGTTACCCGGCAAGGTGTGCAGCAGTTCAATTGCCGCCGTCAGCGCCATGCCAGTACGCCCGGGCAGGTGCTCACGCTGGAGCCAGGGGAAATCCATGATGGCGATGCCCCGTGCGCCGATGGGTTCACCTATCAGATGCTGTATCTGGACCCGCAGTGGCTAAGCCGTGAACTCAGTGGGTTGTCCGAACAGGCTCCCGACAAGCATCTGCCTTCTTTCGCCAACACCCTGCAAACCGAATCACGGCTGGCTCACGCGGTCACGTTCGCTTTCACGGCGCTGCACCAAAAAGAGCTACGCATCGTTCGTCAAAGCGCGTTGGATGAATTACTGGCGCAGCTCATTGATCGGGTGCAATGGCGACGTATGAACGATCACGATCCGCGCTTGCCGCAGGTAGCCTTGCGGGCGCGGGATTATCTGCACGCGCATCTGCATCAGGACGTGGGCTTGAGCGAATTGGCAGTTGTCTGTGGCGTCGACCGCTTTCGCCTGACGCGGGCGTTCAAGGCCGCCTTCGGCCTACCGCCTCATGCCTATCTGGTACAACTGCGCCTGGCCAAGGCCCGACGAATGCTGGCAGCCGGGAGCTGGCCAGCTCAGGTAGCCAGCGACCTGGGCTTCGCTGACCAAAGCCATTTGGGCCGCTGGTTCATGCGCGCCTATGGGCTGAGCCCTGCGGCCTATCGCATGCGCTGCTCAAACCTTCCAGACTGATCCCTGTGCGTGTCGCAGTATGGGCTTTTTCAGCCCTGGATTGCCGATCATGCTGCCTTTCATTCTGTTCGCCTTCGTCGCCTCGATCACTCCTGGCCCCACTAATATCCTGGTATTAAGCAACAGTGCCCGCTTTGGCTGGCGCGCCGTCGTGTCGTTGATTCTGGGAGCCTGCACCGGCGCTGCACTGTTGGTGTTGCTCGTCGGCATGGGTGTCGGCCACTCATTACTCGAGATCCCCAATGCCCAGCGCGTCATGGCGTGGATTGGCGTGCTGTGGTTGACCTGGCTGGCCTGGAAGATAGGTGTCAGCCCGACCGACTCAATCGAGCGGCAAAAGAGCCTGCCCATGGGCTTTATCGGCGGCGCAGCGCTGCAAGTAGTAAATCCCAAGACCTGGGTCATGGCGCTGGCGGTAGTCAGTGTGTTCAGCCAGCGCAACCCGGTGCTGCACCTGGCGCTGGTGTTCTTTCTGATTTCGTTGCCCTGCATCGGCGTCTGGGCGCTGATGGGCTCGGCCTCTACACGCTGGCTCACATCGCCTTGGCGAGTGCAGCGGATGAATCGAGTTCTGGCGATTTTATTGCTGCTGGCCGCATGGATAGGTTTTATGGACAGTGTGTGAAGTGGGGGGCTTCAGTAAGCGCAGGCTGGCATGCGACGAGTCGGTTTCATTTCAAAAGGTAGTCTTGTCGAGCCACTCAACTATTTTCTTGTGACGTGAGTTCTGCTCTTCAACTTGCTGGTTTGCTCTGCGGTCGTCATTGCTTTTCACCGCAGAGCCTGTATGACGTCAGATTATTCCGTTGTTTGCGCGCCGCTGCTCCTGGACAGCTCAGCAGCTCGGGTTGCCGTATTGGAAAAGGCCAAATGATAGGCCAGACCGACGAACACCGCGCCGCCCACCGCGTTACCCAAGAATACCGGAACGAAATTGTCGCCGAACTGCGCCCAGCTCAACGCGCCGGCAAAGATCGCCGCAGGTATGACGAACATGTTGGCGACGATGTGCTGAAAGCCGATCGCAACGAAGGCCATCACCGGAAACCACATGCCGACCACTTTACCGATCACGTCCTTGTTCGCGTAGCTGAGCCACACCGCTAGGCACACCAGCCAATTGCAACCAATCCCTGAGATGAAGGCCTGTTCGAAGCTGGCCCCCACCTTGGCATTGGCGATGGCCACGGTCTTGGCCATGAAGGGGCCTTCAGTCAGGCCCACCAGATGGCCGAAACAATAGGCGACAAACAGCGCGCCGATCAGGTTGGCCAGCGTCACCAGCAGCCAGTTGCGCACCAACTGACCCAAGCCGATACGCCCGGCGAACAGCGCCATGGGCAGGCTCATCATGTTGCCAGTCAGCAACTCGCCGCCAGCCAGCACCACCAGAATCAGCCCGACCGGAAACACCACAGCGCCAAGCAGATTGCCCAGCGAAGCCCACTCGTGGGGGATCATGGTGCTGACATGAATATCGAGAAGAAACCCGAGGGCAATGAAAGCCCCTGCCAGAAAGCCCAGAATCATCAACGATGACAAGCTCAAGTGGGCCTTCTTGACACCGCTTTCGACGGCAATTTCAGTGATTTGCTGCGGGGTGTTCAAAGACATGGCGGGCTCGTGCGGGGTCGTGGGCTGAGCATGGGGACTAAAAGCTCAAGCGGTGCGCGCATCTGTCGCACCGGGCCGTGACGTTACGGAATGTTTCGGAAGATGGCCAATCGGATGTTTTGATCGGGTGATTGAAAGGGTCGATGACGAGGGGTGATGCTGTGGGGGTTGGGCTTATGGTGCGGTTGGTAGGTTTCGTCTTGTGTGCGGCGATGGACTGCTTTTTGGAGGGGTTACGAGGTTCTTTTGTAGATGCCGGATACGCAGCAAATTGAATCGATTAGAAACGCGAAAGCCGCGCAGTGCGCGGCTTTGAGTATGGTGGGCCCACACGGACTCGAACCGTGGACCAAAGGATTATGAGTCCTCTGCTCTAACCAACTGAGCTATGGGCCCTCAGTAGGTCGCGGATTATAACGGCGGTTTCGCGGCTGTGCTATCCGAAACGTCCGAAAGATTCATAAGAAGAAATCTTTCGCTGAATTCATCGGGTTGAAGGGGCAGGCTGATGATGTAGCCCTGTATCTGTTCGCAGCCCTCGCTGGTCAGGAATTGCTGCTGTTCGCTGTTCTCGACGCCTTCGGCGATCACGGTGAGTTGCATACTGCGTCCCAGCGCGATGATGGCGCGGACAATGGCGGCGTCGTGGGTGTCTTCGGGTAAGCCGCGAATGAAGGACTGATCGATCTTGAGGATGTCCAGCGGCAGGCGTTTGAGGTAGCTCAGTGACGAATAGCCGGTGCCGAAGTCGTCGATGGCCAGTTGTACGCCCAGTGTCTTGAGTTTGTGCAGCACGGCCAGCGCTTCCTGGGTCTGGCTCATGATGAAGTGTTCGGTGATTTCCAGTTGCAGGCAGCTTGGCTCCAGGCCGTTGTCAGCCAACAGTTGCTCGATGCGTTCGACCAGATTCGTCTGGCGCAACTGGGCGCCTGCCAGGTTCACTGACAGTGGGCCGAACGGCTGGCGGGTTTTGCGCCATTCGCCCATCTGGCGGCAGGCTTGCTCCAGCACCCAGTCGCCGATCTGCAGGATCATGCCGTTTTCTTCCGCCAGCGGGATGAAGTGTTCGGGCGGCACTTCGCCAAAGGTCGGGTGGCTCCAGCGGATCAGCGCTTCTGCGCCCACCAGTGTGTGGGTCAGGAGACTGATTTTGGGCTGGTACGCCAAGGCAAGCTGATTGTGGTCAAGCGCTCTTCTCAACTCTTGTTCGAGGGCAATGCGTTCGCTGGCCTGGGTGGTCAAATCGTGGGTATAGCTTTCTACCCGGTTACGGCCCTTGGCCTTGGAGCGGTACATCGCGGCGTCGGCATTTTTTACCAGCGTGGCCACGTCATTCCCGTCGGTAGGGAACACGCAGCTACCGATGCTCGGGCTGATGTAGAGCTCATGTTCGCCAGCCTCGAACGGGGTGTTGAAGCAGGCCAGCAGTTTGTTGGCGATGCTCTGTGCGTCGCTGGGTTGCAGCAGGCCGGGCAGCAGAACGATGAACTCGTCGCCGCCAAGGCGTGCGACGGTGTCGACATCACGCAGTGTCTCCTTGAGCCGGTGTGCAATGCCCTTGAGCAGCAGATCGCCGACCGGATGGCCCAGGCTGTCGTTGATGTGCTTGAAGCGATCCAGATCGAGAAACAGCACCGCGCCGAGGCTGCCGGATTCTTCACTGTGCAGTAATGCCGATTGAAGGCGACTCTCGAACAGGGTTCGGTTGGGCAGGCCGGTGAGCGGGTCGTGGTGGGCTTGATAGTCGAGGCGCGCCTGAGCGTGTTTAAGGCTGGAAATGTCGGCGAAGACGGCGACGAAGTGGGTGGTGCGGTTGGCTTTGTTACGCACTGCATTGATCGTCAGCCAGCTTGGGTAAAGTTCGCCGTCCTTGCGCCGATTGCTGATCTCGCCCTGCCAGTGACCTTCGGCTGCAAGCTGATGCCACATCGAGGCATAGAACGCGCTGTCGTGCTGGCCCGAGGCAAGCAGGCGGGGCGTCTGGCCAATGGCCTCGGCCTCGCTGTAGCCGGTGATCTCAGTGAAGGCTCGGTTGACGGCATTGATGCGCTGGTCAGTGTCGGTGATGAGCACGCCCTCGGCGGTGCTCTCGAAAACCGTTGCGGCCAGGTGCAGTTTTTCCTGCATTTGCCTGCTTTCGGTTATATCCCGTGCAATTGTCAGCAGGCAGTCGTCGCCAGTGATGACGAGCGGCTGGGACGACAGTTCGCACAGCCTGATACTGCCGTCGGCGTTACGAAGCCTGGCCTTGAAGTCGCGGACGGAGCCGTGCCGCTTCAGTTGCTCAATAAGCCTGGAGCGTTCGCTTAGATCTACCCAGATGCCCAGGTCGAATGTCGAGTGCTCCAGGCAGTGCTGTTCGCTATAGCCCGTGATGCGGCAGAACCCTTCATTGACCTCCAGAAGCATGCCGTCCTGTTGACGGGTGATCGCCAGGCCGTCAGGCGAGGCATGAAACGCTTTGGCGAATTTCTCTTCGGAAAGCTGCAGTTGCTTCTGGGCCTGTTTGAGCTGGGTGATGTCACGCACGATCACCAGAACGGCTGGCGTAGGGCTTTGCTCGAAAGGCTGGGCGGACATAAGTCCGGAAAAGGTTTCTCCGTTCTTGCGCCGAAAAGGAATTTCCAGATTGTGGATATTGCCGGTCTGCAATTGCTGCAGGACTTTCGGGCCTATGCCCGGCACCGCCCACAGGTTCAGCTCAGTGGGCGTCTTCCCGATAACGTCGTCAAGTGCGAGCCCGGTCCGCTCAACGAACGCCTCGTTGGCATCCATAATGTGCCCGTCGGCAAGGCTGGCGATAATCATGGCATCCGGGCACTGGGCAAAGACCGAGGCGAATTTGCCCTCGGACAGGCATGACGCTTCCCGATCATTGGTGTCGATCATTGCTCCACGCATATGCGGCGTACGTCCGTGTCTGGCTATCGCTGATGATATTGTGGCGCGGCCTCGTAACGATCATTGATCCAAGGCTTGACCCGAAAAGCGCTTGTGTCCGATGTGATACTTAGTTGTAGGTCAATTCGTCCGAGCCTGCAATTAGACCGACGTCTGACAACTGTTTGATTGGGCCAATTGACGACTGAGCCTGCAAATCTGAATTTCTCTTGGTCAGAAACGCAAAAACCCCAGCAGGCCGGGGTTTTTGTTGACTCGCTGGTGCGATTACTCGTCGAGGAACGAGCGCAGGTGCTCGCTTCTTGTCGGGTGACGCAGCTTGCGCAGTGCCTTGGCTTCTATTTGACGAATCCGCTCGCGGGTTACGTCAAACTGTTTACCGACCTCTTCAAGCGTGTGGTCGGTATTCATGTCGATGCCGAAACGCATACGCAGAACCTTGGCTTCTCGGGCAGTAAGGCCCGACAGCACTTCGCGTGTCGCTTCTTTCAGGCTTTCAACAGTGGCGACATCGATTGGCGACTGCATGGTCGAGTCTTCGATGAAGTCACCCAGATGCGAATCTTCGTCGTCGCCGATCGGGGTTTCCATGGAGATCGGCTCTTTTGCGATCTTCAATACCTTGCGGATTTTATCCTCAGGCATTTCCATGCGTTCGCCCAGCTCTTCCGGGGTCGGTTCGCGACCCATTTCCTGCAGCATTTGCCGGGAAATACGGTTGAGCTTGTTGATCGTCTCGATCATGTGCACCGGAATACGAATGGTGCGTGCCTGGTCGGCGATCGAGCGAGTGATCGCCTGACGGATCCACCAGGTGGCATAGGTCGAGAACTTGTAGCCACGACGGTATTCGAACTTGTCCACAGCCTTCATCAAGCCGATGTTGCCTTCCTGGATCAGATCGAGGAATTGCAGGCCACGGTTGGTGTACTTCTTGGCGATGGAGATCACCAGACGCAGGTTGGCTTCAACCATCTCTTTCTTCGCGCGGCGGGCCTTGGCCTCACCGATCGACATGCGACGGTTGATGTCCTTGATCTCGGCTATTTTCAGGCCGGTCTCTTCTTCCAGTGCAGACAGCTTTTGCTGGCAACGCTGGATGTCAGGCTGCAGACGACCAATGGCTTCGGCGTATTTGCCCTTGCCCTTGGCCAGTGCGTCAGTCCAGCTTTCGTCGACTTCGTTGCCCGGGAACTGGCGAAGGAAGTCGGCGCGCGGCATACGTGCATCACGTACACACAGCTGCATGATGGCGCGTTCCTGAGCACGCAGACGCTCGAGAGCACCGCGGACACGCTCTACCAGACCTTCAAACTGCTTTGGAACCAGTTTGATCGGCATGAAGAGTTCAGCAAGTGCAACCATTTCGGCAATGGCGTGCTTGTCGTCGCGACCGAATTTCTTCAGCGCCTTGCGGGTGATTTCCATTTGATCGGAAACCGCACCGAAGCGCTGCTGGGCGATGACCGGATCGGGACCGCTTTCGACTTCGTCTTCGTCGTCGCTTCCGTCTGCCGATTCTTCTTCGTCGTCATCGGCACCTTCGGCCTTGACGGCTTTGGGGTCTACAGGCGGAGGCACTTCGGCAGGCGGCGCGATGCCGTCGTCCGGGTCGATATAGCCGCTCAGAACATCGGACAGGCGACCGCCTTCACTGGTGACTCGCGTGTATTCGGAAAGAATATGGTCAACCGTGCCTGGGAAGTGCGCAATTGCGCCCATCACTTCACGGATGCCTTCTTCGATACGTTTGGCGATTTCGATTTCGCCTTCACGGGTCAGAAGTTCAACGGTGCCCATTTCACGCATGTACATACGAACGGGATCGGTGGTACGCCCGATATCGGTCTCGACCGCTGCCAACGCTGCAGCCGCTTCTTCTGCGGCTGCCTCGTCGGTATCGGCGTCGGCCAGCATCAAGGCGTCCGCATCCGGAGCACTCTCGTGTACCGGGATCCCCATGTCGTTGATCATGCGGATGATGTCTTCCACCTGCTCGGGATCTGAAATATCCTCAGGCAAGTGGTCGTTGACCTCTGCGTAAGTCAGATACTTCTGCTCACGACCCAGGGTGATCAACTCTTTGATACGAGATTGCTGTTGCGCTTTTCCGGACATAACACCCTATCCACTGAAGGTCTTGGCGGGCAAAAAACAAGCCGAGGATTATACCCGAGCTATGACCTCACGCGCCAGTTGAGGTCGGGGTTTGTGCGGGAACATTGCGATTTAGCAGTTCCCTAAGCTGAATTTTCTCTTCTGCGCTCAACTCGGTTTGCCGAGCCTTGCTGATCAGATGTTCCAGACTGCGCTCGCGTTGGCGAGCGGATAAGCTAGTTATAGTGTCGAAAAACTGTTGTTCAAGGTTGTCGGCCTCAATCAGCCATTCCTTTTCTGCCAGTGCGCGCAGCAAACGACCCTGTTCAGTGCCATGCCACCGTGCTATCAACTGTAACGACCGCAAGCCGGGATTCTTTTGCCTGGCTTCGATAAGTGCGACCAGCAATTGTGCGTTGGATTGGTCTTCTGCAGCGAAATGGCTTGCATTTTCGACCTTTTCGGCCAGTTCGGGGTGATGCAGCAGGGTTCTCAAAGCGGCCTGCATGGGCGGCTCGACAGCGGTCGGCACGCGCGGCGTTCGGGGTTCGAAGTCCTGACGCTTGCCTTTTTTGCCCCAGGATTTGTTGTCCCATTTTTTTTGATTCTGACCGCCGGTTTTCTTTGCCGTCCATTTCTGCTGGGGCTCATAACCGCCCTGTGGCTGGTAATCGGCAAAGTCAGGCATGGCGTCATAATCGACGTAGGGGTCGTAGCTCGGCGGCGCATCTGCCGGTGCGCTCTGCACCAGCTGGCTGACGGCTTCGCCGGTGAGCCCGGTGATTTCAGTCAGGCGCTGGCGCATCAGAATGCGAAGGTTCGCGCCAGGCACTTTGTCGATCAGGGGCGCCGCAAGTGTGGCCATGTGCGCCTTGCCTTCCAGCGAGCGCGGATCGGACTCTTTGGTCAATTGCTCGAAAAAGTAATCGGCCAGTGGCTGAGCATGCTGATTGATGCGTGCCTTGAACGCGTCGGTGCCTTCGGAGCGCACCAGTGTATCCGGGTCTTCGCCCTCGGGAAGAAACAGAAAGCGCGCCCGTCGCCCGTCCTGCAGGTTCGACAGGGTGGCTTCCAGTGCGCGCCAGGCAGCGTTGCGCCCGGCCTGATCGCCGTCAAAGCAGAACAGCACGTTGGGCACGACCCTGAACAGGCGCTTCAAATGCTCTTCGCTGGTCGCTGTGCCCAGCGTGGCCACAGCGTTGCGCAAACCTTGCTGGGCCAGGGCGATGACGTCCATGTAGCCTTCAACCACGATGATTTCATCGAGATTGCGATTGAATTTGCGCGCCTCGAACAGCCCGTACAGCTCCTGACCCTTGTGGAAAACCGGTGTTTCCGGAGAGTTCAGGTACTTGGGCTTGTCATCGCCCAGTACCCGGCCACCAAAGGCAATGACGCGCCCTCGCGAGTCGCGGATCGGAAACATCACTCGATCACGGAAGCGGTCGTAGCGTTTGCCGGTTTCAGCGTTCTCGATCAGCAGGCCGGCATCGATCATGACCTTTTGTTGCAGCGAGTCGCTGCTCAGGTGCTTGTACAGGTTGTCCCAGCCAGGCGGAGCAAAGCCCAGGCCGAAGTCCCTTGCGATTTCGCCAGAGAGCCCGCGACCCTTGAGGTAGTCCACGGCAGCCTTGCGCGACGGATGGCTTTTCAGGGCCTGGCGATAGAACTCGGCGGCGGCAGTCAGTAGCGGGTAGAGCGGGGAATCGGTTGGCTGACGGGGCTTCTGGCCTTTTACGCTTTGTTCGCGAGGCACTTCCATGCCTGCCGCCTTGGCGAGGTCCTCGACAGCCTGGGGAAAGTCCAGATTGTCGTGGTCCATGATGAAGCCGAGCGCGTTACCGCCTGCGCCGCAACCGAAGCAGTAATAGAACTGTTTGTCCGGGCTGACGCTGAAAGAGGGTGTTTTCTCTTTGTGGAAAGGGCAGCACGCGGTGTAGTTCTTCCCGGCTTTCTTGAGCTGCACGCGCGAACTGACTACATCGACAATGTCGGTGCGGTTCAGAAGGTCGTCGATAAAGCTCTGGGGAATCAGCCCGGCCATGGCGTTCTCATCATTCAAGCGTGGTGCGAAAGTATCGGGTGACTCTACGAGCGTTGCGCCGGCCTGTCAGCCGTCTTTTTCAACGCATCGGCAACAAACGGGCACGTCTTTGCAGCCGATGGACGGTGGTGGCCTGGAAGGAAATGAAATCGAGCCTGCTGGCAGGTTGGAAGAGCTTCATGCGCCAGTGCCCACCTGAGTGTGACAAAACCGGAGTACATAAGCCTGGGGACACGGAAGACGCTGCCTTGGCTGAGCTTCTTGCGAAGTCATCAAGGCATACTCGTCTGGTCATTGGCCGATCTGCTGCCCGGATGGGCATGGCCAATGTAGCCTGTGAACAGGCTAGACGTGCTTGAATGAGTGTCGAAGTCGCATCTGCGGCCTGGACAGGGTCAATCAATCTAGCTGACGCAAAACAGCGAAGCTTTAACTGCCAACAGCCCGGCTGGTTGGCCGGGCAAGGCAGAAGCTTGCGACGAAGGTCTGTAAATTAATACAGACGAACGGCGCGGCGCTGTTCGCGCTGGACTTTCTTGGCGTGGCGTTTGACAGCAGCTGCTGCCTTGCGCTTACGCTCCGAAGTCGGCTTCTCGTAAAATTCGCGGCTACGAACTTCAGCCAGAACACCGGCTTTTTCGCAGGAGCGCTTGAAACGACGCAGAGCTACGTCGAAGGGTTCGTTCTCTTTAACTTTGACGGCTGGCATCCAGAGCTACCTTCATTCATTACCGGGGTCAACGCTTAGTGCAAACACTGCACAAAAGTACGTCGGTTTTTAAGGGTTGCGGATGTTAACCCCTCATTGAGAGGAATGCAAAGCCTCTGATCGAAAACCGCTGGTCGGCACCTCGGTCGACGACTATTATGCGCGCCTTCAAATCTGCCCCCTACAAGGCGCAACCCCATGCTAGTACTGGGATTAGAAACCTCCTGCGACGAGACCGGTGTCGCGTTGTACGACAGCGAACGCGGTTTGCTCGCGGACGCATTATTCAGCCAGATCGATCTGCACCGGGCCTATGGCGGCGTGGTGCCGGAGCTGGCTTCGCGTGATCACGTCAAGCGCATGCTGCCGCTGATTCGCCAGACACTGGCGCAGGCGGACTGTGTGGCCACTGACATCGACGCCATTGCCTACACGGCCGGGCCTGGCCTGGTGGGCGCATTGCTGGTCGGTGCTTCGTGCGCCCAGGCGCTGGCGTTCGCCTGGGATATCCCGGCGCTGGGCGTGCATCACATGGAAGGCCATCTGCTGGCACCGATGCTGGAAGACAATCCGCCACAGTTTCCGTTTGTCGCCTTGTTGGTGTCCGGTGGTCATACGCAGCTGGTACGCGTCGATGGTATCGGCCAGTACGAGCTGCTGGGCGAGACCCTGGACGATGCGGCAGGCGAGGCGTTCGACAAGACGGCGAAGATGATGGGCATGCAGTATCCGGGCGGGCCGGAGATTTCACGGGCGGCCATGCAGGGCGTGCCGGGGCGTTTTGCCTTTCCCCGACCGATGACCGATCGGCCCGGGCTGGAATTCAGTTTCAGCGGCCTGAAAACCTCTGCGCTCAATACCTGGCAGCACTGTCAGAGCGCTGGAGACGACAGCGAGCAAACCCGCTGCGACATCGCTCTGGCCTTCCAGCAGGCGGTAGTGGAGACTTTGACGATCAAGTGCAAGCGTGCGCTCAAGCAGACCGGGCTCAAGAGCCTGGTCATCGCTGGCGGCGTCAGCGCCAACAAGGCCCTGCGGGCTTCGCTGGAAAGCATGCTCGGCGATCTGCGCGGGCATGTTTACTACGCCCGACCCGAGTTCTGTACCGATAACGGCGCAATGATCGCCTTTGCCGGTTGTCAGCGTTTGCAGGCAGGGCAGAAGGAAGACTTGAGCATCAGCGTGCAGGCGCGCTGGCCTATGGAGCAGTTACCTGGGCTGTAACGACAGGCGAGGGTGAGAAGGTTTCATCCCGCCCCTCAGAAATGTCGTTCGCGTCCGGCGAGCAGGTCGCGTAGATTGCCGCGATGGCGCCAGACGATAAGCAGCGTCAACACGCTCATCGGCAGCAGCGCATGGGGTTCCTGCCACGCCAGCAATGGCAGGGTCAGGGGTGTGGCGATCAGCGCAGCGAGCGAGCTGGTGCGCGTCAGGTAGAGCGTCAGCAGCCAGGCCGCTATCGCCAGTGCGGCTGCGGGCGGGTAAAGGCCCAGCAGTACACCGGCGGCTGTCGCCACGCCTTTGCCGCCACGGAACCGGAAGTACAGCGGAAACAGATGGCCCAGCACAGCGCAGACACCGATCCAGCCTTGTTGCGATGGATCGAGGCCCCAGCTGCCGGCGAGCAGAACCGGGATCAGGCCTTTGCAAAGGTCGCCGAGCAGGGTCAGGATGGCCAGTTTTTTACCGGCCAGACGCAGCATGTTGGTAGCGCCGGCATTGCCGGAGCCACTGGCGCGTGGGTCCGGTCTGCCGCTCAGGCGGCTGAGCAGGATGGCGAAGGACAGCGAGCCGAGCAGGTAGGCGAAGGTGGCCAGTAACCAAAACATGCTAACCATTCCGGGCGAGGATGCCCTGATTCTAACGGCGCATCGCGCCCTTGTCGTGCAGCGGAGAGTAGTGCTTGGACAGAGTTTTCATCGAGGGCCTTGAGGTTGATACGGTCATCGGCGCCTATGACTGGGAGCGTGGCATTCGCCAGTGCCTGCGTCTGGACCTCAGTTTTGCCTGGGACAATCGCCCTGCGGCTGCAGGCGACGACCTGAGCAAGGCGCTCGACTACGCCAGTGTTTCGACGCGTATTCAGGCTTTCGCCGAGCAGGCACAGTTTCAGCTGGTCGAGACTTTCGCCGAACGACTGGCTGAAGTGCTGATGAGCGAATTCAATATCCCCTGGCTGCACCTGAAGCTGACCAAGCCGGGCGCTGTAGCGGCCGCTGCCGGTGTCGGCGTGGAGATCGAGCGCGGATGTCGCTGACGCGGATTTTCCTCGGCCTGGGGAGCAATATCGAGCGCGAGCGGCACCTGCATGCCGGGCTCGATGCGCTGGATGGCTTTCTGGCTGACCTGAACTGCTCGCCGGTTTTTGAAAGCCATGCGGTGGGTATCAAAAGCGGGCCATTTTTCAATCTTGTTGTTTCGGCGCTGACCGACCTGCCGTTGATGGAGCTCGATCGTCGCCTGAAATTCATCGAGGCAGACAACGGCCGCTATGCCCCTGACCGCAAAGGGCTGCCGTTGGATATCGATGTCTTGTTGTATGGCGATCAGGTCGGCAATTTCGACGGGCTGATCCTGCCAAGGGCGGAAATTCTGAAGAATGCTTTCGTGCTGCGCCCATTGGCGTTGATTGCCCCCGAACGCTTGCATCCGGGCGTGGGCGTGCCGTTCAGCCAGCTCTGGGCGGACGCGCAGATTGATCAGCAGCTTTGGCCGGTGGCGTTTGAATGGCGCGGGCTGGCGCTGACGCCTGAGGATTTGCTGCGTAGCTGAGGTTTGGGGGGCTTCAGTGCAGACGCCTGTCGTGAACGTCAAAGGCTGAAGATCGGACGCAGAGCGTCCAGGGCTGCGCTACCACGCTGGAGCGTAGTAGCGATAGTAACCGCGCACGAGAGCCTGTCAGGCGACGTGCTCAGCCTTGTAGGTTTTCAGCGCCCTCAAGCGCTCGTTCTTCAACGCATCACCCAGCTCTTTGCCTTGCAGGCCTTTTTCCAGCAACGGCTGTACTGAAACGGATCGCGCGGCCTCGGCCGCACCGCGCAGGTAATCGGCCTGTGGATAACTGCGCTGCTCGAAGCCATGGCGTCCTCGGGCGTCCATCTCGCACGCCACAATGAACTCTTCAAAGCGCTGCGGGCGGCGGTAGACGTCGAAGCTTTGCAGCAACTCCAGCAAGGTCGAGGGTTTCAGCTCCAGTGCCCGGTGGCCGTGGGTGTGGTACTGGCCGACCAATAGCGCCAGTTCCTGGCACTCCCGCGGTACACGAAAACGCTCGTTGACCGCCTTTATCAGGCGCAGGCCGGTATGCTCATGGGCAATATGCCTGGGCCATTCGGCTTCCGGCGTCAGCCCCTTGCCCAGATCGTGCAGCAGACAGGCCCAGCGCACGGTCAGCGGCTGTTTGTGAATGGCCGATTGCTCAAGCACGCTGAGGACATGCACGCCGGTGTCGATCTCCGGGTGATGTGCAGCGGGCTGCGGCACGCCAAACAATGCTTCGACCTCGGGCATCAGTTCATTGAGCGCGCCGCAGTCGTGAAGTACCTGGATGAACACCTGAGGCTGTTCTTCCATGAGGGCACGCGAGATTTCCTTCCAGCTGCGCTCGGCGGTCAGGGCCTTGAGCTCGCCGGATTCACTGAGCTGTCGCATCAGTTTCATCGTTTCGGGGGCGATGGTGAAACCGTATGCCGCATAACGCGCTGCGAAGCGTGCCACACGCAAAACCCTGAGTGGATCTTCGGCGAATGCAGGGGAAACGTGACGCAATACTCGCGCTTCAAGGTCCTTTTGGCCGTTATAGGGGTCGGTCAGATTACCGTCCTTGTCTTCAGCCATTGCATTGATCGTCAGGTCGCGCCGAATCAGGTCCTGCTCAAGCGTCACCTCGGGGCTTGCGTGAAACACGAAGCCCCCGTAACCCACACCGCTTTTGCGCTCGGTGCGCGCCAGCGCGTATTCCTCATTGGTCAGCGGATGCAGGAAGACCGGAAAGTCTGTGCCGACCGGGCGATAGCCTTTGACCAGCATCTCCTCGGTGCTTGCGCCGACCACGACCCAATCGATATCAGTGACAGGTTGCCCCAGCAGACGGTCGCGTACAGCGCCGCCAACTTTATAAATCTGCATAAAAAACCTCCGTAAGCGCGACAGGATAAACCTTGTGCCGTACTTGCGGAGGCTAAAGCTGCATGGACAAGCGTTTGGACAGCCTTTTCCCTAGCGCTTACAAATGGACGACCGCCATATCAAGCCGGGGATATTCACTGTCGGCATGCTCGCCTTTTGGAGGTACATGATGCGTCTTGACTACCTGATCGCCCTGAAGGGTTTCCAGGTGGATGTCGAAACCCCACAGCCTGTGCAGGTGTTTGAGCACCTCGTCTGTCGAGTCGCCCAGCGGTTTGCGATTGTGCTGCTGGTGGCGCAGGGTCAGCGAGCGATCACCACGGCGGTCGATGCTGTAGATCTGCACGTTGGGTTCCCGGTTGCCCAGGTTGTACTGCGCAGCGAGGATTTCGCGGATGGTCCGATAACCGTTTTCATCGTGGATAGCCGGCACCATCAAGTCTTCTTGTTGGTCGTCGTCCATGATGCTGAACAGCTTGAGGTCGCGAATCACCTTGGGCGACAGGTACTGGAGGATGAAGCTCTCGTCCTTGAAGCTGGTCATCGCGAACTTGATCGCCGTCAGCCAGTCGCTGCCGGCAATTTCCGGAAACCACTGCCGGTCCTCATCGGTAGGGTTTTCGCACATCCGCCGGATGTCCTGATACATGGCAAAACCCAGCGCGTAGGGATTGATGCCGCTGTAGTAGGGACTGTCGAAACCGGGCTGGAAAATCACGCTGGTGTGCGACTGCAGGAACTCCATCATGAAGCCGTCGGTGACCAGGCCTTCGTCATACAGGTCATTCATCAGCGTGTAATGCCAGAACGTCGCCCAGCCTTCGTTCATCACCTGGGTCTGGCGTTGTGGGTAAAAATACTGCGCAATCTTGCGTACGATGCGTACCACTTCTCGCTGCCAGGGCTCCAGCAGCGGTGCATGTTTCTCGATGAAGTAAAGAATGTTTTCCTGCGGCTCGGCAGGGAAGCGTGCGTTGTCCTCTTTGTTGCCTTTTTCGGCGTTCTTCGGAATGGTGCGCCAAAGATCGTTGATCTGCCGCTGAAGATGCTCTTCCCGATCCTTCTGACGGCGCCGTTCCTCTTCGGCGGAAATCGGGTACGGTCGCTTGTAGCGGTCTACACCGTAATTCATCAACGCATGGCAGGAGTCGAGCAAGTCCTCCACGGCATCAATGCCGTGGCGTTCCTCGCACTGCATGATGTATTGCTTGGCAAAGACCAGATAATCAATGATCGAGCTGGCATCGGTCCAGGTGCGGAACAGGTAGTTGCCCTTGAAGAAGCTGTTGTGGCCATAGCATGCGTGAGCGACGACCAGTGCCTGCATGCAGATGGTGTTTTCTTCCATCAGATAGGCAATGCACGGGTCCGAATTGATCACGATCTCGTAGGCCAGCCCCATCTGGCCGCGTGAGTAGGATTTTTCGGTGCTCAGGAAGTGTTTGCCGTAGGACCAGTGATGGTAGCCCAGAGGCATGCCCACTGACGCGTAGGCATCCATCATCTGCTCGGCAGTGATGACTTCGATCTGGTTGGGATAAGTGTCCAGCGCGTACCGTTCGGCAATTCTGCCGATTTCACGGTCGTAGGCCCGGATCAGTTCGAATGTCCACTCTGACCCTGTGGAAAGGGGTTGGCGCTTCTGCTCTCTGGCGGTCATGACACTAACCTTCGCTGGAAGAGTTCGCGGAATACCGGATAGATATCACCGGCAGAGACCAGCTGCTGCTGGGCGAACGTGTCGGCATAATCCTCACCGATACGTTCGTATTCGTACCACAAGGCCTGATGCTCACGCGGCGTGATTTCCACGTAAGTGTAGTACTGCACGAAAGGCATGATCTGTTTGGTCAGGATTTCCCGGCAGATGGGCGAATCGTCGTTCCAGTTATCCCCGTCCGAGGCCTGTGCCGCGTAAATGTTCCAGTCGCTGCTTGGATAGCGCTCGGCCATGATTTCCTGCATCAGTTTCAATGCGCTGGAAACGATAGTGCCGCCGGTCTCCCGCGAATAGAAAAACTCTTCCTCGTCCACTTCGCGGGCGCTGGTGTGATGGCGGATGAAGACAACATCGATCTTGTCGTAATTACGCTTGAGAAACAGGTACAGCAGGATGAAAAAGCGCTTGGCGATGTCTTTGGTCGCCTGGGTCATGGAGCCGGAGACGTCCATCAGGCAGAACATCACCGCCTTGGAGCTGGGGTTGGGTTGCTTGACCAGCAGGTTGTATTTGAGGTCGAACGTGTCGAGATACGGCACGCGGCGAATACGTGCTTTCAATCGATCGATTTCTACTTCCAGTTCCTGAATGTCGCCGAAGTTGTCAGGTTCTTCGCGCTTCATGCGCTCAAGCTCGGCAGTGGCCTCTTTCAGTTTTGCGCGGCTGCTGCCGGACAGCGCTATGCGGCGTGCGTGCGCCGAGCGCAGGGTGCGGATAATGTTGATGCGCGAAGGATTGCCTTCATTGCTGATGCCCGCGCGCACGGTCTTGAAAGTGTCGGTGCCGGTCAGGTTGCGTTTGACCAGGTTCGGCAGCTCCAGGTCTTCGAACATGAATTCGAGAAACTCTTCCTGAGTGATCTGAAACGAAAACTCATCCATGCCTTCGCCGGAGTTGCCTGCCTTGCCAGGCCCTTTACCGCCGCCGCCTCCTTGAGGGCGGGCAATGTGCTCGCCGGTGGTGAACTCCTTGTTGCCAGGATGAACAACGGTCTGCTTGCCGCCGCGACCGTGGTGCAGGACCGGCTCGTCGATATCGCGTCCGGGAATGCTGATCTGTTCGCCGTGTTCCATGTCAGTGATGGAGCGCCGGCTGACGGCTTCCTCCACTGCCTTCTTGATGTGGTCACGGTAACGCCGCAGAAACCGCTGCCGGTTTACCGTGCTCTTGTTCTTGCCGTTGAGACGTCGGTCGATCACATAGCTCATAGGCTCCTCCGGGGAGCTTCAAGTTGTAGGCTTCAAGCTGCAAGCGAGCAGGCCATCCATCCCGGGTCAGGGTATCGATCACCTTTCGCCTGCAGCTGATAGCTTGAAGCTTGCAGCTGCTTTACTGCGATTTCCGCACGCGCAGATACCATTCGGAAAGCAGACGAACCTGCTTGTCCGTGTAGCCCCTCTCGACCATTCGTGTGACGAAGTCGTTGTGCTTCTGCTGATCCTCCTTGCTGGCCTTGGCATTGAAGCTGATGACGGGCAGGAGGTCCTCGGTGTTGGAGAACATTTTCTTCTCGATCACCACCCGCAGCTTCTCGTAGCTGAGCCAGGTCGGGTTCTTGCCGTTGTTGTTGGCGCGGGCACGCAGCACGAAGTTGACGATTTCGTTGCGGAAATCTTTCGGGTTGCTGATGCCGGCCGGTTTCTCGATCTTCTCCAGTTCCTCGTTCAAGGCCACCCGGTTGAGAATCTCGCCGGTTTCCGGATCGCGATATTCCTGGTCCTGAATCCAGAAGTCCGCATACAGCACATAGCGGTCGAAGATGTTCTGACCGTACTCGCTGTAGGATTCCAGGTACGCCGTCTGGATTTCCTTGCCGATGAACTCGATGTAGCGGGGGGCCAGGTATTCCTTGATGAAACGCAGATAACGTTCGCGCGTTTCAGCCGGGAATTGCTCCTGTTCGATCTGCTGTTCCAGCACGTACAGCAGATGCACCGGATTGGCAGCAATCTCGTGCGGATCGAAGTTGAAGACCTTGGACAGAATCTTGAACGCGAAACGGGTGGAGAGACCGTTCATGCCTTCGTCGACGCCCGCGCTGTCGCGGTATTCCTGAATCGACTTGGCCTTTGGGTCGGTGTCTTTCAGGTTCTCGCCGTCGTACACGCGCATCTTGGAGTAGATGTTGGAGTTGTCCGGCTCTTTGAGGCGTGACAGCGTGGTGAACTGCGCGAGCATTTTCAGCGTGTCGGGCGCGCAGTGCGCTTTCGACAGGGAGCTGTTGAACAGCAGCTTGTCGTAGATCTTGATCTCGTCGCTGATACGCAGGCAGTACGGCACTTTCACGATGTAGATACGGTCGATGAAGGCTTCGTTGTTCTTGTTGTTGCGGAAGCTGTGCCATTCCGATTCGTTGGAGTGTGCCAGCAGGATGCCGGTGAACGGGATCGCTCCCAGTCCCTCGGTGCTGTTGTAGTTGCCTTCCTGCGTGGCGGTCAGTAACGGGTGGAGGACCTTGATCGGTGCCTTGAACATCTCGACGAATTCCATCAGGCCCTGGTTGGCCCGGCACAGTGCGCCCGAGTAGCTGTAGGCGTCTGCGTCGTTCTGTGGGAATTCTTCAAGTTTGCGGATATCGACCTTGCCGACCAGCGCGGAAATATCCTGGTTGTTTTCGTCACCGGGCTCGGTTTTCGCTACCGCGATCTGGTTGAGAATCGATGGGTAGAGCTTCACAACCTTGAATTGGCTGATGTCGCCGCCAAACTCGGCCAGGCGTTTGGTCGCCCAGGGCGACATGATGGTGCTCAGGTAGCGTCTCGGAATCCCGAAGTCTTCTTCGAGAATCGCGCAGTCCTCGGTGGCATTGAACAGGCCCAGAGGCGATTCGAAGACTGGCGAGCCCTTGATGGCGTAGAACGGGACTCTTTCGATCAGTTGCTTGAGCTTTTCGGCCAGGGACGACTTACCGCCGCCTACCGGGCCGAGCAGGTAAAGAATTTGCTTTTTCTCCTCCAGACCTTGGGCGGCATGGCGGAAATACGAAACGATCTGGTCGATGCATTCTTCCATACCGTGGAAGTCGGCAAAGGCTGGATAGCGCCGTATCACCTTGTTGGAGAATATTCGCGACAGCCTGGAGTTGGTGGAGGTATCCACCAGTTCGGGCTCGCCAATGGCCAGCAGAAGACGTTCTGCCGCAGAGGCGTAGGCGCTGCGATCCTGTTTGCAGAGCTCCAGATACTCCTGTAGCGAGAGCTCTTCTTGTCGTGTGCTTTCGAAGCGTTGTTGGAAGTGGCTGAATATACTCATGACGTCACCTCGCTCGATACGTGGAGCCGGCGGCGGATCGTCAGTCGATGCTGGCAGCGACCGGTTTATGGCTGCTGTTTCCCCCCAGAACACCCTAAAAGTAACTACCGATGACCCACGCGCCGGTGTACCGGCTCTCCCCTGAATACGGATGGCCTGAGGCTAAGGATAGTTCGGATTCGGAAAGATAAAGAAGGGATGCGCGAGAAGACGGGCTGACCGTTCGTCAGATGACTCGCGAGCCCGCGTAGAACGCGGGATCAGCTGTCATAAAAATATTTTGTATCAGCCTTGCGCGGTTTCTTCAGGATAGGTGTTGCGCCACAGCTCGAAACCGCCGTCCACGCTGTATACATCGGAGAAACCCTGGCCGACCAGATAGGCGGCGGCGCTCTGGCTGGAATTGCCGTGGTAGCAGACGACAACCAGCGGTTTATCCAGATCGGCATTGGCGATGAAGTCGGCAATCGAGTGATTATCCAGATGTACCGAGTCAGGAATATGATTGCTTTGGAAAGCCTGCGGATCGCGCACATCGACCAGCACTGCGCCCTGTTCGCGCAGTGCATGAGCCTGTTCAGGTGGAATACGTTTGAATTCAGTCATTGCCTGGGCTCCTGAGCCTGAGATTAGGGGGTGGTGGCAGTGCCGGGCTGGATGCGTGTGACAAGCCCGTTGGCGGCATGGCCGACAGCATTGCAATTGCACTGATGACGTTCAAGGGTATCGACATTCAGCAGGGTCATCGAGCCACCCCAGACACAGCCGCTGTCCAGCGCAAAGACGCCTGGCTCGTTGCAGCGGCCTTCCAGCGCCGCCCAGTGGCCGAAAATGATTTTCAGCGCACGGGTCTTGCGTTTGGGATGGCTGAACCAGGGTGCATAGCCCGGTATCGCGGTTTCTACGCCTTCCTTGCTCTTGAGGTCGAGTTTGCCGTCGCTGGTGCAGAAGCGCATCCGGGTGAAGTAGTTGGTAATGACCCGCAAGCGTGGCACGCCTTGCAGGTCATTGTCCCACTTGGCAGGTTCATTGCCGTACATGCCGTCGAGAAAGTCACCATACAGCTGGTCGTCGTGCAGTGCGTGCTCGACTTCAGCGGCGTGCTTCAGGACCTTTTTCAGCGACCACTGCGGCGCTATACCGGCATGCACCATAGCGACGTTGCGCTCGGCATCGTAGTGCATGAGCTTTTGCCGACGCACCCAGTCGAGCAGGTCGTCACGGTCAGGCGCGTCGAGAATTTCGCGCAGGGTGTCGCCTTTTTTGAGCAGTTCGTTTTTGCGGGCGACGGCAAGCAGGTGCAGGTCATGGTTGCCGAGCACGCAGACCAGCGATTCACGGATTGAGTACAGGTAGCGAAGTGTTTCCAGCGATTGCGGACCACGGTTGACCAGATCGCCCACCAGCCAGAGCCGATCATGCTCCGGGTTGAAGTGGACGTGCTCAAGCAGGCATTGCAGAGGTTCAAGGCAGCCTTGCAGGTCACCGACGGCGTACACCGCCATCAGTGCAGTGAACCCGGAACGGCCAGGCGGAAGGGCTCGATGACCGCATCGAAGCGTTTGCCGTCTTCCGCCAGCATCTGATAAGTGCCCTGCATCGTGCCGACTTTGGTGGTCATGACCGTACCGCTGCTGTAGGTATGGCTCTGGCCGACCTTGATCAGCGGCTGCTGACCAACCACGCCTTCGCCGCGCACTTCTTCGACCTGGCCGTCACCGTCGGTAATGACCCAGTGCCGCGACAGCAGCCTGGCAGGCAGTTCACCGTTGTTGTGCACAGTGATGGTGTAGGCGAACGCGAAGCGGTTCTGCTCGGGTTGCGACTGTTCCGAGAGAAAACGTGTGACGACGCTGACGTCGACCTTGTAACGAGAATCGGGCATGCAGTAGGCCTTGAAATCCATAACGAAAAAAGGGCGTGTGCGGCAGGTAGATCAGTCTAGGACAAGTAGGCGGGAAATGACGAACGCCAGTGCCGTTCGCCTGCCCCGAGGGTTCACTCTGTCACAACTTTTTCGCTCAGAGTGTCTGCCAGACGGACGAATGCGGCCAGATCGAGTTGCTCGGGACGCAGACTGCCGTCTACTCCGGAAGCGGTGATCTCGTCGCTGCTCAATAACAGTTTGAGTGTGTTGCGCAGGGTTTTGCGACGCTGATTGAATGCTTCGCGTACGACCCGCTCCAGCACGCGATGATCCTTGGCGGGGTGGGGCAGCGTTTCGTAAGGGACGAGGCGAACAATGGCCGAGTCCACCTTGGGTGGCGGGTTGAACGCCCCCGGTCCGACGTTGAACAGATGTTCCACGCGGCAATGGTACTGAACCATGATCGACAAGCGACCCCAGTCACCGCCGCCGGGGCCGGCCGCCATGCGCTCGACCACTTCCTTCTGCAGCATGAAGTGCATGTCGCGGATCAGGCTGGCGTTCTGCAGCAGATGAAAAATCAACGGCGTCGAGATGTTGTAGGGCAGGTTGCCGACGACACGCAGGCTGCGTGGTTCTGCACCCAGGCTGTTGAAGTCGAACTTCAGTGCATCGCCCTGATGCAGGTTGAAATTCGGCTTGTTGCCAAACTGGCCGGTGAGGATCGGGATCAGGTCCTTGTCCAGCTCGACCACGTCCAGTTGTGCGTCGCTGTTGAGCAACCCCTCGGTCAGCGCGCCCTGGCCCGGCCCGATTTCCAGCAGTCGGTCTTCAGGCCTGGCACGAATGGCGCGAAGGATCTTGTCGATAACGCCTGCATCATGCAGGAAGTTCTGCCCGAAACGCTTGCGCGCCCGGTGTTGGTATTGCTCGGTCATGAATGGGTCTCGGCCATCTGGTAGGCGGTTTGCAGTGCAACGTGCAGGCTGCCGGTGTCAATGTTCGCGCTGCCGGCCAGATCCAGCGCCGTGCCGTGATCGACAGAGGTGCGGATGATTGGCAGGCCAAGCGTCACATTGACCGCTGCGCCGAAACCTTTGTATTTCAGCACGGGCAAGCCCTGATCGTGATACATCGCCAGCACTGCGTCGCAGTGCTCCAGATATTTGGGGGTAAACAGAGTGTCGGCAGGCAACGGGCCGCGTAAATCCAGGCCTTCGTTGCGCAGGCGCTCCAGAGTCGGTTCGATGATGTCGATTTCCTCGCGGCCCAGATGCCCGCTTTCGCCAGCATGAGGGTTGAGGCCGCAGACCAGAATGCGCGGGTGGGCAATGCCGAACTTGTTGACCAGATCGGCATGCAGAATGCGTGTCACACGCTCCAGCCGGTCCTGTGTGATGGCGTCGGCCACCTCGCGCAGCGGCAGGTGAGTGGTCACCAGAGCAACGCGCAGGTCGCCGGTTGCCAGCATCATCACCACCTGATCGGTGTGGGTCAGCTCGGCGAGGAATTCGGTGTGTCCGGAAAAGGCGATGCCACCGTCGTTGATCACACCCTTGTGCACCGGGGCAGTGATCATGCCGCTGAACAGCCCGTCGAGGCAGCCCTGGCCTGCGCGAGTCAGGGTTTCCAGGACGAACGCGGCGTTGGCCTTGTTCAGTACGCCGGTTTCCACCCGAGCTGCCAGGGGCGTATCCCAGACGTACAGACTGCCGGCAGGTGCAGGCAGGTCGGGAAGCGTATCGGGCGTGACGTCGAGCAGACGGACCTTCATGCCCAGTTGCGCGGCCCGCTCAAGGAGCAGGTCGCGACTGGTGATGGCGATCAGGGGGTGTGGCTGAGGCTGCGTGGCGAGCAGCAGGCAGAGGTCGGGACCTATGCCGGCCGGCTCGCCGGGTGTCAGGGCGAAACGCTTGGGTTTCACTGTGCAGCCTGTGTCGCGCCAGGAAGTTTGATTTCAACGTAGGCTTCGTCACGGATCTGACGCAGCCAGGTTTGCAGCTCTTCGTCGTACTTGCGGTTACGCAATACGTTCAGCGCTTGTTGCTCGCGAGCCTGATCGGTGGCATCCGTGGAGCGACGGCCGAGCACTTCCAGAACATGCCAGCCATACTGGGTCTGGAACGGTTTGGACAATACGCCCTGCGGTGTTTCGCTCATGACCTGGCGGAATTCGGGAACCAGGGAGTTCGGATCAACCCAGTTCAGATCGCCACCATTGAGTGCAGAACCTGGATCTTCCGAAAAGCTTTTCGCCAGTTCGGCGAAATCTTCACCATTCTCGATGCGGTCGTAGATCTTCTGGGCAAGACGCTTGGTCTCTTCCTCATTACGGATTTCGCTTGGCTTGATCAGGATATGACGCACATGCACTTCGTCACGCATTTGCGCCTGACCCTGACCACCGCGCTTTTCCAGCAACTTGAGAATGATGAAACCGCCCGGCGTGCGCGCCGGAGGCGTCACGTCACCCACAGGCATGGCGCTGAGCATGTCACCGAATGGCGGTGGCAGTTGCGCAGCCTTGCGCCAGCCCATATCGCCGCCTTCCAGTGCGTTTTCGCTGGAGGAGGTAGTCGCCGCGAGGCGGGTGAAGTCACCACCTTTTTTCAACTGATCGTAAATGCCCTTGGCCTTGACGGCTGCAGCCTGGATGGTCTCCGAGGAGGCGCTGTCAGGTGTGGCGATCAGAATGTTGGCCAGGTGAAACTCTTCGGACAGCTGAGCCTTGCCCTGATCGGATGCAAGGAAGTTTTTCACTTCCTGCTGGGAGACCTGGATGCGTTCAGCCACCCGGCGCTGACGCACACGGCTGATGATCATTTCCCGGCGCACCTGCTCGCGAGCATCGTTATAGGACAAGCCATCATGCGCCAGCGCGGCGCGGAACTGCTCTACGCTCATGTTGTTGCGCTGGGCGATGGTACCGATTGCCTGATTCAGCTCGTCGTCGGAGACACGAATGCCGGACCGTTCGCCCATCTGCAATTGCAGATTTTCCAGAATCAGACGATCCAGAACCTGCGGTTGCAGCGCCTCGGCAGGCGGTACGCCAGAGCCACGCTTGGCGATGGTTTGCTGAACTTCACGTACACGCTGGTCCATCTGGCTTTTCATGATCACGTCGTTGTCGACGATGGCCACAACACTGTCCAGAGGTTGAACCGCCGCATGCACGGCACCGCTCAGGAGTAACGCGCCCAGCATCAGCGGGCGCAGACAATCAGAAAGCTTGGTCTTCACGTTCACGATAACCTTGGATGCCTTTGTCGAGGAAGCTGTCTACCTTGGCGCCAGTTACACCGCCGAGCCCCTTCAACACGATTTGTAGGAATATGCCGCGGTCGCCTTTCTCGTTCTGAGGCGCTGCCTGGCTGAATTCGTCGTAGTCGATCCAGTAGCGGTTGACCAGACGCATTTTCCAGCAGCAGTTGTCGTACTCGAACCCGCCGAACGCTTCGATGGTGCGTTCGCGGTTGTAGTCATACTGCCAGCGGCTGATCAGGCTCCACTGCGGCACGATTGGCCAGATGACCGAGAAATCGTGCTGCTGAATCTTGTAGTAGTCCTTCACATAATTAGGCGAGCCCGGTGTGCCGTAGTCGCCACCACCCACAACCCAGCGACCGGTGCTTTCGTCGTAACGAATCTGGTCGTTGCGATAGCGGTAGCCGACGTTGACGACCTTGTTCGGGTTGTCTTCAGGCTGGTAGTGGAACATCGCGCTGCCCGAACGGGTGCTTCGGCTGTCCGGATCCCAGTTGAAATCGGAGTTGAAGCGCCAGTCGCGGTTGAAGCGGTATACGTATTCTAGAGCATACGGCGAGACCCTGGAGCGCGCATCATCACGGTCTGCGAATGCGACACCAGGAAGCTGCACTTTACGGTCTTCGAAATACAGCGCCTGACCGATGCTGAAGGTTTGACGTTCGAAGCCGTTGTTCTCGATCCAGCGGTTAGTGACGCCCAGCGACAGTTTGTTCTCGTCGCCTATGCGGTCGGAACCGGTGAAGCGGTTGTCACGGAACAGCGAGGCGAAGTTGAACGTGCTTTCGCTGGTATCGAATACCGGAATGTCGGTCTGGTCTTTCTCGGGAACATAGAGATAGAACAGGCGCGGCTCCAGGGTCTGGCGGTAATCCTTGCCGAACCAGTTGGTATTGCGATCGAAGTACAGGCCGCTGTCGACGCTGAAGATCGGCACGCTGCGGCTCTGACTGCTGCTGTACTCCTCGCCGGCCAGCAGCGAGTTTTTGCCCTGACTGTCCAGATCCAGATCGTATTGCGTGTAGACATACTTCAGTTTCGGCGTCAGGAAGCCATAGGTCCAGTTCATCGGCAGGCTGACGGACGGAGCCAGGTTCAGACGATCACCGTTGGCGCGAGCCAGACCAGTAATATTGTTGTCCAGGCGTGTCTCGGAGTTGCCGTCTTCATCAATGAACGCGCCGCTGCGCAGGTCGCGTTCGAAGCGGACGGCTTCAGTCTGATAATCGAACTTCAGCCCGCCGGGGTTGTAAGGCAACGTACCATTGAGTGTCAGTTGAGGCAGACGGTTGTAAGGCGTGACGTTGGCAACCGTCGCCAGCTTGTAAGCCTGAGCGTTGAGCATTGCCGAGAAGCTGTCGCCACGGTAGGTCAAGGAGCCCTGCTGGTTGAGGAAGTCAGTCCGTTTGACGCCGATCTGATCGGTTTCCAGATCCTGGAAGTAGTACGGGTCGCTGATGTCGGTGTAATCGACCTGGGTCAGCCAGCGTGTATCAAGGCCACCCTTGTGCTGCCAGTTGATCATCCAGCGGGTCTTGTCGTAATCGGACTGCTGTTTGCGGTCGTCGTTTTCGTCGTTCAGGTACGCGCCGCCAAACTGGCCTTCACTGCCTCTGGTCAGGTAGCGGAACTCGCCTTCCATCAGCAAGCCACGATCGGCCATGTAGCGCGGGTACAACGTGGCGTCATAGTTCGGCGCGAGGTTGAAATAGTACGGGGTAACCAGCGTAAAGCCGTTGTCGCCGCCGGCCGCAATGGTCGGTGGCAGGAAGCCGGACTGTCGACGGTCGTCGATCGGGAAGTAGATATACGGCGTGTACAGAACCGGTATGTCCTTGACCCGCAGGGTAACGTTGGTCGCCGTACCGAAGCCGGTGGCCGGGTTCAGCGTGATGTTGTTGCCCTTGAGCGTCCAAGCGTTGCTGTTCGGTTCGCACGTGGTGTACGTACCGTCCTTGAGCCGGATGATCGCGTTCTCTGCACGCTTGGCGTACAGGGCATTACCGCGAATGTTCGACTTGTGCAGGACGTATTCGGCGTTGTCGACCCGGGCTTCGCCGGTGTCGAGTTGCAGTTCGGCCTTGTCACCCACGATCAGCGCACCGTTGTCGCGCAGACGGACATCGCCGTTCAGCTCGCCACGGTTTTCGGCCTGATGCAGGGCGGCCTCCTGGGCCTGTACCTGCATGCTGCCCTGACGCATCACGACATCGCCAGCCAGCGTCGCGACCTGTGCCTCTTGTTCGTAACGCGAAGCCTTGGCTCCCACGAACATCGGCGCGTCTTTCATCGGCGTCTTGTCGTCCATGCCAGGACGGATCGGCTCGACGTAGGCACCCGAGCAATACGGGCCGGTTTCGGCCAGTTGCGCTGCGGTAAGCTTTTCGCGAGGAACCCAATCGAGGTGGCTGTAGTCAGCACTACGCGACCTCAGACCTTTGCCCTTGGCCTCGGTAACCAGTTGCGTACCCGCAACCTGCTCACCCGAAGACGTACTTTGCGAGGTCACTGTGCCGTTGGAACTGACCGACGTCGTGTCATGCACGGGGCGCGGAGGCAGATCCACTGCAGCAGCATTGGGTTTCGGCGCACAGTTCCAGGCACCCGAAGCAGAGACTGAGCAGTCATACTGTTCCGCGGCGACCACGAACTGAGTGGCCAGAGGTTGCATCGCCAGCAGACTGCCGGTTACGAGCAACGGAAATTTTTTACGAAACGCGGGGGATTTCAATGCCATCTTATTAGTCCGGGCTTCCTGCGCGCCATCTGCCCGCGGGGGGGCCGCACGCCTCTCGATGGGCTGAAAAAGATTCCGGATAATAAAGCATGACCCGCTTGACGGCTAGCGCCGTCGGAGACCCTTGTAATGTCAGATCAAGATATACGCCTGCAATCCCTGAAAGTTTGGCTCGATGAGCAGTTGCCAGCACTGTTTGCCGCGCAGAATTGGGGCGCTGTACCCCCGGCTACATTGACTGCGGCCAGCAGCGATGCAAGTTTTCGTCGTTATTTTCGCTGGGAGGGGGCAGGCCGAACTTTTATTGTCATGGACGCCCCTCCACCACAGGAAAACTGCAAACCGTTTGTAGATATCGCTCATTTACTGGAAAAGTCGGGCATTAATGTTCCAAAAATTTATGCCGAAGACCTGACACAAGGCTTTTTGCTGCTCAATGACCTGGGCCGTCAGACCTATCTGGATGTCATCGACACCGACAACGCCGATGCATTGTTCGCCGATGCAATCCAGGCACTGCTGGCTTATCAGCAATTGCCGATGGACGCGCCATTACCGGTGTATGACGTCGCATTGCTGCGCCGTGAACTGGAGCTGTTCCCCGAGTGGTACGTGAAGCGTCACCTGGGGATCGAGATGGACGAGGCCCAGCTGGCTGACTGGCAGCAGGTCAGCGAGTTGCTGATCAACAGTGCTCTGGCACAGCCCAAGGTATTGGTGCATCGCGACTACATGCCCCGAAACCTGATGATCAGCGAGCCCAATCCTGGCGTGCTGGACTTTCAGGACGCCGTCTACGGTCCGGTCACCTACGACGTGACCTGTCTGTTCAAGGACGCCTTCCTGAGCTGGCCGCAAGAGCGCTTCAGCGAGTGGCTCAAAACCTACTGGGATCAGGCGCGGGCCATTGGCATACCGGTGCAGGAAGATTTTGCAGCATTCGAGCGTGCCAGTGATTTGATGGGGGTACAGCGCCATTTGAAGGTGATCGGTATTTTTGCCCGTATCTGCCACCGCGATGGAAAACCGCGCTATCTGGAAGACGTCCCGCGCTTTTTCGCTTATATAGAGGCGGTTTTGTCGCGTCGCCCCGAGCTGGCTCAACTCGGTCAGTTGCTCACCAGCCTGCAGCAGCCGGTAGAGACCGCTGTCTGATACGGCTGAGACGGCCATTTTGAAAGAAACCTTGATTGTGTTGAAGAGGACTGCATGAAAGCGATGATTCTCGCCGCCGGTAAAGGTGAGCGAATGCGCCCGTTGACCCTGCACACGCCCAAACCACTGGTGCGTGCCGGGGGGATCCCGTTGATCGAGTACCACCTGAACGCCTTGCGCGCAGCCGGGTTTCACCAGCTGGTCATCAACCATGCGTGGCTGGGACAGCAGATCGAGGATTATCTGGGTGACGGTCAGCGTTTCGACCTGAGCATCCGGTATTCCCCGGAAGGCCAGCCGCTGGAAACAGGCGGCGGTATTCATCGGGCATTGCCGTTGCTGGGTTTCGAGCCCTTTGTGGTGATCAATGGCGATATCTGGACCGATTACGATTTCAGTGCATTGCGCATGCCGCTTGCCGGTTTGGCGCACCTGGTGCTGATCGATAACCCGGCACACCACCCGACTGGCGATTTCTCGCTGGTCGACGGTCAGGTGCGCGATGACGATTCGGCGGGTCAGCGACTGACATACAGTGGCATCGCCATCCTGCACCCCCAGCTGTTTGCCAACTGTGAACCCGGTGAGTTCAAGCTCGCGCCACTGTTGCGGGAGGCCATGCACCAAGGGTTGGTAACAGGTGAGCATTACAGGGGGCGCTGGGTCGATGTCGGGACTCACGAGCGTCTGGCAGAAGTCGAGCAGTTGCTTGCGGAGAGCCGCTGAATGCTCTGGCCTGGCACACTGATCGGCGCTGGCGTCGGCTATGCAATTGCCAGCATTCCGGGTGCCATGTTAGGGGCGCTGTTAGGCCAGGCGCTGGATCGGCGATTGAAGTTGCAGAGCTGGGCGCACCTGCGTGAGCGTCTCGGCGGCCGGGCGACGATCCCCGAGGACGGGCTGCTGTTTGTGTTGCTGGGCCGCCTGGCCAAGAGTGACGGACGGGTGTTAGCCAGCCATATCCATCAGGCCCGCACCGAGATGCGTCGTTTGAATCTGAACGATACAGACCAGTTGCGCGCCATCACTGCTTTCAAGCGCGGCCGCGATGGAGCCGATGGCCTGCGCAGTTATCTGCGTGGGCTGCAGGGGCAGCCGGACATCGCCGAGGATTTGCTACGTGCCTGCTGGCGTATGGCCTGGGCGGACGGCAAGGCTTCGCGGGTCGAGCGTGAGTTGATCGGGGTGTGGGGCATGTGGCTTGGCTGGACCGGGCCACAAGTCGAGGCGCTGGCTGCCGATCACGACCCGATGAAGCGTTCGCCGGTCAGCAGCAGTGATGACTACAGAAGTGCAATGACGCTTTTGGGGATAAAGCCCGACACCGATCCGCTGAACATCAAACGTGCGTACCGAAGGCTGCTCAGTCGCCATCATCCCGACAAGATTGCCGGCTCGGGTGCCAACCCCCAGCAAGTGCGTGTGGCGACCGAGAAGACCAGCGAGCTGCATAATGCCTATCGTGTGGTCAAAGCCCGACGCGGGTTCAACTGAGCCTGCGCGTCACGCTTATTTTTCCTCTTTGGCGTCTACCCAGCCGCGAACCCGGCGAAATAGCTGCTCCTGTTCGGTCTCTTCGTTGCCAACAATGTTGATCAGCGCAATCTGCATGAAACCTGGCCCCTTGGTGCGTTTGCTGGCCTGCAAGCGTGCCTTGGCCGCCTGGTCCGGCGAGTTCTTGTAGATGAAGTCGGCTGTCTTGATTTTCAGCCTGGGCACCATGTCCAGCAGCGAGGGCGCAGCATTGACAGGCTCGCGCGCAGCAAGCATTACCAGCTTCTGCACAGCAGGCGATGTGCGCTCATTGAGGAATCTGGCTGCCCAGTACGCGCCGCTGCTATGGCCGATCAACACAATGCTGCGGGCCTTGTTTTGCTGCGCAAAGCTGACGGCACTTTCGATCCGGGCGAAGATGCGCTCGGCCTGAGCCTTGTCGAGTTCCTCGTCGGCGGCTGCCTTTGCGGTGGCGGCAGCGGCCTGGGCCTCGGCTTCAGCTGCCGGGTCCTGGGCTTTCGCGGTGGTGTCCTTGGTGGCCTCGTTGGGTTTGGTGGCATTTGCATCGGCTGGAGCGGCGTCCGGCTCGCGTGCCACCAGCGTACTGTCGACCGGATCCGGCATGGTGATGCTCAGGCTAGACCAGCCGACATCAGGAAACTTGCGGCGCAGCGGGCCAACGGCGTCCGGCCAGTCCGGCGACTCGGCGTCACCGGGCACGATGATGACTGCGCCCTGAGGCGTGTCACTGTTCGCCGGCTTCCAGAGCGCAAGGAAATTTTCGTCGCCGGCCTGAAGTTGCTGCTGATCCTCACGAGGCAATTGGCGCTCGAGCGCTATGGCGTCTTCCTGCGAGCGGCTGAGCAATGGTGCGCGCTCGACCGGTGTTTCGGCAGCGGCGTCCTTGGCCGGGACCGGGTCGGCTGCCAGAGCAGGCAGCGTGCAAGGCAGCATCAATGACAGAAACAATGCAGGAAACGTTGCGCGAAAGGTGTAGGACATCGGATATTCCAAGCCAGAAACTATCCCGGCAGCCTAATGGGTTGATCGGCTTTTGTCAGGCCTGAGCCTGCGCGGCTCATGGCCGTCATACGAACACACGAGAGCGACACATTGATGATTGGTCTTCTGCGCAGCGGGTTTATCGGCTGCCTGGCGTTGCTCTTGATGGTTCAGATGGCGAACGTGCAGGCTGACGTGCCGGAAACGTCTGCAACGGCACCGTTGAGTTCAGCACAGCGTAGCTGGCTCGGCCAGCACGGTCCGCTGCGGGTTGGTCTGGTATTGCGTGCGCCTTACGCCCAGTTCGATCAACGCTTGCAGCAGCTGTCGGGTGCCAATGTCGACCTGATGAATGCGCTGGCGGCGGCGCTGCCGGTCGAATTGTTGTGGCGAAACTTTCCCGACCAGGCCGCGCTTGAGAAAGCTTTGGCCAATGGTGAGATCGATGTCGCCCCAGGCCTGATGCAGACCCCTGCGGGGCTGCGCTTGTGGCTGTTTTCCGATCCGTATCTGCGTGTTTCGCAACTGTTGATCGGCGAGCGTGACGGCGGCACCACCGTGGACCTGGAGAAGCTCGACAGCCTTTCCCGCATTGCAGTGCGTATGCCAGGCTCTGCCGCCGATTACCTGCGCAGCAATTTTCCGCACCTGAACCTTCAAGGGGTGCCGCTGGAGCGTCAGGCGCTGCAATTGTTGCTCAGTCAGCAGGCACGTTATGCCGTGGTCGATGAGGCGCAGCTCAGCCGTCTGCTCCGCGAGCCGGAGTTTGCCGGGTTGGCGGTAGTAGGGGATATCGGGCTGCCACAATTGTTACGGGTGGCTTCACGCCGCGACATGCCCGAGCTGGCCGACATCATCAGCGAAGCGTTGCGGGTGATTCCGGCCAAGGAACTGGAACAACTGCACGCACGCTGGATGCCGTTGACCCCTTCGCATTTCATCGAGTCGACCAAGCTCTGGAAAAACCTGTGCATTCTGCTGCTGGTGATGCTGCTGGCCTGTTTTGCCATCGTGGTCTGGCAGCGTCGTCAGCAGCAGGCGCTGGAGCGAGAGCTGCTCTCTGCGCGTGAAGCACTCGCCCTTCGTGTCGAAGGCGAGGAAGCGCTGCGCCTGGCGCAATTTTCCATCGACCAGAGCACCGTGGGCATCCTCTGGGTCAATTGGGACAGCCGGGTGCGCTATGCCAACCGCGCAGCGGAATTCATGCTGGGCTATGCGCCGGGGCACGTGGTAGAGCGGCCGCTGATCGATTTCGAGCCCGGTCTGCACATGGATCGCTGGCTCAACCTGTGGAAGAACGCGCGTACTCGCGAAGACAGCCCGCAAGTGTTCGAGACCCATTGCCTGCGCGCCGATGGCAGCCTGCTGCCTGCCGATGTCTCGTTGAGCTTCCTGCGCTTCCGAGAGGCGGAATACCTGGTGGTGTTTCTCAGTGATGCCAGCGAGCGCCGCCGCGCACATGATCAGTTACGTGAACTGTCCGCGCACCTGGAAAGCGTGCGTGAGGAAGAGAAGGCGCGTATTGCCCGTGAGGTTCATGACGAACTGGGGCAGATGCTGACCGTACTCAAGCTGGAAACCTCGATGTGCGAACTGGCCTATGCCGACCTGGACCCCGGCCTGAGTGAGCGGCTGGACAGTATGAAGCGCCTCATCGCGCAGTTGTTTCAACTGGTGCGTGATGTGGCCACTGCATTGCGGCCGCCGATTCTCGACGCGGGCATCGCGTCGGCCATCGAGTGGCAGGCGCGCCGTTTCGAGGCGCGCACGCAGATCCCTTGTCTGGTGCAGGTGCCGGATAATCTCCCGGCACTCAGTGACGCCAGGGCCACTGGCATGTTCCGGATTCTTCAGGAGGCGTTGACCAACGTGATGCGCCACGCACAAGCGCATACCGTAGAGATCAGCCTGACGTTGCAGGATGGCGTGATGTGCATGAGTATCGCCGATGACGGGCAGGGGTTTTCCATCGAGTCGGGCAGGGCGGTTTCATTCGGTCTGGTAGGGATGCGTGAGCGGGTGCTGATGCTCGGTGGCAGACTTGAGCTGGACAGTGAGGTGGGTGAAGGCACAACCTTGCGCGCCTATATCCCGTTGGACCCCGTCGCACAGGAGCGAAGACAGTGATTCGTGTTTTGGTAGCCGAAGACCACACCATCGTGCGTGAAGGGATCAAACAACTGATCGCCCTGGCCAGGGATCTGCAGGTGGTGGGCGAGGCCAGCAACGGCGAGCAGTTACTCGAAACCTTGCGCCACGTGCCCTGCGAAGTGGTGTTGCTGGACATCTCGATGCCCGGCGTCAATGGTCTTGAGGCGATTCCGCGGATTCGCGCATTGGCCAATCCACCGGCCATTCTGGTGCTGTCGATGCACAACGAAGCGCAAATGGCGGCACGTGCGCTGAAAGTCGGCGCGGCGGGCTACGCGACCAAGGACAGTGATCCTGCGCTGCTGCTGACGGCGATCCGTCGGGTGGCGGCGGGCGGGCGCTATATCGATCCGGACCTGGCCGACCGCATGGTCTTTGAAGTGGGCCTCACTGATAGCCGGCCTTTGCATTCTTTATTGTCGGAACGCGAGTTTTCGGTATTCGAGCGTCTGGCCCAGGGTGCCAACGTCAACGACATCGCCCAGCAACTGGCCTTGAGCAGCAAGACCATCAGCACCCACAAGGCGCGGCTGATGCAGAAAATGAAGCTCAACTCGCTGGCCGATCTCGTCAAATACGCGATGGAGCACAAGCTGCTCTGAGTCTGAAAACGACACTCTGCTCATCACTATCGTGCAACGCTCCGCTTGTCCGCGAAGACAGTATTCAAACGATGCTCTTTCGGTGAACGCACCAGCCCTTTCGCGGACAAGTCCGCTCCCACACCCTGCGCTGGAACGCTCATCGTTGTACACAAGTCTGCCTTTGATTCTGGCCGGAGGCCGTGGGAGCGAACTTGTTCGCGAATGGGCCGGTGTAAGCGCCGGAATGCATCGTCTGAAATACCGTCTTCGCGGACAAGCGAAGCGTCGCCCGGTCCGCTCCCACGCCCTTCGGGCAGAAGCCCGAAACCTCTTTTTTTGCGCTCGTCAGGACTTGTGTATCACGCTGAGCGCTGGAACGATCAGACGTCGCCGACGTGCTCAATCGCGCCATCTCTGTAGGGCAATCCCTACCCCCAGCCTTCCACCTCGCCTAGGCGATTCTCTCCCGGCCCCCGATTTGCGTGGCATACGGGCTGCTCTAGGCTTGAGCCCACGCAGACAAAACAAAGGTGTGGGTAATGAGCGACGTCGATACAAGCGCTGGAGCAAGTGATGTTCTGGTCAGCTTTCGTGGTGTGCAGAAGAGCTACGACGGCGAAGCACTGATCGTCAAAGACCTCAACCTGGATATTCGCAAAGGTGAGTTCCTGACCTTGCTCGGACCCTCGGGCTCCGGCAAGACCACCAGTCTGATGATGCTGGCCGGTTTCGAAACCCCGACTGCCGGCGAGATCCTGCTCGGTGGTCGCGCCATCAACAATGTGCCGCCGCACAAGCGTGACATTGGCATGGTGTTCCAGAACTACGCATTGTTTCCGCACATGACGGTGGCCGAGAACCTCGCATTCCCCCTGTCAGTGCGGGGCATGAGCAAGACCGATGTCGGCGAGAAAGTGAAAAAGGCGCTCGGCATGGTCCAGCTGGACACGTTTGCGCATCGCTACCCGGCGCAGTTGTCCGGTGGTCAGCAGCAACGTGTTGCCCTGGCCCGTGCGCTGGTATTCGAACCGCAACTGGTGCTGATGGACGAGCCGCTCGGCGCGCTCGACAAGCAACTGCGCGAGCACATGCAGATGGAGATCAAGCACCTGCACCAGCGTCTGGGTGTAACGGTGGTCTACGTGACCCACGATCAGGGCGAAGCCCTGACCATGTCCGACCGGGTAGCCGTTTTCCATCAGGGCGAGATCCAGCAAATCGCGCCGCCACGCAGCCTGTACGAGGAGCCGAAGAACACGTTTGTGGCCAATTTCATTGGTGAAAACAACCGTCTCAACGGGCGTCTGGTCAGTCAGGACGGCGACCGCTGTGTCGTCGAACTCGAACGGGGCGAGAAAGTACATGCGCTGGCGATCAACGTCGGCCAGCCTGGCGGTCCGGTGACCCTGTCGATCCGCCCCGAGCGCATCAGTCTCAACGGTCGCAGCGAGAGCTGTGCAAACCGTTTTTCCGGTCGTGTTGCCGAGTTTATCTACTTGGGCGACCACGTTCGCGTGCGTCTGGAGGTAGCAGGCAAAAACGACTTCTTCGTCAAACAGCCGATTGCCGAACTGGACCCTGGCCTGAGCGTGGGCGACGTGGTGCCCATCGGCTGGCAAGTCGAGCACGTTCGTGCGCTCGACCCCTTGCAGCAAGTGCATTGATCTACCAAAAAAAGCAATAACAGAGGCGACCTGATCGCCCATCCCAATCGCTTACCAACACTGCTCGTGGAGAAAAGAACATATGTTGAAATCTTTGAAGTTCACCGCCATCACTTTGGGCATGATGTGCGCGGCGCAAGCCATGGCCGCGACCGATCTGACTGTGATTTCCTTTGGCGGTGCCAACAAGGCCGCCCAGGAGAAAGCTTTCTACGCGCCGTGGGAAAAGGCCGGCAAAGGCAAGATCATCGCCGGTGAGTACAACGGTGAGATGGCCAAGGTCAAAACCATGGTCGACACCAAAAGCGTTTCCTGGGACCTGGTAGAAGTGGAGTCGCCTGAGCTTGCCCGCGGCTGCGACGAAGACATGTTTGAAGAACTGGACCCGAAGGCGCTGGGCAATGCCGCTGACTTCGTGCCTGGTGCAATCACCAATTGCGGCGCGGGCTTCTTTGTCTGGTCGACGGTGCTGGCCTATAACGCCGACAAGGTCGCCACCGCGCCGAACGGCTGGGCGGATTTCTGGGACACCAAGAAATTCCCTGGCAAGCGTGGCCTGCGCAAAGGTGCCAAATACACTCTGGAATTCGCTCTGATGGCCGACGGCGTAGCGCCCAAGGACGTTTACACAGTGCTGGCCAGCAAAGATGGCCAGGACCGCGCGTTCAAGAAGCTCGATGAGCTCAAGCCAAACATTCAATGGTGGGAAGCGGGCGCACAGCCGCCGCAATACCTCGCGTCCGGCGACGTGGTGATGAGCTCTGCCTATAACGGTCGGATCGCCGCCGTGCAGAAAGAAAGCAACCTCAAAGTGGTGTGGACCGGCGGCGTGTATGACTTCGACGCATGGGCCATTCCAAAGGGTTCGAAAAACGCAGAAGCGGCGAAGAAATTCATCGCCTATATGCTGGAACCCGAGCAGCAGAAGATCTACTCGCAGAACATTGCCTACGGCCCGGCCAACACTCAGGCGGTCAAGCTGCTGGACAAGGAGACCCTGCAGAACATGCCGACCACACCTGAGAACATCAAGGATCAGGTACAGATGAATGTGGCGTTCTGGGCCGACAACGGCGAATCCCTCGAGCAGCGTTTCACTGCCTGGGCTGCCAAGTAATCAGGCTGCATCGCGTCAGATCCGGGCGTTCCCTGTTCTAGGGAACGCCCTCTCGTTGAAAGATTCCGGAGTTCGCTATGGCCATCGCCGTGCCCTTGACTGAAGGCGCCAGCCCTAACTTGAAGCAACGTCTCGCTCGCGCCGAACGGGTCAATCGCTGGAAGGCTCAGGCATTGATCGCTCCGCTGGTGATTTTCCTGCTGTTGGTGTTTCTGGTGCCGATCGCTGCGTTGCTCTACAAAAGTGTCGACAACCCTGAAGTGGTGGCTGCGCTGCCCGGCACTGTGGTCGAAGTGCAAAAGTGGGATGGTAAAGGGCTGCCGCCCGAGTCGGTCTACAAGGCGTTGAGCCTGGACCTGGCCGAAACGCGCAAGAATTCCACGCTGGGCGATTTGTCCAAGCGTCTGAACATAGAACTGGCCGGCTATCGCAGCCTGTTGAGCAAGACCGCGCGCGCGCTGCCGTTCAAGACTGAACCGGCCTCTTATAAAGAAGCGCTCGAAGCACTGGACGAACGTTGGGGCGACCCGGCCTATTGGCAGGCGGTGCGCCGCAATACCAGCAGTATTACGCCTTATTACCTGCTGGCGGCGGTGGACCACCGCATCGATGATCTGGGGGAAGTTGCCCCGGCGACCCCGGATCAGGCGATCTATCTCGATATCTTCGCCCGTACCTTCTGGATGGGCCTGGTGATTACCGCCATCTGCCTGGTACTGGCCTATCCGCTGGCTTATCTGCTGGCCAGCCTGCCTGCGCGGCAGAGCAACCTGCTGATGATTCTGGTGCTATTGCCGTTCTGGACCTCGATTCTGGTGCGCGTTGCCGCCTGGATCGTGTTGTTGCAGTCGAGTGGCCTGATCAATAGCGCGTTGCTGGCAATGGGCATCATCGACAAGCCTCTGGAACTGGTCTTCAACCGGGTGGGTGTGTACATCTCGATGGTGCACATCATGCTGCCGTTCATGATTCTGCCGATCTACAGCGTGATGAAGAACATCTCCCCGACTTACATGCGTGCCGCCATTTCGCTGGGCTGCCATCCGTTTACCAGTTTCTGGCGCGTGTATTTCCCGCAGACCTATGCCGGGATCGGCGCCGGCTGTCTGCTGGTGTTCATTCTGTCGATCGGCTACTACATTACCCCGGCTTTGCTGGGCAGCCCGAACGATCAGATGGTCAGCTATTTCGTCGCCTTCTACACCAACACCAGCATCAACTGGGGCATGGCTACAGCGCTCGGCGGGCTTCTGCTATTGGCGACCATTGTGCTGTACCTGATTTATAGCTGGCTGGTCGGCGCCAGCCGCCTGCGCCTGAGCTGAGGAGTGTCACCATGTTGAACCCCTACACGTCGCCGATCGAACGCATCTGGTATTACGCCTTGCGCATTATCTGTGCGCTGGTGCTGCTCTTTCTTGTGCTGCCGGTGCTGGTCATCGTGCCGCTTTCATTCAATTCCGGGAGTTTTCTGGTCTATCCGCTGCAAGGCTTCTCTTTGCAGTGGTATCAGGACTTCTTCAACTCCGCAGAGTGGATGCGCGCTCTGAAGAACAGCATGATCGTCGCCCCCGCCGCGACGCTTCTGGCGATGGGGTTCGGCACGCTGGCGGCAATTGGTCTGACCCGTGGCGATTTCCCTGGCAAGGCGCTGGTCATGGCGCTGGTGATTTCGCCGATGGTGGTGCCGGTGGTCATTGTCGGTGTTGCCAGTTACCTGTTTTTCGCGCCACTGGGCCTGGGCAATAGCTACACCTCGCTGATTCTGGTCCATGCGGTGCTGGGTGTGCCGTTCGTGATCATTACCGTGTCGGCGACTTTGCAGGGTTTCAATCACAATCTAGTGCGCGCTGCTGCGAGCCTTGGTGCTTCGCCACTGACTGCGTTCCGGCGCGTGACCCTGCCATTGATTGCGCCGGGTGTTATTTCCGGTGCACTGTTCGCCTTCGCAACCTCGTTCGACGAAGTGGTGGTCACGCTGTTCCTCGCCGGACCGGAGCAGGCGACCTTGCCACGGCAGATGTTCAGCGGTATTCGCGAAAACCTCAGCCCGACCATCGCCGCCGCTGCGACGTTGTTGATCGGCTTCTCGGTGCTGCTGCTGTTGGTGCTCGAATGGCTGAGGGGGCGTAGCGAAAAACTGAGAACGGGGCACTGACGTGCAGTGGCAAGCCGCAAGCCTTATGGTTTGCTCTGGCTTGCCGCTCATAGCTTAACGCTCCAGGCGAAGCTTGGCGTACAATCCGCGCACCGTGATTCTGCTCAAACAGGTGCGTCATGCAGCCCTTCGTTATTGCCCCATCGATTCTTTCCGCTGACTTCGCCCGTCTGGGTGAGGAAGTCGACAATGTGCTGTCTTGCGGCGCTGACTTCGTCCACTTCGATGTCATGGACAATCATTACGTCCCGAACCTGACCATTGGTCCGATGGTCTGCAGCGCCCTGCGTAAATATGGCGTGACTGCACCGATCGACGTGCACCTGATGGTCAGCCCGGTGGATCGCATCATCGGTGATTTCATCGAGGCCGGTGCCACCTACATCACCTTCCACCCGGAAGCGACCCAGCACATTGATCGCTCATTGCAACTGATCCGTGAAGGCGGCTGCAAGGCGGGCCTGGTATTCAATCCGGCCACTCCGTTGAACCTGCTGGAGTACGTCATGGACAAGGTCGACATGATCCTGCTCATGAGCGTCAACCCGGGTTTTGGCGGGCAGAAGTTCATTCCCGGAACACTTAACAAACTGCGCGAGGCACGTGCGCTGATCGATGCCTCCGGACGCGACATCCGCCTGGAAATCGACGGCGGCGTGAACGTCAACAATATTCGCGAAATTGCAGCGGCAGGTGCCGACACCTTCGTTGCCGGTTCGGCCATTTTCAACGCGCCGGACTACCGGGAAGTGATCGAAAAAATGCGTACAGAACTGGCGTCATCCCGCGCATGAGCGGCTTCGAGCAGCTGTTTGCAGGCAAGTTGCCCAGGCTGATCATGTTCGATCTGGACGGGACGCTGGTGGACTCGGTTCCCGATCTGGCCGTGGCGGTGGATACCATGCTCTGCGAACTCGGTCGCCCGATTGCCGGGCTGGAATCAGTGCGGGCCTGGGTAGGCAACGGTGCGCCGGTACTGGTGCGCCGCGCGCTGGCCAATAACCTCGACCACAGTGGTGTCGATGACGCACTGGCCGAGCAGGGCCTGGAAATCTTCATGCGCGCTTATGCCCAAAAACACGCGTTCACCGTGGTATACCCCGGCGTGCGTGAAACCCTGAAATGGCTGCAGAAGATGGGCGTCGAAATGGCCCTCATCACCAATAAGCCGGAGCGTTTTGTCGCGCCGCTGCTTGATGAGATGAAACTGGGGCGTTTCTTTCGCTGGATCATCGGCGGTGACACCATGCCGCAGAAAAAACCTGATCCTGCTGCGCTGTTTTTCGTGATGAAAATGGCGGGTGTGCCGGCCTCGCAATCGCTGTTTGTCGGCGACTCGCGCAGTGATGTGCAGGCCGCCAGGGCTGCCGGTGTGGCTTGCGTCGCGCTGAGCTATGGCTACAACCACGGGCGGCCGATTGCCGAAGAAAACCCGGCAATGGTGATCGATGATTTGCGCAGGCTGATTCCCGGTTGCCTGGACATGGACGCTGAGATACTGTTGCCCGACATCAAACGCCCCTCCTCAAGAGAATCCGTCGTGGTGGTCACTCGCAAACTCTGGATGAAAGTCATAAAGGCCCTGGCCCGCTGGCGTTGGCGCGCCTGACTTGATTCTGGCCGGCCTGCCGGCGCGTTTGCCTGACTGACCGTTTTTTCCTCAAACCACGAGGTTGCTCATGAACCGTGAAGAATTCCTGCGTTTGGCCGCTGAAGGCTATAACCGCATTCCGCTTGCCCGCGAAACCCTGGCCGACTTCGATACGCCGCTGTCGATCTACCTCAAGCTTGCCGACCAGCCCAACTCCTACTTGCTGGAGTCGGTGCAGGGTGGCGAGAAATGGGGGCGTTATTCGATCATCGGCCTGCCATGCCGCACCGTGATGCGCGTGCATGGTCATCACGTCAGCGTGACCCATGACGGCGTCGAGATCGAAAGCCTGGATGTTGAAGACCCGCTGGACTTCGTCGAGACCTTCAAAGCGCGCTACAACGTACCGACCATCACCGGGCTGCCGCGCTTCAACGGCGGGCTGGTGGGCTACTTTGGCTACGATTGCGTGCGTTATGTCGAGAAGCGTCTGGCCAACTGCCCGAACCCGGACCCGTTGGGCGTGCCGGATATCCTGTTGATGGTGTCTGATGCGGTCGTGGTGTTCGACAACCTGGCGGGCAAGATGCACGCCATCGTGCTGGTCGATCCGGCGCAGCAGGAGGCCTACGCAAGTGGCGTTGCCCAGCTCGACGAGCTGATGCACAAGCTGCGTCAGCCGATCACACCGCGTCGTGGTCTGGACCTGGACAGGCCACCGGCGGCCGATCCGGTGTTTCGTTCCAGCTTTACCCAGGGCGATTACGAGGCAGCGGTCGATACGATCAAGCAATACATCCTCGCAGGCGACGTCATGCAGGTTGTGCCGTCGCAACGGATGTCCATCGATTTCAAGGCCGCGCCCATCGACCTGTATCGGGCGTTGCGCTGCTTCAATCCGACGCCTTACATGTATTTCTTCAACTTCGGCGACTTCCATGTCGTCGGCAGTTCGCCTGAAGTGCTGGTACGGGTCGAGGACAACCTGATCACCGTGCGTCCAATTGCCGGTACCCGTCCTCGCGGAGCCACTGAAGAGGCTGACCGTGCGCTGGAGGAAGACCTGCTTTCCGATCACAAGGAAATTGCCGAGCACCTGATGCTTATCGATCTGGGGCGTAATGACGTCGGGCGGGTGTCCGAGGTCGGTACGGTCAAACTGACCGAAAAGATGGTCATCGAGCGTTACTCCAACGTGATGCACATTGTGTCCAATGTCACTGGCCAGCTGAAAAGCGGGCTGACTGCAATGGATGCGCTCCGGGCGATTCTGCCGGCGGGCACGTTGTCCGGCGCACCGAAAATCCGCGCCATGGAAATCATCGACGAGCTGGAACCGGTCAAGCGCGGCGTCTATGGCGGTGCCGTGGGGTATATGGCCTGGAATGGCAACATGGACACTGCTATCGCGATTCGTACTGCGGTGATCAAGAACGGCGAGCTGCATGTACAGGCCGGTGGCGGCATCGTCGCCGACTCGGTGCCGGCACTGGAATGGGAAGAAACCCTCAACAAACGCCGCGCCATGTTCCGCGCCGTAGCATTGGCCTCGCAAACTGCCGAGGACTGAGCAGGCTTGCTGCTCTGCGTTCCAAAGTGGACGCAGAGCATCGCACGATAGTGAGGCTGTCCAGCGGCCTGTCTAGAAGCTCAGGCTCAACGCAACATTCACTCCTTGCTGGGTCACGTCGTCGTTCTTGCGCCAGTTGTAGTTGCCACGCAGTGTCAGGTCCTGAGTGAGCTTCTGGCTGACGCCCAGCGTTGCCCGGTTCAGGTCGCGTTGCGGGGTGTAGCCTTCCAGGGTGAAGTCGACGGACTGTATGCTGTTGAGTGCCATGGTCACGTTCTGCTGGTCGGTCTCGAACTCGCGCTCGCGGGCCACTTCGCCCCAGACCTGCGTGCTCGGGGTCACCTCGAATTTGCCCTGTACACCGACGCCTGCACGTCGTGACTTGCGGGTCTGGTCACTGAAGGTCAGCGCTGTCGAACGATCGCCTTTTTCCGAGTAGCCATCGACATCGATATGCGCGTAGTCGGCACTGACGAAGGGCGACAGATGCCAGCGACTGGCAGCTTCTGCTATGTCGAAACCGACTCGCCCGCTGACCGCCCACAATTCACCGTCGGTATCGCCTTTTTCCTGGCCCTCGCTGACGCCCAGCGCGAACTTGCGCTCGGCATTTTCGTAATCAAGCTTGCCGCCGGATACTGCAAGATCTCCCCACCAATGATTGGCCTGATATTGCAGAAAAGCAGTAGCGATGTAGCTGTTGAGTTTGTAGTCCGAATCCCTTGGCCCGGCTTCGAGATTCTGACGATACGCCCCGGCGACAACCCCTGTGCGCCAATTCTCGGCAAACCGGTAGCTGCCGCCGATGGTCAGGTTATAGCCTCTTCCGTCCGCATCAGCCGAGCTGTCCTGCGCGTCGAAATCCATTTTCTGACCGCCTGCGGCGACGATGCTTTGCCACTGGCCAATGCCTTGCCAGTTGCCCCAGTCGCTAAGCCATTGCGCACGAATCTCGTCCTGATGCATACGCAGCGTGCCATTGGCCATTTCTGGCAGCAGGGTTATTTCCCAGGGTGCCGAAAGCAAGGAATAGGCGTAGTCGGCCAGCAGTCGTTGCCCGGCTTCGGTCGGGTGGACGCGGTCATTGAAAAATACCCGGTTCGGGTTCGGCGTCGCACTGGATCGGCCATTGGCTGCGCTTTCTGTGCAGCTGTCGCCACTGAAGCAGGTGCCGATCAGGTTTTCGTTGGGATCGAAACCGAAGCGGGCCGGTTCGGCGAGGACTTCATTGATCAGCAACGGAACATTCAGCGGGATGATCTGGGCATTGATCTGCGCCAGTCGGCTGACCAGTTGCTGATTGAAGCCCGCGCTGAGTGCGGAGCTCGCCGAGGCCAAAGGTGAACCGCTCAAGGCTGGCGTTTTACCGATGTCCGGCAGCAACCAGACCATGATGTAGCGCGCACCGGACTGTTGCAGGGCTTGCGCGCTGTCAGCCAGCTGATTGGCGGCTTGCGCGGCGCTGCTGGCACTCAACACACGACCTTGCAGAAAGTCGTTGCCGCCTCCGGTCAGGTAGTAAAGAGCGTTAGGGTCAGCGCGAAAACTGTTGGCGGGCAGATAACCGGTCCGGCTGCGTAACAGCGTGCCGGTGTTCGGGTCGACGACAGTGGATTGCGAGTTGATCGAGTTCAGAATCTGGTCCGTTCGATAACCGCCGACTGCCCAGTTATTGCCATCCGGCGCGCCCAGTGCTGCATTGACCGGCGATGTAGACGCCGCCAGATCACCTGCCGGGACGTTGAGCATTCTGCCGATCAGCGTCGACGAGTTCAGATTGAAGACTTCACCGCTGCCGTCCTGATACGTGGGCCCGACACGGTTGGTGAACCGCAGCGTAGAGCCCCTCGGCCCGGCAGTGTCCGGAAACTGTCCGGCATCGGCCAGACTGTCGCCGAACACCACCATGGTCGAATAGGGCGCAGCCGCAGTGGTGCCGCAGGCCAGCGATAACAGGCAGGCCGCGAACGGCCAGCGCCTCGATGTCTTGGTCATGAAAGGATCCTGATTGTTTTTGTTTTGTACCGGAAACGTAGCAAGATTTTTCATGACTGCAAAGTTTGATGAACGTAATCGATCGGCGGCGGTGCTTTTTTGACCTCAGGCAGCCCTGTTGGTCACGATGGCACTCAGGTAATCGGCCAGATCGTGCAGATAGACGAAAGGGTGGCCCTGGCGGCTGCCGCCTGTACGGCTGACCTTCAAGTCGATGCGCCCTGCGTTGATCTTGCGCAGCAGGTTTCTGTCGTTCGACAGGTGCGAAAAATAACGCTCTCTGACGGCACTCAGTGAAGGGCACGGCGTGGCGAATTCTTTGCGAAGTTGATCCAGTATTTCGTTCATTCCATGACTCCCTGTGGTTTGCATGTGAAGCCCTCAAGAAGGGCACAGGCAAACAATACGATATGTAGCGATCTTTTACAATACAGTTTGTATTTTAAATACATTCTGTATCATTTCGTTCACAGGGAGTCGATGTACCAGGACACATGGGCGGTGCCGTTTTCAGAGTTGCGGGTCACAGTAATTCCCTCGGCTTCGCTGATCTGGTCAATGAGGCGCTCCCAATGCGCAACTGATTCGCCAGGTTCTCTGATCAAAAGGACCTGATGCTCGATCTGTGCCTTGTCGCTGGCAATGGCGTCCTGAATCCGCTGTGCCAGGGCCAGGTAAGCGTCGTGTTGCGGGGTGTCGAGGGGCTGATCGAGCATGAGTGGACTCCTTTTTACTGTATGTGCATACAGTAATTGAGGGGTGTATCCCACGCAAGCTACAAATGTTTCCTACGTGGACATCAGCCGAAGCCGAACAAGGCGTACAAAAAAGCCCCGGCTAGCGGGGCTTGAGCGGATCATGCGGGTTTCAGAGGCGCATGGTCATCTGCCTGATGACACCAATAAGCTTGCACTCTTCTGTGACCGGAAGGATTGGATAGGCCGGGTTCAACGGTTTGAGAAAATAACGCCCGGCGTCTTCGACCAGCTTTTTGAACGTGGCTTCGTTGCTTTCAGGCAGCTTGGCGATGACCAGCTTGCCGGCCGTGGGCTCGATTCCGGTGTCGACAAGGATCAGCATGCCCTCGGGAATGCTCTGGCCTGCGGGTGCGGTCATCGAGTCGCCGCGCACCACAAGCCAGAAAGCACGGCCCTTGGCTTTGTAATCGCTGATCTCGAAGGTGTCGGAAAAGCCTGCGGGGTAGGGCTCGACCGCTTCGCTCCAGCCACCGGCTTCAACCCAGCTGATGACCGGATAGCGATAGAAACGCGAAGGCTGCACCGTAGGTGCCACGTTATGCAGGCCGGGCTCGCTCGACGGGATCGAGGTTGCGAGGATAGGCAGGCCCAGCTCGCTTAGCAATCGATTGATGACCTCGATCTTCGGCTCACGCTTGCCATTCAGCCAATGCCCCACGGCACCGGGCGTTACGCCCATTCGCTCAGCCATTTCTTCCTGGCTGATGTCCTGAGTTTCCATGACCTGTCTTGCGACTTCATACCATTTTCTGTTCATGCGCGAATCATACAGGCTGTAGGGTGTTGATCAATATACAGAATGTAATGCTTTATTGTACTTAAAAAATACAAAATGTATTGTTCGGCCTTGGTTCTGTGCAGCGAAAGACGCTGTGCAGTGATTTTAGAAAGGTCCTACAGGAGAGACACGATGATCGAGAAAGTAGAAGCCGTGATGCAGCATTGGGGCGAACAGCGCAAGCGCATTGGCCTGGGCGGCGGATTGAGCAGCCCGATGGCCGGGATCATGGAATGGGGCGCGTACATTCCGCGTCGCACACCCGGCTCGCGCGCGCTGGTGGGTAATGGCAGCGGTCTGGACTATATAAGCAGCGAAGTGGAGGCGGCTATTGCGCAGCTGTCGCGCAGCCCGGCAAAGAGTCGTTGGCCTGAACTGGCCCAGCTGGCGACATTGCGTTATGTCGAGTCGTTGCCGGTGCGCGAGCAGATGCGCCTGGTGGGCATCAATGAAGGCGCAGACCGCACCTACCGCAACTGGATCAACAGGCTTCACCAACAAGTGCTGGCGATTCTCGCTGAGCGCAGCGCTTCCAGAAGCAACAACGCCGTCGTCAACAAGGCCGCACAGGGGTGAATGAAAGCACTGTTTCACGCCGTTTATCCGGGTCGATTGCACAGCTGTGGCCGAACCCGTGTTGAACTCCGGTCAAACTCGACCCACCCCGAAACTGCCCCTTCCCAGGCTTTCCGGAGGGGGGTAAAAAGGCACCACGATATGCGATTTGCGCCTCAGGACAGCAGCCGGAAACAGGCTGATCAGCAACAACAAACGGCCACTCGCAACGAACCCAGAACCCGCTTCGGCGGGTTTTTTCGTTGGGCCAGGCACACGGAGGCCAGTGCACATGCTGAAAGACTTTCGATGTGGGCAATGCAAGAAGCTCTTGGCCCGCATGGGTGAATACACAGAACTCCAGATCAAATGTTCCCGCTGCGGGACGTTGAATCATGTGAAGGCCGCGAGCCTCGAGTTATCGCCGTTGAGCGAAAGAGGTACAGCAACGTCGTTGCTGCCTCGCGGTGCTAACTAGAGGTGTCATCATGTCCAATAACAGTTCTGCGGTCAGCCAGCTCAAGAATATTCCGCTGGTAGGTATCAACCTGGGTTCGGTGGCTAACGCCGGACAGATCGTGCCGGGCGAGGCAGGGACTCATTACCAGTGGCCCACTCGTGGAACCATCACTACCTGGGTCAAGAATCGGGGCGTGCGCCTGATCCGTTTCCCGTTCGAACTTCAGCGCGCCATTCAACTGTCGACTCTGGACGGTTTGCCGGGTCAAGGCGCGAACCTGAATACCGACTTCGTGAAGCGCTGGAAGGAAATGCTTGGCTGGATTCGTGATGACTCCAATGGCGAGGCCAGAATCATTCCTGATCCGCACCATTACATGCGGTTGCATCGCTACGAAACAGATGCAAACGGGAAGCTGACCGGACGCATTCTTCCTGCCGCAGAGGCCGGTAATCAGAACGGCTGGAAGGCAACCGAGTCGGTACTGATCAAGGACGGGAACGGTGTCAACGGTACGTTCTGGAGCGCGGTTCACCTGGCCAACTTTCACCAGAAGCTGGTGACTGACTGTGACGATCCAATGGTGCTGGGCTGGGGTCTGGGCAACGAGCCGTACTCTAATACTACTGCGGGTGCCAAAGATTACATTACCTTGCCTGATCTTGAAGCGCTGTACATCGGCACGATGAATACCGTACTGCAGGCGTTGCGTAACAGCTCGAAAAAGCCGGTGTTCATTTGTGGGCTGGAGTTTGCAAGCGCCAGAAACTGGGCCACCGTCTCTGCCAACCTTCAATCGAAGATTGTCGATCCGGCCAATGCGATTGTCTGGGAAGCGCACGCTTACGGCGATTACGATAAAAGCTCCAGCGGTGCCTACGCCAATAACAACGATTTGATCTCGCCGACCGTTCTGCGCGATGAAATCGTCGGTCCGTTTCTGACCTATGCCAAGACCAACAAGATGGCCGCATTTATCGGCGAAACTGGAATTCCGCCAACGGCTGCCGGCCGCACCGCGCTGAAAAACCTGCTCGATAAAGCGAAGGCAGAAAAGGTACCAGTGACACTGTGGGTCACGGGACCTGGCACCGATGGCGAAAAGATGAGCCTGGAGGCCAGCAATCAGGCGGAGACCGTCGCACTGGTCACACCGTACTTTGCCGAGCGCATTGCCCTGTGGGGCTATGCACAGGCATGACGGTGAAAGTCATTCCGTTCTGATCCCACAATGGAGCCCCGTATCAAGGGGCTCTTTCCAGTTTGTTCAGGCCCTCGTTTTTCGCGGGCCTTGTGAGTCCACCACGATATTCCGGAGTACCCATGGACCCAACCGACCTAGGCCCAGGCACAGCTACCTGGCTGGGCGGAACGGGCACCATTCTGCTTGGCGGTTTTTTGTGGCTGCGCAAGTTTCTTTCCAGAGATGCAACAGACCGAGCGATGGACAACGCGGACATCGGCACGGTGCGCCGCCTCAATGAGCTGCTCGACTCCGAACGCGAGGCGCGCAAGGAGGCAGAAGCGCGCGCTGATCAGTTTGCCAGGGAGCGCAACGAGCTTGCCGCAGCGGTTGGCCGGATGGAGGGCAAGATCGAAGCCCTCACCAGCCATATTGTCCAGCTCACCGACAAGGTCACCACGCAAAGCGCCGAAATCGCCCGGCTGCGATCCCAACTCGGAGGTGCAAACGATGCACAGATGCGCAATTGATTTTATTGCTCGCCATTGGTGGCGGCGCCTGGAGGTCTGGCTGATTTCCGTGCTGCTGATCGCTGGCTGCCTGATGCTCGGCTTTCAGGCCGGACAGTGGTCGGCCAATGCCGAGCATACGCAGCAGCTGGCCGAGGTTCGCAATGCCTATGACGCAGCACTGGGCAAACGCGACCGACGCCTGGACAGGCTGGCCGAAACCACCACTCAGGCGGCAGACAGGGTCGAGAGTGCTGCATCGATTGCCAATCAGGCCGCCCACACGGCCAGTCGCGCTGCAGACAAGGCGGATGAGGCGCTGGGCAAGGCGAACCAGTAGGCATTCCTCACGCCGGATCAACCTTCAACACACGCGGAACCCCTTATGAAGATAACTCCGATAGTTGCCCATTTGCAGGCGACCTGCCCGAGCTTTGCCGGGCGAATCAGTGCCGGTATCGACTGGGCTGCGGTCGCCCTCGGCGATCAGCTCGCGCACCCGTCGGCTTACGTGATTGCCACTGGCGATCAGTCCACACCCAACGATTTGCAGAACGTCATTCGCCAGAACATCACCGACACGATCGATGTCGTGGTGGTGCTCGATGGCGGTGACAAGCGCGGGCAGGAAGCCAGTGAGCAACTGCATGCCCTGCGCGCCGAACTGTGGCGTGCACTGGTGGGCTGGAGCCCGGATCGCGATTACGACGCGATGCAGTACACCGGTGGCGCGCTGGTGCAGATCAGCGGCGACCGGGTGACGTATCGCTTCGGCTTTGCCGCGCAGTTCCAGTTGGGCCGCAACACCTCCGACCAACCTGCCGAGACCTGGCACGAAGCGTATCTGGATGGTTTGCCCGGGTTTACCGGCGCCACCCTCGAGATGGACTGCGTTGACCCCGCAGATCCGAACCTGAAACCCACCGGCCCTGATGGCCGTATCGAAGCGAAGTTCACAGCAGAGGTAGCCCCATGACTCAACGCATCACTGTAGTACCGGCCGAGGGCCGCACTGTGCCGGATCCGGAGGCGGGCGATTTGCTGCCCGTCGAAGGGCGGCAGGTGACATTCAACGCCTGGTGGCAGCGTCGTCAGAACGACGGCGACATCACCATTCAAACCGAGCAATCCCCTACCACCTATCAAGCCTTAACGGCCTAACCAAGAGGAAGCCAAACAATGGCTATCAGCTTTAACAACATTCCATCCGATGTCCGCGTGCCGCTGTTTTATGCGGAGATGGACAACTCGGCCGCCAACAGTGCGTCGGCCAGCATGCGTCGCCTGATCGTTGCGCAGGTCAACGATGATGTGTCCGGACCGGAGCTCGGTTCTCTGGTGCTGGTGCCGAGCGTGGCGCTGGCAAAAAACATCGGCGGTCAGGGCTCCATGCTCGCCTCCATGTATGAAACCTGGCGCAAGGCGGACCCGACCGGCGAGGTCTGGTGCCTGCCGCTGCTCAATACCGAAGGTGCCAAGGCCAGCGCGAAAGTCACCCTCACCGGGGCAGCGACCGAAGCCGGTCTGCTGAACCTGTATGTCGGCGGCATGCGAGTGCAGGCCACTGTGGTTAATGGTGCAACCGCTGCCCAGGCGGCCACGGCATTGTCGGTGAAGATCAATGCCACGCCTGACTTGCCGATCACTGCGGCTGTCGAAGCAGGTGTGCTGACCCTTTCCAGCAAATGGAGCGGGGCAAGCGGCAATGACATCCAGCTGGAATTCAACCGCCTGGGTAAAACCAATGGCGAAGTCATTCCTGCCGGTTTGACCGCAGCAGTGACGGCCATGACTGGTGGCGTGGGTACGCCTGATCAGCTCAAGGCACTGGCTGCGCTGGGCGACGAACCGTTCGAATTCATCTGCATGCCGTGGACCGACACCGCCACGCTGGATGCCTGGAAAGCGGCGATGGACGACAGCACCGGTCGCTGGAGCTGGGCCCGTCAGTTGTACGGCCACGTTTACAGCGCCAAGCGCGGCACGGTCGGTACGCTGGTGGCTGCAGGTCAACTGCGCAACGATCAACACATCACCCTTCAGGGTGTCGAAAACGGTGTTCCGCAACCGGTCTGGCTGCAAGCCGCTGCACTGGCTGCGCGCACGGCGGTGTTCATTTCTGCCGACGCCAGCCGTCCGACTCAGAGCGGCACCATGCCTGGCATCGATCCGGCTCCGGCCAGTCAGCGTTTCACGCTGACCGAGCGTGAGTCGCTGCTGCGTTACGGCATCGCCACGGCGTACTACGAAGGCGGTTACGTGCGCATTCAGCGCTCGATCACTACCTATCAGAAGAACGCCTACGGCCAGGCCGACAACTCGTACCTGGACAGCGAAACCATGCACCAGTCGGCGTTCATCATCCGTCGTCTGCAAGGCATCATCACCAGCAAGTACGGCCGCCACAAGCTGGCCAATGATGGCACGCGCTTCGGTGCCGGCCAGCCGATCATCACGCCGAGCACCATTCGCGGCGAGCTGATTGCACAGTACGCACGTCTTGAAGAAGAGGGTCATGTAGAGAACGCCGAAACGTTCGCCCAGCACCTGATCGTCGAGCGTGATGGCAACGACCCAAGCCGCGTGAACGTGATGTTCCCGCCTGATTACATCAACGGCCTGCGCGTGTTCGCGCTGCTCAACCAGTTCCGCTTGCAGTACGACGAAGCGGCATAAGCCTCACCAACCCTTTCAAGCCCGCCTCGTGCGGGTTTTTTCATTCTGGAGATAAACAACATGGGTCAGAAAGTTGCGGGTACCTGCTACATCAAAGTGGATGGCACCCAATTGACCATCAGCGGCGGCGGCGAAGCCCCTCTGATGGATGTAAAGCGCGAGACGGTCGTGCCCGGCTATTACAAGGAAACCGACAAGACCGCCTGGCTGAAATTCACCGCCGTGCATACCGCGGATCTGCCGCTCAAGCTGCTCACCACCGGTGTGGACATGACCATCACCTGTGAATTCAAGAACGGCAAGACTTACGTCCTGTCAGGCGCTTACCTGGTCGACGAGCCAAGCAGCAAGGCTGACGACGGCACCATCGAGCTGAAATTCGATGGCAATCAGGGGAGCTGGCAATGAGTGAAGTCATCGACCTGGCCAGCCCTATCGAAGCGCACGGCGAAACCGTTTCGCAACTGACATTCCGGCGTCCTACGGCGCAGGAAGCGCGCGCCATCAAGGCCCTGCCGTACAGGATCGACAAGAACGAGGAGGTTTCTCTCGATCTGGACGTGGCGGCGAAGTACATCGCTGTCTGCGCCGGCATCCCGCCCTCGTCTGTCAATCAGCTGGATCTGTGCGACATCAACACGTTGAGCTGGAAGGTCGCGAGTTTTTTCATGGCAGCGGCATCAGCAACCTTGAAGGACTGATCGCCGTCGTTTACGACCTCGCGTACTTCTGGAAGACCGATCCCGAACTGATGATGTCCAGGGAGCTGGACGTCATCACCGAATCGATCTTGCAGGCGCAACGTATCAACCAGATCCTGCAGGGGGAGTGATGGCAGACACTATCAGAACGCTGATTACCGGCGTCGACCAGCTGTCTCCAACGCTGGCAACTATCCGCAACAACGTCAAAGGCCTCGAGACCAGTCTTGGAGACTCAGGTCTGGGGGGCATCGAGGTTGGCGAGATAATCAAGGGCAATGCGTTTACAGAGCCCTTGATTGCCGGGGTAAAGGCAGCGATCGGTTTCGAGACCAGCATGGCCGGCGTAAAACGCTCGTTAAGCTTTGAAACACCACAGCAGTTCCAGCAGATGGGGTCCGACATTCTGGACCTCAGTGAACGGCTGCCGGAAAGCGCCAACGGCATCGCGGCGATTGTCGCCGCCGGTGCCAAGGCCAATGTACCGCGCGAAGAACTGACCGGGTTTGCCAGCGATGCCGTGAAAATGGGCATCGCATTCGATCAGACGGCGGCCGAGTCGGGCGACATGATGGCCTCGTGGCGATCATCGTTTCAGCTGACTCAGCCGCAGGTTGCAGCGCTGTCCGAGAAGATCAATGTACTCGGCGGCAACAACATGGAAAAGAAAATCGCCACCATGGTCACTGCAATGGGCCCGCTCGGGCCGGTTGCGGGGATGGCCTCCGGGCAACTGGCGGCAATGGGCGCCACCCTGGCCAGCGTCGATGTGCCGGCCGATGTGGCCGCCAGCGGCATGAAGCGCTTCATGCAGTCGCTGACCGAAGGTGGCGCGGCGAAAGCCGGGGCGTTCGAGGCGTTGCAGCTCGATGTCAATCAGCTGACCCAAGGCATGCAGAGCGACCCGTCCGGGACCATTGAAAAGGTCCTGACGGCGGTCTCCAGTGTTGACCCCGGCAAGCAGTCGGATGTCATCACGCAACTGTTCGGTGCCGAATCGCTGGGTGCTATCACGCCGCTGCTGGCCAACCTGGATGTGCTCAGGTCCAACCTGGCCAAGGTCGGCGAGGGCGTACAGAACAGCGGTTCCATCCAGAAGGAGTTCGCGGATAACTCCCGGACCACGGCGACTGCCATCAAAGAGATGACCAACCGTGTCGATCGTCTGGGCATCAATATCGGCAGTATGTTTCTGCCGGCGATGAACGAAGCAATGGCCGTGATCGGGCCGATGATTTCTCAGGTCGCCGCACTGGCGGCCGAACACCCTGGCGTGATCAAGGGTGTGGTGGCCGCTGCGATTGCGTTCGGTGTATTGCAAGTTGCGGTAATGACCGCGACGACCGCCATGAGCTTGCTGAGTGCGGTGATGGGCCTGTCACCGCTGGGCCTGATCGTGCGCGGGCTGGCGCTGGCGGCAGGTCTACTGATTGCCAACTGGTCGACCGTCGCGCCTTATTTTCAGGCGGTCTGGGAAGCGATTCGTGGGCCGGCCATGGCGCTGTGGGACGTACTCAAGGCGGTCTTCGCCTGGACGCCGCTGGGCATGATCGCAGCCAACTGGCAGCCGTTGTCCGAATTCTTTGTCGCGCTGTGGGACGTGCTCAAGGCGCTGGCGACGCCGTTTTTCGATGTTCTGCAGACGCTGTTTGCGTGGTCGCCGCTGGGCATGGTCGTGGCCAACTGGCAGCCGTTGTCCGAGTACCTGGCCGGGCTGTGGGAGACCATCAAGACCGGAGCTCAGCCATTTACCGAGGTCCTTGCCACGCTGTTCAGTTTTTCGCCACTGGGCATGGTCATCGAAAAGTGGCAGCCGATCAAAACCTGGTTCGCGGACCTGTGGGCGGACATCAAGCCGTTCATTGAACCGATCATGAGCTGGTTCGGCGGCGACAGTAACAAGTCCTTGCTGCAGCAGGCGACCGAGAAGGCCAATCAGTTCGCTGAGGAGCAACGGGTGCGCAACGCCGGGCCGGGTGGCGGAACCGGGGCGTTTCTGGCGGCGGATGCGGTCATGGCCAGCCGCTCGCAACAGCAGCAGCTCAACCTGTCGACCGGGGTGCCACCGACCAGCCAACTGCTCGGCGCACCTAACCTGCCGCCCCCCGGCAGCCTGTTGCTGCAGCAGGGCGCTGCGGGCAGCGGCTCGCGACTTGAGGGCGAGCTCAACATTCGCTTTGAAAACGCGCCGCCGGGCATGCGCGCCGGGCAAATACAGACCAACCAGCCGGGTTTGACGATTTCGCCAAACGTCGGTTATCGAACCCTCGGCGCAGGAGCCGGATCATGAGTACATGGCGTGACAGTCTGCTGCCAGCGTCTTTCCGGGGCGTCGGTTTTTTCATTGAAAAAGCCGTCGTCCCGGTGGGCCGCAAGGGGCAGTTGCATGAGTTTCCACAGCGCGACAAGCCTTATTTCGAGTCGCTGGGCAAGCAGTCGAACGTTCATACGCTGACAGCGTTCGTGGTCGGTCGCGACTGTTTCGAGCAGCGAGACAAATTGCTGCAGGCACTGGAGCAGGAAGGGGCTGGCGAGCTGGTGCATCCCTGGCTGGGCCGTATACAGGTTCAGGTGGGCGAATGCAGCGTCACGCACAACCTGAACGAAGGTGGACTCGTCCGGCTGGAGCTGAAGTTCTATCCAGCCAACCCGCTCAAGTTTCCCGTGTCGACGCTCAACACCCGGCGGCAGTTATTGGGCGCGTCCGAGAGTCTGCTGGACTCGGCGCTCAGGCGCTACCGCTCGGTGATGGCCACGGTGGACGCCGTGCGTATCAACATTCAGGCGTTGCGCAGCGCCCTGTCTGGCGTATTCGCGACCATCCAGCGGCAGTTCACACCGTTCGTGACGATCTATTCGGATGTCACTGCGCTGGTGCATTCGCTGGTCAACGCGCCGTTGACGGTAAGCACGCTGTTTACCACGTTCTTTGCCAGTTTCGATGGCGACAGCCAAAGAACCAGAAGAGCGAGCGGCACCGGCAGTTCCGGCAGCTCGGTCGCCGACGGTTCAGCAAGCGGTTCCGCGAGCGGCAATAGCGGCGGCACGTCCAACAGCATTGCATCAAGGTCCAGTGGCAACGGTGGGGCGTCTTCTGTTGAAACGGTGGATTACCGGTCAGTCATTTCCGAGGCCACACAACAGGCAGAGGCGGTGTCCGGTATCAATCTGGTCAGCCAGGGCAGCGGTCGTGATACCAGTGTGACGGCTCAGGCCACTGCCAACCTGGTTCAGGATGCGCTGTTGGTCAAGGTGGCGAGAATCGTCGCGAGCATGCCGGTTGCGACGACGGTCACGCCGCTCAACGTGGTGCCCTCGCTTGATCAGCAGGTGACGCAAGCGCTGCAACGTGTGGATGTGCCGGTTGCCGATGACGTGATCGAACTGCGCGACACGCTGAGTTCGGCCATCTGGGAAGCGTCGTTGAAAGCCGACCCCGAACACTACCTGGCGCTGAACACTTTGCGTCAGGCCCTGGTCCGGCATCTCAATGCAGTGGCTGCGTCTGGCGTACGTCTGGTGGACATGAAGGTGTCCGAACCGCTGCCCGCGCTGGTGCTGGCCTATCGCCGATTCGGCGACGCCAGCCGGGCGCTGGAAATTGTGCAGCGCAACCGCCTTGCGCATCCAGGTTTCGTGCCGCCCGGCACGCTGAAGATCGCTCGGGAGTAACCCATGATCGACCCTAACGTTGTCACCCTGACGGTGGACAAACACGACTACGCCGGTTGGAAATCGGTGGAAATCTCTGCCGGCATCGAGCGTCAGGCACGCAGCTTTGACGTGAGCATTACCTGGCAGTGGCCGGGCACTGAAGTCGCGCATCCGATCACCCCCGGTGCAGCTTGCGAAGTGCGTATCGGCGGCGAACTGATCCTGACCGGCTGGGTATTTGCCGCGCCGGTCAGCTACGACGGCACGCAGGTCACACTGACTATTTCCGGTCGCTCGAAAACCGCCGACCTCATTGACTGTTCGGCTATCAACAGGCCGAGCCAGTGGAAAGGCGTTGGGGTGCTGAAGATTGTTGAGGCATTGGCTGCTCCTTATACGTTGAAGGTGATCAGCGAAATACCGGAAACCTCGAAAATGGCAGATCACACCATCGAGCCGGCTGAAAGCGTGTTCAAGTCCATCGACCGACTGTTGACCCTGTTCCGGATTTTTTCCACCGATGACGAGTACGGCAATGTGGTACTGGCCAAGCCGGGGAGTCGAGGGCAGAGCGCCGACGCGCTCGAGCTCGGCAAAAATGTACTCAGCGCCAGCATCGCCCGGGATTTTTCCGGACTCTTTTCCGAATACCGGGTGATTGGTCAGCAGACCGGTAATGACAAGGCATTCGGCAAGGAAGCGTCAGAGGTGTCAGCCGAGGTCACCGACCTCAGGCACGACGACCCGGAGCATGAAAAACGTCTGCGCGTGCTGATCGTGCATGAGGACGCCCCGATCACTCCCGCGCTTGCCCTGAGTCGGGCCAATTGGGAGCGTGGTCAGCGGGCGGGCAAGGCACTGCTCACTACTTACAAGGTGCAGGGCTGGCGGCAGTCCAACGGCGCGCTCTGGCGGCACAACACCCTGGTGCGAGTGATCGATCCGGTGATTGGTTTTGCGAGCCGGAACATGCTGATTTCAGCCGTGACCTATTCCCTGACCGATAAAGGCACGACCACCACACTGGTGGTCGGTCCGCCTGAAGGTTTCCAGGCCGAGCCTGGTGACCCCAACAAGCGCAGCAAGGTGCAGGTCAATCAGGACGCTTACTCCTGGCTACTGCCCATCGACGAGGAAACAACCTCATGAGCTTACTCAATCGCATGCTGGTGCGCGGCACGGTGGTGCTCGCCAGAGCCAGCAGCAAAATGCAGGCGCTGCAAATGCGCCTCACCGCCGGAGAGGTCAAGGACGACATGGAGCACTTCGAGCCCTACGGCTTCACCAGCAACCCGCTGGCCGGCGCCGAAGGCATCGCCGCCTTCATTGGTGGCGACCGCTCACACGGTCTGCTGCTGGTAGTGGCCGACCGACGCTATCGCCTCAAGGGCCTGGAGTCCGGCGAAGTGGCGATCTACACCGACGAGGGCGACAAGATTCACCTCAAGCGCGGCAAGGTGATCGACATTGAAACCGACACCTTGAACATCAAGGCGGCGGTCGCGGTGAACTTCGATACACCGCAGATCACCCAGACCGGAAAGATCGTCTCCCAAGGCGATCAGGTTGCAGGTGGCATCAGTCAGATCAGCCATCTGCATGGCGGTGTTCAGGCAGGTAACGGCCAGAGCGGACCGCCCGCTGGAGGTGCCGGATGATCATTGAAGGCTCTTTGCAGGCGTCGTTGTTGCGCTCGGTGGTCATCAGCCTGTTCACCTGGCGGCGTGCCGAGGCGGACGACCCGTTCGACGATGCCGAACGCTACGGCTGGTGGGGCGATACCTACCCGGCGCAGGCCAATGACCGTATCGGCTCCCGGCTGTGGCTGCTGCGCCGGGTCCGGCTCACCGCGCAGACCCGGCGCGATGCCGAGTTCTATGCCCGCGAAGCACTCGACTGGCTGATCGACGACGGTCAGGTCAGCAACATCAACATCCTTACCGAACAGGTTCAGAGCAATCGCCTGAACCTGGGCGTCGAGCTGGTCGTTTCGGACGGTCAGATCGTGCGCTTCAACCCTTCTGAACAGTGGCAGGTGATTTATGCCGTTTGAAACACCTACGTTACCGGCGCTGATCAACCGAACCCAGGTCGACCTCGCCGACGAAGCGCTGCGTCAGTCCGATGCTCGGGTACTGTCCCGCGCGCACAGCGGTGCGGCCTACGGGCTGTACGGTTATCAGGACTGGATTGCCGACCAGATTCTGCCCGATACAGCTGATGAGGAGACCCTTGAACGGCAAGCCATCCTGCGTCTGAGGCAGCCACGCAAGGTTGCCCAGGCCGCTACTGGCTCCGTGCGTTTTAGCGCCGCTGCCGGTGCGGTGCTGGATGTCGACACGATTCTGCAATTCAGTGACGGGCGCTTCTATCGAGTGACAAAAGGCGTCACCACGGTTGCAGGCAGCAACACAACCACGGTCGAAGCAGTGGATGCAGGCGTGCTCGGTAACGCCGATGCTGGTCTGGTCATGACCGCTGTGCAGCCGGTCGAAGGCATCGACAGTACGTTCACCGTCATCGGCGACGGTCTGACTGGCGGCATCGCGCAGGAAAGTATCGAGTCGTTGCGGGCTCGTGTGGTGCGCTCATACCGAGTTATTCCGCATGGTGGCAATCAGGATGACTACGTGACCTGGGCGCTGGAGGTGCCGGGCGTGACGCGGGCCTGGTGTGTACGTCGTTTCATGGGGCCAGGGACGGTTGCAGTGTTCTTCACGCGTGACGACCAGGTCGATCCTATTCCCGGCCCAGAGGAGCTTGCTGCGGTGGCCGCTTACATCGAGCCGCTGCGTCCTGTCACCGCCGATGTGTATGTGCTCGCGCCGGTGCAGAAGCCGGTGGTCTACACGATCAGACTCACGCCTGATACCTCTGCCGTGCGAGCGGCAGTCGAGGCGCAGTTGCTGGACCTGCATAACCGTGAGGGCGGACTGGGCGAAACCCTGTTGCTCACGCACATCGCCGAGGCCATCAGCCGTGCGACCGGTGAAACCGATCATGTGCTCGTGTCGCCGGTTGCCAACGTTGCCGCAGCCGCCAACCAGCTGCTCACGTTCGGGGGTATCCAATGGTCGTCATAAGAACTGCCGAACATTACGCCGAGCAGTTGCAGGCGCTGCTGCCATTCGGTCCCGCTTGGGACCCGGAACGGGTGCCGGAATTGCAGCAGGTCATTACCGGCCTGTCCCGGGAGTTTGCACGCATCGATGGCCGCGCCTTCGACCTGCTCAACGAGATGGACCCCGCGACCGTCAGTGAACTGGTGCCGGACTGGGAGCGGGTCATGAATCTGCCCGACCCGTGCCTCGGCCTCAAACCCCTGTTCGCAGACCGGCGTCTGTCAGTGCGCCAGCGGTTGGTAGCGACAGGAGGGCAGAACGTAGCGTTCTACATCGACATTGCCATCAGTCAGGGTTACCCCGACGCCACCGTGACCGAACACCGAGCGCCCCGTATGGGGCGTTCGCGTTTTGGCCGGGCGCACTTCGGCACCTGGAACGCGCAATTCATGTGGACCCTGAACACCGGCGGTCGCCAGCGGCTGGGGCGGCGCTTCGGGGCCAGCTATTGGGGAGAGCGGTTCGGGGTCAACCCCGGGCTCGCAATCGAATGTTTGATCCGTCGAGCAGCACCGGCGCACAGCGTCGAATTCGTAAACTTCAATTGAGGAACACAATGTGGATTATCCCAAGAGTGTGCCGGGCGTAGGCTTGGCAAGCGGCAAGTTTGTAGATGAAAACCCGGCCACCGGCACCCCCGGTTCGCTGATTCCTGCGCAGTGGGGCAACGCAGTGACGCAGGAGATTTTGAATGCGATGGCGGCCGGGGGGGAGCAGCCTGATGAAACCAAAACTGATCAACTGGCAACGGCAATTACGCAGATTGGTTCGCAGGTCAGGCAGGCCTACAAAGGTGCCGGGTTTGGCTACACCGCTTCAGAAACTTTGTTACCCGGAGCGGCGGGGCATTGGCACAGAATCAATGCCGGTGGTATCACGCTGACGTTGCCTTCCAAGGCGAGTGTAGGGGTGGGTAAATCCATCACCTTTCATAACTCATCTCCAGGAGCTGCAACTATTAAAGCCAGCGGTGCCGAGGTTATTTCTTTATATGGCGCTGGCAGTAACACGTTACGACTCAATGCGGCGGAATGGGTCGAGCTTGTTTTTAACCCTGACGCGATTTACATCACCAAGCGCGGCAAAATAACTGAGACGGCGGGGATAGATTCTCCGATTTTTACAGGTGATCCCAAGGCTCCTACCGCAGCGTCAGGCGATAACGATTTATCCATTGCGAATACTGCATTCGTTCAGTCTACGCTTGCTGCATTGGGGCTGGGCACGATTACTAGTTTGTTGGTAACAGACCTCAATTTAGCCGTTCAGGGCGGCTGGTATCGCACCAGTCCAACAACGCTTAATCAGCCGTTGCCGACGAACAGCGCTGTGGAGGTTATCCCTTATAACAACGGCGGTTGCTTGCAAGTCGTTACTCAACTGGGGGGTGGCAGCCGCAAGTTCTGGCGCACGCAGGCAAGCAGCATCTGGACTGGCTGGCGTGAGGCGGTATCGACTGACGACCCCGGCCTGTTGCCCATCACTATAGTAGGTAGTGCCCGCAACCTGACCATGAATGTAGCCGTTGCCTCCGCTTCCGCGACGATAACGGCGGATGAGCTTGTTGTTGAGACTGGTCTGGGGGGGATGGGGTATCGGCTGGGTTCGTTTAACAAAACAATCAACCTGACTACTGTGGGTAGCGGGGGCATGGACACTGGCGTGGCACCAGCGAATGGATTCGTTGCCATTTACGCCATCTACAATCCGCTCACCGGTGCGTCGGCCTTGCTGAGCACTGACGCCACGTCGACAACTGCAGGTGAAGTGTATACCGGAGGAAGCATGCCGGCCGGTTTTACGGCTTCCGCATTGGTCAGTATCTGGAGGACCAAGAGTTCCTTATTTCAAGTCGGGTTTATGGAGGGGCGAGAGGTAAGTTTTGTAAATGAAAAGGTGGCGGCGACTACAGTACAGATCACCGCCAAGCCTTTAAGTCTGGCATCTGTAATACCCTTATCGACCAAAGCGGTTACTGGTTGGCTTGCGATCGCGGGAGTGAACACCGCCAACGCCGCGATAACGGTTACCTCCTCCGTGTCTGGTATTGGTTTTCAGCAGGTAGCCGGAAACAGCATGTCAGAGACAATTCAGAATATATCAACTGGCTCTTTCTCAAACCTGAAGGTGATAACTTCTCAAACGATTTTTTGGTCGACGGGTGTGCTCTCAGGCACCTTCAAGGAAGGTTCAATCAACATTTGCGGTTACAGATTTTGAGGTGATTATGATCAATGTACAGCTTTCCGAAGACGGTAAAACCATTATTGCTGTGTTTGCGTGCGTCCAGGATGACGCCGAGTACCCAAATCAAGCGCTGATCGAGGATACCGACGAGCGCTACCTGCAATTTAAGCGGAACAGTGAGGGGCGCTGACGCCTGCAAGCGTTTTCATCCACTATATCGAGATACATGCGTATGCTCATTATTACCCAACAACTACTGCACATCCTCCCCAACGCCGGCCCTAACGTCGGCGTTTTCGTTCCTGCTCTCAACATCGCCATGGCCCGCTACGCCATCGACACTCGCCTGCGTATCGCCGGGTTCATCGCCCAGCTCGGGCATGAATCCGGGCAGCTTCGCTACGTGCGTGAACTGGGTAACAACAGTTACCTGGCAAAGTACGACACTGGGCAATTGGCGCTGCGTCTGGGCAATACGCCGGAGGCCGATGGCGACGGCCAACTGTACCGTGGCCGTGGGCTGATTCAGGTGACGGGGCGGGCCAACTATGAAGCATGCGGGGAGGCGCTGGGGCTGGATCTGTTGCGCCAGCCGCAACTGCTTGAACAGCCGGAGCATGCCGCCATGTCGGCGGCGTGGTTCTGGGATCGGGCCAACCTCAACCTGCTGGCGGACAAGGGCGACTTGCTGATGATCACCCGGCGTATCAATGGCGGTACCAATGGCCTTGCTGATCGGCAACTGCTGTATCAGCGAGCACTGGAGGTGCTGCCATGAAAGCGCTGGATATGCGTTTCGTGATCGTGGCGTTCGTGCTGGGTTCGGGGCTCGGCACATGGGCCGCCTGGCAGTGGCAGGCGGCCCGCTATGGCCTGCAACTGTCTACGCAAACGCTGGCTTGGCAGCGTGAGCGCGAACAGGCGGCGCTGACGGTCGTCGACTGGCAGAACGCTGAACAAGCGCGAAGGCGGGCGCTGGAACTCCGTCTGCAAGATAACGATACAACCATTCATAAGGAATTGAGCGATGCACAGACTGCTCAAGCTCGCTTGCGTGATCGTCTGGCTACCGCTGATCTGCGGCTGTCAGTCCTTCTCGCAAGCTCCCCCGGTGACGACGAAATGTCAGCCGCCACCGATTCCGACAGCCTGGTTCATGGAAGCCCGCGAGGCGAACTTGACCCAGCGGCTGCTGGACGAATTGTCGCCATCACCGACTACGGCGATCAGGGACTGATCGCTTTGAAAGCCTGCCAAGCCTACGTGCGCGAGATTGCGCACTGATGTTCCCTCCGGCTCCCCACCCCTCGGCCATCGTGCCCCAGCCTGAATCCCGCCTCCATCAGGAGGCGCGGCCCTCTTTTCGGTCCTGACGGGCTTTTCAATCGGTCCTGCCCGGTACATTCATATTGCACCGGCTGATTCGGTACGCTAATGTCCCGAAACGTACCGATGAGACCCCTTCCGTGACGACAGTCAGCAAGCTTTTGATGCGCGTTATCAAGGCTCACGCCCGTTGGCGTTGGCGCGCCTGACTATTTCCTTGCCGGCCCTGCCGGACCCGTACCTGTATGCCTTCGATTTGTGATGCTTCTTTTTCTGTCATCTCCGGCGTTGTGCCTGGAATGCATGAACGAGGTGGAATCCGGAAGGCCTGAATCAAGTCAGTAAATCAAAAGGTTGATAGCAAAATGCTGCTGATGATCGATAACTATGATTATCGTCCACTATTGTCCGGCGTCGTCTTTATTTGCGTCTCAGGTTCCGGTTTCTTTAGCTAATTCATCCGTCATTGTCCGTTGTTGTACGGAGACATCCAGATAAAATGCGGGTATGGTTGCGGGTATAGAATATTGGATACCCGCATACCCGCATACCCGCATACCCGCATACCCGCATACCCGCATACCCGCATACCCTCATGGCCCTTACCGACCTCAAGATCCGCCAGGCGAAGCCGGGCAAAACCTCCTCCAAACTGACCGACAGTGGCGGCCTGTATCTTGAGGTCACTACGGGTGGTTCAAAGCTCTGGCGCTACAGGTTTCGTCTCGCAGGTAAAGAAAACACTTACGCGATTGGCTCCTACCCCGATGTGTCGCTTTCGGATGCGCGCACTGAGCGGGATGTAGCGAGGGATCTGGTCAAATCGGGACGGAATCCTGCGCACGTGCGGCAAACCGAGAAGGCGCAGCAGCTGACCGAAAATCGCAATACGTTCAAGATCGTGGCGCAGGAGTGGATTGAGAAGCGGCTCGCCCAGCGCACTGAAAAGTATCGAGATCAGATCGAGCGGGCATTCGTGAACGATGTCTACCCTAGAATAGGTCGCCTACCCCTGCGTGAAATTACAGCTGCCCAGGTATTGCAGATCATTACTGCAATGGACCGTCGGAACGCGACCACCTTGGCGCTGATGGTTAGGCAGTGGATCTCTGCCGTGTTCTGCTATGGGGTGGCGAATCTGCGTGCGGACTCTGATCCAGCGGCAGCGGTGAGAGGGGCGATTAGGCGGAACGAGGTCAATCACAGCCGCCCAATGAGTCTGGTAGAGCTGAGGGAGTACTTCAACGCAGTCAAAAACTACGGGGGTCACAGGCGAACCGTAATTGCGCTCTATCTGTTGCCGATCTTGTTTGTTCGAACCGTCGAGCTGCGCTTGGCAGAGTGGTCCGAATTCAATTTGGATGCTGCATTGTGGACGATACCGGCCCAGCGCATGAAGAAACGCAAGATTCATCTGGTGCCGCTGCCTGAGTCCGCGCTGGTCCTGTTGCGTGAGCTTCGTGAGATAACGGCTGGTGACCTTTTGTTTCCCGGAATGCGTCATCCCAAGGAGCCAATCAGTGCTACCACTTTAAACCGTGCGCTTGAGTACATGGATCTGAAAGGTTGGCACTGTCATGATTTTCGTGCAACAGCATCCACTCATCTACACGAGTCTGAGCTATGGTCTAGTGACGTAATCGAGTTACAGCTGGCGCATGTCGAGCACAAGAAAAGCAAGGCAGCCTATAATCATGCATCGTACCTACCTGCACGAAAAGCGTTAATGCAGTGGTGGGATGACTATATTTTTTATAGTGAGGATAATGAATGAAAAATGTGAAGCTATTTGATACAGCCGCCAGTCTAGATAGAGTTTTATTGGAGGTGGTGGTTGATGGTGTTGTCGGTATATTTGGTGGGCGACTTGCTGTACGGGATCTTGCAGGCGAGGTTGGGGCCTGGCTAGAACTAAGGGGCTATGCGTTAGCCAAGAAGCTGGTTATATATGTGCAGGGCCGACGTACAATCACTCTAGGACAGAACTGGCATACATTTTTGATGAAAATAAATATAGCCATGACGAAGCACTCAAGGCCGTTGAAGATACTTACGACAAACTTTACCCTTGAAGTAAATTAGTATCTCTGAAAGCAGGCTTTAATACGGGTGCCTGCCTTCAGATTGATCAGGCCGCAAATCTCGCGAGCTTCTGATTCTCAATCCACGCCTGAACTTCCTTTTGTGACCAGCGGGAAAAGCGTCCAAGCTTAGTCGGTGTAGGAAAAGTACCAGCAGCGATGAGTTCGTAAATCGTCGACTTACCGAAGCCAGCTTGCCGACATACCTCTGGGAGTTTGATCAATATATCAATATCGTTCTCGCTCATGCTGCTTTCCCTACATCGGTCTGGCTCTCGGATAACTCATTAGCTCCGCGAATCTCGCCAAGGACTCGGAGCACTAGGGCGTTCAGCTGCTGAAGTTGAGTTGTTGCCCGATTGCACCACGGCCCTGTGCCTTTGACGTGCACCCACGTTTTATGGGCCAGCCCCAGCGTGACGGCTGTGTCTGACAGAACTTGCAGATCGGCTTTTGTGAGCGAGCCGGTATTGCCCGAGCTCAACTGCGCCTTCATATGCTCGATACCGAGGTCTTTGAGTTCAATGGTGAGCAGAAGTGTCTCGCGGTCGCGTGCGAGCATTGCTATCTCTGCATTCAATGCATCAATCCGCACGCTGCTGTCGGCGATGCCGGCAGATTTTCCTGCCAAGTACGATCTGCGTATTGCCCGTTTGATTGTTCTTTCTATGAAGGCGGTAAGGAGCAGAAAGCAGACCCCTATGCCTACCAGAATGATGATGTGCTGTGCTTGCATGTGCTGTGTCCTTGGGATGGGCCCGTCGCCGGATCGGTGGTGAGAGGACGGCGACGGGCTACTGCGTTGTGTCACTGGAAGGTAGTGACCACCTTTGAATCAGGCCGCTTTCAACCTGGCCTGCGCATCGAGATAGGCCGCGAGGTCGTGCAGGTAAACCACTGGCTGGCCCTTATTCGATCCACCCAGCCGAGTAACCTTGAGGTCGATACGGCCCGCGTTGATCTTGCGAAGCAGGTAGCGGTCACTCGATATGTGCGAGAAATACCGTTCCCGCACAGTGCTTAGCGTGGGGCAGGGCGTGGCGAACTCTTCCCGGAGCTGACTTAAAGTCTCACTCACGCAGCGTCCTCCCCGTGCCCCTCCTTTTGGGGCACCAACTGAAGGCGAATCAGTTCCGCGAGACCCTCTTTCGATTTGCCGGTTGCCGTTGCGCAAAGCCGACCCTGTGCGTCTGCGACCACTGCGCCATATGGCCGCTCGGGGCTGCGCGTGGGGGTCACATAGGCGACTTGACCCTCAAGCAGCACAGCGTCTACAGCTCGAAATACTTCCGCCAATTCGGCAGTAACAGGCGGCAAACCGTCCAGCATGCTGAGTGCCTCTGACGTTGCACCGATCAACGTCGAGCGACTTACGATTGTTGGGTGGTTCAGGTGCATCGGAACCAGTTTTAGCGCGCCTACGGCGTGAGTAATTGCGTTCAGAGTCATGCTGCGGCGTCCTTGTTCGTGGTGGTGATGCCAAGCTGGTTTGAAAGCCAGGTAACACCGGCCTCCTTGACCATCACCACTGCATAGTGGCTGTAGGCGTGAATGTTCTTGTTCCAGCGGCTGCGTGAATCTTCGTACAGGTAGCCTTGGTCGCGGTGCTTGGTGGCAAGCTCGCCTGCCTGGGTCAACACGCCGATTTCGCGCAACTCCCTTCGAAATGCCCTTGGCTTCATGCCGAGAATCACTGCTGTAGCGTCTAGGGTTCTGTTCATGAGGAATGCCTCAGGCTACAGCCAGCAAACCGCGTGAGCGGATAGCGCGATACAACTCGTCCAGTGCCCCAAACAGATCTTGAAGGCCGCTGTCGTTGGTCAGCACCAAGTCGTCCGGATGGACTGACACACCCGCTTCGCTGATGTGGGGATTCACTTCCGCTGCGTCGGGTCGGGACAAATGAATGACGGTCCCACCGCGTTTGCGGATGAAATCGGCCTCGTTTTCGAAGCGGACATCGCTCACCACAAAGCCCAGCACGCCGTCGAACACCGCACTGAGGCAATCAAGATTCTGTTCGGCGAGGTCAATCCACAGGTTGGCGCTGATCATGTGACGGCCCCATTCGGTGCCGAGCAGTTGCATCAGTTGGCGTGGTGAGCGACCCAGCCAGTCAATGGGCTGCTCCTTTTTCTCGCCTTCCAGATCCTCGGGACTGAGGTTGAATATGGCCATGATGCCGTCGCGCAACGGGTCGGCGAATGCGTAGCACTCAAAGCCATGTTCGTGGGCCAGGTGTTGGGCGGCGGTGGTTTTGCCGGAGCGGGCAGGGCCGGTGAGGCCGATCAGGATCTGCTTCATGCCGCATCACCTCCCCACGGACCCAAGTCATCGACTGCCGGTACAGGTGCTGCTTTGGCGGCGCTGCTTTTTGGCGGGATGATCAACAGCAGGCCGGTCTGGCGCTGAATGGTGGTTATAGATTCGCGGTTGGAAGCCGCTGCCGGGTGGAGATACACCGGGCAGCGGGTGTTTCGCTGTGTTGTGTGCATGGCTCGTACTCTATGGTGAGAGGGGTACGAGATAAATTAGCAAAAGCTAAATATTTATGCAATAGCAGATGCTAAATCAATGGCCGGTTTTGCTACTGCGCCTGCCGCACTCAGGGCGACGTAGGGTTTCGGGCAGGTACCACGATATTCGTGCGGCCCCGTCAGATTGAATATTCACGTGAACACCTTCCGTATCTTCTATCGCTGCGATTATCTGATCCCAGTGCCGTTGATCTTCATCTAGTTGTTTGTAGATCACCGCATATCGATCTCCCTGAGCGGAATGAGAGCGAATAATGTTTTGGAGTCGTGCCGCGAGAATCTGTGCGGGAGACATCGTTGCTATCAGCTTGTGCGCTACGCTAGCCATCTGGTCCTCCTTGGCTTTGCATGTGTATGCATACAGTATTTTGCGCAGGTTTTTTTCGCAAGACCGAAAGGAGTACATCTGTACTCCTTTGCGATTGGGCACAAAAAAAACCGCAATTGCGGGCTTGAAGGGGCACGAGGTTTACAGTTTCTTGGCATTCCACACAAGCAGGACTCGGGCTTGAATATGGACCTTTGTAAGGTCTGCACCTTCGATGATTATCGCAGGGTACAAAGGGTTATCCGAGATCATACGCAACGCACCGCCGGTCATGCGCTGCAGTCGTTTGATGTAAAGGTCTCCATCCAATGTGAAGACGTAGACTGCATCGGTTCTGATCTCGGTAATCCCTCGATCAACCAGCAGGGAGTCGCCGTCACGAAATGTCCCGTCCATGCTGTCGCCATCACCAGTGATGATTGCTAAGTTCTCGATCCTTGAGAAGGATAAACCTTGGGTTTTGAGCCAATCAAGGTGGACAGTAATATCCTTGATCACTTCAATTTGAGAGTCGGGCGGAACATTGCCAGACCCCATCGACGCCGCCACGTCGAGGTGGGGGATAGTAATGAATCCGAGCGACTGCATCACCGTTCGACTGTCAACGGGGGCAGCGGCGGGTACAATAATTTCGGCCGCATCGGAGCCGCTCAATAGTTCAGGATTCACCAGGCTCCCAGGATGCAGATTGATCTTCTCTTCGAGGGTTGCAGCTGCTTTCTCGCCGAGTTTTCGATGACCATTCAAAAGCTGGGACAAATACGATGCGTCCAACCCATGTTGGTTTGCAAAGTCTTTTTGGCTGAGCCCCGCCATCGCGGCGCGCAGAGCGCTGATTCGCTGCTTATAGATATCCATTTCC
>NZ_LJPW01000005.1 GCF_001400735.1 Pseudomonas caricapapayae
TTATCGAGCCGCTACACCTAGAGAATTCGAAGAAAATCGTACGCTAAGGTTTGACAACCGGCTATAGCGGCCAGAATTTACTGACCGCCCGCAAGGGCACCGGCTGCATCTGGCATGGCCTCTCCGGCAAGTTCTGCGGGTATCTCAGCGGTCTTTTGGTGTTCCAGGCCACTGCCTGGCATGGTGACCTTGGCGATACGAGCAGAGAAGTACTTGTCGAAAGGCTCCAACTCCGAATATTCATCAGGCGCAAGCCACAAAGCTGTCAGGCGACCGATAAGGCCACAGATCCAGTCGGCACACTGGATGGTTTGGAACAGGTGACTTTCAGCCTGGATTGGCGGTTCGATGAGTGTCCTGCACTTCTCTGAAGCATCCTCGAACATAGCCAATGTGCAGACCTCCACGTTGGTCTCCCGCCACTCGTTACCAGCGCGTTGTTCATCGAGCAATAACATGAAGGTCGACCCGCTATGCGCGCAGAATCGGTCGATTTTGCGCACAGATTGCAAAAGCTGCCGCTTGAACGTCTCGGTGGAGTTGTGGACATCAGGGTCCGTGGTCTTATGCTCGCCCGTGTAGAAAACGTGGCCGCCGGTTTTTTCGATGTGGTTCAAGAGGCGGAACGTTGAGCGACGGAGCTGCTCATATTTGGTGACGTTTCGGAGCGCATAGAGCTGAGAGCCCTTTTTTTCCCACTGGTAGGCAGGCAGGTTTTTAGGGTTCTCGTTGACGAGATCCCAAGCCAAGAGCTGGCATTTCAACTTGTAGAAATAGATCGCGAATTCGCGGATTTCGGTAGCCGGCAGCATCAGGCCGGCAAACCCGAAAGCGGGATGGGTTTTGTACTTTGGGTGGTTGCGTGAGACGTATTGGCCGACGTGCCCGAATTCGTCAAGGTACGCGACGTAGTGCGTCATAACTACCGGGTTCCTTGCCCCAAAAACACGAAAACCCGCAGCTTTCGCTAGGCGGGTCTCGGAAGGTAGGCACGAAAGCAAGCTCTCATGCGTTAAGCACAATCATACGCAAGGTGACGCTTGTGTCAACTTGTATTGTTGACACACCGTGAGCTTCAGTAAGGCAGGATGAGTTCTCCGGTTAGAGCACATCAACCGGGCGTTAGTCGGGTTAAGCGCTTGGCGTCAGGGTAGGGCTGCTTTCTGCATTTTCTGAAGCCTCATCGTCACACTCTATTGCCTCAACCTGACAGGCCGAGTGCTAAGCGTACGTTTTTTCCGTTTTCTCTATCCACCCCTATTGTGCCTTCATCCACAGCCTTTGGCTGTCAATCTGTCTTTGCTCGCTGAAAAGCATTATTGGGTACCATAAGCTATCTTAAGGTATCCAAGAAATACTCATGGTTATCCTCTGATAGCTGTTGTTATCTTTTCGTTATCTGTTATTGTTGTTTGACTAGCTATCAACAGATAGCTTTCGATAACCAAGGATATCAGGGGATATCTGAATGCCAACAATTCCTTTTATCAGCCCCAAGGGTGGTGTAGGTAAAACTACGTCATGCCTCGCTTTGGCTACCCAGCTAGCCGCCAGAGGAGTGGGTGTGACAGTAATCGACGCTGACCCTAACTACCCTATCGCTAAATGGGCGGCAGGTGGGCATTGTCCTTCCAATATGACAGTCATCTCAGGAGTGACTGAAAACAACATCGCGAGCAAAATTCGTGAAGCTGCCAATCTCGATCCATTCGTAATAGTCGACTTGGAAGGTACTGCGGCCAAAATTGTGGTGCTGGCGTTACAAGAGGCAGATTTTGTCGTTGTGCCGATGCAAGGATCTTTACTGGACGCAGAGCAGGCGGGCAGGGCAGTTTCCCTGATACATGATCAAGAGCTAGCTATGAGAAGGCATCTGCCAGGCTATAGTCTGCCATTCTCAATTCTGCTAACTCGCACACCCCCTGCCTACCAAACCCGAACTATGTCAAATCTTCGTAGGAGTCTTGTGGAGAAGCAGATTCCTATGTTCGAAACAGTAATGACAGAGCGTGAAGCTTTTAAAGCGATGTTCTCCTTTCAACAACCATTGTGTGAATTGAATGCCTCTGAGGTACCTGGCATCGATAAGGCTGTGGCCAACGCTGATTCATTCGCTGCAGAACTCGTATCAAAACTCCAACCGGTGGGGGAGGTGAATGATGACTGATAAACGAATCGACCCATTTGCAAATCTGGGCAGTTTCAAGCCGAAAGGAGAGGCCCAGCGTCCAGCAGATGTGGAGGTTATCGAAAAGATATCTAAAGATAACAATTTTCCTTCTCGAGCGGCGCCTGAAGCTAAGCCAGCAAAGCGTGCGCGGTTTAACTCCTGTTCGCCCAAGAAGCAGCTCAATATTAAAGTGACGAAAGCTTGTCATGACCGTTTCTATGAGATCGCCGAGAGACGCGGCATCAGAGTCCTTGGTGATTTGGTGAGCTTGGCTTTAGACGCGCTCGAAAAAGAAGACCTTCAAGAATGATGCGTGTCAGCAATCAGGACTTCACTTTCGGACATTACAGGCATCTGTGAGGTTTTATGTGCAGCCATTACGAAGCACCGTCACCCCAACAGGTCGCTGAAGCGTTCGGGGTCGCACTGTTCGACCAGGGCAGACTCGATCTGTGGCCTGGCTACATCGGCCCATTCCTGCGCCGCCCTGACGGCCGCGCAGATGACAACGATTCTCCCGCAACCATGGAAGTGCTGACCGGCTCCTTTGGGTTGATCCCGTCCTGGAGCAAGGACAGCAAGTTTGCCAAACACACCTACAATGCTCGATCAGAGACCGTGGCCGAGAAACCGTCGTTCCGACATGCATGGCGCCAGGCGCAACACTGCATTATTCCTGCAGTAGCCTTATTCGAGCCGGATTGGCGATCCGGCAAGGCAGTTGCGACTCGTATAGCCCGTGCGGACGGCGAGCTGCTGGGTATAGCGGGCTTGTGGGAGCAGTGGCGTGATCCTGCCACTGACCAGATCTTGCACAGTTACACCATGCTGACCGTGAATGCAGATGATCACGACTTCATGAAGGCGTACCACAAGCCTCAGGACGAAAAGCGGATGGTAGTGATTTTGCCCAAAGGTTCGTATGCGGACTGGTTGAGCGCACGGCCAGAGCAGAGCGCAGCGTTCATGAACCAGTACCCGGCAGATCGGCTGACCGTGGACATGTGATGAGCCTTACCTGGAGCTGGTGATGGGCAGGGTGACGTGTCGCGCTGGCTGTCACCGGCCACCAAGCCGTAGGCGCGGTAGCACTTTCCTATAACACCGCATAAACACTGGTGCTAGGCTCTCCTGGAGGCCTACTGCTGACTCTCTTTGGAACGACAGCGAATTTCCGCCAATCCTGTTAGAGAGTCCCATGACAGCCAAGACCTGGCATTCAAGCCGGATCAGTATAGTTTTTTGACTCGGCTGGATCACAAGGTCTCCAGCTACAATGCCAATCTCAAAAGGAAATCGTCATGGTCGATGATGTGAAGTCAGAACTGCGTCAGAAGTGGTCGAAACTGGTACTTGATCTATTCAACGGAGTTGTACCAGAAAAGGCCGAATGGACCCGCCCGGAAGACATGGCAGCTGTGTTGAACGCAATCGCAAGCCCAGTAAACCACTTGTTCTATCCCGAGGGTGGTGGTAACGACATTCGTGCGGCAAGAATCACCACCAAGGGCGAGCTTGAATGGTCGGTCGAGCATGATGGTTTGGATCGATTCGTTCACGTTGGCATCCCGCTCAAACTGACTTTCTGGAGTCCGGGCCCATACGACCACGAAGCTCATTTCCTTTTGGAGCTTGGCGCACTGGACCCCGTAGGCGAACCCGTTACGCATGGTGGGTATGCGCAAGAATTGACCGAGTTGAGTGGCGGCATCTTTGCCCCTCGCAGTGTGTGGGATGAAGAGGATAACGAGGGCGCCAGGCTAGTTGTGCGCTACACGCAAGCTGGACGCTTTGTGATCTTTGGAAAAGGCTCGCTTTACAATTCATTCCGCGATAAGAAATTCGACGCCTACGATGCGTACCATAACGACTCAGCCGCGTTCGAAGCCATCGTGATGGAAATGGCGAAAATCAAAGTCTGACCTGAATCTTTGAAATGTCATCACTCCCTGTTCATCCAGGTGCCGGGGGTGGGCAAACCTCCATGCTTCTTTGTCCTCCCGTGGCTTGTTGGGACGTGAGACTTTACGTCAGCTTGAGAGATAGGAAAACGCCCAGGTACACCACAAGCCCCGCCAGTCGGGGCTAGCCCAGTGAAAGGGCGCCATTTTCGCGTCCACTATGTTGAGGGAATGGCCATGTCGCTTGAGCATGTTGAGAAGGTTGTACAGGTTCGCGATCAGAATTCGGCGAATGAGCAGTTGGCTGCTGGTTGGTCGCTTCTCGCAGTTGTACCGGGCTTCGATAACGGCTGTGCATACACCAACTTTGTACTGGGCAAGCCTGCCACTGTTAGCCCAGAAAATAGCGATATTCCGCTTGCAAATGACGCGGCCGTTGCCGCCATCCAGTTCGCCCTGGACGACGATGATGGCATGCAGTTCCTACGACTGGGGACCAAGGCGATTTCGACGTGATTCGCCGCGAGTGGCCCGAGGCGTCCGAGGAAGTTTTCATCGGTGCCGATCCGTTGCACAAACCCTCGAAGTAAGCAGGAAAACCACCATGCCTTGTTATTTTGTGACCTATTACCTGATCAACCCCACCGCGAGAGAAGGCGCGGTGCCCGGCATCAAAACCGACGTGGTCGAGCTGGAGCATCCGCTAGAATACGAAAGTGACCTTAGAGCCTTGGAGGACGAACTGGGAATAGCAGGTATGCGCGCCCTGCTGGTGAGCTGGCAGGAGCTGAAAGGCCGACAGCGTGGTGCTCGTTAAATGAGCCTGGCTAACCTTGCTTACAGCCTTTTCGAAGCGGCTCAAGCGTTAAGGGAAAAATTGCCCATGGAACAGCTGATCGAGGAGCTACGCGCAACCGCCACAAAGTGGCGGGCAAGCAACCAGGAACACCCCGCTGGTGTTGTGCTGGTGTGGGAAGGCGAAGTGTATGGCTGGAAAAACGAACTGCGTGATCCAGAAAGCGAACGACCAGGCGCATACGCCGTGGACATGGCCGGGCTGGTCTACATGGCAGAAGGCGGTGATGACTACAACGGCGCGAAAGCGTGGGTCGCGGTAGACCCTGACGGACAGTAGGAAAGTAGATAATGGATATTTGGACTGGGGTTGTTGGATCAAAAGAGCTCTTGAGCGCTCTCATCGGTGCACTCATCGGTGGCCTTTTTACCATGTGGGCAACTCATCGCACACAGAAGGGAGAATCTGACCGTGCGACCCAGGAGTGGCGGCATAATCGAGCACAGGTCGAAGACGAACGTCAGCAGACCCTTGCCAACACGGCTCAGTTGATTTTGGTAGAGGTTACCACCGCTTGGAACGTCTACCGAGCTGAGTATGCTGCTGAGCTAATGCAGATTCCCGACGGTGCTCCCTACCTTTGCGTCTTCCCCATTGGCGATAACTCTTTTCCGATTTTTGATTCTGCCCCCGCGTCTTTAGCTCAATTGCCTCCTGCAACCTCTCAACAAATCGTCAGGTTCTACATGCGCGCGAAAGGGATGATTTCTATGATCAATATGAACAACATAGATACAGAGCGAGCACGAGAATTTGCGAACGTAGAGATGCAGAAACGGAGCAGTCAAACTGAGTCTGCCGCAGGGTTCAAAACTGATCCCGCCGAGATCAGTGCGCGCTACGACCAAGACGCTAAAAGAATGGCTTCATTGCTCGGAATGGGTAGCACAGCCGATGGTTTGAAAGGACTGACGAATGAAATCGAAGGTTTGTTTCTCGACATCCAGGCTCGACTGGCTCACTTCGTGGCCCAGCTGAACAGTTAACGGAAAACCTAAATGCGATATGCGAACGTCAACGGAGTGAAGTCTGAGGCACAGCCGAAAATGCGAGGGGTATGCCGCGCCTGCGATGGGGAGGTTGTTGCCAAATGTGGAAAGCATGTCATTTGGCACTGGTCTCATCTGTCCTTGAGCACCTGTGATCGCTGGTGGGAGGCCGAAACAGAATGGCATCGACAGTGGAAGGATCGGTTCCCGGAGGACTGGCAGGAAGTCGTCCAATACGAAGCACTTACGGGCGAAAAACACATCGCCGACGTCCGCACGGAGCATGGAGTGGTTGTCGAGTTTCAACGTTCCACTATCGACCCAGCAGAAGTAAACGCTCGTGAGAGTTTCTACCAGCGAATGGTGTGGGTAATCGATGGGACAAAAAGTGAGTTTGACTCCGTAAATTTTTCCAATATGCGAAGCCGACCTGATGCCGATGGATTTGCATTTTTTCGATGGTACGGCAGGAGCAAATTGTTTCACCGTTGGCACACAACAACGCCGGTATTCATCGATTTTGGTGACAAGTACGGTTTCTGGAGAGTGTGTAAATTCGATCCTAAAAGCAAAGAGGGAGTCGCGCTTCTGGTAGATCGCTCACTGTTCACCGCTGCGTTGATTCAAGGGACGTCAGATTTCAGCAGAAATGGCGGGCCAGCGTCCGCTTTCTGATAGATAGGAAAAAGGAAGCGGCAACATGATAGGACTTCGAACACGTCATTCGTTTGCACAGTTTTTAGAACTGCAACCCCCAACCGTTTCAGTTGTTCTCTTAAGCAAGTATGGGGTTCTGGATCTTTCACTGCCGCATGACCATTTGCTGTCAGCTTTACTAAACAACCTGCAATATGTGTTGGTTCTTGCTCAAGAATCACTTGGCGTAAGTGACACCACACCTGACGTGTAGGAAAGGGGAGACATGAATATGGATCTGTATACAAAGAACGGGAAGCCGCTTCAGTTGTCGGACACTACTGTGTATAGCCGCTCTGGCAAGGTGGTAGGCCGAATAAAGGGCGACAAGGTATTCGGTACTGATGGGCGGTACGTCGGCTCGATCGTTGGTGATCGCTTGGTCTACCGCTCTACACAAAGTAGAGCCATCAGCTCACCATTTGCATCCGCCAATCGTGCTGGATCCGCGAAGGCCCAGCGAGCGGCTTCTGCAGTATGGGGTAATGAACCAGACATACCAGAATAATCGCCTATTCACCAAGCCCGCCTCTTACGGGTTTCTACAGTATTAGCCAGACACTTTCGGCCTTAGCGATCAGATAGGAAAAAAAATGGGAGAACTTTTGAAGTTTGCAGTACCTGCTATTTTGGCAGTACTGGCTTGGTGGATGAAATCAGTACGTGAGCACAATACGGTAGGTAGGGCTATTTGTGCAGAAATACTAGCATTACTGGACATCATTAAAGAGCGCGACTTTCTAGCAGATCTTAAGAGTACCGAGCAGTATTTCAGAGAGAATCCAGAGGCGGCAGCGGTTTCATACAATGTACCTGTCGCGGACCACTACTGCAGGGTCTATGCCGGAAATATTCAAAACTTGGGTTATCTGGAGCCTGACCAAGCGGAGCTAATCGTCCGGTTCTACCAAATGGTGGATAGCGTAGTTCGAGATGTTTCCAGTGGCGGCCGTCTTGCGGAGGGGACTTCTGACCCTGATGATTACAAAGATACAGGTAGGATTCTCCAGAACGCGGTTATGACGGCCAGTTCGCTCATGTCGTTACGCAAAGAACGGGCAGCCGAACCATGGTGGAGACGTTGCTGGCGTGCCCTGTCTTTACTCAACTGAGCCGCAGTCCGCGATCCACTTTGAAGTGAATGCCGTATCCAATGGATTTGTGGATGCTGCCTGCCAAGACGACAGCTACTCTATGTGTTCAACTCCACCGCAAGCAAGACTCTCCAGTGAGCACGGAAAAGAGGAATGATGAAGCGCACTGCAATTACAACACTTGCCTTTCTGATCGCACTCCCATCAATCTACTGGTTGCTCGGCGAAGCGGCAGTGATGTTTGAAATGGCAAGCACGGGAGCCAAATCAAGAGCTGAGCTTGCAGATGACTTTGGCCTTGGCATCATAGGGCTTTTCATTGTCGCACCTGCAACCGTAATCGGCGCAGTGATCACAGCATCTTTTTTTTGGTGGAGGATGAGGCCCCGCAGGAGAGGCTAAATGCTTTACAAACAATCCAGCACTCGCTGGCTTGCAGGCATCTGTTCTATAGAGTGACGTTACCCCAGTCCACCACCAGCTCCACGAACAACGGAAAATTTCTATGAAAAACGAAAAGGCTGAAGCACAAATTGCTCGCTATGAGCGAATAATTAAAGCCGCCACGGTCATGACTGATGCTGAAAAAAGCGCGCTGGTCGAATGGGAAAAAAAGCATGTGACTGGCGAGGGTGAATTTGGCACCAGCGATTGGCCCGGTTGGGAACCGATCATTTCCCGAATCTCACATTGATAGGAAAACGCGATGACCGATACAACGTCGCCAGGCTCGCAGCCACCAGCGCTCACAGAATTCGAGCAGAGACGCCCATTTTCGCGTCCGCGAACAATCATGGAAAGAGCGCCCGCTGTACCCCAAGCCCCTGCCCCCAAAGCCGGGGCAAAGGACGTAGAAGGGCAGTATATACCGCTCTCATTACGGAGGATGGAATCTGTGGCCAAGTACAAAGTTGTGCAATTCGCTCACGTCATCAAGGACAACGGTAACGGTTACGACAACCTGTACCTTTCTCTTACGCTCCAAAACTCAGCAGGTAACTCAGCCAACCGCGAGTATCGGATTGCTCGTGATGACGTCTGGACCGACCTGCAAGCGCTGACTCATACGATCATCGATGGACTCACTTTCGCCAAGCAAACTGGCTCATGGATTGAGCTTTCTGACTTCGAGGCGCGAACGTATCTGTCTCTAGTCTTGCCTAGCGCTGCTGGCAAGAAAAATATGCGGGTAACTGCTGAGAAGCTCTAGGTGGGTTGATAAAAGAATAGTTGTTCATGCCCGCTAGCGGGCATGTCGAGAGCCGATTCAGCGGGTCGTCTGCCGACAGTCACAGACACAATGGAAAACTGTACGCCGCGCATTTGAAGTTGCCATATGATCGTGGTAAACGAAACTTGCGGGCCGTCTATGGTCTATAGTAAACTATGGAATTCGATTTTAGTAATGAGGATTGACCGATGGCTGATGCACCAATTCTAAAGCCAGGTGAGGTCGATTCAGAGCACTTTGAACTTCTGTTAAGCGACACCAAAACCAGCGGTGAAAAGGTCATAGCCGCTCTGCGTGACCACCTCGTTGGTGGCCTTTCCGCCAAGGAAGCTACCGATAAGCATGGCGTAACACCTAGCCAGTTCTATAACAGGTTGAAGGGGATACATGACAAGCATACCTTCGTATGCAAAGCGACAAAATTCTACATGTAAGTATGGAAATTAACTTGTATTTTCCATGCTTTAGTGTAGAATAAACTTCATTTAAGCAAATCAATGAGGGCTCAGAAAATGCATCTGAATGAGACGATTGACCACTGGATCTGGGATGGAGTGTCGATCGTCGACATCGAGAAATTCTCGGCCAGTGAGAACCTCTGCGTGCTGAATCTTGTAGAGCAATTCTTTGTTGAAGGATGGCCTGATTCCGTACCGGAAGCCTATCGAGGTTGGATTTTCGGTCCCGTATACGGCAAAGCATCAGATGCTCCCGAAGGCTACAAGAAGATGCTGCATATCTTAGCTGTGGACCAGGACGGCAAAGCACTCACTCTTCAGGGTGCGTGCGACATCTATCACGGTGCTGATGGGTACAACGTCGTTGTGACCACAGCGCTCAATGCCATGGCAATGGCTGAAGAATATTGTTCTGTTGTCAGCGCGTAGGAATTCGCCCTGGTACGCCCAAGCCCAGCCATGCGCTGGGCCGAGGCAGTAGAACCCACACCCTTCAAGATTCGCAAGGAGGGGACAACGCAGAAAACGGAGATTTTTGCACGCTAAGCAGTCATGACCAATCAGTTTTTAAGCAAGATCACAATAGATTTCAATGACTTACGATTATCAGGCATGTCAGGTTGATGTGTACCTCAACCCGGCGTCAGGCTGCTCATCGGCACTGCGTCAGTCTAGGGCGGTTTTCTGTATTTCCTGACGGATCGCCGTCAACTTCTATGACCTCAACCTGACAGAATTTACGCTAGCGTACGATTTTTTCCGTTTTCTCTATTTGCCCCAAGGAGCCCCACACATGACCAACACAGCCCCGCGTAAGTACATCCGCGCCGAGCCCCCGGCGCTGCTTACCGAACCGCTGACCGTCACGCTGCAGGGAACCTACTTGGAGGCGTTGAACGAGTTGCGCCAGGCCAAGCACGCGATGTTCGCCCATGGGCCGGGTGAGCCTGGTTGGAATACGCTGAGCAAGGCCCATGATGAGGCGGAGGCGCGCTTGGGCCGCCTGCTTGAATCCATGGTCAGTCTTGAGCTGGGCGAGCCCAGCGACTGGGTTGTCGCCGAGTAATCCACCAACTTCACGGAAAGCGCCCCCATGAGCATCGAGCAGACCCAGCAAGAACCGACCACCGCGAACGCGCCGCATCGACTGATCTGTCAGCACGTGTGCCGCTGGACGAAGACCTACACCATGCCCTGTCACGTCATAAAAGCCATGCCTGACGGCCGGCTCAAGGTATTGGTGTACGGTGATCGCTATTGGAAGGGCCGCGAGCATGTGCAGCGCGTGCGCTATGTCGAAGCTGGCCGCGTCATCGCGGCAGAATAAGGAAACCGAGACAATGACCAGCAGCTTAAAGCCCCGGCGTCCACGGAAGCCGACCAAGTTGCAGCAGGGCATTCTGTACGCAGCTGCTGACCTAGCCCGATTCATCGTCCCGGTTGAGGACGTAGCAGCACTGCTGCGCCGTCAGGGCTTGGCTGATGCAGATTGCTCTGACATAGACGAAATGGATAAAGAGCAATTGCGCGTTCTGCGCGATGATTTTGGACTGCCCCTGCGTGGCCTCGACTGACTCAACGGGAAGCGCTGCCAAGTGCAACGGAATGAGCAAGGTCACAATGTTTATCAAAGACTTACGTATCCACGGAAATACGTTATGAAGAAGCTTGAGCCCGTACTAGTGGGTGACGCTCTACTAAAGCCGTCGGCCCACCTCCGGTCTATGGCGGCGGATGACACTCTTACCTTTAAATTTGACGATGAGGGCAACCCAGAAATTTGGTTGGGTAACCGTCTTTGGGAGGTTTCTGGTCTTGGACTTACAGGTGCCGGTGAGCTGATAGATCCTGGATCGCCAGGCCCCGTAGTTCGCGTTATGGCGTTGGAAGACCAAGCCTACATTGTCGCCTTATTGAGCAGCCCAGCAGCCATGCCCCATCACTAACGGAAATCGCCATAGATCACATGCCCGCCACTGAGCAGGCCTTGGCAATACCAAGGCGCGGGTTTCGCGTCACTATCGAGGGAATGACTTTATGAACGCGTCCACGTGTCGCATCTGCGGACTTCTTTACGTTCCATCACTGGAGGAGGACCGTAAAACGCATGCTGCTAGACATAAACAGTTGGCTCGTGGGGCTCAACCCCAAACGGTTCGCGATTTTTCAAAATCGTTCGGATGGGCTGTAGCTTTCAACGATGGTGGCCTTGAGCGCTTAAAGGCCGATTATGATCCTGAGCTTGGCAAGCTTGTTGTCGTTTATTCCTGGTGGAGTCGCGCCCTTGCGAATGGAGTTCCGGAGAAAGATTTTGACGCCTACATGAATGCTCACTTGACCTTTGCGGACTCTCTTGTGAGCGGTGTCGGTGAAGCCGAGGCAAGAGCAGGAATAAAACGTTGGGGACATTACGCAGGATAGTTAGACGGTCCTTCAGCAGCACCACAGACAATGGAAAACGCTCAGCTGCACCTTCAAGCCCTGGCCTAAAAAACCGGGGCCGAGGACGTAGAAACAGGCCACTTGCGGCCTTGGGATCTTGCAGGAGGAAACATGCCGTTCGTATTCATTCCATCACCACCAGCTCCACGAACAACGGAACAAGAAATCAAAAGGATGAAGCTATGAGCAACGAAAAAGCCCACCTACTGATAGTCGAGGCAAAGCTACGCAAAGCGTGTAAATCTGCATTCTTCTGCGGCGTACTAGTTTTTTTCGCGATGGTGGCCATCGTTGTGTTGGGTTTAGCCGCCGAACAACCAGTGGACCAAAAAGCCATTGCCCAAGGCTGGACACCGCTCATCATGCTAATGGCCGCAATCTTCTGGATTTGTCATTTTTTCCACGGGTTGGTTAAGAATAAAATCCAGAGACTGGACCAATGAACCCCTACTTCGATAGTGACCTGAGCCGATTTGCATACAAGGTCTAGGAATTGAACGATGACAGATCACTACAACGGCGGCGGCGGTGAAACCGTCATGAGTCATGACTTACAGGTGCTGCAAACCGTGCCCTGGCAGGAAGGCTACTATGCCGGCATTGTTTTTGGATATGACTCGCGAGATGAGGAGCATCCCTATGAAGGGCAGGAAGCTGCCGATTGGGAAAAAGGGAGAGTTCAGGGGCTCGCTGACATCTACAAGATGGAGTAACGGCTAGCGCGCTAAAGGCTTGCTGGCTGCTGTTCTCCAGGACGACTAGTCACCCAGTCCACCACCAGATCCACGAACAACGGAAAAAACCATGAGCAAACGCAGATCGTTCGGTGAGGTTGTCCAGGTGCAGGACGAGGACGGGGAACCCCTTTGTTTGGTGAAGCTGATCCCAACAGCGGACGGCGCGCAACCTGACGACTGCATGTACGCATGCGGCGATCCTGACTGCCGTGAGTGGCGGATTGCGGAAGTCCTTGACGAGAATGCTAAGCCGACCGGTGAGCGAATCTACCACGTCACTGAATGCAACGTTAGTGACCCAACCTGATAACGGGAAATGGTAATGGCTATCAAGAAAAACATCAGTGAATTGCTACCAGAGGTTCAGTATCCAAGGAAAGTTTCCACTGCCTGGTGTGCATCAGCATTTGAGGAGCTAGCAGCCGCAGTAGAGTTTATTGAGCTCGGTACTGCTCAGATGACGCCTTTACAGCGGCAGGTTTGGGAACGGTACAAGGAGCAAACTGCACTGTTTGCAGAGGATATGCTCCTGGCTGAATTCGACCGAAATGCAATCATCCGACGTCTTGGCCCCGATATCAGTTAGAGCTATGAAAAATGAATTTCAACTGTCTACTGCAGCAAGAGCTGGAGGTTCGCCGCGAGTAAGTACTGCAGGCGGCTGCCGCCGGCGATCTATTGGTGCACTTCGTGTACGCTAAAGCGTAGTGCGAGGATTACAATTGCTCAGGCCGCGAGTCTGCTTGAGATTTACGAAAGCACCGAACGGCATCGTGGAACAGTAACAAACGGCACGGGAGTGTGACATTCATGAGTAGAAACCAGGCACATACCGAAGAATTCATAACCTGCACGGTCCCGCTGAATGTGACAGGCAATGGGTATGGTCATCCTTTGTTGGTTCGCATCGATCTCAACCTGCAGTCAGATGATTCTGTACTGCTAACCTCACGGGGAGGGAACACCGGCACACCAATCAAAAACGCAAAATGCGTCAGTGTTCCACGCACAGAATGGGACAATTTTCAATTTGGCCACACTGGTGACTTGGCCTTGGCAAGGTGGGCTTTTACCAAAACTGGTTGGGTCCTTCGTGATGATGAGTAAATGAGTAAACACCCGACTTCTTACCACTCAGCGAGCCGTAGAGTGCACCGGGTGACTGCGATCGCCATCGCACACTAGGTACACGTATATTTGTTCAGCAGCAACCGGGTGCAGGAGCAGATAGCGGATTTTGCCGCCCTTGCCGTGGTTCCGCAGATGCTTTACACCCCAGCGCTCCTGCAGGTCACCTTCTGCAGCAGGCATGACTCTTAGGGCTGGACAACAACTGACGAACTGTTTGAGGAAAACTCGTCTACCACCTGCTCGACCAAGTAGGTAGAAAAATCATTTATGGAAGCCGAAATGAATATGACCGAAGAAGAAATGCGGCAAGCACTGTTCGGCTCTAGCGGGACTCCCGGACATTCAGCGACCCCACAGGCTCAAGCGCATGCTGTGGTCATAAGGCCTGAGCATTCAGTGGATAGGCGTAAGACGGCTAAGAATTTTGTACCCAAACTGATAGTCACATTGCGTGTAGGCAATGAGTATGAAGGCAAGACAGAGCTGATCACCCACGAGGCCGATACGCTCAGCCTCCTTCAGGCTGAAATGGATGCGTTGAAGATCGCTCGCAAGAAATACAGGTATATCGAGCTGGTATCAGTCAGTCCGGCCAAATAGATCTGCAACAGGTCCCTCGTCCAGGCTGATTAATCGCGGAAAAGTCGACCGTGAGTCAGATGATCAAGGCGCTACGCGCAATCGCACTACAGAATAATTCATCTCAAGGCGGAAGGTCTGATTGAGCAGACTGTGGCCGAGGCCAAGCGTCATGCAGAACTCGATCCGACGCCGTTTGATTAAAATGCCAATGCACTTTCAAGATCGCGACATGCGCACTATCGCGCTGCTAGGCCAAAATGTATATTAGAAAGCCATAACGAACTGAGGAGATAAATAATGACAGGAATCTACAAAGCTGATTGGATGCAAGCCCTAGAGCGCAATAAGCAATACGGCCTTTCTGTACCAGCCATATATACGGCGCCGCAGGAGAAATATTTTACGGCTTCAAGATTAGCAGAGCTTCCGAGAATTATTCAGCCAGCTTTGGCGGGATTAACCATGGATGATTTGGTTTGTCAGTGTCTAGCAATACATTTTAAGTTACTTCCCGTTTTACAGAATTGGCTTGGGTGTCCTGTTTATTTCACCCTGGGCTGGATTGATGATGGAAAAAACGGAATATTCAAGTTTGGAGATACACTTATTAAGTCCCTTCTTGATGGAGAGCCTAGAAGCAGCCTAGTCAACCTGCATGCTTGGTTGACGCTACCCTCAATGGAAATCTTCGACGTTACGTTGTCAACGACCTTTGCTAAGCTCAATAATTTGCCGGAAGGATATGGAGGGGTATTTAGTCAACACCCGGATAGCCTTAAGGGCTTTGCCTTCAAGCCCATGTTGTTGGGAGAGGAATTTTTGATTCGCAGTAAGTTGCTCCGATTTGAATGAACTCCAACCATAAGCTAAGCTTAAAGGTAACATTGGCGTAGGAATTTCATATGCTCCTTCTGACTCGCCGCGAAGGTGAAAATATTATGATTGGCGGTGGTATTCAGATCCAAGTTCTACGCGTTTCAGAGGATACTGGGTATGTACGTATCCAGATTGAAGCCCCGGACGCTGTCGAAGTCCAGAGCAGAAACGTTGATAACGAAGTGAGCGATGGCAAGCCTGGTCCTGTTATTACTCATAAGCGCCGGTGGCGCTCGTTGGTCACTCGGTTTGAATGACCAACCATACCAGGAGTACAAGATGGCATTGATGAGCGTTGAGCAACTGCTGGATCAAGCTGAGGACGAGTACATGAGCAAAGACCAGCTGGCCTTTTTCAAAGATCGATTGGAGGTCAAAGCCGCTGGGCTTCGTGATCGCTTGCTCAGCTGTCAGGCCAGTTGCCAGATCGAGCGTCACCCGGACGAAGCAGACTTCGCTTCCGATGAGGAAAACAGAGCGGTGGCTGCAACCATGATAGAAAGGGACAGACAGACGTTGAGCGATGTGCACAAGGCCCTGGATATTCTCGCTCTGGGCGACTACGGTTTTTGCCAGGAGACTGGCGAAGCCATAGGCATAAAGCGCCTGCTACTGGTCCCCGAGTCATTGTATTCGGTCGAATCGATGCGAGCGCTGGAGGCCAAGGGGATGCACCAGCGCCAAGTGGACTAGCCAAAGTCGCCGCTGCGAAGTGATCCAGGAGAAGTCGCTCAGTTGCAAACAAAGCCCCGCTCATCGACGTGAATATAATCATCTGTGCCGAACGTTGTGACTTCTATGTGACCCGGAGACAGTAATTCGGTTAACAGGCTGCCCTTATAAGGACACCCCATGCGCATCACCCGCTACCATACCTACCCTCCGACCCAGGCCGAGGGTGATCAAGTCATCGCAATGGTCAAGGACTACGTTACTGACTTGAGCCTAGTCGCCGTGCCCCCCAGCAATTTGCTGTACGAGTTCTACCGCTGGGCGTTATCGACGGAAGTCGGGTTTTATATGGGCCGAATCGGACTGACCGCCAGCGAGCCGGTAGAACTGCTATTAGCCTTCGATAATGCGACGCCCAATGAAGTTGTAGGGTTTCTCCTGTACTCCCCCGTACCTACGCACCTTGAGGCGTGTGGGGTCAACTATATGGCTGTCAAAGAGTCCTGCCGCCGGCGCGGCATCGGCAGTGAGCTGGTGAAGACTTTGATAGAGCTCTATCCCTATACGGAGCTCACTTGTGCGATCAAGACGGTGCCGTTCTACCAGTCACTTGGTTTTCAAGTGCTGGATCATCACGTAACCCAGGTAGTCATGAACACGCGCACCGCAAGCTGTGACGGTGAAATGGCGATTGTCAATGTGGAATCCATCTATGAGTCGGATGAGGCAAATGCTGTAAAGCAAAGCCTGTTGCAGCGCTGGGGTATGAAGGAAATAAAGAGGGCACAAAAACAGATGGAACGGCATACTGCTGAGCTTTGCCGGCAGGCCGAGGCGTTCTACCTTGCTTCCAAGGCATAGATATCAATAGCTGATGTAGCTTTATATTTGCACCGTGCGAGCCCGTCGTCACAGACAACCGGCTCGCACGGCCACAGTTAATCGCCAGGCTTATGTTTATGGACAGGGAGCGTGGGATGCTTCTTATCATTGGGCGGATTTACATGCCGTCGCCGGTCATCCTTCCCATCTTCGCGCTTTGGCTTCGGCCCTGGCTTGATATCTGTAATCATATGGACTCCGTTGAGTTTCATTGCATTGCATAAGATGCCTTGGAACCGTAGCACAGGCTTTCGCCGTGACCCGTGACCCGTGACCAGTGCCGCACAAATCTTGTGTCTTACGCCGTTTTTGGCAGCCCATCAGCGCTGACTAACATCCTGCAACTCGTCGCGCAATTTCATCACTGTGGTAGTTGAGCACTTTGCGTGCCTGGAGACTGCACGTACCCCGAGACCAGCATCCAACAGCTCCCTCACTCGTTTACGCAGCTCGACGTCCACAGGTCGGCCTTTGTATACGCCTGTAGATTTTGCTTTCGCTATTCCTTGCGCCTGGCGCAGCCTACGCTGTTGATAATCCTTCCTGGCGATCGCGGCCATCATGTCAATCATCATGTAGTTGATTGCGGCCAGCATGCGATCAGTAAATTCATCACCAGACTGCACGGTGATGCCTTGGTGGCTCGTTGGCAGATCCACAGAGACGATGCGTACACCTTGGCTATCAATTGCTGCCTTCAATGACCGCCAAGCCTGGTCATCCATACGCGACAACCGATCGATGCTTTCCACCAGGAGCACGTCGCCTCGGCGAGCATCCTTGAGCAAGCGGATTAGCTCAGGACGATCAGCATGGCTGCCGCTGGCATTTTCCATGTAGGTCGATGCAATAGCCTTACCATGGCCGGCGACAAATTCTTCCAGATACTCACGAGCTCGACTCGCGTCCTGGTCATCTGTAGATGCTCTAAGGTAAGCGCGGATGAACATTGGCTTTTCGTCTCATTTTGGGTGTGTTCGTAAAAGTGTATCAGATTGGGTGTACGTTAATAACGCGCTGACAGCTGAGGAGCTATTCTGAATTTGTATCATTTTAGGTATACCCTAAAATAACATCTATAAGTAGTTACAACAGGCGACAGAATTACTTGCGATGTATTTGCCATTATGTGGTTACATGTGGCTACGTATTGCTATGCAGATGGTTTTTCGATGACTGCCCCAGATGACGTAGTTGCGGCCACAGCTTCGCAGATTCAACGAACCTTCGCACCGGGCCAGATCGCCCAGCTCATACGCTTGATCAGTCCAGCGTCACCCTGCGCGCTGATGAGCCCTGAAGCGTTTGAACACGTGGTGGCTTTCATGTCTTGCAAAACTGGGCAGAGAGCTTTCTCAGCAAAATCACTGCATGCCGCCAGGCTCGTCTTGGTGATGGGGGCCAGTGTGGCTGAAGCTGCCGCTGACGTGGGCTTGGCCAGGCAGGTGGTGCACCGGCTGATGATGCGGATTCGAGCTCGCCTGCAACAGTTGCCAGGTGAATGGGTGAAGGTGGAGGCCTGGTTGCCGCCTGCTGCTGCCAGGCAGGTAGCAGACCTGGCTGCTGAACTGAGATTGGCGCATCAAGCGGTAGGGGAGAAAGCATACCGCTAGGGTCAGCGGGGGTTGACGACATAATCATTGATAGGTAGTGTGACTACAGAGCGCGAAATCAGTGGCCTTGCAGGGCAACGACTGACGTAGGTACCCCGGCGATTCTGCAAAATCGGTGGTGGTGAGACCTCTCATCCCATTTCCTGAGGATGCCAATATCAGGATTAAAACCTTAAGGGCAGCCCTCACAGCTGCCCTTTTTCTTTGCTTTCGATTTCATAACGGCGGTACAGAAGCTCACCGCGTCGGTGAGGGTTCATCTTCTTTGACGAGCAATGCATGAAATTCCAAAGGATATTTCCTCCTTTTACATCGACGATAACCAGCATGTCGTTTTTCGCTTCGTATGCTCCAACGAACGCTAGGCGATAGTCGCCGTTGTCGTACTGCACTCGCCAAACCTCAAATGGCCCGGAAAGCGTGTCTATGGCATGTCTGACGTAGCGTTCCCGGGAGTCCGGACGTTTCTCGACAATATGTGACAAGCTTGGTTTGAGAACCGTTACTGAGCCTACGGGGGTTTCGAACGTCCGGGATGTGACCGTGGGCACCGACATGCCGAAGTGCTCGTGAATAATTGCCAAAGCCTCTTCAAACGTGTCGCCTCTCTTGATTTCCGATATAGCTGGTGAGCGCAGCTCCCTTACAAGGTATCGAAGATCTGGTAGACCCAAATCCTCCCAACCGGATTGCCCTGGTAATTCCTTGATCATCGCCGGCTCTTCAAACGCTAAAAAATATCGCCGAGCGGATCGTCATAGCCAGCCATGGGGGCTGCGGGTGACGTGTTTGGATCTGGCATGTGCTCGATCCGCAACAGCGTGGAGTGCAGCTTACCAATCTCTTCTTGCAATGACTCTATAACACCTGCGAATGATGAGACACAGCCTCGCCCAGGCTGCCGACGAAGTTGGCACTGGCCAGGCAGGTAGTGCACAAGCTGATGTGCAGATGCCTGGTGAATGGTGGAAGGTAGGGAGTGGGCATCCACCTTTTGGCCAGGTGCAGCTGGAGCACTGAGGGTTCCTCCTGGGCGTTCTCTTCGCTGCGCTCAGGGCCGGGCTTTCGTGCTGCGCATCGAGCCAGGCCATGAAGCCGGCCCGTCTCGCCCCTTCGGGCTTCAATCCTCGCCGGCAAGCTGGCTCTAACGTCTCCGGCCTCTCGGCCTGCGCGCTCCGCTTGCCGTCGCTGCCTATACTTCCCGTATCACCTGCAGGCTTAGCTGCACACCTTTCGCCGTGCGCTTGACGGTAGATCGAGCGCGGCACCTGACAAGGGTTCGGCTGCGCCCGCGACACTCCCCCGTTCAGACTCGCTTCGCTCCCTTAGCTGCGGCCTCGCATCGCGCCCTTGTCACGCACCTATGCGCCCGATCGACCTAAGCGCATGGCGAAAGGCACTCAGCAAAGCCAGCACAGAGGTGAGACAAAATGAACAGACAAGCAAAGCAACAGCTGATGAAGCGCTTCACAAGCGGTCAGGTCGAGACCTGCAAAAAACTTTTGAAACTGAGTCGCCAGGTTAACCAGTTCAACGCGCGCGTTGAGTTCCTGGTGCTGACGTTCAAGCATGATCTGGTGGAGGCCGTAGTCAGGTATGAACTTTGGGACAACGGTTTCGAAGGTCTGGGCGAACGCCAGTTCGACAACTGCTTTGAAATGGGCGACTCGGCCGAGGTGATCGCTGAGCTGATCACCACAGCTCGCCGTGAGGGTTTCGTGGAAAAAATTCAGACCTGGTGCGGTAACGATTCGTTTGCCCGCTGGTGCAGCTATGCCGACCGTCAAGGCGACCTTTTCTCCGCCTAAAACGGCATTGATCAGGACGTGATAATGAATCGCGTCCAATGGTCTTTGGCTCAAGCGCTCTAGGGCCACCAACGCGCCGCATGACATCAAGCTCGGTCGAAGAGCCATCCAACCTAACGAAGGAAAATACCATGAGCCCTTATATCGTGACCTGGACCATGTACTGCGAAAATCTCGGCGATCACAAAGCTGTTGCCCAAGAAATCGCCGAGCGCTATTTTCAGGATAGGATTGCAGCTGGAGAGCCCGACACCGCGTGTATTTTTTTCGTGACGAACAGCCAAGGTGAATCGAAACACATCGACCTTGCAGAGCGGTAGCTTACTCCCGAAATTGCGCAAAAAAAGCCCCCTACCCCGTGGGCTTTTTTATGGGCTCTAAATTTTCTAGCTCAGTCTATGAAGCGACCTGCGGTTTTGTCCGAGGAGCAGCGCGTTTACGTGTAGTCGTCAGCTCAGTAATTTCCTTAATACTCACGCTCAGACCGACATCAGCCAGCACCTGTTTAACCTCGGATGCGGTGTAGCCTTTGGTCGTGCACAAATCAACAATCTGCTCTTTGAGGGATTGAAGCACTTCAGCCTGGCTCATTTTATCCAGGCTCAGGTCGGGCAACGCGTTCAATTTTTGCCGAGCTACTTCGAGGTCGTTTTGGGTGAATGTCTTTTGCTTTGCCATAGGGAAAATATCCTCATGCTCTGATGGTTGACTCTTTACGAAAATTAGCGCTTTGAAATGGACTTTCGTCTCTTCACCCGTTTGGCATATTCAGTTACCAGCAAACTGATGCGAGCAGGGGAGGTTGTAACGTCAAGATGTCTAAGCGCTTCTTGTATGGCCAGCTGTGAGTATCCCTTCTCGTGAACCAGCGTGTGAAGCCTATCTGAAAGCGCGCTCAAGAACTGAGTTTTTGACATCCTTTCCTGACTGAGATCCGGTAAAGCCTTCAGGGCACGCCTGGCGGCTTCGACCACATCTAGCGTGATTTTCTTTTGGCTATCCACGAGTGCACTCGCATTCGGCTGATATCAATATAGCGTGATGGATCGTCGGTTTCAGGCTGATCAATGCTGAGGGTGAACATGACTCGACGCATGGTGCGTAGCTTGTCCACTGTGGAGCTGAAACCATGTTTTTCCAAGAAGCGCAAAATGTCAGTGAGAGTGAATTCCTCATCATGCAAGGCCGCATACAGCTGGTCTCGGATTGTTGCCTCAGGTCCGAATCGCTCAAATTTATCCACCTTGAGAGAGGGGAGGCTGTCCAGAAACTCCCTGGCCGCGGCTAGATCGTCTTGGGTGTACACCCTTTTCTTTGCCATGAAAATCAACCCTTTACGTATCGCTGACCCCTCAAAGATATCAAGGCCATACCCCTATTTATGGGCCGACCCTCCCCGACGCGCTCTTGTAAGTTATAGGCTAATATGGTATTAATTGGATGTAAAGTGAGATCAAGAGCGTGACTGGAAATGTTTTGTACGGACGGCCCGCACGCGGTCCATCCGACAAAACCCGGATCAGGGCTGCGCCCCGACACCCCGACAGCGTCATTCAGTTAGTTAAGGTTGAGTCAGAACATGTCGAAAAGCACAGCGCGTCAGGCAACAGCGCGGTTTGAGATTCGCTGCACCGAAGAGGATGCAGCCTTGATCCGTGAGAAAGCGCTGGCCGCTGAGATATCAGTTTCTGACCTGATGCGTAGCGCAGCCCTAGGCCGCAAGATCAAGACACCGACCGACAAGAAACTGATGGCGGCGTTGCTGCAACTGGGTGGACTACAGAAGCACCTGTTCAATCAGATGCAGGAGGGCATGACGGCTGATTTGAGCAAGCAGTTTTCCGACGTGTTAGTCGCCATCCGAAATGCCGTCAATGCCATCGATCTTTCCCAGACGCGCATCAAGTAGCCAATCAACCATGAACGTCATCATTCCCCCTAAGCGTCGAGAAAAAGGCTCCAGCTTCAACCGGCTGGTGAGCTACATCAGCGACCGTGGGGACAAGCCCAAAGATGATGACCGGTTAAGCGCTGCACCTCGCCAGAATGCTTCGCGCACCAAGAAAGCGATGTTCGATCGGCTCGTCGATTATGCGGATCGAAATGATGGAGATAACCGTGCAGTCGTGATCACAGACGTGTTTCCTGATGGTCGTCAGCGCTTGATCAGCGGGGGCATTTCTTGCGAGACCAACTGCTTCTCCTGGGAGACCTCTGCGGCGGAAATGAACATGGTCGCGGCGCAGAGTCGTCGCTGTCAGGATCCGGTCTATCACTTCATCTTGTCGTGGCGTGAGAACGAATTGCCCACAGACGCGCAGATCTTCGAATGCGCCGAGCACTGCATCCGTCAGTTGGGCATGGAAGGGCACCAGTACGTCACGGCTGTTCACCAAGACACCGACAATACGCACTGTCATGTGGCCGTTAACCGAGTCAATCCCATTACCTACAAAGCCGCCGCCTTGTGGAATGATGCTGACACTTTGCAGAAGAGCTGCCGCGTTCTCGAACGCAAATACGGATTCATTCAGGACAACGGAAGTTGGCAGTGGGGTGTCAATGACCAATTGGTCCGCGCGCCTTTTCGGTATGGCAGCGCTCCGCAAGGGACAGTGCCCTTGCAGGTCTATTCCAACACGGAAAGCCTCTACCATTACGCCGTCAATGAGGTGCGCGAAAAAATATCTGCGCTCATCCAATCGCGAGAGATTACCTGGCGTAAAGTCCATCTGGCCCTGCATGAACGTGGCTTGGGATTGAGGGAGCAAGGCGAGGGGTTGGTGATCTATGATTTCCTGCGACCCGAAGGGCCGGTGGTCAAGGCTTCTTCTGTTCATCCGACGTTGACCAAGTTTCGATTGGAAGCTCACATAGGCGCGTTTGAAGGACCTCCCATCTTCGAACATGAAGAGTGGAGCTATGGAATTTTTGCCACCTACCAGCCGGAGTTTGAGCTTCGAGACAAAGACGCGCGTTTTGATCGCCGGCAGGCAAGGGCTGAGGCTCGGCTGGACTTGAAAATGCGCTACAAGCGTTATCGTGACGCATGGGAAAAACCTGATCTTCATGTCAAGGATCGGTACCAGCAAGTAGCCGCTCGGTACCAGGCAATGAAGGAGGACGTAAAACGCTCTCAGCACGATCCTTTACTTCGAAAGTTGCTGTATCGGGTCGCCGAGTTTGATCGTATGAAAGCCATGGCAGAACTGCGCATCGAGCTCCGTGAAGAGCGACAGGTGCTGGCTGACAAAGGCGTGCTTCGGCCACTTGCCTACCGCCCCTGGGTCGAGCAGCAAGCTCTCAGAGGAGACGTCGCAGCCGTCAGCCAACTGCGCGGTTTTGCGTATCGAGAAAAGCGTAAGGAGCGCACTCCGGACGGTGGTTTTGATCGTCTGATCCAATGCGGCCCGGCAGATGACTCTGCTGTCTATAAGCTGCGCACTTACGCCACGCACCTGCACCGTGACGGCACTGTCGAATATCTGCGCGATGGCCGGGTGGGTGTGATCGACCGTGGCGATCGAGTCCATGTGAAGCCTGGGTTTAATGACGACGATGAGTTGGACAACTATCGGCTGGCCGCCAACCTGGTCTCCACGAAAAGCGGTGATGTGGTGAGGATCGTCGGTGATGAGCAGTTCGTTGATCAGGTGCTGGATGCGGGATGCGCGATCAACCATCGTGACGATCAGTATGTGTTCCAGGTAACCGATCCAGATCAGAAGGCGCGGTATAACGTGATCGAGAGGGATCACCGGCAGTATTACGGATACGACGAGCCGGCCCGTCGCCAGTCCCCTGTACGGCATGATCCGGTGGATGATGCTCCGGATGATCGCTTCCAGCCTCCAAGCCCATTTGGCGGTTGAACCCCGAGACTTCTTAGCGCCCGGCGACTCAGCCTGCATAGGTTGAGACTCTGTCTTTATATGGTTATAAACATTTAATTAAGTGGCTCAATGCTACTTTTAGCTGCGTAATAACTTTTACTCCGAATTTTCTTGTCATCGTTGCGTCGCCACGAAATCTAGTGTTAGATTAATAACGTCAGTTTTTTTATGAAATGGATTTGACGGGTCAATTAAGGGATTAGGTTATGGCAGCAAAAAAGAATAGCTTTCTACTCATGCTGGAGCAAAACACCTCCAGCATGAGCCCCACGGGTAAGCGGATTGCTAGCTACCTGCTGGGTAACCCGGAGCGATTTCCGTTTGAGTCCGCCGACAGTATTGCGAAGCAGACCTCCACCAGTGGTGTTTCTGTTGGGCGCTTTTTTCGCTCCTTGGGTTACCGGAACATCGATGATGTTAAGCAAAGTCTGCGCGGTGAACCATCGGCGTCATGGCTCATAACTGACCGTGTCAGCGCTTTCCGTGCTGAAAACATTAATGCTGACGCTCTCGACCGTTCGTTGAATCGCGAGATTGAAGCCGTCCGTCATGCCTACGAGTTGGCCCGCAGTACTGCTTTTTCCGATATCGTAAAGCGTATCCATGAAGCTGATGCTGTGTTCATTGTTGGCATCCAGTCTACTCGCGGGATTCTTACAGCGTTCCATAGCCACTTGGAATACATACGCCCCAAGGTCTTCTACGTCGATGGCTTGTCAGGAACCTATGCGGAATCACTGAACTCCGAGTTTGAAAATCCTTATGCGATTATTTCGGACTGTCGGGCTTACTCTAGAGTGACCCCCACCTTCTGCAAAGCAGCGATAGACAACGACCTGCCACTGGCACTGATTACAGATATGCAATGCCCTTGGGCCAGGGACTACCCGCTCGACCTGCTGCAACTGAAAACCGACGTGGGACAGTTCTGGGACTCCACTGCACCACTGGCTTGCCTTTTGAATCTCATCGTCTCCGCCGTCGCAGAGAAATACGGTGATCGCCTCGACGAGCGCTTGGTCAAGAACCGCCAACTGCAAAAAGCTTTCGGTCAGTTCGAAGGCTAATCCCATTGACCCTCACCATGAGTGCACGCGTGAACAACAGTCCCCTTGTAGAGATTGATGCCCAGCACTATCAGGTCCAAATCGATCTGATTTACGCCGGTTCGGCCAACTTGACGGGAAGAGTGATCTACCAGAGTACGCGCTGCCGGTTACATCGTGATGCCGGCAAATGTTTGATCAAGGCAAGTCGGCTCGCGCGTCAGGCAGGTTTCACCCTACGTATTTATGACGCTTATCGGCCACCTTATGCGCAGCGGCTGTTGTGGGAAGCATTACCGAATAATGACTATGTACGTGACCCCCTCTCGGGCTCACACCATAGCCGTGGCGTGGCACTGGATTTGACCCTGGTAGGTACTGAAGGCGAGCCGCTGGACATGGGGACAGCGTTCGACACTATGGAGGAATCGTCACACCATTTTTACGCCGACTTGCCAGTGAGTGTGCAACGCAATCGTCTGTTGCTGCTGGGCATCATGCTTGCTGCTGGTTTTCGCGAAATTGCTACTGAGTGGTGGCATTACGAGCTACCAAATGCCGACGATCATCCATTGCTTGATGACGAATAAGAGACGGTACGTGGAGTAGAAAGAATATAACCAGCTGCTAAATGATAGCGTTCTTGCATACATCGAATGATCTAGAAAACAGGGATGACACTCATGGGTACCGTAACCAGCAAGTCCTTTCTCAGCACCAGCAAGCTGCTGCTGACCGTTTTGAGCAGCGCATTGAGTTTAGGGTCTTGGGAGGCGGCAATGGCGGCTGTACCTAATGACACTCTGGTTATCGGAAAACCAGCCGATCCGCAAACTCTAGATCCTGCCGTTACCTTTGATAACAATGACTGGACCATTACATACCCATCATATCAACGGTTGGTCGGATACAAAGTCGAGGGTGGTCAAAGCAGTACGGAAGTGGAGGGTGATCTGGCCGAGAGCTGGACCATTTCCCCGGATAACCTTGTTTGGGAGTTCAAAATCAAACCGGGCAATAAATTCGATGACGGCACCATAGTTGATGCCGCTGCCGTGAAGTTCTCCTTTGATCGTCTTATGACTATGAAGCAAGGTCCTTCTGGGGCATTTCCAGAGGACATGGTAGTGGCGGTCATCGATTCGCAGACCATTCGGTTCACCCTGAAAAGACCCTTTGCGCCGTTTCTGTTTACCCTGGCCCACAACGGCGCTTCGATCATCAATCCGGATGTGGTTCATAAGAGTCCGGATGTAAACGCCTGGCTGTCGAGCCACACCGCTGGCTCTGGCGCTTTCCGCTTGAGCAATTGGCAGAAAGGCCAGTCGCTGACCATGGAGCCGAACACCCATTTCGCTGGCCCAAAACCTGGGCTAAAAACCGTGGTCATCAAAATCATCGGTGAGCCTTCCGTCCGCCGCTTGCAGTTGGAGCGTGGCGACCTGGACATCGTCGAAGACATGCCCGAGGACCAGCTCGCTGCACTCGGCAGCAAACCAGGAGTAACCGTTAAAGAGTTTCCGTCACTGCGGGTAACATACCTCTACCTGAACAACAAAAGGGGCTCACTCACCAGTGTTGATGCGCGGCGTGCGATTACCGAAGCGGTTGACTATAACGGTATCGTCAAAGGTATCTTGAAGGACAAGGCCAAGCTTATGAACGGGCCGATCCCGCACGGAATGTGGGCTTACGACAGCTCGCTGCCAGCCATGAACCAGAACATCTCAGCCGCCAAGGGCAGCCTCGCCAAAGCACAACAGAAAATCACTACGCTCAGCTACATGTATTCTGACAAGGACCCTAACTGGGAGCCGATCGGCCTGACTCTGCAGGCAGCACTGGCACCACTAGGCATCAATCTCAAGCTGGAAAAACTTGCCAATGCCACTCTGCGTGAGCGAGTGGGCCAAGCGGACTATGACATTGCGGCGGGTACTTGGAGTCCTGACTTTGCTGATCCGTACATGTTCATGAACTTCTGGTTTGACTCCAAGATGCAGGGCCTCCAAGGCAACCGCTCATTTTATAGCAGTCCGGAAGTTGACACGCTGATCCGCGAAGCGGCAGCCACCAGCGACACCGCAAAGCGTGTTGAGCTTTACCAGGTTGCCCAAAAAATGGTGCTCAAGGATAGCGTGTATGTCTACCTCTATCAGAAGAACTACACCGTACCGATGCGTGATTCAGTCAAGGGGTATGTATTCAACCCCATGCTTGAGCAAGTATTCAACTTGGGAAGTATGACCAAGTAAACCTACTTCCTCCCGCTAGTCTTTCGTGGCTAGAGCGTTGATTTTCGATGTCCGCATTAGCGAGGTGCCAAATGGCCTTTCCGACTTTTTTGCGTAAGCGCCTGCTTGGCCTGATTTTGGTGGTATTCGGTGTTTCGCTTATTACATTTGCAATATCGCACCTGATCCCGGGTGATCCAGCCCGGCTGATAGCTGGCGACCGTGCCAGTGACGACTTGGTGGCAGGTATACGTCATCAGTTGGGATTGGATCTACCGCTATATCAGCAATACGGTCGTTACCTGATGGACTTGCTGCACGGTGACCTGGGAACGTCAATACGGACTCGCCGTCCCGTGCTCGAGGACTTGCAAGCGTTTTTTCCGGCTACTTTGGAACTGGCGCTGGTAGCGCTGATGCTGGCGATTTTGGTGGGCGTGCCACTTGGCGTGCTGTCAGCGGTATACCACAACCGTGCCGTAGACCATATCGCCCGTACCTTGGCGGTGACCGGAATATCCACCCCAGCCTTTTGGCTCGGCCTTGGTGCAATCGTTCTGTTTTACGGTCACCTTGGCTGGCTGCCCGGAAGCGGACGGTTGTCCGATGGGCTCGTGCCTCCACCTACAAACAGCGGATTTTATCTGATCGACTCGTTGATCGCCGGTGATGGCCGATTATTTCTCGATGCTGCGCGGCATCTTATTCTCCCTGCTGCAACTCTAGGTTTTGTGACCCTTGGTGTTATCGCACGACAGATTCGTTCAGCGATGCTCGATCAACTGGGTGAAGACTACATCCGTACCGCACGCGCGTATGGGCTGTCCAAATGGACCGTTATTCTGCGCCACGCGCTCCCCAATGCCCTGATCCCATCAGTGACCGTCCTTGGACTGACGTTGGGGGATTTGCTGTATGGCGCAGTACTGACTGAAACAGTATTTGCCTGGCCAGGCATGGGAGCCTATGTCGTCAAATCGATCCAGTCGCTGGATTTTCCTGCGGTCATGGGCTTCGCAATCATGGTTTCGTTCATCTATGTACTGTTGAACATGGCGATCGATCTTATATACCGCGTGATTGATCCACGCATTGGCCAGGTGAATTGACATGTACGTAATCCTGACGACCCGCGCACGGCGGAATGCAGAAATCGCCTACCTGGCACACCAAGTCTGTCGCAGCCCGCTGACCCTGGCAGGTCTTGCCATTATCTTTCTGGTTTTGCTGTGCATGGTCTGTGCGCCTTGGATCACCAGCCACGACCCCAACGCACTGAATCTAGCCGAGCGCCTGTCGCCACCGACCTGGGCTCATTGGTTCGGAACCGACGAGGTTGGGCGCGACCTGTTCAGTCGGGTTATCTTCGGCAGCCAACAATCGGTGGGTGTTGGCTTGTTCGTGGCATTTGCATCCTGTCTCATCGGCGGCTTACTTGGATGCTCTTCAGGGATAATTGGCGGTCGGTGCGACACGGTCATCATGCGCCTTATGGACATCATGCTATCAGTACCATCACTGGTATTGATCATGGCTCTCTCAGCTGCTTTGGGCGCGAGCCTCTTCAACGCAATGCTGGCAATCACCCTTGTGCGTATTCCCTCCTACGTGCGGTTAGCCCGTGGCCAAGCGTTGAGTATTCGACAGATGGGGTATGTCAAGGCCGCCCAGACTTTCGGTGCCAGTCGCTGGCACTTGGTGCACTGGCATGTAGCACGTAATGCGATGCCGCCTTTACTGGTGCAACTGAGCTTGGACATCGGAAGCGCGATTCTTATGGCTTCAGCCCTAGGATTCATAGGTCTGGGAGCGCAACAACCTACAGCAGAGTGGGGTGCGATGGTTGCCACCGGACGCAACTATATTCTGGACAACTGGTGGTACTCGGCCTTTCCGGGTCTGGCAATTCTCATTACGGCAACTGGCTTCAATTTGCTGGGAGATGGTGTGCGCGATCTGCTTGATCCACGGCAACAGGGGAAATAAGCATGCAGAGTCCAGTACTGACCATCGACAACTTGTGTCTGGAATTTCCTGCCTACAAGAACAACGTCAAGGCTCTGAACGGATTGTCGTTGCACATCAATCCCGGTGAAATCGTCGGTGTCGTGGGCGAATCGGGCTCTGGCAAGTCGGTGACTGCCATGTTGAGCATGCGTCTGTTGCCGGAGCGCAGCTATCGCGTGACTGCCGGTAGCTTACGTATGCTCGGCAGAGACATGTTGGCGGCTTCAGAGAAGGAGCTACTCAGAATTCGAGGTCGCGATGCAGCGATGATTTTCCAAGAGCCAATGACTGCCCTGAATCCGACAAGGCGCATCGGCCTGCAAATGCTAGAGGTGATCACCCATCATCAGAAAATAAGCCATCAAGAGGCCCGTATCAAGGCGATAGCACTGTTGCGCGACATGCACATCGCTACCCCAGAACAGGTATTGGAGAGCTATCCTTTCGAATTATCCGGAGGCATGCGTCAACGCGTAATGATCGCGCTGGCGTTCTCCTGTGAACCAACATTGCTAATTGCTGATGAACCCACCACTGCACTGGACGTTACCGTGCAACGTCAGGTGATGCTTCTGCTAAGAGAAAAAGCTCGGCAACGGGGCACCGCCATTCTGTTGATCACTCATGATATCGCATTGGTTTCGCAGTTCTGCGATAGGGTGTACGTAATGTACACAGGCGCTGTGGTTGAGGAGGGCCGCACTGCCGATGTCATAGGGAATCCACAGCATCCCTACACGCTAGGGTTACTCAGATGCCTTCCAGAAGTGGTAAAGCCTGGTGAGTCGTTGATGACGATCCCAGGTCAAGTTCCGAACTTAGCCTCCTTGCCAATGGGCTGCACTTTTCAGGAGCGTTGCACATACGCCGTACCTTCTTGTGCCAAGCGCCCGAACCTCATCGCAATCAACGATGGCGACCAGCATAGAAGCGCGTGCTGGCTACCACTGAAGGAGTGTTCGCTATGAACAATGCCGTCATTCACACCGTTAATAAAAAGGCATCCCCCGTTCTTCAACTGAACGATGTTCGCGTTCGTTTTCCCGTCAGCAAGGACTGGCTCGGGCGACCAAGTGGATATGCACACGCTTTGAATGGCATTGACCTTCAGGTACACGCCGGTGAAACATTGGGTATTGTAGGAGAGTCAGGCTGCGGTAAAAGCACATTGGCGCAAGTATTACTGGGCTTGGTGCCACTCAGTAGCGGTGAGCTGCATTGGGCCGAGCGACGAGGTGAAAACAGCAGTAACATTCAAATCGTTTTACAAGATCCTCAGTCTTCGCTTGATCCACGCCTTCCCATCTGGAAAATAATCACTGAGCCATTATACGTGCTAGGCCCTGCCCCACGTGCACAGATGCGGGATGTGGCAGCAAGAGTCGCGGCCCAGGTTGGCATTCGTCCAGAGTACCTAGACCGGTTCCCCCACCAGTTTTCCGGAGGTCAACGGCAGCGCATTGCGATTGCCCGAGCCCTTTCTTCTGATCCAGATATTATTGTCCTGGACGAGCCTACATCGGCCTTGGATATTTCGATTCAGGCACAGATACTAAATCTTCTAGCAGAGTTGCAAGCGGCACGGAAACTAACCTATATCTTAATTTCCCACAATGTATCAGTAGTACGACATATGTCGAACCGTATAGCGGTAATGTATCTGGGGCAAATCGTTGAGCTTGGCAGCGCTTCTCAAGTTTTGGATCGACCACGCCATCCCTATACTCGACTGTTACTCGAAGCAGTACCGCGGTTAGCTGCTGTACCTAATGTTGAATCAATTGCGGCTCCTATCGAATTGCCAGGTAACCGCAAACTACCAGTTGGATGTTTTTTCAGGGCTCGCTGTAACTATTATACATCCGAGTGCAGTAATCCTCAAAAATTGATAAAGTGTGAATCAGTACTGGTGCGATGTAACTTACAAAGTCAATGATTAATTTTTGTGTCTTGATTCGTCTCGGTAAATATGCATGAAAGCTGGTGGGGAGGATGAGGGTATGATGGAAGAAATAGCAAGAAAAGTAAAAGAGTTACATATGCTATCTGAAGTGGCAAGCAAATATTATTATATATCTAGTGATGATGTTGTCTATGAAGATGAAGAGTCATTTAAGTGTCAGGCTATTAGATGCAAGAGGATTCAAGTCATAATAGAAGAGCTTTCGGTTGAAAGTAGTAAGTTTTTTGGCGTGGATTAGTCTAGGTTGGGGTCTAGCTTTTTTGCGTGCTCAATTAACTGCTCCAATATTAGTGGGGAGTCGATTTTCATTCCTATTAGGGAAAGCTGCGATCTTAAGCTAATTAGCTGTTGTCGGATTTCATCATCTTGATTTGGGAGTAACTCAGCTGGAGATACCTTCAGGGCAGTGGAAAGCTTAATCAATTGTTCAATGCTGGGCATGTGTATGCCTCTTTCATATCGTCCGATAATAGGAGCATCACACCCTATCAGGGCGGCTAACTCGGCCTGACTCAGGTCGGCTATTTTCCTGAGAACCTTGATTTTTGCTCCGACTACGCTCCTTAGGGTGTCCACAGTGTCTCCAAAAAAGCCAATAATTTCATAAGCTTGGTTTCATAAAAAGGCAACATGCGTATCTTTAGTACATAATGTGTTTACTTTTGCTGTTAGCTGATTTATTTTGTTCCCTACAAATCCATCACCTGTTGGTCATTCCTGGCCCAGTCACAGATGGAGCTGATTTCCATCGGCACACCACTCGCCCCTGCGCTCAGCGGTTTGGGAATTCGAAAGAGCGCCTGATCAAAAGGTTATGAGCATGAAAAACTGGCGTGTTTTGATGCATAATTCTGCTGTACATCAGTCACTTATCACGTTGATCGAACAGTTGGACGTGGAGGTGTATTCCCCCGAAAGCACGACCTACCGCAAACGTCCGGATCGCCCTTCATCGGTAGAGACGAAGGTGCGTTTGTTTCCTGGCTATCTGCTGCTGCGCTTCGATCCCCAGGTCACGCACACGACGACGATCACCGCGCTGAATGGCGCTCATGGGTTCGTTCAGTTTGGCGGTAGCTCCTGTGAGTTTGGCGGTAGGGCCTGTGTTGTGCAGGACGCTACGGTCGAGCAATTAAAAGCCGCTGCCTTGGTTCGTTCTAACCGTCAGCTTGACTGCATCGAGTTTCGTAATTTGCCGACAGAGCTGGAAAAAACGCTGCGTCTGATCATCGACATGAAGTCTGATGCTGCGCGTAGAGCGGCTTTTCTTGCGCTCCTGGCCCAGGACGCAGCGCTGGAACGCGTTGTCAGGCGTCACGGAACCCTTTGCTACTCGAGGGTACGTGCCGCCTAGGCATTACCACTTCCCACGATTTCCCATTTCACCGCCGGGTTTTGCCTGGCGGTGTTTTTTTGGCTGTCGGCGAATCCCATCGGTAGAAGGGGCAGACCCGATTTGAATTAGTCCTCTGAGCTTCGGCGTTAAGGGGGCCGGACCTCATGCACCCTGCCCACCTATCCGGGCAAACGAGCTGCAGCGTGCATGTTGTAGGGACCTGTGATCCAAGGCGAACAGATAGATACTGATTGACGCCTTGAGGAGGAAGCTCACCGCCCCAAACGACGATGACCGGCCAGCCCTGTAATCAGCAGCGGGCAACGGGCCAACACCGCCGGGTCTTGCCTGGCGGTGTGTTTTTGCGTTCTCACAGCCCTTTAGGAGTTCCCATGGCGTTATCAGAAGATGCGACCACCAAGACCAGCAGTGTCTACATTCGACCCAGCAGGGTCGATGCTCTGAACAAAGCCGCCATACGGGTGAGTTATGAAACCAACAGCCCTCGGCAAATCTCCCCTTCCAAAGTGGCTCGTTACGTCATCGATAACTTCCTGGAAGCGGCCATCCAAAAAATGATCGACGACTCCAAAAGGTAGTCATTCGGGAGGCCGCAATGCAAAAGAGACTCCTTTTTTCCGTACTGCTCATCTATTTGTCAGGGTGCAGCCATCCAGCGGCCCCGTTCACACAGAAGCCGGCGGGTCAGTGGGTGGACGAGCAGATCCAGCTGAGCGCGTCTTCGGTCAGTCTGGCGCAACGCCGGTTGCACCAGACCAGCGCTGTTCCGTCCTTCACCCCCCTGTCGGCACCGGCCACACCGACCACCAAAGCACCGGCTCGCGCAGTCAAACCTGCGGTCAGGCCTGTGCCTGTTACTGGGGGTTAGCCATGCGCTGCCTATGGCTGGTTTTGGTGTTGTCGATACCGCTGCAGGCCTCTGCTTTCTGTTTCCAGGAGGCTGCCCGGCGCTATGGGGTTGATCCGTTGCTGCTGCAAGCGATCGCCATACAGGAAAGCAACCTGCAGCCTGGTACTGTGAACCTTAACCGCGATTCGTCTGGAAACGTGCTCAGCACCGACTATGGCGTCATGCAGATCAGCACGGGTAATGCTAACCGCCTGGTCAGCATGGGGCTGATCAAGCGTGCGGAGGACTTGCTCACCAACGCCTGCTTCAACGTACAGGCTGGGGCATGGGTACTGGCCCAACACCTTCGCGTGTGCGGCAATACCTGGCGGTGCCTGGGGTCGTATAACGCAGGCTTTGATCCTTCGTCACGCCAGGAGCAACGGCGCCTGCAGTATGCGCAGCAAGTGCGCAACCTCTACAACCGCCTTAAAGCATTGGGCGCTGCACCGGCCCACCTCGCTATCCGCTAATGACTGCGCCCGGTTCGGGGTGTCAGGAGACTATCGATGAAATACTCCCTTTGGGCTGCGCCGGCGGCGGCATTGCTGCTGTCTGGCTGCCAGAGTTTTTGTGAGAAACCGCCGGCGGCTCCTGCGTCAGTTGCCAGGGCTGCGCCGGTGCTTGATCGGGTTGCGTTACAGCAAGAAACGCTCTGGATGGAAGGTGCGATCAATACCCGGTCAACGTTGCCTGCCGATGCTATCAGTGCTCAGGGCGACCTGGTGGCCGTTGACTGGAGCGGTGATGCGATCGAGTTGCTGTCCCATCTGGCCCGCCAGCGCGGCCAGAAGTTTGCCTGGACCGGTGTGCGCCTGCCTTTACCGGTGAACCTCAAGGTCAATGGCATCACCTATGCGAATCTGTTGCGCCTGATCGAGATGCAAACGGCCTGGCGTGCGACCCTGACTCAGCTTCCAGGGCAACTGACCCTGGCCTTTGCGCAGGCAGAGCCTGTCAGAAAGGTGGGAGGGCGTCAGTGAAAAAATCCATTCTGGCGCTTGCCCTGCTGCAGGGCCTGCAAGGGTGTGCGCATACGCCACCCACCACAACCACCGACACGCCGGCGTCACTGGAAAGCTATTTGGTGCCTGCTGATCCGCCGTCAGCGGACGTGTCCGAATCGCGCCAACAGCTGCTTGAGGAATCAGGGCGCAACACAGGGTTTCGCGGCGGTAAGGCTGAGCGAGCGTGGGAGTTACGCCAGGCACTGGACGGGCAGATCGGGCGGCTCGATACCCTGTATGACTTTCGCACCCTGATCAGCCGCGAAGGCTGGCTACCGCCTGTGATCGACGAGGCCGTGGATGTGGCCCATATCACGCCACGGCAGATCCGCACCGCAAGCCATGTCTACGAAATCATCGTGCCCGAACGGTTCGTCAGCAACCCGCCGTCATGGCGCAGCTGGCTGATGGCGGGACTGTCATCGGCGGGCACTGACGACACGGTGTCAATCACGCCTGAAAACCGTGTGCAGAAGGCGCTATGGCAAGCGGCAGTTCGTCAGGGCTGGGGTGAAGGACGGCAAAGTGCCGACCAGACCCTTGAAGCCAATTTCAACCGCCTGACCCGTGATTACCGGGGCATGCTGATGTACTCGCAGTTACTGCGTCAGGGGTTCGTCACGGCGCCGGTCGTTACGGACCAACAGCAGACCGTAACGGGGGATCGTCAGAAGCTGACCACGGGGGATCGCGTCCGCAACCTCAAGGAGAACGCCGGCTTTGTTCCTGACAAAACTCAGTGGCATCCGGTGGTACGCAAGGTGCAGCCATGACACAGACGATAGATTTTGCCCCCTACGCATTTGAAGAGGGACTTAATGAAGACACCTTGCGCGATTTTTTCGTCTGGTGTGCACGGCAGTCCGCCAGCGACATTCACATCCAGGGCGGTAACCACCTGGTGGTGGGGCATCAGGGCCGCTTGCGCCAGGCCAGCCGTTTTGTGCTGGCCGACGATACCTGGTCCAAGCTGCTCGATGAGCTGTTCAGCCCTGAGATTCGGCCGATGGTACGCGGGGGGCGCCCTGTAGACCGGGCCATCCAGTTGGATGGCGACATTAACCAGCGCTACGGCCTGGGGCGTGGCGAGCGATTGCGCTTTCGCTGCAACTTCGTGCAGGCCACTGCTGGACGGCTGGACACCACCATAGCCCTGACGATGCGGATCATTCCGTCTGATATCCCGGATCTAACGAAGATGGGGCTGGAGCAGGATCTGTTCGAGGCGTTGCTGCCCTCCAATGGGCTGGGGCTCATTGGTGGAATCACGGGGTCGGGTAAAAGTACCTTGGCAGCGGGTATCTACCGCTTTTGCCTGGATACCGATCCTGACCGCAAGGTGACCACGATCGAAGACCCGATCGAGTTCATTCTCGCGCGGCCAGGGGATGTATTGCCCACGACGCAGCTGCAGATTGGGCGAGACGTTGACAACTATGCCGACGGCATCCGAGCAGACCTTCGCCGGGCACCGTCGATTATCGGAGTGGGGGAAATGCGAGACCTGGAGACCTTCCAGGCGGCTGTTCTGGCGGGCCAGGTGGGCCACTTCAACCTGAGCACCTTGCACATCCATTCACCTGGAGAGGCCATTCCTCGCTGCCTGACCATGGTGCCCTCGGAAATGCGCGAAGCTACGGCCCACGATCTACTGAGCGTTCTGCAATACATCATCGTGCAAAAGCTGCTGCGCACCACTGATGGCAAACGCCAGGCCGTGCGCGAATACATCGTCTTCGACGATGCGCTGCGCGCCAAGCTGGCCAGCATGCCTTACCCCGAATGGGGCCGACATATCGACGCCATCATTCGCCAGGAGCAACGACGCTTCGCTGATCATGCCTGGCGTCTTCACCTGGACGGACGCATTGACCGGCGCGAACTGGCGGTGGCCATGACCGCCTCTCAATTGCGGGAACTCGAACAGCGGGCCACGCCATGATTGAGCTTCTGGTGCAGTTCAGTTCCGCCAGTCTGGCAAACAAGGCGCGGCCCAGTTCGGGTGGAAGCACTGCTCGACGCAGCGTCAGGCCCTCTATGCGCAAAGCGCGAAGGAATTGAAATGAGCAACGAATTCGAAGAGATAGACGAAGAGATAGAGACACTTCGCTGCCTCCTGGCAGGCAGTCGGGACCGGATCAAATTCCTGCAAGGCGAAATCGCCCGATTCGAATCCATCTTTGAACCGACGCATCTCATGTGCCTGCGCGGCGGAGAGAAGTTTCTGGAGCTGTGCGCTCCTGATGGAAAGTTCATAGGTGTTTCGTGGAACGACATGGCGCAGGTACTGGCAACAATGGTGCAAGCTTCGCCAATTGGTTCTGGCAAGGCTCCGAAAATTGTCGACTCGCTCCAGGCCGAGATAGAGCAGCTGAAGGCCGAACTGGCTGGGTCGGAAAAGGATAGTCGGGAGCAGATCGATCAGGTCAAGAAAGCCTATGAATTTCTCATGTTGTGCCGCCAGGACAAGACCGACACAGCCATAGACGCCGGTGCCATGCGTGATGCAAACGAATGGCTCAGGGTTGCCGCTGAAAATCTCGGTGCAGCTCTGTGCAAGCCTGCCAAGGGTGCCACGCCATGATTGAGTTTGGTGCAACAAGCACGAGCGCATCGAGAGGCCGATACAACATCCATCGTCTCGCAAGTGATTCACAAGGCTTGGCTGGCCGAGATACGTCGCCAGCTGGGTCATCCACTGAACGCGCCTAAGGCCGATCCGGCCAACAGGCAGATTGACCTGTTCAACCCACGTTAAGAAAACGTCCGTAATCCTCCAGCCAAAGGACTTAACAATGAATGTTCGCGCCATCCTCGTGGCCGCTACGGTCACTACCTGCCTGACAGGTTGTGCTACTTCGGCCCAACTCCAGCAGCATAACGACCAGTTGCTGCTGATCAATACCAATCTGTTGCAGATTCAGGCCAACCAGCTTCAAGCCCTGGCACTGCAGAAAACCCAGATGTCGCTCCAGATCGAGAGCAACAACCTGCAGGCCCAGCGCAATGCTCAGGCCCTGCCAAAGGGGGCGCACCATGATTAAGCCTTTGGTGCAGGGCCAGCAGGGTCATCCTGATCATGGGACAACCATCCCGCACAACGCATTACGGCGTCGGCTCTGCGACGTGCACAGTTACGCAGAGACTCACTTCAAATGAGCACGCCATTGAACTCATACCGTCCAGACAAACAAACAGAAGCGCATCGAGGAGTCTCCAGCGCTTTTGAACAGAGAGCCGTGTCATGACTGCCTTATCGGCGTTAACCCGACCGTTCAGTCGTGGGCTGGTGGCCTCGGCGCTGCTGTGCCATCTGACCTTTACCGTTCAGGCGGCGGAAATTGAGGTGGGTTTTTCACCCGAGGGCAGCGCTGAGCAGTTGGTACTCAATGTGATCCAGCAAGCCCGACAGCAGATACGGCTGATGGCCTACAGCTTCACTTCACCGAGCGTGGTCAAGGCCTTAGTGCAAGCCAAACGGCGCGGCGTCGATGTCCAGGTGGTGGTCGATGCCCATGGCAACGAAAACAGGGCCAGTCGCGCAGCGATGAACCTGCTGGCCAACGCGCAAATCCCGGTGCGCACCAACGCTGCGTACAAGATTCAGCACGACAAGGTGATCATCACTGATGGCCAGAACGTCGAGACCGGCTCGTTCAACTACTCGGCCTCGGCCGCCAAGGCCAACAGCGAAAATGCGGTGGTGATGAGGGACGTTCCTGCGGTGGCCAGCGTTTACCTGGAGCATTGGCAATCACGCTGGGTACAGGGTCAGCCTTATCAGCCGACTTACTGAAGAGGGTGTATTGAAACGACTAGGGAAGGAAATGTCATGTGCCAAAACGCTCAGCAGTGCTGTTTAACCCCAGAGGAATGCAAGGCCTACCGCGACATTGAGGAACAGATAGGCCATTGCACGCCTGATCAGGCCTGGGGCATGTACTTCGTGTCGATAGGGCACGTGCGTGAAAACATCAGGCGGGCGGTGATGAAACACATTGCCCAAGGCAACACGGGATTGCTGGTTGAGTTTCCGGACCTCGCACCGGCTAAAAAAGGAGATCACGAATCGGGCTAGCGGCCCAACCGCAGCATAGGAGTTATCGATGTCTGACCAGCAACTGCAACCGGGCTATTGGCGCAACGCCTCACGCCTTCTCAATCTGTACGGCATACCAGCCCCCTTGTTCTTGTTGTACCTGGCGTGGTTTCGCTTCCCCAGCATGATCACGCTCTGCGTCATCACCGCCATTATTGGTGGCTTTCGGCTGCTCTCGTTCTTTGGCTGGACGCTCAAGGTCCTGGTGGTGCGACTGGCTTACCTGATGCGCGGTAAGCGCTTGTCCGGTCGGCCCTGGTGGTATCGACGCTTTACTGAACGGGGGTAGCGATGAACCTGCTATTGCAAATGGCGCCCATAATGGAGGCGATAGACAATGACGTTAACCATTGATCATGCGAAAAAGTTGGTTATTGAATTCTGTGCGACCTACCCGGTAGCGTCCACCATCAGCTACAAAATCAGAGAAACCCAGGAGGAGCTTTATGGACCGCAAGCCACCCGAGAAGCCGCTGGAACCATCCTCGGTTCATTTCATCCTAGAGGACGACGAGCCGTTTTTGCCACTGCCAACTTTAGTCAGGACGAAGAGTTTACAAGATCTCTTAGGCACGAAATCCTTGGACACTTTGGGATCAATACCTTCAACCCCGCCGAAAAAAGAGCAGTCCTAAACGCACTGATTGATGCGCGTACTGAGCCCGGCACGGCAGCCCTCTGGACCAAGGTAGATCAGCTTTATCCGGGGATTAGCGATTTACGTAAAGCTGAGGAAGTGCTTGCCTTTGCCTGTGAAAACATCGAGCAGCACACCCCTGCTGATGCTCTGGAAGGTGCCCGCTCTTTTCACGAAACCTGCATAGAGCGTACGCGTGCGATGCAGGTCAGTGACCTCATCAACCTTACGACGATGGTGGCGGAAGGGATGCACGACCGCAGCCGGTCGCAACAGAACTTCCCGGCGTCGGACAATGCCCAGTTCAAGATTGACGCAGCCCCCCGCACCTCCGAATACCCGGTCTGGCTGGCCGTGCCGCCTGACGATCGTGAACAAGCGCGTCTGTCTGCCGGACGGCTCGCTGACGGTCGTGCGGCCATTGCCTGGAACAAGGAGGAAAAGCTGTGGTTTGCCAGACCTGGGTGTGACCTTGATCGCATCAACGCCTGGTTGCCTGATCCAAGCCGCCGCGCCGGCGGTGGTGACGCCGAATCAGAGTTTCTGGATGTACTGACTCAAGCCGGCCTGTTGGTCAAAGGCATGCCAGTGATGGACGGTAGCCGGCAACGTGTCGCGACGGTCGATGACAAGCATGGCAAGAAAAGCGGCGTCTATTGCGGTTTTCTGGATCGTCGCCCTGCAGGCTGGTTCATCAACTACCACCGCGCTGATTCGCCCAAGGATGTGACCAACTGGGCGGCGACGGGTGGAGAGTCTGATCCGATCACCCGCGTGCACATTCGGGCTGGGGCCAAGCAAGCTCAGGAAGACGCGGCCCGTGATCGCGCCGCTACCTACGCCAAGCAGACGTTGGCTGCCGAGAGGCTTTACGACCGGTTGCCCGCCGCAGATCCTGCGCACCCTTACCTGGTGCGAAAGGGAATACCCCCGACGCCCGACATTCGTCAAACACGAAACGGTGCCCTGGTGGTGCCGTTTTTTAATGCCTCGGGAACGTTCAAGACGCTGCAGTACATCCCTCCTGAGGGTGAGAAGTTCCTCTTCAAGGATGCCCCCAAACAAGAGCATTTCCTGGTGGTGGGCGGCCCGCTCGATCCGGCCAAACCCATCCTGTATGCCGAGGGCTATGCCACGGCGCGCAGCTTGAACCTGGCCACTGAACTGCCGGTGGTGATGACCATCGACGCCGGCAACATGGTGGCGGTGGCCAAGGTGCTGCATCAGCAGTATCCCGACAGCCGGCACCTGTTCATGGCCGATTTTGATCATGCCAAGGAGGTGAACAAGGGATTGATCATGGCCAATGAGGCGGCCATAGCGGTGGGGGGGCAGGTTCTGCACCCAACGTTCAACGACGCCGAAATTGCCCGTGGTTTCACGGACTTCAACGACCTTCACCAATCACGAGGACTGGACGCGGTGCGCGAACAGACCGCTCCCCTGATTCAGCGGCACGACGAGGTAACCCCCATGGCAAAAGATTCGAATACCCAGGCACCGGATGTCGCACCTGCCTTGCCGATACCGGATGTAGCGGTACAGCCGCAGGCCGACCTGGTGCAATCTGGCGACCCAACATCAACGGCTGAGAGTGAGGATAAGCAAGAAACCCACCAGTCAATTCGCGATGAAGTCGCAACGAGACTTGATCAGTCAAGTACCCCGCCTGTAGTGCCTGTGACCGAAGCGCCGTTGGCCGGCGGCACTGTGGATGCGCCTGTTCAGCCACCTGCGGCGGCGATTGAGCCGGAGCCAACACCGTCGGTAGCGTTGCCCGAAGCCCAGCCTGTAGAGGACCCGCAGCCTGCCTCGGGTCCAGTGCCCGAAGCGCCATTGGCCGTGCCTGTTCAGCCACCTGCGGCGGTGATCGAGCCTGAGCCAACACCGCCGGCTGCGTTGCCCGAAGCATTGCCGGCAGAGGAGCCGAAGCCTGCATCAGCGCCTGGGACCGAAGTGTCAGATGAAGCTGCCCAACCTGCCTCGGCGTCGGTCGAGGCAGCGCCACCCGTTAAGCAACAGACGTCGGCTGAGGCCGATCCGGACACTTCCGCTATTGTTGATGATCAGCCGATCATCGCCCCGAGGGGCACGGCGCCAGAGGAGGCCAATGCAAGCCTTCCAGACGGGGAGGCTCCGGTGTTTGGGTCCCTGCCGCGTCGTTTCTCTACCGCTCGCAAGACCGGTCCGGCGGTCGTACCGGATGCCATCTTTGTAGGGGCTCCCATTGGTGCTGACGAGCCACAACCGCAAGCCAGCAACATCGACAAAGACGCTCTGTTGTCCCGCATCAGCCGCGAGGTTCAAGGTGACAATTCGGTGCTCTACAAGCTCGATGCCGAGCCTGCTTTCGTTGATCGTGGGTCGCGCCTGGATATGGCCAAGGGCGCCGGTCAGGACGATGAAAAGGTAATCGCTGCGTTGCTCACGGCAGCACGGTTCTACCGGGGGCGCATCGAACTGACCGGCAGTGATGAATTCAAGGCAAAAGCCATCGGCTTGATCGCTCTGCACCAGATCAACGTTGAAATGAAGAATCCTGCCCAGCAAATGTTGCTGGACGATGCCCGTAATGCGTTGACGCAGCCGCCTGTAACGCTTGATGCCATTCATGGTGATACACCGCCGCCGTATGGTGGCCCACAGCCGTCACAGGCTCCGCAAGCTCAACAAGCCGCGCCGGCACCGGGTCTTTCGACTCCGTCAGCGCCAGTGAGTACTGCTTATCAGCCCCTGGAGGTTGAGGGTCTGCAACGCCCGCCGGCACAACCCGCTGCGCCACAGGCACAGACCGAAGCTCCGGTCATTGAGCCGCCATCGGCAGCTCCAGTAACGGATCAGCCTGCAACACCCGCGAATCAGCAGGTGTCGCCCGCCATTCATCAGCCTTTCCAGGCGGCCAAGGATGGCGTGACGGGCAAGATACTCAAGTGTGGCCAGGCACCGTTTCGTTTTGAGCCTGAGAAGCCCGAAAGCACCTTCATCACACTGCGTACCAAGAACGGTGTCCAGACTTTTTGGGGCAAGGAACTGGCGGGGCTGCTGCGCCAAACCCGTGTGCAGCCAGGCAAGATGGTGACGTTGCAGTGGCAGGGCAATTACCCGGTTACCGTCAAGGTGCCCCGCAAAAACAATGACGGCGTCACCGTGGGCTACGACGATAAAGACGTCCATCGCAACCAATGGGCCCTTAAGGTCGCGGGTAACCCCGCAGTACGTTCTGGCCAGGATGAGGGCGTCAAACTCGGCGCCTATGACGCCGGGCGTTTTGCCGTGGTGCAACAGGGCTGGCTTGCGCAATTGGGTGTGGAGGTCCCCATGCCCACACCCCCTACCGATGGCCTGTATTGGTTGACCCCAAACGGTGAAGGCAGCGCCAAAACGGGTGATGAACTGTCAGCCCCTCGTCCGCCGATCGACCCCAACCACACAGCGGGACAACCCGTCATCAGCAGTTGGTCACAGGACGGGCATCTGGACATGTACCTGGTGCGCGGTGACGGTCCCTATCTGCAAGGTGTGGTGCGTCAGGGTGATCAGATTCAGCATGTGTTGGTGAGTTTGCCTGGCCGTGACGATGGGCCGTCGATGGTGTTTAACGCCATTACGCCTGAGGGCCTGCAGCCGATCGGCACGGGCAATGGCATCAACCGCTCAGGTGGCGAGCCGGTTTCGCGAGAGCACATTGCCTTCAAGCTTGAAGGCGACAGCGCTGTGCGCATTGGCAAGCTTGATGCGCCAGGCGAGGTGCCCCCGGCCTTGCATTCCCTACTGGGCTTCAATGAGCGCTGGAAAGAGGACAACGTTCTCCCAAAGTCAGCTCCCACAGCGGCACCGTCAGTACAGCCGAGCGATCCACGCCCGGTGTAAAACGCAAACAGCAAAGGAACTCATCATGAAGAAAAGCATGTGCGGTGCACTGCTGATGGCCGTGTGCTGCCTGCCCGCTGTGGGAAGCGCAGCGGTGTGCCGCTCCGGACAAGCGGCCAGTGTGGGCAGTCAGACTGCGTATGAGCGGGCCAGGAAGGCGTCGGATGTGTGGGCAGAACGCGAGCGCACCGTCTCAGACGAACTCCAGGAATGCTTGTCGCGCATTCGCACTACCAGCACCAGCCTTCCCTCGTTCCCAAGCCTGGAAGACCTGATGAACCAGGTGGTCGATCAGGTCTGCCAGGCGGCGGTGGACAAGGTCAACAGCCACATCCCCAGCGGCTCGGACCCTTGGCAGTCGGTAGGAGGTTCATTGTGACGGACTCATCAGAAAAGTTGCCGGTGGAAGCATCTTTGGAAAAACCCTCCCTCCCCACGGCGCAAGATCAGCATACGTTCGAGCATGCCATGCAGTTGCAGCGTGACCGGGCGTTAGGTGCGGCTTTCGCCCATCGCTGTCTGAGCGCAGTGCTCTGGATGGCCCCTGCACTGGTGCTATCGGTCTGCGTGAATGGCTACCTGGGCTGGCAAGTCGCCAATCCCCCGGTGAAGTACTTCGCGACCGAGGGGGGGCGGGTGACCCAGATCATCCCAACCGACAAACCCGGGCATAGCAGACGTGATGTGTCGGCTTTTGGGGCCGACACCATTCGCCAGAGTTTCACCCTGGACTTTGTGCATTACCGCGATCAGATGACCCAACTGGGGGAGCGCTACTCGGAAGTGGGCTTTGAGGATTATTACAAAGCCTTGGTGGCCTCCAACGTGCTCAAAGCGGTCAAGGATCAGCGCATGAACCTTTGGGTGGATGTGGGTCCAGGAGTGATTCGCGGTAGCGGGACGATCGGGGACAAGTTTGCCTGGGAGTATCAGTACCCCGTGACGTTGAAGCTGGACGGTCAGCAATCTGGAAGTCCGCCTCAACGCTTCATTTTTACGCTGCGCATTCAGCAGACGGACGTTCGTGTGAAAAGCGCCGGTCTTGAAGTCACCCAGGTCATCACCACCAACGCTAACTGATACGCACTGGTGCATCTGGTGCGCGTTTAATCGGCTCCGCTAGACAGGAACCTCCTATGAAAACTTCAATTGCGCTGGCCCTATGGCTAGCGGCAGGCGGCTACGCCTGGGCGGATGAAACGGTCAGCCCAGAGGCCGCTCCTGCTCAATCCGCTGCTCCCCCCGCGACGCCTGCTACGGGGGCAGTGGGGGCTACACCCTCGGGCTGGGCTACGGGCGTGGGTGTTAACCCAGCAGCACAGAAAGCCGGAGCGCCGGCACAAGGTAATGGTCATGTGAATGCTGCACCGGCTCAGCCATCGTCTGGAAATGATCCGCTTCCGCCACCGTCATCCGAGCTTTATCAACAGGCCCAGGACAGTGTTTCTCCGCTGACGACCCAAGAGATTCGGCAACTGCGCGGTCAGGTGGGAGAGGTTGACAAAGCCATGGCCGCACCGCAGGTCGCCATTGTGCCGAGAATCAGCGCGCAGACGGTGAATCTGTCTCCGGGGGCCAGTTTGCCGCTGGTTCGCACGGCGGTGAACTACCCCAGTTCGTTGACCTTTATCGACAGCACCGGGGCGCCGTGGAAACTGGGCGCAGCGCCCATCAGTGGCAACCCCGACATCACGCCGTATTACGTACCCAATAGCCCGGTCATGGTCTTGTACGCCGAAAAGCCGTTTGCCAGCGGAAACGTCACGGTTTACCTGGAAGGGTTAGCGGTGCCGATCATGCTCAACGTCAGCAGCGGGGAGTCGGATACCCAAACCCATACGTGGACAGTGGACAGTCGCTTGGACTTACGTGTGCCCAGGCGTGGGCCAGGGGCTCAGCCAGGCGCGGCTCCCGAGGTCCGTATCGGCTTGCACGATCGGGTGCTGCAGGGTTTTCTCGATGGCGTTCCGCCCAAGGAGGCCAAACAACTCAAAACCACCGGCAACGTGCCAGACACCACGGTGTGGCAAATGGGCGACGACCTGTACATCCGCACGCGGGCTGATATCCGGGACGAGTTCGAATCCACGTTGTCGTCGGCTGACGGTACGCATCTGTGGAAATTACCCGTGACGCCCTATGTGTCGTTCTCGGTCATGGGCCATACAGCGGCCCTCAACGTCGCTTTGGAGTAACCACCATGGCAAACGAAAACGATGCCAAGCGCGACATGAAACTCACCGTAACGCTGGTTGGAGCTGTGTTGGTAGTCGTTCTTGGCGGTGCCTATTGCCTTTGGGACTGGCTGGCCAGGCCTGCGCCGGCGCAATCGAAGGTAGACCTGGGTCGAGTGGCACAGGCTTCGCGCAGCCACAGTACGGAAAGCCCGGCCTATCGCGACCTGCTCAAGCAATACAACCAGGAAGGGGCCAGCACGGCTAAAAACGAAAACAGCAGTTTCATTGCCAGTATGCCCATGGAGCAGACGAGCGTGATGCTGCCTGTATCAAAGGCCAAGCCTGCGCCTCAGCCAGAGCCCACCGCCCGGCGTAGCCGTACTTACCAGGACGAGAACGCAAAGGACTCCGAGAAGAAAGAGGATCCGCGTCTGAAGGCATTGCTTCAACGGATCAACCCTGAAACCAAACCCCAAGAGCGGCAGTCTGGACTGGTCTTTGCCCATGTTTTAGGGGGGAGTAACGGTTTGAATGGCGCTGGCGATACGACGGCGGGCTCTGCCGGGGGCTATGAAAGCTGGAGTGAAACCCTGCCGGGAGGTGGCAAGCTGAAAACCGCTTCCACCCAAAGTACCGCACAACCGTATTCACCCGTCGAAGTGGTGCCGCCGTACTGGCGCGGGGCCGGCGTGATCGATATCGGTGTGGACTCGGACAACAGCACCACGCCGGTGCTGGGCAAGCTGTCCGGCCCGTATGCCGGCGCTGTACTCAAGGCCCCCGAGGGTGCCAGGTTGGCGGGCGATGGGGTGGTGATCCACTTCACTGAAATGGCCTTCAAAGGCGTCAATTACAAAGTCGATGCCTACGCGCTTCAGGACGACACTTTGTTGGCCAACGTAGCCTCTGAAGTGAACCACCGCTACATGTCACGCATTGTGTTGCCTGCGGTACTGGGCGGCATCGGCAATATCAGCGACATGTACTCACAGGCCAATACCCAGGTGCTCAGCAACGGCTTTTCCACCCAGACCGCCCGACCAGGCATGCCGGATGGAACCGCCGTCGCCGGCACCATTCTGGGCGGTGCCGCTGGTCAGGCGGCCAAAGTGCTGACAGAAGACGCCGCCCGCACCCCGGCCACCCAGGTCAATGTGTTCAAGGGGCAGGTGGTCGCTATTCAGTTCATGCGAGGCGTATACGCCGGTGATGCCGTGGCTCCTGGGCGAAGCGGTGAAACGGTGCAACCTGCGGCACCCGCTCAGGCCGTCATGTCGGCCCAACCCCAGTCCCCAGCCCAACCGCTGACGCCTGATCAATGGCGTGCACAGACCCAGACGCGAATCCAGGCGCAGCGCAAGCTGCAGGAGAGTCAACCATGAGCGAGTTCAGTTCCACAGCAGAGCCCAAGGCATCGACGATTGAAAGGCCGGCCCCCACCCCGGCTCCCAGCCCTAAAGTGTGGCAACGCCCTATTGTCATGGGGCTTTCACTCCCCTGGCTGATCGGCATTGCCCTGTTATTGGCACTGGTCGGCTGGTACTTGTTTGGCCCCGAAAAAAGCGCGTCAGTCAATCGTCTGGCTTTTGAAAATGACTTGGAACAGCAGCCCTTGCCTGCTGAACAGTCAAGTACCCACCCTGCTGCCGCCGCTGCCGAGTCTGATTTGGGCCCGTTCAAAAACGAGGTCGCGTCCATGATCGGCGGGGTGCGTACCTACGCAGAGGTTAATCGCACCGCGATCCAGCGCTTGGCCGAAACGGTCAAGACTCAGGGGGCTGCGCAACAGGCGCTGCAACAGCAATTGAGCGAGGCACAAGCGCAAAACAGCGTCTTGTCGGCACGTGTGTCTTTCCTGGAAGGACGACCTAGTGCGATGACCACAGCGCCGCCTCAACAGACCGGCAAGCCCGTCGCCAACGCACGTTCGCCGTTGAATGGCATGCGCGTGCAAGCCATTCAGAACGGCATGGCCTGGGTGTACTGGCAGGACAAGACCTGGGCCGTCAGTGCCGGTGAAAAACTGGGCCAGGTGACCGTCACCGGCATCAATCCCCAGACCCGCGAAGTGCTGACCAGCGCGGGCACAATCAAATGAGGTAAATCATGGGCGGCAGTACTGACGCGATTCAAATGTTGGTCAATCTGTCCCACAACGTGCTGAGTTCCTTCGTCAACCTGGCTTTTACCCTGGGAGGGTTGCTGGGTGTCACGGGCGCGGTGATCTATCTTGCGACTCACGCCAGCACGGCTCGCAAAGCGCCTGGCCAGGCCGAAGGCGGCGGCAAGGTCATCGCCGTGTTACTGCTCTGCGGTGGATTGGTCGGCCTCGATCAAATGATCGGTGCCGCCGCGCGTCAGCTTGGTTGGCAGGGTGCAACCTTCGACGCCATCAGCTACGTGGATGTGGGCACCTTTGGGGTGGCCGCAGACGCGGCCAACGCCGTGTTGAGCCTGGTGCGCATGCTGGGCGTCTGGTTCGCGCTGCAAGGCATGCTCTCCTGGAAGCGCTCGTTTAAGGACGGGCATACCGGCCTGTCGGCCAGTCAGGATGTTTCAAGCGGCACCCTCAAGTTTATTCTGGGCGTTTTTTGCGTGTGCAGTCCGTACCTGCTGAGCGCCCTGCAAAAGTCTCTCGGCCTGCTGTAAGCGGGGCGGGAACCCAACGCGCCAAGGCGCACCTTCAATTGTTACATCGAACTGATCAATCTATTAGGAGTTGGCTATGTCCAAAGACGTAATGCTGTGCGCTGCTGTTCGCCTGTCGGTTTTCAAAGACGGTTTGCGTCAACGTGTGTTGAAGGGCCTGACGGCCGCGATGGCTGCCAACCCGGTGCTGGCTTTTGCCGGTGCCGACATTGCCGGCATGGGCAGCTCGGCAGCTGTGGGCGCCACGTCGCTGAAGAAATCTGCACTGACCATCGCCCAGTTTGCCGGTGTGATCTTCGTGATCGGTGGGCTAATCGCGGCCAAGAACAAGAAGGACAACCCGCAGATCAAAACCGGCGCGATTATCGCGTCCATCCTGTTCGGGGTATGCCTGGTGGTTGTGCCGGAAATCATCAAGCGCTCGCAAGCGCAGGTCGGCCTGACGCCCGTGGATGTGGGCTAAGCCAACCCTCCTGCGGTGACTTCGGTCATCGCAGGGCTACCGTTTAGGGGTATTGCTGGCGGGCATGGAGGACGTTGACGATTTCAATTCGATCAGTCACCCGGTAAACCACTACGTAATTGGGGTGTACGACCATTTCCCGAGTACCAGAAACTTGCCCAAATCGGTATAGATAAGGGTGTTGTGGAAGGGCCGTTGTAGCCGCCTCAATAGTCTGGTTCAGCCTCTCGGCTGCCATCGGATTTTGATCCGTGATGTAGTTCAAAATGCTCCAGAGGTCGGCTCGTGCTTCGGGACGCCACTCAACCAGCATTATGCTTATTCTTCTTGGACTCGATGAGTGCACGCATTTCAGACATCACCTGATCGTGGGGGATGTTGGGACGCGGGTCATCGAGTGATGCTTGGACCTTGGCCCGAAACCACCGGTCGTAGCTGTCTGCTTGTTCCTGCGTTTCGAACTCGGAAACGATGGGGGAAAGTTGGGTGCTCATAGAGACCTCCTATATAGATACCCAACAGCTTAAACCTTCCGGGTCTTTCTGTCGTTTAGACCGGACCAGGTGCCCCACTGCCAATCAACCGCTGTATTTCTGACGCAAACCTGCGGCGACTGGCCGTGCACGTCAAATAACCACGACTTTTCCAAATTCTGAAACTAATCCGGAAGGAGAACCTATGAATGTCGATCTATCAGAGACCCCCTTGAACATAAATGTCGGCCTTTCGCCTGTGGATGTGGGCTAGGCCAACCTTTCCTGCGTCATCGCAGGGCTACCGTTTAGGGGTATTGCTGGCGGGCATGTAGGATGCGCAGCACGTCGATAGTGTCGGCTCCTACCTGATAAACCACTAGGTAGTTGGGATGCAAAACGCATTCACGCGTTCCGGGTTCGCGACCGTGGCGGAACAGGTAGGGTGCTGATGGAAGGCCTTCAACGGCCTTCAATATGTTGGCGTGCAGCGCCTCGGCGGCGATGGGGTTGCGCTGCTCGATGTAGTCGATAATTTCCACCAAGTCGGTGGAGGCCTCATCAGCCCAGCGAATTGTTAGCACGGGCCTTCCTTCGCTCTGCTAAAGCGGCTTGCACCTTCGCCATTGCCTCGTCGTGGGGCAAACGTGGCTTAGTGCTGTTCATGGCTTCCTGCACCTTGGCGCGAAACCACCGGTCGTAGCTGTCTGCTTGTTCCTGCGTTTCGAACTCGGAAACGATGGGGGACAGTTGGGTGCTCATAGAGACCTCCTATATAGATACCCAACAGCTTAAACCTTCCGGGTCTTTCTGTCGTTTAGACCGGACCAGGTGCCCCACTGCCAATCAACCGCTGTATTTCTGACGCAAACCTGCGGCGACTGGCCGTGCACGTCAAATAACCACGACTTTTCCAAATTCTGAAACTAATCCGGAAGGAGAACCTATGGATGTCGATCTATCAGAGACCCCCTTGAGTGCAGCGTTTCGAGCTGACCGTGAGCAACCGTCACTGACGCCGCTGATGCTTGATATCAGCGGCGAGCCCGAAACACCGGTGCCGACGGCAATGCCGGGTGAGCAATGCGCTTGCTGTGGGCTGTGGACCGAAAAGCTGTGGCAGGGGGCTCGATCAGGGTTCACCGCCTCCCATGCGGTTTGCACCTTGTGTTACCTGGCCGGGCATCTGGACAGCCCTACGGCGGCGCATGGGCTTCTGGCCTACCTGCCGGGCATGGCCATGACCGACGTGCATCACCTGCAGCGCCGTGCACTGATTGCCATTCTGGGCGGCACCCGCCCGCAGCGTGCCCAAGGCAAAAGGGTTTTGCTCTGGCTGGCTCGACATGGCCGGGAAGTGGAGCAGGCCTGGGGCACAGCGCGCGCAGGGGAGTTCGCACTGGCTCTGCAGCGCCTTGCCCCCCACAAGCGCTTGGCGCTGCAAACCCGCCTTGAGGGCTGCGCCCTGATTTTGCCCGCTGACATGTTTGCCGATCTGACGTTGTTGCTGCCCACCGGCAAAACCGTTGCGTCAGCGCTCACCTCCCGCAGTTGGGACACCTACACCCGGAGTGACTTTTATGCCGAGCCTGATCCGTTGGGTTGAAGACCTGATCACTGAAACTTCCCGGTTTGCCGTGTCACGGGACCTGCCCGACTATTGCGACCTGAACACGGTGCTGCGTCTGAAGGATGACGACCGCACCCGCCACCCAGCCCTCAACGCTCCCTATGTACTGGTCAACGACGATGGCGATTACTGCTCGGTGTATGCCGTTGCCGGCAGTTTTTGTGACACCGACGAAGCCGCACCTCTGGAGGCCCCTTATTCCTGGGCCGGCCGCCTGGAGCGCATGACGCACGCCCTGACAGCCCACTATCGCCGGCATGGGCACAAAATCAGCCTGGTGTTCGAAGATGACCAGGAGCGGGGCCGTGAGGAAGTCGAGCGCCTGCTGATCCCTCAATACGCCTCGGTCAAGCGCACGGGCATCGACCTGACGCCGATCCTGGACGAGAACGTGGAAAAGCTGGCCCCCTGGGTCTCGCGCGAACGCTGCTACCTGGTGTGTTACACCGGGCGCAAGGCGCTCTCGGCCCATGAGCTGGTCGATGAAAACCGCCATCTCAAGCAGATGATCGGCCAAAGCCCGGACGCACGGTTTGGGCAAAACCCTGTCTTGGCTGAAATGGCCGGCCTGAAAATTCGTCACGACGCCTTCATGAGCGCTGTTGAAGGTGCCTTCGGTGATGACGGCCAAGGCGTCTTGATGGAACTGCTCGATGCCCACGCGGTGGGCCAGGCGCTGCGCGCTCAAGTGGACCGGCTTGGGACCAGTGAGCATTGGTACCCGCTGCTCCCTGATGATCCGATCACCCCGCACGGTGTGCGTAACGGCGACGATCACACCCCTTTTCTGGCCCCTCAGCTCAATTTTCAGCTGATGAACCAGGACATGGAAACCAACGGCAACAAGCTGTGCGTCAACGGGATGTGGCATGGCAGCCTGTCGGTGGTTCTGGGGCCGCAGACGCCGCAGACCTTTGCCAAGCTCAAAGCGTTGGTCCCCCGAGGCGTACCCTGGCGGGTGCGCATGGACATCATGCCGGGTGGGATCAAGTCGTTAGGGGTGAAGAAAAACACGCTGAATTTCATTGCGTTTGTGCCGGCGCTTCGCCCTGTGTGGAATTCCATCGAAACGCTGATGGCCGTTGAGCAGCAGGAGCCGGTGTGCGTCATGACGATCATGGCGTCCACTTGGGGTGACAGTCAGGCTACGGTCACGCGCAACCTGACGCTGTTGACCCAGGCCTTTCAGGCTTGGGGAGTGTGCGAGGTGACGCAAACCTTCGGCAACCCGGTACGCGCATGGGCCTCGACCCTGGTGGCTTCCAGCAAGGGCAGTGGTCCGCACCTGTTGTATCCGCCGCTTTCCGAGGCGCTGAACCTGTTACCGCTGACCCGCCCGGCCTCGGCGTGGCAGGAAGACGGCAACGCCTTGTTCTCCACGCTCGATGGCAAGCTCTATCCGGTCGGTCTGGCCACCACCCAGCAGAACAAGCTCACCAGTGTGGTCTGCGGCTCTTCGGGCCTGGGCAAGTCGGTGCTGTTGAACAAGCTGGGCAATGTCATGGTGTCCAGCGCCCAGCAGCGATTACCGTTCATGGCAGGGGTGGACAAAGGCTTCTCGATGCAAGGTCAAGTCGCCTTGCTACGCGACAGTCTGCCGCCGGAGCGCAAGGACGAGGTCGTGGGGATCGTGCTGCAGAACAGTGCTCAGCATTGCCGGAACCTGTTCGATATCCAGCTGGGCGCACGCTCCCCCATCGCACCGGAGCGTAACTGGATCATCAGCATGCTCACGGCCATGTGCATCGATCCTTCCACCGGCAATCCGCCAAACGAGCGTGATACCCGGCAGATACTGGACCGCATCATCAGCATGGCCTACACCGCCAATGCCGACATCAGTCCCAGGCCCTGGGCGCATGGGGTCGTCCCCGAAGTGGACACCGCCTTGGATAAAAGCGGCTTGATCGAATGCTACCCGGCCCAGTGGTGGGACAGCAGCACCTGGTATGAGGTGCGCGATCTGCTGTTTGAAGCAGGCTTTGTCAACGAAGCGCAACGGGCCCAGTTTGAAGCAGTGCCGGAACTGGCCGACATGACCACCTTCTTGAACCATGAAGACGTTGAAAGCGCCTACGGTCGGGTGCAACGCGACGGCAGTCAGGAGCTGTTGCTGGAGTACCTGCAGCGCTGCATGACGGACGCCTGTAGAGCCTTCAAGATGCTGGCCGGACGTACACGGTTTTTGATCAATCCACGCACGCGGGTGATCGCCATCGACCTCAATAATGTCATGGGCGATGACTCCAATGCCGGCCACCTTAAAACCGGAATCATGTTCCTGTTTGCAGGCCAGGTGGCGGGGGGCGATTTTGTATTGCCTCAGTACAGGGATGAGCTGTTGCAGGCAGTACCTGCGCTTTACCACCCCTTGCATCTCGACCGCCTGGAGCAGCTGGATCAGGAGGTCAAATCCAAGATCTACGACGAGCTGCACAATGCGAAAAAGGTGCCCTTCATCTTTCCCATGCTGGAAACGCAAGACCGTGAGCAACGCAAGTTCGGTATACGCACGGTCTTGTCCTCGCAGTACGTGAGCGACTTCCCGGTGGCCATTCTGAATTCGGCCAACTCGCTGTACATGATGGAGTTAGACCCCAAGGATGAAGCACTCCTGAGTGAAACCTTCAAGGTGCCCAAGGTCACCCAGCAGCGCTTTCAGCGTTTAGGTTCAGGTCCTGCCGCGGATGGCAGCGGCGTACCGTTTTTGGGCGTGTTCCGGATCAAGAGCGGCGGCACCCTGGCGCGCATTCTGAAAAACGCCATGGGGCCCCTGGAACTATGGGCGCTGAACTCTTCACCGACCGACAGCGCCTTGCGCCGTCTGCTGTACGAAGCCGTCGGCGGTGCCACGGCTCGCGCCATCCTGGCCGAAGCCTTTCCCCAGGGCACGGCTGAAAAACTCATCGAGCTGCGCCAGAAGCAAGCCGGTGAAGCGGATTCCAACAACGTGATTCGCACGCTGGCCAACGAGTTGATCAAACGGCGCGGCTACAACATTTGAGGCAATGACCATGAAAAATCGTTATGCGTTAACAGCGCTGACCGTGGGGCTGCTCCAAGCCCAACAGGTACTGGCGTACGTCCAGCCGGTCGCAGTCGTCACCAGTACGCCTATCACCTTTGAGGTCGTGCCGGCCCTGAGCCTACTGCAAACCACCCTGGCGGAAATCCTGACCACTGAAACACAAATCGGCACGGCCATCGTGCAGGCCAGTGACAAGCAAGTCGCGGTTATTTCAGAAGCCGCACGAGCCCAGCGCGAGGCCGATATTTTCGGCCGTCAGACCGATCGTCTGGAGCGGGCCCGCGAACAGTATTCGGTCGCTGACAGCATCTGCAGCGAGTCGGCCTCTGGGGTCGCGGCCACGGTGGGCAAGGTGAGCCGTGCGCAAACGGCGGTGCTGGCCAGCGGGGCAGGCGTCGGCAGTGCCGTGGTGCAGAAGACCATTGCTTCCGAGCCGGTGGCCTCGCGTCAGGGCGGCTATCGCAGTGCCGCCATGCACGCGCAGTACTGCACACCAAGCGAAGCGGCCCAGTACGGCGGCACTGACCTGTGCCCGCAGGTCTCCAGCTTGCCTGGGGGAGACATCGAAATGCGCTCGTTGATCGACGGGGCCGGAGCCGTGGGCAAGGCCCCCGACCTGACCTTCAATCAGGATCAGGTCGATGCCGGCATGGCGTACATGAAGAACTCGGCCCGCCATGACGGGGGGCGGGCACCGGGCAAGGGCGATATCCAGTCGGCCACGGGACGTGAGTATCAGGGGCTGATGACCCAGTACAAGGCGATTCAGAGCGCCGCGACTCAACCTCAGTTGGACATCATCGCCGCCAGTCAAGCCAACCCGGCCACACAGGAGGCCTTGCAAGAAGCGCTACAGAACCCGTCAGCGGCGGAGTACTTCGCTTCAATGGGCAGTCAGCAAGCGCAACGCACCGGGGTGATGAGCGAACGCGAGTTCGAGGCTTTCGAGGTGGGCAGGCGCTATGCCAATACCGCCTATGAAACCGACCTTCAGGCCCTGAGCGGAGACAACCTGATGCGTGAAATGGTGCGCGTGCAGAGCTTGGGTAACTGGTTGCAGCTGGGCCTCAAAAACGACCAGCGTCAGGCCAACATCATTGCCGGCCAGCAACTGGCCCTGGCGGCAGACGCCAAATACGTTCCGCAGCTTCAGGAGCTGGGGGCCAAAATGAGCACGGGAGTTACGGCACATGGCAACTGATCCAGACGCAACAAAGCCGGTGGACGAACAATCGCCGCCGCACGACAAGCCGTCTGATACGCCATTACGGCGCGTCGGGCACGTGGGGCTGTCGATCCTCAACCCGTTCTCGGACCTGGCGGTGCTCTATCGCCGGGGCATGAAACCAGCGGTGCACAAGCTCAAACTACTCAAGTCGTTGCTCACCCCGCCGTCAGCAACGACTGAGGCAGATGCAGTCGGTGTCAGTTGGCGTGAGGCTGTCGCTCGTTCGGGAAGGTCCATCGAGCAGCTGCTGACCTCCTACAACCGCATCCGGACCGCCTGGTGGTGTTTGATGATGGTCAGCGCCTGCCTGAGTGTTCTGCTGCTTGCCATGCTGCTGTTGGCCAATTTCAGCCTGCCCTTGAGCACCTTTCTTCGGGCGACGGTAACGCTCCTGGTCCTCGTGGCCATCGCCAGTTTGGGCTTCGTTAAAACGCTGATCGCGACCTACCGACTGTGGCAACTGCAGAAAAGGCGCGTCAGCGTAGCGGAACGAGGGACCTTCAACGACTTTCTGGTCGAGACCCGGTGGCGCCAGTTGGTGCTGACTCGCGGCCACCTCCAGTAATACCGACCACTCATAGGGACAGATGCCATGAACCTCATTAAACGCTTCTGGTGGGTCGGTCTTCTGCTGGCCTTCTCCGTGCCGGTACTGGCCGATAACGTGGATTATCAGACGATCGCGGCAGCCTCCCAAAAGCCCAATGACCTCTCGCGCCAGGCGATGGTCATGATCATGGGCCAGGTCGCCGTCGATCCATTTGCACCCGCACAGCCAACCTTGATTGGCTCACTGTTCGCCATTATCAATGGCGTCCTGGCCGTGATGGCCCTGTTCTGGTTTCTGACCATCACCCTGAAAACCATCGTGAAGGCTGGGCATCAGGGACAGTTTTTCGCAGGCGGTCGATCTGCGCTGTACCCGATCATGACGTTTGCCGGTTTCATCATGATCTTGCCCACCCAATCAGGGTGGTCACTGGCCCAGCTCGTCATGGTATGGGCCTGCTCCACCATGGGGGTTGGCAGTGCCAATCTGCTGACTGATAAGGCCGTTGACATGATGGACAGCGGTTATTCGATGGTGACGCAGCCCACGGCCCCTTCCACCCGAAGCGCAGCGCGGGGTATCTTTGAGATGAATCTGTGCAAGTACGCGATCAACCGTGAGCTGGAGTCGCTGTATGCGTTTGGTGTGGCCAACACGCCATTGATCACCACCAAGGGTGGCGATGGCGCGTACGACACCGGCAACGGCAGTGCGGTGTGTGGCTCGGCCAAAACGCCCAATACAGGCCGTACCGGGACCTGGAACCTGCTGTTTGACAGTGAGGTGGACACCAACGGTGTGATCACCGCGCAGCATCAGGCGCTGGACACGATGCAAGGTACCCTGGATCAAGCGGCACAGGCCTTTGTCGCCACCTACCTGAGCAAGCGCGACCAGGATGTGGGCAGCTTTCAGGACGCCGAAACGCAGATCCAGAACGCAGCCGCCGCCTATGAGAACACGGTGAATCTGGCCCTCAACAAGATCGATTTCAAGGACACGCTGCAAAGCCAGCTGTCGAGTCAGATCAAAAGCAGTGGTTGGGTGGCCCTGGGCAGTTGGTACCACACGTTCGCGACGGCCAATAACAAGACCAACGACGTGGCCAGCGCAACGCCGGTGGTAACAGGGATGAGCAGCCTGGGCGAGCACGGCACCGGCGACTTGTATAACCAGGTGTTCGCAGCCTACAAATCGCAGGTGCAGAACAGTAATTACACCGCGCCGCTGGGGACACAGACGGCCAAGGATGATGGCGCGGCTGCAACGGCGGTTGAGCCTAGCGCTGTATTCGTCAGCATTTTCAATAAGCCGATGCAGAAAATTACAAACGCAATAGCAACCTCGACAACAGGGACTACAGCTAGCTTCTCCGATCAGGTGAATCCACTCATCAAAATGCAAACAATCGGTGATTACACGCTGGGAACTGTTGAAACCCTGATGGTGGCCTATGCAGGGACGTGGGCAGCTGCCTCATCGGCCAGTAATTCGCCGTTGGGCTGGGGGGCCAAGATATTTTCGGTGGATGTAGGGGCGGTGGTGAAGGATGTACTGGGCGCTTTGGCCCCGATGTTCTATTTCGTCATGTTCGCCCTGCTGGCGATCGGTTTTTCGCTGGCCGTATTTCTGCCCGCCGTGCCCTTTCTGTTCTGGATGGTGGGCATATTCAACTGGGTCGTCAGTGTGCTGGTGGGCTGTGCGGCAGGCTCAATGTGGGCTGCCACGCACTTGGGGGCCGAAGAGGACAAGGGAAGTCGCAGTACCTACGGTTATATCTTCCTGATCGACATGATGCTGCGGCCTTCGCTGATGGTCTTGGGATTTTTCTTTGCTTCGGTCGCGGTAGTGGCTGGGGGAACGATCCTGAATCTGTTATTCGCCTCGGCGCTGGCCAATGCCAATGCGGACTCGATCGTGGGACTGTTCAAGATGATCGGGTGGTTGATGCTCTATGCGCGCATTGCGACCTTTGGGGTAACTCGACTCTTTGGCCTGCAAGCGTCCCTGGCGGACTACGTGATCTCGTTCCTGGGTGGTCGTGAAGGAGCCAACCTGATGGGCGGCATGGTCGATAACATGAAAGGCATGTTTGGGGCGGCGGGTGGCGGCGCTCAGCGTGTTCCTGGGGTTAAAATGCAACCGAAGAACCCCGGTGGTAACGGTGGGGATGGAATTCAGTAAGGCTCTTTGCGTCTAACATTACAAATGTGCTTCTTGGAGTGTGAACTCATGGCTCAACGTCTTAGAACGGGTAGAGAAACATTGATCTGGCTGATCAAGCTGGCCTACATGCTTTTGGCTTTTCCATTCTTATTGTTCATAGGTGTGGTCACTTTTTTTATGGCACTTGGCTATAAAGGTGCCGAAAAAGTAGAAACAATTGAGTTTTCAATGCTTGTATGGGCTGCGATATTGATTCCCGTGGGAATATTCATTTATGGCGTACTGAGTCGCCGCCGTCTGCTCAAGCGAGTCACAGGGGCCATAAAATCGCCGCAGTTCTTCAACCCAGACCCTACCAATGAGATTTATCACGAGGGCGACGGCAAATACCTGGGCATCGACACGAAGAACGGTACCATTCTCTACGTGCACCGCATTCGTAAGGGGCAGGTAGATGTGGTGGCTTTGACCATGGACGACTGGACCAACCGCGAGGTCGAAGGCAAAGGCATCTTACGCCTCTATACCAAACACCCGGATCTTCCACGGATCGAAATCGGAACACCCTTGGCGCAGCTTTGGTACGACACCCTGGGGGCTATGGAGCACAAGCAGAAGCAGTACAGCACCCCGCAACCGTTCAACCGCTATGTGCACGACCATCTTGAAGCGCTAGAGCGTGATCTGAACGTGCAGATCCCACGCCTGGCGTGAAGCGTTAGCCCCTCCTCAGCTGTTCCCGACGCGCTTTACCTTTCTCTCACACCGCCCACTCCGGGCGGTGTGACTCTTTGTGGGACATCACAATGCAAAATAGACAATCCCAAGGTGCATGGGAGGGCGAGCAAGCGCAGATGTTATTGGCGCTTGGTGCTGCCATCCTGTTGTGCTGGCTGTTCTTCGACATCTTCGTGTACTGGACCACCTGGACGCTTTACTGGTTATGGAAAATGGTGGACTTCCCCTTCATCCATGTCTGGGCCGGTGGCAAGATCAACCTGTTGGCCGAGGTGGCCAACAACGCCAAGGACGTGACGTTCAGTGAATGGCTTGAGGTGATGAATCACACCAGTGGAGTGCTGCTGCTGTTTCTGACGCCGCTGGTGATCGTCAGCGGCATTGGCCTGGCTCAGCATCCGGTACTGCCCTTTCGCAGCAAGCGGTTGGTGAACATTCACACCCTGCCCGGGCTGTTGAGTCATTTCGCACCCTCGGTGATTCCGGTGTTGGCCGCGTCAAGTTCCGATGGCTTGATGAATGACACCTCCACCGGCAATGCCTGGGCTCTCAAGCCCGAGGAGTTTGCCGAACGTTACACCCTGGTGCAGCGCAAAGCGTTGGATCGGGAGGCCGCCCGTGCGGTGTTCGAAGAGCAGGTCGGCGATGTTCATGATGGCCTTCTGGGCTTGGCACCTTATGAGCGGGCCTTGCTGGCCGTATTCGGCCTGCAGGTCTTTCTCAATGACCGCAAGGCGGCGACCCGCCTGCTCGATGACCTGAACCGTTCCTGCATGGTCAAGGGATTGTTGCGGCGCAAGACCTACTCGTTGACGCCGCTCTACGGCTTGGCCGATGCGGGGTTTGAGCGCGTTGCCAAAGCACCGGGCGTCAGTGAGTGGCTGCAAAGCCATCGATCGATGCGCACAGCGCTGGTGGGCTTGTATGGCCGCGATCTGCGCTTGGCACCGGCGCGCTTTCGCTGGCTCAAAGGGGTCAACCGCACCTTGTGGTATGCCCTGCACAGTGCCGACACGGCCAAGGTGTTTGTGGAAGGCGCGGGTGTTCAGGCCCAGGCGCGGGCAGAAGTCCATGCCCATAAGCTGGGACTGCCACGTCCAGGATTGATGGTGACCCAGGCCATTGACGGCTTGCAGGCCGAGTTGGAGAGCATCGGGCTGGTCTTTGCGCGACATGTCGTCACGGCCAGGCGTCGGGAGGCCTCTGACCTTCCTGTCATGACAGCGGTGTATGCCGTGCAGCCACCTGTGGTTGATGAGCTTAGTGAGTAGGAGGTTGGTATGACACGGCCATGCGGCTAGCCAAACGTTCCAGGCGTTTGTCTAACGTCCAAAGCGCTGCGCCGCTCAATAAAGCGGAGGCCAGAAGCGTCATATCCACCAGCCCACAGCCCAAACCAAAGAGTTTGTGGGTGTTCAGAAAGGCGACGACTTCACTCACCGTGGGTTGTTGGGCTCCTCGCAGGTCGCCAAGGTCAGTCAAGGTGTTTGAGCGATCAGGCGGCGTACCGCATGCCAGTTCTCCGATCACCATGGGGTGTATGAGTACCCTGTCCTGGCTGAGCAAGCTCACCAGTTCCGGACTGTTGTGACGAAAGTGTTCAACCCAAACGGAGGTGTCTACCAGAACGCCTTTCACTGTGCCTTCTCGCGTCGGCGAGCGATGTCGTCCATCGCGGGCATGGCGGTGCCTAAAGCGATCAATCGTTTGGCCGCTTGAATGCGCACAAACGTCTGAACCGCTTCACGGAACAGGTCTGCTTTATCCATAGCTGGATCGGCAACTTCCAGAGCGCGTTGGTACAACGCATCGTCGATGGTGACGGTCGTTCTCATGATGACTCCTTGCTTCAAAGTTGATGTAACTCTACATCAACTGTGATTCAAAAAAGCACTATTAATTCTTTACTTTAAAAGAGGAAACCCCATGGCCTCGGCACCTTTGCGCGCCCCGTTTTCGGTGAATATCCAAGGCAATCAGTTGGTTGTCTTTCAGGCTGCAGGCACTGTGACACGCACGATCTGCACCCTGGACCTTCGCCATCAGCACTCGTTTTATCTGAGCAATGACGGCGTGGTCTGCCGCGATGTTCAGGGGTTTGAGTTCTCACTTGAAACCCATGACAGCGACGAGACCCATGACCTACTGACCGCGTTGTCGCACGCTTTGCTGCGCCATGAACGACGCAAGACCCTGCGGCGTCTGATGGGCGTGTTCGTGCTGCTGGTTGTGCTTTGCCTCGCGGCCCCATGGCTTTACCGAACGCTTGAGTGGCCTGTTGCAATGCCGGCGGCGCAGGTGATCACCCCCTCAGCCCCGAGCGCTCCCAGGCAGGACCTGGCCAAGCGCAGCGCGCCGGCGCCGATCGCTTCTGAGCTACGCCAGTCCGCTGCAGACGTGGCACCCGACGATGGCTGGACATTGCCCAAGGAGGTTCGGGCCACACTCCCTCAGAAGCTGCACAACGCCGCCGAGCGCAAGTTGTTCACGGTGGAGTACTCCAGTGGCCATGCGCGGACGTTGTATGTCTTCTCCGACCCCGGTTGTCCGAACTGCCAGCGTCTGGAGTCGTCCCTCAACACACTCTCAGACGCCTTCAACGTGGTGGTGTTTCCAGTGCCGGTGATTGGTAAGGAGAAGTCGATCGCCGCCATTACGCCGGTGCTGTGCCTGCCGCCTGAGCAGCGCAAAGCCGCGTGGGATGGCCTGTTCGATCCGGTGCCTGAGGGCGTGAAGCTCGGAAAAGCCCAAGAAAAGCAGGAGAAGCAGGCGTCGGCAGGGGTGGATTCGAACACGGCGAAACAACCGGACTGTGACGTGGCGGTCAAGGCCCTGGGCATCAACCAGGCGGCCTATCAGGCCTATCGCATACCGGGCACGCCTTGGGTGATCAGCGACGATGGGCGCTATGTGCCGCAGACGCTGCTGCGTGATCCGATCAGGCTTAAAGCCTTCCTCGATGAGCAACCTGCCCACCTGGTTCAGGAGGTGTCCAATGCGCCCCAATGACTATGCCGTCGAGCGCACGCGCCTGAATCGGCGGGTTTACCACTCGGCACTGGCTGAGTGGTTGATGGGCCCCGGCAGTCTGACGCTGGGCTTGGCCGGGTCGGTGGTGGGAGGCGTCCTGTACCCGGTCAGCCTGTGGCTCAGTCTGCCGGCCTTGCTGGTCTGGGCCCCGGTCATGCTGCTTGAACCCTGGCAGATGCCCATGCGCATGCCGATGGACATGGACAGACTCGACCCTTCGACGCAACGTCAGGAGCCCAGAAAGCTGCTGGGGTTCTTGCCGATTACGGCCATGCGCACGGTGATGCTCAAGGCCGCTGGCATCCTGTACATGGGGTATCTGCGCGGTCGTGACGCAGGGCGTGAACTGTGGCTGTCCATGGATGACATGACCCGTCATATCCTGATGTTCGGTACGACAGGTGCCGGCAAAACCGAAGCCCTGCTGGGGTATGTGCTAGGCCAGCTCGGTTATGGAAAGGGCCTGATCTATTCGGACGGCAAGGCTCAAAATGATGTGGCCGCTGCCATTGTGTCCCTGGCCCGGCGCTTTGGCCGTGAAGACGACGTTCGGATGATGAACTTCATCACCGGGGGCCGCTCCAGGGCGCAGGAACTGCTGGAGGACAACAAAAGCCGAGGGCAGACCAACACCATCAACGCATTTGGCATTGCTCAGGAAACCTACATCATCAACCTGATGGACTCGATGCTGCCCCCTGCGGGCAACGATGCGGGTTGGCAAGAAAAAGCCCGCGCCATGATTCAGGCTTTGGTGTTTTCCCTGGTGTACAAGTGCCGACGTGAAGGCACGGTCATGTCCCAACGCACGATCCAGGCGCATTTGCCGCTGCGGGCCATTGCCAAGCTCTACATCCAGTCGGTGGAGCAGCAATGGCACGAGGATGCCCAACTGCCCCTGAAAAACTACCTGGGCACCCTGTCTGGTTTTGACCTGGCCAAGGTGGATTCGCCGGAAGAATGGGCGACCACCGCGTTGGATCAGCATGGTTTTCTGATCCAGCAATTCACCCGCATGCTGGCCTTGTTCAATGACACCTATGGCCATGTGTTTGCCCGTGATGCCGGTGACATCGATCTCAAGGATGTGGTGCATAACGATCGCATCCTGGTGGTCTTGATTCCGGCACTGGAGATTTCTTCGAGCGAGGCGGCGACCCTGGGGCGTTTGTACGTGTCCCAGCTGGCCATGATCCTGAGTCAGGACCTGGGTGAAAAACTGGAGGGCAAACCCGAAGACATTCTGGTGATCCGCAAGTACAAGGATCGCTTCCCGTTCTTGTGGATCTGCGACGAGGTCGGGGCGTACTACACCGAAAAACTGGGCGAGCTGGCCACACAGGTACGCTCCCTGGGGTTTTGCCTGCTCCTGGCCAGCCAGGAGGCGCAGCGCCTCAAGTCGGCAGCCGGCGACAAGGTGTGGACGCTGATCGGGAACATGGGTGTGCGGATCACCGGGAAAATCATGGACCCCAAGGACACCCTGGAAATACTGCAGCTGATGGCCGGTACCGAGTACTTGCCGGAAATGAGCGGCATGGTGCGCCAGGCGGGCATGATGGGCGGTAGCTGGGAGGAGTCTGACACCCTGAGTCTCAAAGAGCAGAAGAAGGTCAGTGTCGAAGAAGTCCAGCAGTTGCAGGAAGGTGAAAACATCACCCTGTTCAAGGGCGAAGTGATCCGTGGCAGCTCCTTGTACATTCACGATGCTGACAAGCTGTCCAAGGAAGCGATCCAGATCAATCGCTTCATCGAGGTCGCCCCGCCAGGGTTGGACACTTTGTTGGCCGGAGCGCCCGCGCACATACGGCGCAGCTATCCGCGAGCGGACCGCGTGCAGCAGATCCTCTATCACCTGGCGATGAAGCCTGGCCGATCGGACCTTGAAAACCTGGTGCTGACAGATCCGACGTTGGTCGTTTTGAACGAGCTGGGTGAAGAGTGGCGGCAGATCTGGCGTCGCCGTCCTGGAGCGGCGGTGCGTAGCACCCTGTTATGGCACACGGCGTTGCAGCACATGCCCAAGCGCGGAAGTGGCTATGTGGCGCAATCGTCCACAGCGCTGGAGCTGGCCGTGGGCAGCAAGCGGTTGCAGGCCTACCAGGCGCAGCACATCGATCCGGCCAGAGCGCCGAAGGTGCAGGGCAAGGCGGCCCCTGGCCCGAGAGCCACACTGCCCGCTCCCCCTCGTCACGACCAGCCACCGCCCTATTTCGACGACGGGTCTTATTCGCCGGCGCCGTTCGACTGGGATTGACAGACCGCACGGGTAGGCGTGCAGCCGATGAAGGGAAGAGCCAGGCCATCGCCGCCTCCAGGTCCGGAGGTGGCACCTACGAAATCTACTGCCTAACCCTGCGCAGCGCCGAGTCCGGCGCGCCAGCGTAGGGTTCTGTTCGCATGCGTAGAAAGGAGCTGTAAATGAGTAACCGCAGAATACAAAAGCTGCACGCGCAGCACGTGCTTGAAACCATTGCCCTCGGCATTGCACAGCCCATAGCGCTGCCTCGCGAGACGATAGAGGAAACGCTTCGCGAAGCCATCATGGATGGACGGCTTGAACCGGGTGAACGGCTTGCGCAGCAAGCCATTGCCAATGCCTTCCAGGTCAGCCGCATGCCGGTGCGTGAAGCGCTGCGCTCGTTGGAGACCCAGGGTTACATCGCCGCGCAGTACCACAAAGGCTACTTGGTCACGAACGGCAATGAGCCGCCCCAGTACGGTCACCTGCCGGGCTTGCTGAGGTGCGTTGCAGAAGCCCACAAGAGGCTGGCCGACCTTGAATCGAAAGTGGCCTTTGAAAACGAAATCCTGCGCGTCCTGGGGCAGCTGCGCCCTGCCCCGTGCTGACAAGTGTCCTAGCTCTTTGAAAGCAACGGATTTTGTAGGGCAAAAAGCGAGGTCCCCATGTTACTATCCGGCACAGTTTTATTTGCAGGAAAGCGACGATGTAGATTCATGAATCGCAGAAACCAAAAAGCCCCGCTTGCCGGCGGGGCTTTTTGGACAATCCTGAACAGGCCGTTTACTCGCGGATCACCTGTTCAACACACATAACGTGAGCTGATTATGGCGTTCACTGCGGCTTTGTGCAAGCCGTCAAAAGTGAAGCCTTCAGTTCACCGCTGAACGGTGGACTTATGGAAAAGATTCTTCAGCGGCTGCGCGTCCTCGATGACAGCACCCTGCCCCCCCAGTTGACCCCTTGCGTCACACCCTTTCACGCCGTTGGCCAACCTGCTGGCCAAGGCGGTGAAGCATGAGCCACGACAACGCGATCAGTCTTGCCCCCGCGACCTCACCCACGGCCAACGCCGATCCGCTGGCCACCAGCACATATCTTCCGCCGGCGCGTTTTTTCGAAGACGGCACCGCGCTCAATCGGTTATTGCTGGAAGCGCCGTATATGGCGCGGTGCAGCGATGACAAAACCGCGACCCGCGTTCGTCCTCGTGAATACGCGCTGCGTTATCCCTATATGCAGGTCAATCGCCCCGGCATGGTGTCCTGGCTGGTGTTCGACCTGGACCATGCCAACGCCCTGGCTTGGGACGATGCAGGTTTGCCCGCGCCGAACCTGATGGTGCGTAACCGCAAAAGCGGCCATTCCCAGTTGTTTTATGCCGTGCCGTCCGTGTGCACCACTGAGAACGCACGGGCCAAGCCGATTCAGTACATGAAAGCGATCTATGCCGCGTTTGCCGCTCGCCTCGACGCGGACGTGGACTACCACGGTGGCCCTGTGGCCAAAACACCCGGTCACCCCTGGTGGGAGACGACTGAATTCCACAGCCACGTCTATGAACTGGGCGAACTGGCGAGCGCGGTAGAGCTGACCGTCAAACCCTGGGCCACAGGTCCCAAGCTTGACCAGGTCAGCCATTCGCGTCACTGCATCCTGTTCGAGCAGCTGCGCTACTTTGCGTACAGCATTGTCAATCGCGAGCGCGAGCTGGGCTCGTTTGAGTCGTTCATGCGCTCGCTCGATGCGTATGCGTACAACCACAACAGCTTTCTCAAACAGGGGTTTTCGGAAAACCTGCCGCTGTCCTCGATACGCGCCACGGTCAAATCCGTAGGTCGCTGGACATGGGATCGGTACACCGGTGATCGTCGTTGCCATCGAGGCGCAATGCAGCTCGATGGCAGCTTGTCGCTCACCGAGCGGCAGAGCCTGGCGGCCAAGAGGACCCATGAACTGCGGCACAAAGCCACCGAATCGAAGATCCGCGCTGCGTGCAGGCAGTTACAGGCCCAAGGCAAGACGTTGGCACGTTCTGCCATCGCCACGCTCGCCGGCGTTTCTGCGAGCACGGTGGCTAGGTACGCCCACATCCTGACGGAGGTGATCACGCCTGCGACTGTCAGTGTGCTCAAGGCAAGCACTGTCCCAGCTGCAAGCAAACGCGACCAAGCGCGACCAAGCGCGACCTATCAATGCCGAATCAGACCTGAAAAAGCAGGGCCTAACAAACCCTGATCCAGGTGTGTCACATGGTGTACATCAGATATCTGCGGTCCCGCAGGGGCCGCAGGGGCCGCAAGCTGGAGAGCTCTTAAAACAGAAACATGACTATTGTTCATGATGGGGAGTGGGCGTATGAGGTAGTTAATGTGAGCTCTTGGGCAGAACCAGGTTTGGTTCGCATGTCTCTATCTCTTGCATCTATGCGGTTGTTGCTGGAGGTCGTTGCTCTTGCCGACACCAGGCCTACGGCTTACTCTGCAATCCAAACGAATCTGATCGGGCAGGAACACCATCATGGCTTTGACTAAAGACCAATTGGTCGCGGGTATCGCAGACGCTATCGACGCGTCAAACACCACCGCTAGTAAGGCTCTTGAGCAATTGGGACAGGTCGTTGCCGACCAACTGGGAAATGGTGCAGAAATCATTCTACCGGGCATCGGCAAACTGAAAGTGGCAGAACGCCCAGCACGCACTGTCCGCCACCCTTCGACGGGCGTTGTCATCGAAATCGCGGCCAAGAAAGTCGTCAAGTTCGTCCCGGCCAAAGCGCTGAACGACGCGATCAACAACGGGACGTCTCAGAAGACGAAAAATCAAACACGTTAATGGGGTGTACGCCGAAACCGCCTGAATTTCCGTCATGGTTGGGAATCCAGTACTGGTGGGCGTTGACGGCAAACAGTTGTTTTCCGGCAGCGACACCGCCAAGCCGAAAACGGCTTGATTGAGCGCCTAAATATGTACGGAAAACCGTATCGGATAGCAAAAGCAACCGGGAACTATTTTGGTGATGCTTTCTGACGGAATTTTCTGGGATTCCGGCGTACACCGCCTTGCCTTATAGGACCCAATAAATGCCTGAATCAGTTGATGATCGAGCACCAGCTTTAGACCTTGGACTGTCCGAAAAAATGTCCAGGGCAGCCCAAGAGCTGGTGCGTAACAAGTTCCATCTCGATTTACTTGCGTCTGAGAGAAATGCAAAGATGCTTGTCGGTGAACTTCATGGCGGCGCCTATGGCCCGCATGAAGGCCCGTGCTTTCTCGCCATGGTAGTGCCATTTTATAGAGCCGGTGATCGTATAGAGAAATATGTGTTTGCTGTAGTACCCACTGCGCACACCCTAGGCTGTAGCTGGAAGTGGCGCCACCGACATCTTGATCAAGACGAGGTGAACCGCAGGGTGGAGGAACTCAGCAGCACAGAGGCTTTACTGGCCGAAAAGCTCAACCCGGCCACGTACACATGGATCAAGGCGCTGGGGCTTTTCGCACCGGGCGAAGGAAAGAATCGCGTAGATTTCTTTCGGGAAGAGGGGATCGACAACATACCAGCCAAGGTTTTTGAGCGTGACTACCCGACGTCCTATCGTATCGAATTGTATAGGGTGAGGAAAGAAGGTTTTGACGAAACATGGGCTGTCCTCGACCGCCGTTGGGTACAAAAGGTGGCCTACCCGACTTGGGCAGTCCCTTTACTCAACGCATATGGGGTTGCCCTTGAACAACGTTGGCCATCTGTCTACCCAGCTCCAGAGAAGGTGCAGCTCTCCTTCTTCGAGCGTCCAGGCAATACATCGCCGAATGGCTGCCCTGACTTGATCGGAAAAGCCCCGACTATCGATATGGACACGCTAAAAGCACGAGCCGAGTACCAACAGGAGGAAATGCCCTGCACAGCGTTTGATATGAAGTACACCAAAATCAACCCGCTCATTTTGAAGCTTGGCGGCATGGGCGTAGTCGTTGGCATTGTTTCGTTGGGCGTCTCCCCTGATACTTGGGTTGAATACAAAGTTGCCGCTGGAATGCTATTCGGCTGCTCGATGATGGCGATGATCATGCCGTTCACCGTCCCATTTATCACGACACAGCGCCGTAACGTCGAGAGGCAACTACCGCTCGCCCTTGAGCGTGCGCCCAAATACCAAGCCCGGTTGGGTAAGCGCTTCTTAGGCTAGGGTCTGTTCCCGTTTCGACCACTTGATCCATACTAAAACAGGCCCGTATTGTTGGAGTTCTCACACACCAATACGAGCCTGTAATGCCCGGATTAATGCTCAGTGATGAGCACTGGCTGTTGCTGCTGACGCAGAATTGACCCAGTTGCCGAAATTTTGCTGACCCAAGTTTCTACTTAGTAAAGCGTTAGCAGGTCTGACTTTGGGCTGAATAATTACGTTGCGCTGGTAGCACAACGGTCTTAAGTCGGTTCACGGTTCCGTTGATCCCCGGACCCCTATACCGCCTGCAGAGGCTGAGGCAAACTTCCACCAGTAACATGCAGGTCAGGCCATAGCGGCCTGACTTAAACGAAACGGCCTCCACAAAACCCGGGGCGATTCAAGCGTCGTGATCGAGAAAACGGCACGCGAGCTGGCGGGTACTGCGTGCCTGGAGCTGGATGAAGTGGAACCGCCACGCCAGGAGATTTGCTGCAGCAGAATGTTTGGTAAGCGGCTGACCGAGCTGGGGCCGATCAAAGAGGCCGTGGCCACCTATATGATGCGTGCCTCAGAGAAATTACGCGCTCAGGGATCGGTGTGCAAAAAGATCCGGGTGAGCATCCGCACCGGCATGTTCAATCCTGACGAAGCCAAGTATGCGAACGGTGCTCTGGTCCAGCTGCCCTACCCCACCAACGATGTCAGGCTGATGACCCAGTTCGCTACAGAGGCGGTTTCGCGAATATTTCGCCCAGGCTTCAGGTACAGCAAAGCCGAAGTGCTGCTGATGGATATCTGCCAGCCAGGCGAATTTACCGACGACCTATTCACGATCCATCAGCCGGCGAGTTCGGATCGGCTGATGGCCGCTTTGGATTCAATCAACGGCAAGTGGGGACGTGGAACGCTGCGTACAGGATCAGTACCAGTCGTTCCGGATTGGGGCATGCGCCGTGAGCAGATGAGCCAGAGCTACACGACGCGGCTCAATCAGCTGTGGGTTGTAAAGGCTAAGTGATGGTAAGTGGAGACCAAGGGGGTTGGGTGGGCACTGGGCTTAAGTGCACTTTCTGTTCCATTGCTCCCCAAACCCCCAGTTCTAGCTCCCCACCCATAACTGAAGTTTCGGTGGTTCCGGCGTACGTTCCCTTTAACGTCTAAAAAAATCCGGAATATCCGCAAGAAATTCTAAGATAAGCCCCCAAAAACGAAAATAGCCAAGCCCGAAGATCAGCACAAAGCCAAAAAAATGGAAAAATCCACTGCCCCAAAATGACATAGCATGTTCACCAGAGCGTATCGATATAAGACTTGCTTCAGTCGCCCATTGTTCTAATGCTCCACCCAACCCTAACCAAATCACAGCAATTGCTAAAGGTAATATATTGAAAAATATAGAACTATCTCTATATATTCGGCTGTAATACCAAGAAAAATGCAACAAGGATAAACTTATAAGTACAGTCAATAAAAGAGACCAAGCTGCAAAAAAGTCAAGACCGATAAAGCTTGAAAGATCAAATGCCAAGAACCCGGATGTAACTACCGAGAAACCGAACACAATAGCAAAAAGAACCAGCCTTTCTTTTGAAAAAAAATCTGTTTCCATAGATACACCTCACTTAATGGACGTTATGGCTAAATCCAGCGCTGGAGCTTCACTATTATTCCTTCGCTGAATTCGTCGAGCTCGGTGGCAAAGCTACCATAACGCCTTCGAAATTACGTGTACCTCAGAGCATTTCGTGGGGGCGCGACTGAGGGCGAAATGACACCCTAAGCCGTTTCGCGATGTCTGCGCACGAAGTCACTTCGTGAGAGCTGGTCACGAGGCGTCACATACAGTTCCCACAGTTCTGGCGCAGGAATAATTACGTTGCCTTGGTAGCACAACGGTCTTAAGTGGGTTCACGGTTCCATTGATCCCCGGACCCCATTGATGATTTCAGCCTGAGACTTCTCCGCAACGGGATGCGCAACCTGCACCTGGGCTTTAAGATTTTATGCATGATGCGCCAGCCTAGTGCTATCTATAATATCCCTATTAG
>NZ_LJPW01000089.1 GCF_001400735.1 Pseudomonas caricapapayae
CGTTGAGGGTTTTTGTTTTTCTGGTTCCTCAAAACCAGCATGAAAACACGTTTTCGTTTCTATGCAGCATGTCTCTGCGTGGCTATGATGCGTGCCTCATTGCCAGGCGACTCTAAATGCTGACCTTGTTAAAGCTTCTTGCTGATGGTGCGTTTCATTCTGGACAGGTATTAGGCAATGCTCTGGGCATAAGCCGTAGTGCTGTCTGGAAGCAGCTTCAGCAGCTTGAGGTCGATCTGGGCATCGAGGTACATAAAGTGCGCGGGCGAGGTTATCGACTGGCTGCGCCCATCTCTCTCTTGAGTGCTGCTGGCATAGTGCGGTGCGGATTTCCTGCCAACTGGTCTGTGCGCACTTACGACACTATCGATTCAACCAACGCAGAGGCCGCGCGTCTGATTGCTCAAGGCGAGTCCATGCCTTTGCTGGTCGTGGCCGAGCAGCAAACTTCCGGAAGGGGGCGGCGTGGTCGCAAGTGGGTAAGCCCATTCGCTGAGAACCTGTATTACAGTCTGGTGCTGCGCATCGATGGCGGAATGCGCCAGTTGGAGGGGCTCAGTCTTTTGGTGGGTCTGGCGGTGATGAATGTGCTTCGCGACATGGGTGTGCATGGTGCAGGCCTTAAATGGCCTAATGATGTGCTGGTCGGTAGGCAGAAGATTGCTGGCATCCTGCTGGAGCTTATAGGTGATCCGGCAGACGTCTGCCATGTCATCATCGGAATAGGCGTGAATGTGAATATGCGTTCATCCTCCGAAGTAGATCAGTTATGGACGTCCATTCGACTCGAAACAGGCAGTCTCATTGATCGCAATCAGATCGCGGCTCGTATAAGCAGTCAGCTCGATGCTCTTCTCGTGGTTCATCGCAATGAAGGTTTTGCAGCTTTTCAGAAAGAATGGGAGCGCGGGCACCTGTGGCAGGGGGCTGCGGTAAAGTTGTTGTCAGGGATTCAGGAAGTGGAGGGAGTGGTGTTGGGGGTCGACTCGCTTGGGGCGCTAAGGCTTGAGGTCAGTGGTGTGGAAAAGAGCTTCAGTGGCGGCGAGCTCAGCCTGAGGTTACGAGATGATTCTTGAGCTCGATTGTGGCAACAGCTTTATCAAGTGGCGGGTAACGGCGAAGCGTGATGCATCAGTGATCAGTGGCGGCGTTGTGGATTCAGATGCTGCCTTGCTGGAACATCTGAGTAATCTGCCTGGTGCATCATTCACTGACTGCCGACTTGTAAGTGTTCGTAGCACTGAAGAAACGGCAAGGATGGTCGCTTTATTGGCTGATACCTTTTCCGTAATGCCGGTCTGCGCTATGCCTGCTCGTGAGCTTGCTGGTGTCACCAATGGCTACGACGACTTCGCACGTCTGGGCCTGGATCGCTGGCTGGCGTTTGTTGGTGCTTACCATCTTGCCAGGGGCGCATGCCTGGTGATCGATCTCGGTACTGCTGTGACGTCTGACTTTGTGGACGCTATGGGCGCGCACCTTGGCGGTTTTATTTGCCCTGGAATGCCCTTGATGCGCAATCAGTTGCGTACCCATACTCGTCGCATCAGGTATGACGACACGGAGGCTGGGAGAGCCTTGGCCCGCCTTGTTCCCGGTCGTGCGACTGCCGAGGCTGTAGAGCGTGGCTGTTCGTTGATGCTCAGAGGGTTTGCTATGACTCAGATCGAGATAGCCCGTGGGTACTGGGGTGACGATTTTGCTGTTTTCGTGACTGGCGGAGATGCTGCTCTGGTTGCGGATGTGCTGCCAGGCGCTCGCATTGTTCCTGATCTGGTCTTCGTGGGTCTGGCTCTCGCTTGCCCTTTGCGTTGAGGTCTCTATGCGTTGGTTATTTCTTCTGCTGCTGATGCTTAATGCCTTTTATTACATCTGGCACCAGCAAGAGGCTCCACTGAGGGTCAAAGAGGTCATGCCCTTATCGTTGCACCGTGCCCCTCAGCAGGATATTCGCCTGCTCAGCGAATCGGATGCGGGGCGGGTGTCGCACGATGCCGATACGAGGTGTCTTTACGTTGGTGGCTTTGTCAGGCCAGAAGATGCTCGTCTGGTCGAGCAGCGTCTGAACAGCCTGGATATACAGTCTCAATTCCAGCCACTACAAACGAATGGGGCGACCGCCTACTGGCTAAAAATTACCCCGGAAAGTCGACGCCTTGTAGAGGCGGGTGTGATCAGCCAGCTGAGTCAGGATTTCCCTCAAATAAAAAATCAAATAATGTTATGCGAGGGCATTGCAACTGCTGATTAGTTTACATAGAATGGCGCCCGCTTCGCAGTGAGGTGAAAGTCTCGCGAACGAAGTGGTAGTAGTCAACGCATGTAACCTCAGGTTTTTACTGAGAAAAAGGTTGACAGAAGGGCAGCATGAGTTGAGAATGCTGCCTCGCTTAGGAGGGGTTCCCGAGCGGCCAAAGGGATCAGACTGTAAATCTGACGTCTACGACTTCGAAGGTTCGAATCCTTCCCCCTCCACCAGATTTAGCGCAAGCTGCAAATTGCGCGGGTATAGTTTAGTGGTAGAACCTCAGCCTTCCAAGCTGATGATGCGGGTTCGATTCCCGCTACCCGCTCCAAGCTTGCAGCTTATGCATTGTGTTTTGCTCTTGTAGCTCAGTTGGTAGAGCACACCCTTGGTAAGGGTGAGGTCAGCGGTTCAAATCCGCTCAAGAGCTCCATTGCTAAAGGCAGATATGAAAATATCTGCCTTTGTTTTAGGTGGGTTGGTTGCGCTTGACCTGCCTGATGTCTTGTTTGGATTCTGCTTTTGGGGCAGGCTGTTCTGAATAAGGTGTTGAAAAACTCTCGTCAGGTCCGCATAATGGTCGGCCTGATTTTGCTTTTAGGTCAGTAGCTCAATTGGCAGAGCGACGGTCTCCAAAACCGTAGGTTGGGGGTTCGATTCCCTCCTGACCTGCCAGATTCCTTAGATGTAATCTGGCTTTCTTTTCACAGGATCTCCGTAGATGAATCCCAAGGCTGAAGCATCAGACTCTCGCTTTGATATGCTGAAGTGGCTCCTGGTAGTCGTTTTGGTTGTCGTGGGTGTTGTCGGTAATCAGTATTATTCTGCTGAGCCGATCCTGTACCGTGTTCTCGCTCTCCTCGTGATTGCCGCTGTCGCTGCGTTTGTAGCGTTGCAAACCGGTAAGGGCAAGGCCTTTTTCGTTCTGGCGAAAGAGGCTCGCGCCGAGATTCGTAAAGTCGTATGGCCTACTCGCCAAGAAACCACTCAAACCACGTTGATCGTTGTGGCTGTTGTGCTGGTTATGGCGTTGCTGTTGTGGGGGCTTGATTCCCTGCTCGGCTGGCTTGTTTCCTTGATAGTTGGCTAAGGGTGTCCCGTGGCTAAGCGTTGGTACGTAGTGCATGCTTACTCGGGTTACGAGAAGCATGTCATGCGCTCGTTGATCGAGCGTGTGAAGCTGGCAGGCATGGAAGATGGCTTCGGCGAAATTCTGGTTCCCACTGAAGAAGTGGTCGAAATGCGTAATGGCCAGAAGCGCAAAAGCGAACGCAAGTTCTTCCCGGGTTATGTGCTTGTTCAGATGGATATGAATGAGGGTACTTGGCACTTGGTCAAGGATACTCCTCGCGTCATGGGCTTCATTGGCGGTACCGCTGACAAGCCTGCTCCGATCACCGACAAGGAAGCGGAAGCAATTCTGCGTCGTGTCGCAGACGGTAGCGACAAGCCGAAACCTAAGACACTGTTCGAGCCGGGTGAGGTTGTTCGTGTCACCGACGGTCCGTTTGCTGATTTTAACGGCACGGTTGAAGAAGTTAACTACGAAAAGAGCCGGATTCAAGTGGCGGTGCTCATTTTCGGACGCTCTACCCCGGTAGAGTTGGAGTTCAGTCAGGTCGAAAAGGCATAACTGAGCTGGAATCCCATACCCCGCAGCCTAAGGCTGTGGGGTTTTTTCGTCACTGGGATATACGCGTAAGTAACCGGGGAGCCTTTATTGGCGCTTGAACCCGTAATTGGAGTGCCTCATGGCCAAGAAGATAACCGCATACATCAAGCTGCAAGTGAAAGCCGCTCAGGCTAACCCAAGCCCGCCAGTTGGTCCTGCTCTGGGTCAGCACGGTGTGAATATCATGGAATTCTGCAAAGCGTTCAACGCCCGTACTCAGGGTATTGAGCCAGGCTTGCCGACTCCAGTGATCATCACTGTGTACAGCGACCGTAGCTTCACTTTCGAAACAAAAAGTACCCCTGCATCGGTTCTGCTCAAGAAAGCTGCAGGCTTGACCAGCGGCTCGGCTCGCCCGAACACCGTTAAAGTTGGCACCGTGACTCGTGCTCAGCTGGAAGATATCGCTAAAGCAAAAAATGCGGATCTGACTGCAGCTGACATGGAAGCGGCCGTGCGTACCATCGCCGGTTCCGCTCGTAGCATGGGCCTTAACGTGGAGGGTGTGTAATGGCTAAGCTGACCAAGCGTCAAAAGGCAATCGCCAGCAAGATCGAAGCTGGCAAGTCCTACAACTTCGTAGACGCTGCAGCCCTGCTGACCGAGCTGTCGACTGTCAAGTTCAGCGAGTCGGTAGACGTTGCTGTCAACCTGGGCGTTGACCCTCGTAAGTCCGACCAGGTCGTTCGTAGCGCTACCGTACTGCCGCACGGCACCGGTAAAACTGTACGCGTTGCAGTTTTCACCCAGGGTCCTGCTGCTGAAGCTGCTCTGGCTGCCGGTGCTGATCGCGTTGGTATGGATGATCTGGCCGCTGAAATGAAAGCAGGCGATCTGAACTATGACGTGGTTATCGCTTCCCCTGACGCAATGCGCGTTGTGGGTCAGTTGGGTCAGGTTCTCGGTCCTCGTGGCCTGATGCCTAACCCTAAAGTCGGCACTGTTACTCCTGACGTTGCGAACGCCGTCAAGAATGCCAAGGCTGGTCAGGTTCGTTATCGCACCGACAAAAACGGCATCATCCACACTTCCGTTGGCAAGGTCGGCTTCGATGCCGTCAAGCTGAAGGAAAACGTTGAAGCGCTGATCGCTGATCTGAAGCGTATCAAACCAGCTTCTTCGAAAGGTATTTACGTCAAGCGCATCACCCTGAGCACCACTATGGGCCCAGGTCTGGTCATCGACCAGGGTTCGTTGGAAGCGTAAGACAAAAGCGGTACGGTGATTGACGCCGTACCCCTTTGAAAGATTGGGGTCCCTGCCTGGCGGGGGCTATCCAAGACCGTAGGCGACGCAAGTCTTAAACCTCAAGCCTACGCAGATGGTGCTCCCGGTTCCTTACCGAATCAGACACCAAAACGACATCTGGCTTCGGTCGGATGAAACGGTAACAAGCAGGAGTTAAACCCGTGGCAATTAAACTCGAAGACAAGAAGGCCATCGTCGCTGAAGTCAACGAGGCTGCCAAAGCTGGTCTGTCCGCTGTCGTGGCTGATGCCCGTGGTGTGACGGTCGGCGCTATGACCGGACTCCGTAAAGAGGCTCGTGAAGCTGGCGTTTACGTACGTGTTGTACGTAACACCCTGCTCAAGCGCGCTGTTGCTGACACTGAATTCAGTGTCCTCAACGACGTGTTCACTGGCCCGACCTTGATCGCGTTCTCCAACGAACATCCTGGCGCTGCTGCCCGGTTGTTCAAGGAATTCGCCAAAGGTCAGGACAAGTTCGAGATCAAGGCAGCTGCGTTCGAGGGCAAGTTCCTCGCAGCTAATCAGATCGATGTACTGGCAAGCCTGCCGACCCGTAACGAAGCAATTTCTCAGCTGATGAGCGTGATCCAAGGCGCTACCAGCAAATTGGCTCGTACTCTGGCGGCTGTTCGCGACCAAAAAGAAGCAGCTGCAGCCTAAGGCTGAGTCAGATCTTTTCGCGTATTTTTGTTTATTTTGATGGTCGCGTAGGCCGTCCCCCAATTCAGGAAATTGAGTCATGTCCATCTCTCAAGACGATATCCTTAACGCCGTAGCTGAAATGTCCGTTCTGCAGGTTGTAGAGCTGATCAAGGCGTTCGAAGAGAAGTTTGGCGTTACCGCTGCTGCCGGCTCTGCTGGTCCAGCTGTTGCTGCTGCTGTTGTTGAAGAACAAACTGAATTCAACGTCATGCTGCTGGAAGCTGGCGAGAAGAAAGTTAACGTGATCAAGGCAGTACGTGAACTGACCGGTCTGGGTCTGAAAGAAGCCAAGGCAGTCGTTGACGGCGCGCCAGCAATGGTTCTGGAAGCTGTTGCCAAAGACGCAGCTGACAAAGCCAAAGCTACTCTGGAAGAAGCAGGCGCTAAAGTCGAGCTGAAATAAGCATCGATTTTGAGTGTCCAGCCCACGCGTTTAGCGAAAGGCTGATGGCTGGTGGCTTTTGCCACCGGCCTTTTTCCGTTATAGACGATTGGCGCTGTCAACGTTTGTAACGTGTGGTATCCACCGATGGCGGTGGCGCAAACCAAGGGGTTTGCAAGATTTTCTGGCTGCTTCCGTCGGGAGGGAGCCAAACAAGCAGGTGACCAAGCTGGGGAACGCTGATGGCTTACTCATATACTGAGAAAAAACGTATCCGCAAGGACTTTAGCAAGTTGCCGGACGTAATGGATGTGCCATATCTTTTGGCCATCCAGCTGGATTCGTATCGCGAATTCCTGCAGGCGGGAGCGACCAAAGATCAGTTCCGCGACGTCGGTCTGCATGCAGCCTTCAAATCCGTTTTCCCGATCATCAGCTACTCCGGCAATGCTGCGCTGGAGTATGTAGGTTATCGCTTGGGCGAACCGGCATTTGATGTCAAGGAATGCGTGCTGCGCGGTGTGACTTACGCAGTACCTCTGCGTGTCAAGGTCCGTCTGATCATTTTCGACAAAGAATCGTCGAACAAAGCGATCAAGGACATCAAAGAGCAAGAAGTCTACATGGGTGAAATCCCCCTGATGACTGAAAACGGTACCTTTGTAATCAATGGCACCGAGCGCGTTATCGTGTCTCAGCTTCACCGCTCGCCTGGCGTATTCTTCGACCACGACCGTGGCAAGACGCACAGCTCCGGTAAGCTGCTGTACTCCGCTCGTATCATTCCTTACCGCGGTTCGTGGCTGGACTTCGAGTTCGATCCGAAAGACTGCGTATTCGTCCGTATCGACCGTCGTCGCAAGCTGCCTGCGTCCGTACTTCTGCGCGCTCTGGGTTACACCACCGAGCAAGTGCTTGATGCTTTCTACACCACCAACGTATTCCATGTGCGCGGTGAAAACCTGAGCCTGGAACTGGTGCCTCAGCGCCTGCGTGGTGAAATTGCCGTTCTGGATATCCTGGACGACAAGGGCAAGGTCATTGTCGAGCAGGGTCGTCGTATCACTGCCCGTCACATCAACCAGCTGGAAAAGGCCGGGATCAAAGAGCTGGAAGTACCTCTGGACTACGTCCTGGGTCGTACTACAGCCAAGGTTATCGTGCATCCGGCAACCGGTGAGATCATTGCCGAGTGCAACACCGAGCTGAACACTGAAATCCTGGCCAAGATCGCCAAGGCTCAGGTTGTTCGCATCGAAACGTTGTACACCAACGACATCGATTGCGGTCCGTTCGTCTCCGACACACTGAAGATCGACTCCACCAGCAACCAACTGGAAGCGCTGGTCGAGATCTATCGCATGATGCGTCCTGGCGAGCCGCCAACCAAGGATGCCGCTGAAACACTGTTCAACAACCTGTTCTTCAGCCCTGAGCGCTACGACCTGTCTGCTGTAGGTCGTATGAAGTTCAACCGTCGTATCGGTCGTACCGAAATCGAAGGTTCAGGGGTGCTGTGCAAGGAAGACATCGTAGCGGTTCTCAAGACCCTCGTTGATATCCGCAACGGCAAAGGCATCGTCGATGACATCGACCACCTCGGTAACCGTCGCGTTCGTTGCGTTGGCGAGATGGCCGAGAACCAGTTCCGTGTAGGTCTGGTCCGTGTCGAGCGCGCTGTCAAAGAACGTCTGTCCATGGCAGAAAGCGAAGGCCTGATGCCTCAGGACCTGATCAACGCCAAACCTGTTGCGGCGGCGGTCAAGGAGTTCTTCGGTTCCAGCCAGCTTTCCCAGTTCATGGACCAGAACAACCCGCTGTCCGAGATCACGCACAAGCGTCGTGTTTCTGCGCTCGGCCCTGGTGGTCTGACGCGTGAGCGCGCCGGCTTTGAAGTTCGAGACGTTCACCCGACTCACTACGGCCGTGTGTGCCCGATCGAGACGCCTGAAGGTCCGAACATCGGTCTGATCAACTCCCTGGCGGCCTATGCCCGCACCAACCAGTACGGCTTCCTCGAGAGCCCGTACCGTGTGGTCAAGGAAGGTCTGGTCACCGAAGAGATCGTGTTCCTTTCGGCGATCGAAGAAGCGGACCACGTCATTGCCCAGGCTTCGGCCGCAATGAACGACAAGCAAGAGCTGATCGACGAGCTGGTTGCTGTGCGTCACTTGAACGAATTCACCGTCAAGGCTCCAGCCGATGTCACCCTGATGGACGTTTCGCCCAAGCAGGTTGTCTCGGTAGCTGCATCGCTGATTCCGTTCCTCGAGCACGATGACGCCAACCGTGCGTTGATGGGTTCGAACATGCAGCGTCAGGCTGTTCCTACTCTGCGTGCCGACAAGCCGCTGGTAGGTACTGGCATGGAGCGCAACGTTGCTCGCGACTCCGGCGTTTGCGTCGTGGCTCGTCGTGGTGGTGTGATCGACTCGGTTGATGCCAGCCGTATCGTTGTTCGTGTTGCCGATGATGAAGTTGAAACAGGTGAGGCGGGTGTAGACATCTACAACCTGACCAAATACACCCGTTCCAACCAGAACACCTGCATCAACCAGCGTCCGCTGGTCAGCAAGGGTGACCGTGTTCAGCGTAGCGACATCATGGCTGATGGCCCGTCCACCGACATGGGTGAGCTGGCGCTGGGTCAGAACATGCGCATCGCGTTCATGGCCTGGAACGGTTTCAACTTCGAAGACTCCATCTGTCTTTCTGAGCGTGTTGTTCAGGAAGACCGCTTCACCACGATCCACATTCAGGAACTGACCTGCGTGGCGCGTGACACCAAGCTTGGGCCAGAGGAAATCACAGCTGACATCCCTAACGTGGGTGAAGCTGCTCTGAACAAGCTGGACGAAGCGGGTATCGTTTATGTAGGTGCCGAAGTCGGCGCTGGCGACATCCTGGTTGGTAAGGTCACTCCGAAAGGCGAGACCCAGCTGACTCCGGAAGAAAAACTGTTGCGCGCGATCTTCGGCGAAAAGGCCAGCGACGTTAAAGACACCTCCCTGCGTGTGCCAACCGGTACCAAAGGTACTGTCATTGACGTTCAGGTCTTTACCCGTGATGGCGTCGAGCGTGATGCGCGTGCCCTGTCCATCGAGAAGTCGCAACTCGACGAGATCCGCAAGGATCTGAACGAAGAGTTCCGCATTGTCGAAGGCGCTACTTTCGAACGTCTGCGCTCTGCGCTGGTGGGTCGTGTAGCCGAAGGCGGCGCTGGCCTCAAGAAGGGCCAGGAAATCACCAACGAAGTGCTCGATGGTCTTGAGCATGGTCAGTGGTTCAAGCTGCGCATGGCTGAAGATGCTCTCAACGAGCAGCTCGAAAAGGCTCAGGCTTACATCGTTGATCGTCGCCGTCTTCTGGATGACAAGTTCGAAGACAAGAAACGCAAACTGCAGCAGGGCGATGACCTGGCTCCAGGCGTTCTGAAAATCGTCAAGGTCTACCTGGCAATCCGTCGCCGCATCCAGCCGGGCGACAAGATGGCCGGTCGTCACGGTAACAAGGGTGTGGTCTCCGTGATCATGCCGGTTGAGGACATGCCGCACGATGCCAATGGCACGCCGGTCGATATCGTCCTCAACCCGCTGGGCGTACCTTCGCGTATGAACGTTGGTCAGATTCTCGAAACCCACCTGGGCCTCGCGGCCAAAGGTCTGGGCGAGAAGATCAACCGCATGCTCGAAGAGCAGCGTAAAGTTGCTGAGCTGCGCACGTTCCTCAACGAGATCTATAACGAAATCGGCGGTCGTCAGGAGTCTCTGGAAGATCTCTCCGACAACGAAATTCTGGACCTCGCGAAGAACCTGCGTAACGGTGTACCAATGGCTACCCCGGTTTTCGACGGTGCCAAGGAAAGCGAAATCAAGGCAATGCTCAAGCTGGCAGATATGCCGGACAGCGGCCAGATGCAGCTGTTCGACGGTCGTACCGGCAACAAGTTTGAACGTGCTGTAACGGTTGGCTACATGTACATGCTGAAGCTGAACCACTTGGTGGACGACAAGATGCACGCGCGTTCCACTGGTTCGTACAGCCTGGTTACCCAGCAGCCGCTGGGTGGTAAGGCACAGTTCGGTGGTCAGCGTTTCGGGGAGATGGAAGTGTGGGCGCTGGAAGCATACGGCGCGGCGTACACTCTGCAGGAAATGCTCACAGTGAAGTCGGACGATGTGAACGGTCGTACCAAGATGTACAAAAACATCGTGGACGGCGATCACCGTATGGAGCCGGGCATGCCCGAGTCTTTCAACGTGTTGATCAAAGAAATCCGTTCGCTCGGTATCGATATCGATCTGGAAACCGAATAACACGTGACGCGAATCGGGGGCAGGGCGGTACTGCCTGCTCCCTGCTCCGCCAGGAGGAAAAGCCTTGAAAGACTTACTGAATTTGCTGAAAAACCAGGGTCAAGTCGAAGAGTTCGACGCAATCCGTATCGGACTTGCATCGCCTGAGATGATCCGCTCTTGGTCGTTCGGTGAAGTTAAAAAGCCGGAAACCATCAACTACCGTACGTTCAAGCCTGAGCGTGACGGTCTGTTCTGCGCCAAAATCTTTGGCCCGGTAAAAGATTACGAGTGCCTGTGCGGTAAGTACAAGCGCCTGAAGCACCGCGGTGTCATCTGCGAAAAATGCGGTGTTGAAGTGGCTCTGGCCAAGGTTCGTCGCGAGCGTATGGCTCACATCGAACTGGCTTCGCCGGTTGCCCACATCTGGTTCCTGAAATCGCTGCCGTCCCGTATCGGCCTGCTGATGGACATGACTCTGCGTGATATCGAACGTGTTCTCTACTTCGAGAGCTATGTTGTTATCGATCCAGGCATGACTACCCTTGAAAAAGGTCAGCTGCTGAACGACGAGCAGTATTTCGAAGCGCTTGAAGAGTTCGGTGACGACTTCGACGCCCGTATGGGTGCTGAGGCCGTTCGCGAGCTGCTGCACGCTATTGATCTGGAGCACGAGATTGGCCGTCTGCGCGAAGAAATTCCGCAAACCAATTCCGAGACCAAAATCAAGAAGCTGTCCAAGCGTCTGAAATTGATGGAAGCCTTCCAGGGTTCCGGCAACCTTCCTGAGTGGATGGTGCTGACCGTTCTGCCGGTTCTGCCGCCAGATCTGCGTCCTCTGGTTCCGCTTGACGGTGGCCGTTTCGCGACGTCCGACCTCAACGATCTGTATCGTCGAGTGATCAACCGTAACAACCGTCTGAAACGCCTGCTGGATCTGTCTGCTCCCGATATCATCGTGCGCAACGAAAAGCGCATGCTGCAGGAAGCGGTCGATGCTCTGCTCGATAACGGCCGTCGCGGTCGTGCGATCACAGGTTCGAACAAGCGTCCTCTGAAATCCCTGGCTGACATGATCAAGGGTAAGCAAGGTCGTTTCCGTCAGAACTTGCTCGGCAAGCGTGTTGACTACTCGGGCCGTTCGGTAATTACCGTAGGTCCGACCCTGCGTCTGCACCAGTGCGGTCTGCCGAAGAAGATGGCTCTCGAGCTGTTCAAGCCGTTCATTTTCGGCAAGCTGGAAATGCGTGGCCTGGCTACGACCATCAAAGCTGCCAAGAAGATGGTCGAGCGTGAACTGCCTGAGGTCTGGGACGTTCTCGCTGAAGTCATTCGCGAACACCCGGTGCTGCTGAACCGTGCGCCGACTCTTCACCGTCTGGGCATTCAGGCTTTTGAGCCGGTACTGATCGAAGGTAAGGCCATTCAGCTGCACCCGCTGGTCTGTGCTGCGTACAACGCCGACTTCGACGGTGACCAGATGGCCGTTCACGTGCCTCTGACGCTTGAAGCTCAGCTGGAAGCGCGCGCGCTGATGATGTCGACCAACAACATTCTGTCGCCAGCCAACGGTGAGCCAATCATCGTTCCTTCGCAGGACGTTGTACTGGGTCTGTATTACATGACTCGTGAAGCGATCAACGCCAAGGGCGAAGGTCGTGTGTTTGCCGATCTGCAGGAAGTCGACCGCGTATTCCGCGCCGGCGAAGCGGCTCTGCATGCCAAGGTCAAGGTTCGTATCCACGAAACGGTCAACGACCGTGACGGTGGCAGCGTCAAGAACACCCGTATCGTCGACACCACTGTTGGCCGTGCGCTGCTGTTCCAGGTGGTTCCGGCCGGCCTGTCCTACGACGTCGTCAACCAGCCCATGAAGAAGAAGGCGATCTCCAAGCTGATCAACCAGTGCTACCGCGTGGTTGGTCTGAAAGAGACCGTTATCTTTGCTGACCAGTTGATGTACACCGGTTTTGCCTACTCGACTATTTCGGGTGTTTCCATCGGCGTTAACGATTTCGTTATCCCTGATGAAAAAGCTCGCATCATCGACGCGGCCACCGAAGAAGTTAAAGAGATCGAAAGTCAGTACGCCTCCGGCCTGGTCACCCAGGGCGAGAAGTACAACAAGGTGATCGACCTCTGGTCCAAGGCAAACGACGAAGTCTCCAAGGCAATGATGTCGAACCTCTCGAAAGAGAAGGTCATCGATCGTCACGGCGTCGAAGTTGACCAGGAATCCTTCAACTCGATGTACATGATGGCTGACTCCGGTGCGCGTGGTTCTGCTGCCCAGATTCGTCAGTTGGCGGGTATGCGTGGTCTGATGGCCAAGCCTGACGGCTCCATCATTGAAACGCCGATCACCGCGAACTTCCGTGAAGGTTTGAGCGTACTTCAGTACTTCATCTCTACTCACGGTGCTCGTAAGGGTCTTGCGGATACGGCGCTGAAGACCGCCAACTCCGGTTATCTGACTCGCCGTCTGGTAGACGTGGCTCAGGATCTGGTGGTTACCGAGGTGGATTGCGGTACCGAGCACGGTCTGCTGATGACTCCGCACATTGAAGGCGGCGACGTTGTAGAGCCGCTGGGTGAGCGCGTACTGGGTCGAGTTATTGCCCGTGACGTGTTCAAGCCGGGCACAGAAGACGTCATCGTGCCTGCTGGCACGCTGGTCGACGAGAAGTGGGTAGAGTTCATCGAGCTGAACAGCATCGACGAAGTGATCGTTCGTTCGCCAATCAGCTGTGAAACCCGCTACGGCATCTGCGCCAAGTGCTACGGTCGCGACCTGGCTCGTGGTCACCAGGTCAACATCGGTGAAGCTGTCGGCGTAATCGCTGCACAGTCGATCGGTGAGCCAGGTACCCAGCTGACAATGCGTACGTTCCACATTGGTGGTGCGGCAAGCCGGACCTCGGCAGCCGACAGCGTTCAGGTGAAGAATGGCGGTACTGTCCGTCTGCACAACCTGAAGCACGTCGAGCGTGTTGACGGTCACCTGGTTGCGGTATCCCGCTCCGGTGAACTGGCAATCGCCGATGACTTCGGTCGCGAGCGTGAGCGTTACAAGCTGCCATACGGTGCTGTGATTTCGGTGAAGGAAGGCGACAAGGTCGACGCTGGCTCAATCGTAGCCAAGTGGGACCCGCACACTCACCCGATCGTTACCGAGATGAAAGGTACTGTTACCTACGTCGGCATGGAAGAAGGCATCACGATCAAGCGTCAGACAGACGAATTGACCGGTATGACCAACATTGAAGTGCTTGATGCCAAAGATCGTCCGGCTGCGGGCAAGGACATCCGTCCTGCCGTGAAGATGGTGGGTCTGGATGGCAAGGATCTGCTGCTGCCTGGTACCGACGTACCGGCCCAGTACTTCCTGCCTGCGAACGCCCTGGTCGGTGTTGCCGACGGTGCGCAGATCGCGATCGGTGATGTTATCGCTCGTATTCCGCAGGAAACTTCGAAAACTCGTGACATCACCGGTGGTCTGCCGCGTGTTGCCGACCTGTTCGAAGCGCGTCGTCCGAAAGAGGCGTCGATCCTTGCAGAAGTCAGCGGTACCATCGCGTTCGGCAAAGAGACCAAGGGCAAGCGCCGTCTGGTCATTACCCCGAACGATGGCAGCGATCCGTACGAGGAGCTGATTCCGAAGTGGCGTCACCTGAACGTCTTCGAAGGCGAGCAAGTGAACCGCGGCGAAGTAATCTCCGACGGTCCTAGCGATCCACACGACATCTTGCGTTTGCTGGGTGTGAGTGCGCTGGCCAAGTACATCGTCAACGAGATTCAGGACGTATACCGTCTGCAGGGCGTGAAGATCAACGACAAGCACATCGAGACGATTCTGCGTCAGATGCTGCGCAAGGTTGAGATTGCCGAGTCTGGCGATTCCAGTTTCATCAAGGGCGATCAGATGGAATTGACTCACGTGCTGGTAGAGAACGAGCGTCTGAGCACGGAAGACAAATTTGTTTCCAAGTTCACTCGTGTGTTGCTGGGTATCACCAAGGCATCGCTGTCCACCGAATCGTTCATCTCCGCGGCCTCCTTCCAGGAGACAACCCGCGTACTGACCGAAGCGGCTGTGACCGGCAAGCGCGATTACCTGCGCGGCCTGAAGGAAAACGTGGTCGTGGGTCGTCTGATCCCGGCCGGTACCGGTCTGGCTTATCACAGCGAGCGCAAGCGTCGTCGTGAAATGGACAAGCCGATGCGTGTCAGCGCGAGCGAAGTAGAAGCCGCTCTGACTGAAGCGTTGAACTCCAGCGGTAACTGAGACTAGAGCCTCGGCATTTTTCACCGGGCAGGTGGCACGTTTTCGTGTTGTTTGCGCGGTGAGGACGTCGGGGCTTTGTCTTGACTGGGGGCGGGATCCTCTTTAGACTCTTGTACCCCTAAATTTGGCGGGGCTTGTGCCCTGTCATTTGCTTTTCTTGTAAGACAATAGCGTCGCAAGACAACAGTGGAGCTAGTAGATGGCAACTATCAACCAGCTGGTACGTCAGCCGCGTAAGCGTATCGTCGAGAAATCCGACGTGCCTGCGCTGCAGAACTGCCCGCAACGTCGCGGTGTGTGCACTCGTGTGTACACCACCACGCCGAAAAAACCTAACTCGGCATTGCGTAAAGTCTGCCGTGTGCGCCTGACCAACGGTTTCGAGGTTTCCTCGTACATCGGCGGTGAAGGTCACAACCTGCAAGAGCACAGCGTGGTACTGATCCGTGGCGGTCGTGTAAAAGACTTGCCAGGTGTTCGTTATCACACCGTTCGTGGTTCTCTGGATACTTCCGGCGTTAAAGGCCGTAACCAGGGTCGCTCGAAATACGGTACCAAGAAGCCTAAGTAGTTTTTGGCTTCTATTTGAAATTGCAGATTTCTATTTTTCTGAGTCGATAAGAGTAAGGTCGGGCGCATCCCTTGCAGGATGGTGGTCCCGAGCTAACCTGAAGACCGTTTGAGGGCTTATCCATGCCAAGAAGACGCGTAGCAGCCAAGCGCGAAGTGCTTGACGATCCAAAATACGGCAGCCAGATCCTGGCCAAGTTCATGAACCACGTGATGGAAAGCGGCAAGAAAGCCGTTGCCGAGCGTATCGTTTATGGCGCGCTGGAAAAGGTTAAAGAACGCAAGAACAGCGACCCCCTGGAAATCTTCGAGAAAGCTCTCGACGCCATCGCTCCGCTGGTCGAAGTAAAGTCGCGCCGTGTAGGCGGTGCTACTTACCAGGTTCCTGTCGAAGTTCGTCCGTCCCGTCGTAATGCTCTGGCAATGCGTTGGCTGGTAGACTTCGCGCGCAAGCGCGGTGAGAAGTCAATGGCGCTGCGTTTGGCTGGCGAACTGCTGGATGCCGCCGAAGGTAAAGGTGCTGCGGTCAAGAAGCGTGAAGACGTGCACCGTATGGCTGAGGCCAACAAGGCTTTCTCGCACTACCGCTTCTAATTTCAGCGTCACTAATTTTGCGAGGGCTTTATGGCTCGTACTACTCCGATTGGCCGCTACCGTAACATTGGTATCGTTGCTCACGTGGATGCTGGTAAAACCACCACCACCGAGCGCGTCCTTTTTTACACCGGCAAAAGCCACAAAATGGGCGAGGTGCATGACGGCGCCGCGACCACGGACTGGATGGTTCAGGAGCAGGAGCGTGGTATTACCATTACTTCTGCTGCTATTACTGCCTTCTGGCAGGGTTCCGAGAAGCAACACAAAGACCAATACCGTTTCAACGTTATTGACACCCCGGGCCACGTTGACTTCACCATTGAAGTTGAGCGTTCCCTGCGTGTACTCGACGGCGCGGTCGTTGTGTTCTGTGGTACTTCCGGCGTAGAGCCGCAGTCCGAAACCGTATGGCGTCAAGCCAACAAGTACGGTGTTCCACGTATCGTTTACGTGAACAAGATGGACCGTGCGGGTGCGAACTTCCTGCGCGTAATCGCTCAGATCAAGCAGCGTCTGGGTCACACCCCGGTGCCGATCCAGCTGGCCATTGGTGCCGAAGACAACTTCCAGGGTCAGATCGATCTGATGTCGATGGAAGCTGTTTACTGGAACGATGCTGACAAGGGTATGGTTCCACGTCGTGAGCCTATCCCTGCCGAGCTGCAGGAACTGGCTGACGAGTGGCGCAGCAACATGGTTGAGGCTGCGGCCGAAGCCAGTGAAGAGCTGATGAACAAGTACCTTGAAGGTGAAGAACTCACCAACGAGGAAATCAAGGCTGCTCTGCGTCAGCGTACTATTGCTGGTGAGATCGTTCTTGCTGTTTGCGGTTCTTCCTTCAAGAACAAGGGTGTTCCCCTGGTTCTCGACGCCGTGATCGACTACCTGCCGGCTCCGACCGACATTCCAGCTATCAAGGGTTCCGATCCTGATAACGAAGAAGTCCTGATGGAGCGTCATGCAGACGACAACGAGCCGTTCTCGGCTCTGGCGTTCAAGATCGCTACCGACCCATTCGTGGGTACCCTGACCTTTGTTCGCGTTTACTCGGGCGTATTGGCATCCGGCGACGGCGTGATCAACTCGGTCAAGGGCAAGAAAGAGCGTGTGGGTCGTATGGTGCAGATGCACGCAAACGCCCGTGAAGAAATCAAGGAAGTACGCGCTGGTGACATCGCTGCCTTGATCGGCATGAAGGACGTCACCACCGGTGAAACCTTGTGCAACGCTGACAAGCCAATCATTCTGGTTCGCATGGACTTCCCGGAGCCGGTTATTTCGGTTGCCGTTGAGCCAAAAACCAAGGATGACCAGGAAAAAATGGGTATCGCTCTGGGCAAACTTGCTCAGGAAGACCCTTCTTTCCGCGTCAAAACTGATGAAGAGACTGGTCAAACGATCATCTCTGGCATGGGCGAGCTGCACCTGGACATCCTGGTTGACCGGATGCGCCGTGAGTTCAACGTCGAAGCCAACATCGGCAAGCCGCAGGTTTCCTATCGTGAGCGCATCACGAAGAATTGTGAAATCGAAGGCAAGTTCGTTCGTCAATCCGGCGGTCGGGGCCAGTTTGGTCATTGCTGGATCCGTTTTGCACCTGCTGACGAAGGTCAGGAAGGTCTGCAATTCGTAAACGAAGTGGTAGGTGGTGTTGTTCCCAAGGAATACATCCCGGCTATCCAGAAGGGTATCGAAGAGCAGATGAAGAACGGCGTTGTTGCCGGCTATCCGCTGATCGGCCTGAAGGCTACCGTGTTTGATGGTTCCTACCATGACGTCGACTCGAACGAGATGGCGTTTAAGGTGGCTGCTTCCATGGCGACCAAGCAACTGGCCCAGAAGGGCGGTGGTGAGTTGCTCGAGCCGATCATGGCGGTAGAGGTTGTTACGCCTGAAGACTATATGGGTGACGTGATGGGCGACCTTAACCGTCGTCGCGGCATGATCCTGGGTATGGAAGATACGGTTTCCGGCAAAGTAATTCGTGCCGAGGTCCCGTTGGGTGAGATGTTCGGTTATGCGACCGACGTTCGCTCCATGTCCCAAGGTCGCGCAAGCTACTCTATGGAATTCAAAAAATACAATACAGCGCCGTCGCACATCGTCGAAACTGTAACCAAAAAACAAGGCTGATTCAGCGCCTTTAGGCTAGGAGTTATTTGTCGTGGCTAAAGAAAAATTTGATCGTTCCCTCCCGCACGTCAACGTTGGCACCATTGGTCACGTTGACCACGGTAAAACCACGCTGACCGCTGCTCTGACCCGTGTCTGCTCCGAAGTTTTCGGTTCGGCTCGTGTTGACTTCGACAAGATCGACAGCGCACCGGAAGAGAAGGCTCGCGGTATCACCATTAACACCGCTCACGTCGAGTACAACTCGTTGACGCGTCACTACGCTCACGTTGACTGCCCAGGTCACGCTGACTACGTGAAGAACATGATCACCGGTGCTGCCCAGATGGACGGCGCTATTCTGGTTTGTTCGGCTGCTGATGGTCCGATGCCACAAACTCGTGAGCACATCCTGCTGTCCCGTCAGGTTGGCGTTCCGTACATCGTGGTCTTCCTGAACAAGGCTGACCTGGTAGACGACGCAGAGCTGCTGGAACTGGTCGAGATGGAAGTGCGCGATCTGCTGAGCACTTACGACTTCCCAGGCGACGACACTCCGATCATCATCGGTTCTGCTCGTATGGCTCTGGAAGGTAAAGACGACAACGAAATGGGCACCACTGCCGTTCGTAAGCTGGTTGAAACTCTGGACAGCTACATCCCAGAGCCAGTTCGTCTGACTGACAAGCCATTCCTGATGCCAATCGAAGACGTATTCTCGATCTCCGGTCGCGGTACTGTTGTGACTGGTCGTGTTGAGCGCGGTATCGTCAAGGTTCAGGATCCACTGGAAATCGTTGGTCTGCGTGACACTACCGTCACCACCTGCACCGGTGTTGAAATGTTCCGCAAGCTGCTCGACGAAGGTCGTGCTGGTGAGAACTGCGGCGTTCTGCTGCGTGGTACCAAGCGTGACGACGTTGAGCGTGGCCAGGTTCTGGTCAAGCCAGGCACCGTCAAGCCGCACACTCAGTTCGAAGCTGAAATCTACGTTCTGAGCAAAGAAGAAGGCGGTCGTCACACTCCGTTCTTCAAAGGCTACCGTCCACAGTTCTACTTCCGTACTACCGACGTAACTGGTAGCTGCGAACTGCCGGATGGCGTAGAAATGGTTATGCCAGGTGATAACGTTAAAGTTTCCGTTACCCTGATCAAGCCAATCGCAATGGAAGATGGTCTGCGTTTCGCAATCCGTGAAGGCGGTCGTACCGTCGGCGCTGGCGTCGTGGCCAAAATCATCGCGTAAGCGTTGAGTCCCAAAAAAAGCCCCCGCACTGCGGGGGCTTTTTTATTGGGTTGACACCTTGTTAGGTCGTCTATAGAATTGCGCCTCCTTTTAACGGGCGTATTGCGCTCGGTGGGAACAGCAATCTGGAGTCTGAATCCAATGCAAAACCAGCAAATCCGTATCAGGTTGAAGGCTTTTGACCATCGCCTGATCGACCAATCAACCCAGGAAATCGTGGAAACCGCGAAACGTACTGGTGCACAGGTGCGTGGTCCGATTCCACTGCCGACTCGTAAAGAGCGGTTCACCGTTCTGGTTTCTCCGCACGTCAACAAAGACGCGCGCGACCAGTATGAGATCCGTACTCACAAGCGCGTTCTGGACATTGTCCAGCCAACGGAAAAAACCGTTGATGCGCTTATGAAGCTTGATCTTGCGGCCGGTGTGGAAGTTCAGATCAGCCTCGGCTAAGACTTGGGTCTTAGTCGTGTAACGCTCTGAAATGGGCGGCCATAGCGGGTGAAAGCCCCGTACACTCATGAGGTTTACAACATGACTATTGGTGTAGTCGGTCGTAAATGCGGTATGACCCGTATTTTCACCGAAGAAGGTGTCTCCATTCCGGTCACGGTCATTGAGATCGAGCCGAATCGCGTCACTCAGTTCAAAACCGAAGAAACCGATGGCTATCGTGCAGTGCAAGTCACTGTCGGCGAGCGTCGCGCTTCGCGTGTTACAGCCGCTCAGGCTGGCCACTTCGCTAAAGCGAACGTTGCCGCCGGTCGTACCGTCATGGAATTCCGTCTTGAAGAAGGCGATTACCAGGCTGGCGATCAGATCAACGCTGAAATCTTCGCCGCTGGTCAACTGGTTGATGTAACCGGTCAGTCCAAGGGTAAAGGCTTCCAGGGTACGATCAAGCGTTGGAATTTCCGTGGTCAAGACAATACCCATGGTAACTCCGTCTCCCACCGCGTCCCAGGCTCTATCGGCCAGTGCCAGACTCCTGGTCGTGTATTCAAGGGCAAAAAAATGTCCGGTCATATGGGCGCTGAGCGCGTGACCGTGCAGTCCCTGGAAGTAGTGCGCGTGGACGCTGAACGCAATCTGTTGTTGGTCAAGGGTGCTGTTCCTGGCGCTACTGGCGGCAACCTGGTTGTACGTCCAGCAGCCAAGGCTCGCGGTTAAGGGGAAGCTGACATGCAATTAAATGTAAATGACGCTCAGGCAATCGAAGTTTCCGAACTGACATTTGGCGGCGAATTCAACGAGACGCTGGTTCACCAGGCAGTCGTGGCCTACATGGCTGGCGGTCGTCAGGGTAGTAAGCAGCAAAAGACCCGTTCCGACGTTCGTGGTGGCGGCAAGCGCCCTTGGCGTCAGAAAGGTACTGGCCGTGCTCGTGCCGGTACCATTCGTAGCCCAATCTGGCGCGGCGGCGGTACCACTTTCGCAGCTCGTCCTCAGGATCATACTCAGAAGCTCAACAAGAAGATGTATCGCGCAGCTCTGCGCTCCATCCTTGCTGAACTGGTTCGCACTGATCGTCTGGTCGTGGTTCAGGACTTCGCTGTTGAAGCACCGAAAACCAAAGATCTGCTGAACAAGCTGACTGGCATGGGCCTGACTGACGTCCTGATCGTGTCTGACGCTGTTGACCAGAATCTGTACCTGGCTGCTCGTAACCTGCCGCACGTTGATGTACGTGACGTTCAAGGTTGCGATCCAGTTAGTCTGATCGCATACGACAAAGTGTTGATCACTGTGTCGGCCGTGAAGAAATTCGAGGAGCTGCTGGGATGAACCAGGAACGCGTATTTAAAGTTCTGCTTGGCCCGCACGTTTCCGAAAAGGCTACGGTTCTTGCAGACAAAAAAGGTCAGTTCGTTTTCAAGGTTGCTACTGACGCAACCAAGCTGGAAATCAAGAAGGCCGTCGAAAGCCTGTTCAGCGTGAAAGTAGAGCGTGTTACTACCCTGAATGTTCTGGGTAAGAGCAAGCGCACTGCTCGCGGTCTGGGCAAGCGTAATGACTGGAAGAAGGCAGTTATCTCCCTTCAGCCAGGCCAAGATCTCGATTTCAGCAGCAGTGCTGAGTAAGGAAGGGGTGCATCATGGCAATCGTTAAATGCAAACCGACTTCCCCTGGCCGCCGTTTTGTGGTCAAGGTGGTCAACCAGGAGCTGCATAAAGGCGCTCCTCACGCACCGCTGCTCGAGAAAAAATCGAAGTCTGGTGGTCGTAACAACAATGGTCGTATTACTACCCGTCATATCGGTGGTGGCCATAAGCAGCATTATCGTCTGGTCGATTTCCGTCGCAACGACAAGGATGGCATCGCTGCCACTGTCGAGCGTATCGAATACGATCCAAACCGTACTGCTCACATTGCTCTGCTGCTTTACGCAGACGGCGAGCGCCGCTACATCATCGCCCCTAAAGGCGTGAGTGCTGGCGACCAGCTGATTGCAGGTGCTCTGGCACCAATCAAGCCGGGCAACGCTCTTCAACTGCGCAACATTCCAGTTGGTAGCACCGTACACGGCATCGAATTGAAGCCAGGTAAAGGCGCGCAGATCGCTCGTTCCGCTGGTGCTTCTGCACAGCTGATCGCTCGTGAAGGTGTGTACGTAACCCTGCGTCTTCGCTCCGGTGAAATGCGCAAAGTACTGTCTGAGTGCCGTGCAACGCTGGGTGAAGCCTCGAACTCCGAGCACAGCCTTCGTTCGCTGGGTAAGGCCGGTGCCAAACGCTGGCGTGGCGTTCGCCCAACCGTTCGTGGTGTTGCCATGAACCCGGTTGACCACCCACATGGTGGTGGTGAAGGTCGTACCTCTGGTGGTCGTCATCCGGTATCGCCGTGGGGCTTCCCGACTAAGGGCGCGAAGACTCGTGGTAATAAGCGTACCGACAAAATGATCGTCCGTCGTCGCAAGTAAATAGAGGGATACGACAGTGCCACGTTCTCTGAAAAAAGGTCCTTTTATTGATCTTCACCTACTGAAGAAGATCGAAGTGGCGGCGGAAAAGAACGATCGCAAACCAGTTAAGACCTGGTCGCGTCGTTCGATGATCCTGCCACAAATGGTCGGTCTGACCATTGCAGTGCATAACGGTCGCCAGCATGTTCCAGTTCTCGTGAACGAAGACATGGTCGGCCATAAACTAGGCGAGTTTGCCGGTACCCGCACATATCGTGGGCACGTGGCAGACAAGAAAGCCAAGCGTTAAGGGGTAAGGAACGATGGAAGTAGCCGCTAAGTTGTCGGGCGCTCGAATCTCCGCCCAGAAAGCCCGCTTGGTCGCCGACCAGATCCGCGGGAAGAAGGTGGGCGAAGCGCTCAACCTGTTGGCTTTCAGCAGTAAGAAAGCCGCCGAGATCCTGAAGAAAGTGCTGGAGTCGGCTGTAGCCAACGCCGAGCATAACGAAGGCGCAGACGTTGATGACCTCAAGGTCTCCACCGTTTTCGTCAACGAAGGGCGTTCGCTGAAGCGCATCATGCCACGTGCTAAAGGCCGTGCTGATCGCATCGTCAAGCGGTCTTGCCATATCACTGTCAAGGTTGCTGACAAGTAACGGAGTCGAAGAGATGGGTCAGAAAGTACATCCCATTGGCATTCGCCTGGGAATCGTCAAGGAGCACACCTCCGTCTGGTACGCAGACGGTCGGACTTATGCGGACTATTTGTTCGCTGATCTGAAAGTGCGTGAGTACCTCCAAGACAAATTAAAAAGCGCGTCCGTCAGCCGTATCGATATCCATCGTCCGGCTCAGACAGCACGTATCACCATCCACACCGCTCGTCCCGGCATCGTGATCGGCAAGAAAGGTGAAGATGTTGAGAAACTGCGTCAGGACCTGACCAAGCAAATGGGTGTGCCTGTGCACATCAATATCGAAGAGATCCGCAAGCCGGAGCTTGACGGTATGCTGGTTGCGCAGATCGTAGCTCAGCAGCTGGAGCGTCGTGTAATGTTCCGTCGCGCTATGAAGCGCGCTGTTCAGAACGCCATGCGCATTGGTGCCAAAGGCATCAAAATCCAAGTGAGCGGTCGTCTCGGCGGTGCTGAAATCGCACGTACTGAATGGTATCGCGAAGGTCGTGTGCCACTGCACACCCTGCGTGCCGACATCGACTATGCCAACTACGAAGCTCACACCACTTACGGTGTGATCGGTGTAAAGGTTTGGATCTTCAAAGGCGAAGTAATTGGTGGTCGCCAAGAAGAACTGAAACCACAAGCACCAGCGCCTCGTAAAAAAGCTGCTAAGTAAGGGGTACGCCAAATGTTGCAACCAAAGCGTACGAAGTTCCGCAAGCAGATGACCGGCCACAACCGTGGCCTGGCACTGCGCGGTAGCAAAGTCAGCTTCGGCGAGTTCGCGCTGAAGTCTGTTGCTCGTGGTCGTCTCACCGCTCGTCAGATCGAGTCAGCGCGTCGTGCTCTGACCCGTCACGTTAAACGTGGCGGCAAGATCTGGATCCGTGTGTTCCCGGACAAGCCTGTTACCAAAAAGCCACTCGAAGTTCGGATGGGTAAAGGTAAGGGTAACGTGGAGTACTGGGTTGCCCAGATTCAGCCAGGCAAAGTCCTGTATGAAATCGAGGGTGTTACTGAAGAGCTGGCGCGTGAGGCTTTCGCCCTGGCTGCTGCAAAGCTGCCGCTCGCCACCTCCTTTGTTAAGCGGACGGTGATGTGATGAAAGCGAATGAACTTCGTGAAAAATCAGCACAGCAGCTGAACGAGCAACTGCTCGGCCTGCTGCGCGACCAGTTCAATCTGCGTATGCAGAAAGCAACTGGCCAGTTGGGGCAGTCTCATCTGCTCTCGCAAGTTAAGCGTGACATCGCTCGCGTGAAAACTGTGCTCAACCAGCAGGCAGGTAAGTAATCATGGCTGAAGCCGAAAAAACTGTCCGTACGCTGACTGGCCGTGTTGTCAGCGACAAGATGGACAAGACCATCACCGTTCTGATCGAGCGTCGCGTAAAGCACCCGATCTACGGTAAATACGTTAAGCGTTCGACTAAGCTGCACGCACACGACGAAACCAACCAATGCCATATCGGCGACAAGGTCACGATTCGTGAAACTCGTCCGGTAGCCAAGACCAAGTCTTGGGCGTTGGTTGATATCCTCGAACGCGCTGTGGAAGTCTAAGGGCTAGGGGTCGGAGAAATTATATGATTCAGACTCAATCCATGCTCGATGTGGCCGATAACAGCGGCGCACGCCGCGTTATGTGCATCAAGGTGCTGGGTGGCTCCCATCGTCGTTACGCTGGTATCGGTGACATCATCAAAGTAACCGTCAAGGAAGCAATTCCGCGCGGTAAGGTGAAAAAAGGCCAAGTGATGACTGCTGTTGTAGTCCGCACTCGCCATGGCGTTCGTCGTGCAGACGGCTCCATTATCCGCTTTGACGGTAACGCTGCTGTTCTGTTGAACAACAAGCAAGAGCCGATCGGTACCCGTATCTTTGGGCCAGTGACCCGTGAGCTTCGTACTGAGAAGTTCATGAAGATCGTCTCGCTCGCCCCTGAAGTGCTTTAAGGAGATCCGACATGCAAAAGATTCGTCGTGACGACGAGATCATCGTGATCGCCGGCAAAGACAAAGGTAAGCGCGGTAAGGTGCTCAAGGTTCTCGCTGACGACCGTCTGGTCGTTGGTGGGATCAACCTGGTGAAGCGTCATACCAAGCCAAACCCTATGTCGGGCGTACAGGGCGGTATCGTCGAGAAAGAAGCGCCACTGCACGCTTCCAACGTCGCCATTTTCAACGGCGCAACCAACAAGGCTGACCGCGTTGGTTTCAAAGTTGAAGACGGCAAGAAAATTCGTGTCTTCAAGTCGACCCAAAAAGCGGTTGATGCTTGAACACTGCTAGGTAGAAGACCATGGCACGACTAAAAGAGATTTACCGGAAGGAAATCGCTCCGAAACTTAAGGAAGAACTTAAGCTTTCGAACGTGATGGAAGTTCCGCGCGTTACAAAAATCACCCTGAACATGGGTCTGGGCGAAGCGATCGGCGACAAAAAAGTCATCGAGCACGCTGTTGCTGACCTGGAAAAGATCACCGGTCAAAAGGTCGTTGTGACTTACGCTCGGAAATCCATCGCTGGCTTTAAAGTCCGTGAAGGTTGGCCGATCGGCGTCAAAGTGACTCTGCGCCGCGATCGTATGTACGAATTCCTGGATCGTCTGCTGTCGATCTCCCTGCCTCGGGTCCGCGACTTCCGCGGCCTGAATGCCAAGTCCTTCGATGGTCGTGGTAACTACAGCATGGGCGTAAAAGAGCAGATCATTTTTCCGGAAATCGACTACGACAAGATCGATGCTCTCCGCGGTCTGGACATTACCCTGACCACCACTGCCAAGAACGATGACGAAGGCCGCGCATTGCTGCGTGCTTTCAAATTCCCGTTCCGCAACTGATTGGAGTAGGAAAATGGCCAAGAAGAGCATGAAGAACCGTGAGCTGAAGCGTCAGCTCACTGTTGCCAAGTACGCCAAGAAGCGTGCAGAGCTGAAAGCTATCATCGTTGATCTGAACGCAAGTCCAGAAGCGCGTTGGGAAGCTACCGTAGCCCTGCAGAAGCAACCACGTGACGCAAGCGCTGCGCGCATGCGTAACCGTTGCCGCATCACTGGTCGTCCACACGGCGTCTATCGCAAGTTCGGCCTTGGCCGTAACAAGCTGCGTGAAGCTGCTATGCGTGGCGACGTACCAGGTCTGGTCAAAGCCAGCTGGTAAGGCGCACCTCTCGTTTCGTCCTGATCGATTGCGCGAGTCATCGGTCGGGATGAAGCTTGAATTTGAATCAAGCCCCTTTTGGGGCTTGATTCATTTCTGGGGTAAGACTAGAATTGCCGGCTCGCCTGAGCCCGTGTTTTTACGTGCCCGGAAGTTCTCGGCGATCAAGCTGTAGCCGCAAGGCTAATTATTTTGTTTTAGGAGCGTCTAGCCCATGAGTATGCAGGACCCGTTAGCGGACATGCTAACTCGTATCCGTAATGCCCAGATGGCTGAAAAGCCCGTCGTAAGCATGCCATCTTCCACGTTGAAGGTTGCTGTAGCTAAAGTCCTGAAGGACGAAGGCTACATTGCGGGTTATCAGATCAGCAGCGAAGTTAAATCCTCGCTGTCCATCGAGCTTAAGTACTTCGAAGGCCGTCCGGTCATTGAAGAGGTTAAGCGCGTCAGCCGCCCAGGCTTGCGTCAGTACAAGTCCTCCGATGATCTGCCGAAAGTTCGTGGCGGTCTTGGTGTGTCTATCGTCTCCACCAGTAAAGGTGTGATGACGGATCGTGCTGCGCGCGCTGCCGGTGTCGGTGGCGAAGTGCTTTGCACTGTGTTCTAAGGGGGGATAAGCATGTCACGCGTAGCTAAGAACCCCGTTAAGTTGCCATCCGGCGTCGAAGTCAAACTCGTCGGTCAGCAGCTTTCGGTGAAGGGTGCCAAGGGCACTCTGGTACTGAACATCCATTCGTCCGTTGAGATTGTTGAAGAAGCTGGTGAGCTGCGTTTCGCTGCTCGCAATGGCGATCAACAAACCCGCGCAATGGCAGGCACCACTCGTGCACTGGTTAACAACATGGTCCAGGGCGTAAGCCAAGGCTTTGAGCGCAAGCTCCAGCTGGTCGGTGTTGGTTACAAGGCGCAAGCAAAAGGCACGGTCCTGAACCTTGCACTTGGCTTCTCGCACCCGGTGGACTATGAATTGCCGAATGGCATCACCGCTGAGACCCCCAGCCAGACCGATATCCTGATTCGCGGTATCGATAAGCAGTTGGTTGGTCAAGTGGCCGCTGAGATCCGCGACTTCCGCCGTCCTGAGCCTTACAAAGGCAAAGGTGTGCGTTACGCGGACGAAGTCGTCCGCCGTAAAGAAGCCAAGAAGAAGTAGGGCATAGCAAATGACCGTCAAAAAAGTTACCCGACTGCGTCGCGCTCGCAAAGCACGCCTGAAAATGCACGAGCTGGAAGTCGTGCGTCTCTGCGTGCACCGCTCTTCGCAGCACATTTATGCCCAGGTCATTTCGGCCGACGGCAGCAAAGTCCTGGCAAGCGCCTCGACTTTGGACAAAGAACTGCGTGATGGCGCCACTGGCAACATCGACGCGGCCACTAAGGTTGGCAAGCTGGTCGCCGAGCGCGCGAAAGCCGCGGGTGTATCGCAAGTCGCTTTCGACCGTTCTGGCTTCAAGTACCACGGCCGTGTCAAAGCGCTGGCTGATGCTGCTCGTGAAGGCGGGCTGGAGTTCTAAGTTATGTCAAATCACGACCAAAAACGCGACGAAGGCTACATCGAGAAGCTGGTTCAAGTTAACCGCGTGGCCAAAACCGTAAAAGGCGGCCGTATCTTCACTTTCACTGCGTTGACCGTAGTGGGTGATGGTAAAGGGCGCGTTGGCTTCGGCCGTGGCAAGTCACGTGAAGTGCCTGCTGCAATCCAGAAGGCGATGGAAGCTGCTCGTCGCAACATGATTCAGGTTGATCTGAACGGCACAACCCTGCAGTACGCGATGAAGTCTGCTCATGGCGCCTCCAAGGTGTACATGCAGCCTGCTTCTGAAGGTACCGGTATCATCGCTGGCGGCGCAATGCGCGCAGTGCTGGAAGTTGCTGGTGTCCAGAACGTATTGGCCAAGTGCTACGGTTCGACTAACCCTGTAAACGTGGTTCACGCCACTTTCAAGGGTTTGAAGGGCATGCAGTCTCCTGAGTCGATCGCTGCCAAACGTGGCAAGCGTGTTGAGGAGATCATCTGATCATGGCTACCGTTAAAGTAACGCTGATCAAAAGCATGACCGGCCGCATCCCTAACCACAGACTGTGCGTTAAGGGTTTGGGTCTGCGTCGCATCGGTCACACTGTAGAAGTGCTGGATACTCCCGAAAATCGCGGGATGATCAACAAGGCTTACTACATGCTGCGAGTCGAGGGTTAATCGATGAAACTCAATGATCTGAGTCCAGCGCCGGGTTCCCGTCGCGAAAAGCATCGTCCGGGCCGTGGTATCGGTAGTGGTTTGGGCAAGACCGGTGGCCGTGGCCACAAAGGTCAAAGCTCCCGCTCCGGTGGCACAATCGCTCCGGGCTTTGAGGGCGGCCAACAGCCGCTGCATCGTCGCCTGCCAAAATTCGGTTTCGTTTCTCTGAAAGCCATGGATCGCGCAGAAGTGCGTTTGTCCGAGCTGGCTAAAGTGGAAGGCGACATCGTAACTGTGCAGTCCCTGAAAGATGCCAACGTGATTAACCAGAACGTTCAGCGTGTGAAAATCATGCTGTCGGGCGAAGTTACTCGCGCTGTCACTATCAAGGGTATCGCCGCCACCAAAGGTGCGCGTGCGGCTATCGAAGCAGCTGGCGGCAAGTTCGAGGAATAAATGGCTAAGCAAGGTGCTCTCTCAGCGCTCGGCAAAGGCGGTATGTCTGAACTCTGGGCTCGTCTGCGTTTTCTGTTCCTGGCGATTATCGTCTACCGAATAGGCGCACACATCCCGGTTCCAGGTATCAACCCGGACCGACTCGCAGAACTGTTTCGACAGAATGAGGGGACCATTCTTAGCTTGTTCAACATGTTTTCCGGTGGCGCACTGGAGCGGATGAGCATCTTTGCATTGGGGATCATGCCGTACATTTCGGCATCGATCATCATGCAGCTGATGACCGCCGTCAGTCCGCAACTGGAGCAGTTGAAGAAGGAAGGTGAAGCTGGCCGTCGCAAGATAAGCCAGTACACCCGCTATGGCACCGTTGTCCTGGCTCTTGTCCAAGCTATCGGCATGTCCGTTGGTCTGGCGAGTCAGGGCGTCGCGTTTTCTGGCGACCTGGGTTTCCACTTTGTGGCCGTAACTACCTTCGTGGCAGGTGCGATGTTCATGATGTGGCTGGGTGAGCAGATTACCGAGCGCGGTGTCGGCAACGGTATCTCGATGCTGATTTTCGCAGGTATCGTAGCTGGTCTTCCGAGAGCAATAGGGCAGTCTTTCGAGTCTGCACGTCAGGGTGATATCAATATCTTCGCTCTGGTTGCTATCGGTTTGCTGGCAGTAGCGATCATCGGTTTTGTGGTGTTCATTGAGCGTGGTCAGCGTCGAATCGCTGTTCACTACGCCAAGCGTCAGCAGGGCCGCAAGGTCTTCGCTGCGCAGGCAAGCCACCTGCCGCTGAAAGTGAACATGGCCGGCGTTATTCCGGCCATCTTCGCGAGCAGCATTTTGCTGTTCCCGGCTTCGTTGGGGTCCTGGTTCGGTCAGTCTGAAGGTCTGGGCTGGTTGCAGGACATCTCGCAGTCGATCGCTCCTGGTCAGCCGTTGAATATTCTGCTGTTTAGTGCAGGGATTATTTTCTTCTGCTTCTTCTATACGGCGTTGATGTTCAATCCGAAAGACGTAGCGGAAAACCTGAAGAAGTCCGGTGCCTTTATTCCGGGTATTCGTCCAGGTGAGCAGTCGGCGCGCTATATTGATGGCGTTCTGACTCGCTTGACCATGTTCGGTGCTCTATATATGACGGCCGTGTGCCTGCTTCCCCAGTTTCTGGTGGTTGCGGCAAACGTTCCGTTCTACCTTGGCGGGACCTCGTTGCTGATCGTGGTCGTGGTTGTGATGGACTTTATGTCGCAAGTGCAATCTCACCTCGTTTCGCACCAGTATGAATCCCTGATGAAGAAAGCCAACCTGAAGGGCTACGGTGGCAGCGGCGGTATGCTGCGCTGAAGCACCCCTAAGGTTCGAGGAGTTGGTGATGAAAGTTCGTGCATCGGTGAAAAAGCTGTGCCGTAACTGCAAGATTATTCGCCGCGAAGGTGTGGTTCGAGTAATTTGCAGCGCGGAACCACGTCATAAGCAGCGCCAAGGCTGATTGTGATTTGTGCTTAAGCCCAGCAGCTAGTGCGCTGCTGGGTTGATTATTTGTTACTACAGCGATATTATCTCGCGCCCTATTTCTTGGCTTCCGGGGCGTAGGTAGCTGTCAATTGGAGTCCCACTGAATGGCCCGTATTGCAGGCGTTAACATTCCAGATAACAAGCATACTGTTATCTCGCTGACCTACATCTATGGTGTTGGTCGCACCACTGCACAGAAAATTTGTGCAACCACCGGTGTAAACCCGGCGGTGAAAATCAAAGATCTGAGCGACGAGCAGATTGAACAGCTGCGTGGCGAAGTGGCGAAGTTCACCACTGAAGGTGACCTGCGTCGCGAAATCAACATGAAAATCAAGCGCTTGATGGACCTGGGCTGCTACCGCGGTCTGCGTCATCGTCGGGGTCTTCCAGTACGCGGTCAGCGTACCAAGACCAACGCGCGTACTCGCAAAGGTCCGCGTAAGCCGATCCGCAAGTAATCGCACCAGCGCAACGACAGGAATTTAGTCATGGCAAAACCTGCTGCTCGTCCTCGTAAAAAAGTTAAAAAGACAGTGGTTGATGGCATCGCCCACATCCACGCGTCGTTTAACAACACAATCGTCACCATTACCGATCGTCAAGGTAACGCTCTTTCTTGGGCTACCTCCGGCGGTTCGGGTTTCCGTGGTTCGCGCAAGTCCACCCCGTTCGCTGCTCAAGTAGCTGCTGAACGTGCTGGTCAAGCTGCGCTGGAGTACGGTCTGAAGAACCTCGACGTCAATGTCAAGGGTCCAGGCCCAGGTCGTGAATCCGCTGTCCGTGCATTGAACGGCTGTGGCTATAAGATCGCCAGCATCACCGACGTGACGCCAATCCCGCACAACGGGTGCCGTCCGCCGAAGAAGCGCCGCGTGTAATCCAGGAGACTGTAAGAAATGGCTCGTTACATTGGTCCAAAATGCAAACTTGCTCGTCGTGAAGGCACCGATCTCTTTCTGAAGAGCGGCGTTCGCGCTATCGAATCCAAGTGCAACATCGAAGCAGCTCCAGGTATCCACGGCCAACGCCGCGGTCGCCAGTCCGATTACGGTACTCAGCTGCGTGAAAAGCAAAAAGTCCGTCGTATCTACGGCGTTCTCGAGCGTCAGTTCAGCGGCTACTACAAAGAAGCCGCCGGCAAGAAAGGTGCAACAGGCGAGAACCTGCTGCAACTGCTCGAATGCCGTCTGGACAACGTTGTATACCGCATGGGCTTCGGCTCGACGCGTGCCGAATCCCGTCAATTGGTTTCGCACAAGTCGGTCAGCGTAAACGGCAAAACCGTTAACGTTCCTTCTTATCAGGTTCGTGCTGGCGACGTTGTTGCTATCCGCGAAAAAGCTAAGAATCAGCTGCGTATTGTCCAGGCTCTCGATCTGTGTGCCCAACGTGGCCGCGTAGAATGGGTAGAAGTAGACACTGAGAAGAAATCGGGCGTTTTCAAGAACGTTCCAGCTCGCAGTGATCTATCCGCCGACATCAACGAAAGCCTGATTGTCGAGCTCTACTCCAAGTAAGGGCTAGAAAATAGGTGCATCCATGCAGATTTCGGTAAATGAGTTCCTGACACCCCGCCATATTGATGTGCAGGTTGTCAGTCCAACCCGCGCCAAAATCACTCTCGAGCCTCTCGAGCGTGGTTTCGGCCATACCCTGGGCAACGCGCTTCGCCGCATTTTGTTGTCCTCCATGCCCGGCTGTGCAGTAGTCGAGGCCGAGATTGACGGTGTACTCCATGAGTACAGCGCCATCGAAGGTGTACAGGAAGACGTCATTGAAATCCTGTTGAACCTTAAAGGTCTGGCTATCAAGCTGCACGGTCGAGACGAAGTTACGCTGACCTTGTCGAAGAAGGGTTCGGGGGTGGTTACCGCTGCCGATATTCAGCTGGATCATGATGTCGAGATCGTTAACCCCGATCACGTAATCGCTAACCTGGCGTCTAACGGCGTCTTGAACATGAAGCTCACCGTAGCTCGTGGTCGTGGTTATGAGCCGGCAGACTCGCGTCAAAGCGATGAAGACGAAAGCCGCAGCATTGGTCGCTTGCAGCTTGACTCTTCGTTCAGCCCGGTTCGCCGTATCGCATACGTGGTGGAAAACGCCCGTGTCGAGCAGCGTACTAACCTGGACAAGCTGGTTATTGATCTGGAAACCAACGGTACTCTGGACCCTGAAGAGGCTATCCGTCGCGCTGCAACCATTCTGCAACAGCAGTTGGCTGCGTTCGTGGACCTCAAAGGCGACAGCGAACCAGTGGTAATCGAACAGGAAGACGAGATCGATCCGATCCTGCTTCGTCCGGTTGACGATTTGGAACTGACCGTGCGTTCGGCCAACTGCCTTAAGGCGGAGAACATCTACTACATCGGCGATCTGATTCAGCGCACCGAAGTAGAGCTGTTGAAGACTCCGAACCTGGGCAAGAAATCCTTGACCGAGATCAAGGACGTTCTGGCTTCTCGTGGTCTCTCCCTCGGCATGCGCCTCGACAACTGGCCGCCGGCAAGTCTTAAGAAGGACGACAAGGCTACGGCCTGATCGTCGTAATCACCGAACGCGAGTTTGGTAAGGAATGAACCATGCGTCATCGTAAAAGTGGACGTCACCTGAGCCGTACCAGCTCTCACCGCAAAGCCATGTTTCAAAACATGGCGGTGTCGCTGTTCGAGCACGAGCTGATCAAAACTACCCTGCCGAAAGCCAAGGAACTGCGTCGCGTTGCCGAGCCGCTGATCACCCTGGCCAAGGAAGACAGCGTTGCTAACCGTCGTCTGGCTTTCGACCGTACTCGTTCGAAAGAAATCGTCGGCAAGCTGTTCAACGATCTGGGCAAGCGCTATGCAACCCGTCAGGGCGGCTATCTGCGTATCCTCAAGTGCGGTTTCCGCGCTGGCGACAACGCGCCAATGGCGTACGTCGAGTTGGTTGATCGTCCTGTCGGTGGCTCTGTAGAAGCTGCTGAATAAGACATCAGTTTGAACAGAAGACCGGGCCTAGTGCCCGGTTTTTTGTTATCCAGGATTTAAAAATCCTATCGATAGTCATGATTTAATGAATTCGACGCTGCAATAGCTTTCAACAATACTTCCTTCCGAGCCGATTAGCCGGCTATAGACGCCAGAGGAAGATTTTCATGAGCCCCAAGACCCTTACGACTGCCAGCGGTGCTCCAGTCGCCGACAACCAGAACTCGCGTTCCGCAGGCCCGCGTGGTCCCTTGCTGCTCGATGATTTCCATCTGATCGAAAAGCTTGCCCATTTCAATCGTGAGAACATCCCAGAGCGTCGCGTGCACGCCAAGGGATCGGGTGCTCATGGTACGTTCACCGTGACCCGCAACATCAGCCAATACACCAGTGCCAAGCTGTTCGACACAATTGGCAAGCAGACGCCCGTTTTCCTGCGCTTCTCCACTGTAGGGGGAGAGCGCGGCTCGGCTGATACCGAACGTGACCCACGCGGCTTTGCGATCAAGTTTTACACTGAGGAAGGTAACTGGGACATTGTGGGTAACAACACACCGGTGTTTTTCATCCGTGACCCGTTGAAGTTTCCAGACTTTATCCATACACAGAAGCGCCTTCCGCAAACCAATCTGAAAAGCCCTCAGATGATGTGGGATTTCTGGTCGCATTCACCAGAGGCGCTGCACCAGATCACTATTCTGTTCTCGGATCGTGGCATTCCTGATGGCTATCGCCATATGCACGGTTTTGGCAGCCACACCTACAGCCTGATCAGCGCTGCAGGTGAGCGTCATTGGGTGAAGTGGCACTACAAGACCCGGCAAGGTATCAAGAACCTGACACCGGCCGATGCTGCACGTATTGCTGGCACCGATCCCGATTACGCTCAGCGTGATCTGTTCACCGCCATCGAAAAAGGTGATTTCCCCAGGTGGCAGGTGTGCATTCAGTTGATGAGCGAAGCTCAGGCTGCTGGTCACCACGAAAACCCATTCGATGTAACCAAGACCTGGTCGCAGAAAGAGTATCCGCTCATTGAAGTAGGCGAACTGGAACTGAACCGTAACCCGCTCAATTACTTTGCCGAGGTTGAGCAGGCTGCGTTCGGCCCGAGCAATATGGTGCCGGGCGTTGGCCTGTCGCCGGACCGCATGTTGCAGGGACGCGTATTCGCATACGCTGACGCACATCGCTACCGCGTAGGTACCAATCACCAGCAATTGCCGATCAATGCGTCAAGAAACCCTGTCTACAGCTACCAGCGTGACGGCTCGATGGCCTTCGGCAGCAATGGTGGTGCGGCCCCGAACTATGAGCCAAACAGCTATTCGGATGCACCGAAAGATGATCCGCGCTACGCAGAGCCTGCGTTGGCTTTGAGCGGCTCGGCGAATCGTCACGATCACCGTGTTGACGGCGATTATTACAGTCAGGCGGGCAAACTGTTCAACCTGATGAGCATTGATCAAAAAGCGCTGCTGATCAACAACATTGCGGGCGCAATGCAGGGCGTTTCCAGTGATATCGTGAAGCGCCAGTTGCAGCATTTCTACAAGGCTGATCCAGCGTATGGAGAGGGCATAGCCAGCGCTTTGGGTGCAAAGTCAGGCTGAGTCGAAGTGAGAAACAGAACCGCCCTCATTTGGGCGGTTTTTCGCTTCTTAACGGCGTAATTTCGCCACTTTTCGTCGGTTTATTGCGTTTTTCTGAGTGACCTCGCGCGGCGCTTGGTTCAAACTATCGGCTTTGAAGCAGGAGTCTGGTGCGATGCAAGGCCACCCGGAAGTAATCGATTACCTCAACACGTTGCTCACGGGCGAACTGGCTGCTCGTGACCAGTATTTCGTTCACTCACGCATGTACGAAGACTGGGGCTTTTCCAAGCTCTACGAACGTATCAACCATGAGATGGAAGAAGAGGCGCAACATGCCGATGCGCTGATGCGCCGTATCCTGATGCTCGAAGGCACACCGCGCATGCGCCCGGATGATCTCGACGTCGGCACCACGGTACCTGAGATGCTCGCCAGCGATCTGCGTCTGGAATACAAGGTTCGCGCTGCACTATGCAAAGGCATCGAGCTCTGTGAGCTGCACAGTGACTACGTGACCCGTGAAATCCTGCGCGTGCAGCTGGCTGACACGGAGGAAGACCATACCTATTGGCTTGAACAGCAGATGGGTCTGATCAAGTCCATTGGTCTTCAGAACTACCTGCAATCGCAGTTCTGATTCAGTCGCTCACAAAAAAGCTCCTGCACTTGCGTGACAGGAGCTTTTTTGTATCCGGGTTCGACTCATGCCGAACCCGTTTTTCATCACACTCGTCAGGCTTTGTCCCGAGTCAACAAAGGCTTCAGATAATGCCCGGTGTAGGACTGTTCCATTTCGGCGACCTGTTCAGGTGTGCCGGTCGCGATGATCTGTCCACCTCTTGAACCGCCTTCCGGACCGAGGTCCACCAGCCAGTCGGCGGTCTTGATGACATCCAGATTGTGCTCGATCACCACCACCGTATTGCCGTGGTCGCGCAGGCGATGCAACACATCCAGCAGCTGCTGAATATCCGCAAAATGCAGGCCCGTAGTCGGTTCGTCGAGGATGTACAGCGTCTTGCCGGTGTCGCGCTTGGACAACTCACGCGACAGCTTGACCCGCTGTGCCTCACCGCCTGACAAAGTCGTCGCCGATTGCCCCAGCTTGATATAGGAAAGCCCTACATCCATCAGGGTTTGCAGCTTGCGCGTCAGTGCAGGTACGGCATCGAAAAACTCGCGAGCTTCCTCGATGGTCATTTCCAGCACTTCATGGACACTTTTGCCCTTGTACTTGATCTCGAGCGTCTCACGGTTGTAACGCTTGCTCTTGCACACGTCGCAGGGCACGTAGATGTCCGGCAGAAAGTGCATCTCGACCTTGATCAGCCCGTCGCCCTGGCATGCCTCGCAGCGACCGCCTTTGACGTTGAACGAGAACCGTCCAGGGCCGTAGCCCCGTGAGCGTGATTCAGGTACACCGGCAAACAGTTCGCGAATCGGCGTGAACAGCCCGGTGTACGTCGCCGGGTTGGAGCGCGGCGTACGACCGATAGGGCTCTGGTCGATGTCCACGACCTTGTCCAGATGCTGCAGGCCATTGATGCTGTCGTGCGTGGCAGCCTCAAGCGTCGTCGCGCCGTTCAGCGCGGTGGCGCTCAACGGGAACAGCGTGTTGTTGATCAGCGTCGACTTACCCGACCCGGAAACGCCCGTCACGCAAGTCAGCAGACCAATCGGAATCTCGAGATTGACGTTCTGCAGATTGTTGCCGCGCGCGCCCTTGAGCGTCAGCGACAGCTTTTTATTACGCGGGGTGCGCTTGGCGGGTACAGCAATCTTCACGCGCCCCGACAGGTATTTGCCGGTCAGCGAGTCAGGGTGCGACATCACCTCGTCCGGCGTACCTTCGGCAACGATGTGACCACCATGCACGCCGGCCCCCGGGCCAATATCGACTACATAGTCGGCCAGGCGAATCGCATCCTCATCGTGCTCCACCACAATCACGGTGTTGCCGATGTCGCGCAGGTGTTTGAGCGTGCCCAGCAAACGATCGTTATCGCGCTGGTGCAGGCCAATGGACGGCTCGTCGAGGATGTACATCACCCCGACCAGACCCGCACCGATCTGGCTGGCCAGACGAATCCGCTGGGCTTCGCCGCCGGACAGCGTGTCCGCGCTGCGATCCAGGGTCAGATAGTCCAGGCCGACATTGACCAGAAACTGCAGACGCTCACGGATTTCCTTGAGGATCTTGTCTGCGATTTCACCGCGCCTTCCGGTCAATTTGAGCGCTTCGAAATAATGTGTGGCGTCGCCAATCGGCAAATTGGTTACCGCAGGCAAGGTCTTTTCGCCTACCCACACATGGCGCGCTTCACGACGCAGACGAGTGCCTCGGCAATCAGGGCACGGCTGCGTGCCGAGGAATTTGGCCAGCTCTTCGCGTACGGTCGCCGATTCGGTTTCCCGATAACGGCGCTCCAGATTCGGCACAATGCCTTCGAACGGGTGTGCACGCTTGACGATATCGCCGCGGTCATTCAGATAGCGGAAGTCGACACTCTGCGAGCCACTGCCGTTGAGCAGGATCTTCTGCATGTCGGCAGGGATTTCCTTGAACGGCACCTCCAGGCTGAAGCCATAGTGCTTGGAGAGCGACCCAAGCATCTGGAAGTAATAAACGTTACGCCTGTCCCAGCCACGTATCGCGCCTTCGGCAAGCGTCAGCTCGGCATTCACCAGTCGCTTGATATCAAAGAACTGCTTCACGCCCAGGCCGTCGCAGGTCGGGCATGCGCCAGCCGGGTTGTTGAAGGAGAACAGTTTCGGCTCCAGCTCGCTGATCGCATGGCCACAGATCGGGCAGGCGAAGCGGGCAGAGAAAATCACTTCTTCGCCTGGCTCATCGTCCATTGGTGCGACCAACGCGATACCGTCGGCCAGCTTCAACGCGGTTTCAAAGGATTCCGCCAGACGCTGTTGCAGATCGGCGCGGACCTTGAAGCGATCCACGACCACATCAATCGAGTGCTTCTTCTGCTTGTCCAGCTTCGGCAACTCATCCAGCTCACACAGCTTGCCGTTGACCCGCGCGCGGACAAAACCTTGCGCGCGCAGCTCTTCAAAAACCGACAGGTGCTCACCCTTGCGCTCGCGGACAACCGGCGCAAGCAGCATCAGCTTGCTGCCCTCAGGCTGAGTCAGCACCAGATCAACCATCTGGCTGACAGTCTGGGCCTCCAGCGGGATATCGTGGTCCGGGCAGCGCGGTTGTCCGACTCGCGCATACAAAAGGCGCAGGTAGTCGTAAATCTCGGTGATCGTCCCCACGGTCGAACGCGGGTTGTGCGACGTCGATTTCTGCTCGATGGAAATCGCTGGCGACAAACCTTCGATCGTGTCGACGTCCGGCTTTTCCATCATCGACAGGAACTGTCGGGCATAGGCAGACAGCGATTCGACATAACGGCGTTGCCCTTCGGCGTACAGCGTATCGAAAGCCAGCGAAGACTTGCCTGAGCCGGAGAGCCCGGTGATGACGATCAGTTTGTCGCGGGGAAGTGTCAGGTCAATATTTTTCAGGTTGTGGGTTCGTGCCCCACGTATCAGGATCTTGTCCACTGCGGCCTCGCTTGGCGGGCATAAACGACGGAGTATAAGGCTCCGAGCCATTACGCGGCAAAGCGTCGCGTATGTGCTGTACAACGATGGGACTGGTAGAATCGCCGCCGGTTCACACGAGGTTATTCCATGCACGATACCCACAGCGAGCGTATGAGTAGCGGCGAGACCCGCGCAGCAGGCGGTCTGGCCCTGGTGTTCGCGTTCCGCATGCTTGGCATGTTCATGGTTTTGCCGGTTCTGGCAACCTACGGCATGGATCTGGCGGGCGCGAGTCCTGCACTGATCGGTCTGGCGATTGGCGCTTACGGCCTCACTCAGGCTGTGTTGCAGATTCCGTTCGGGATCATTTCCGACCGTATCGGACGGCGACCGGTCATTTATCTCGGCCTGATCGTTTTTGCGATCGGCAGCGTGGTGGCAGCAAACGCCGATTCGATCTGGGGGATCATTGCCGGGCGCATCCTGCAGGGCGCTGGCGCGATTTCCGCTGCGGTCATGGCCTTGCTGTCTGACCTGACCCGCGAGCAGCACCGCACCAAGGCCATGGCCATGATCGGCATGACCATCGGTCTGTCGTTCGCTATCGCGATGGTGGTCGGCCCCGTGATCACCGGCGTGTTCGGTCTTTCAGGGTTGTTCCTGGCCACCGGCGGCATGGCCTTGCTGGGTATTCTCATCGTCGCGTTTGTGGTGCCCAAGGCCAATGGCCCGTTGATGCACCGCGAATCCGGCGTTGCCAAACAGGCGTTGGGGGCTACCTTGCGTCATCCAGACCTGCTGCGCCTGGATTTGGGTATCTTCGTGTTGCACGCCATGCTCATGTCCAGCTTTGTAGCCTTGCCGCTGGCGCTGGTCGAAAAAGCCGGTTTGCCCAAGGAAGAGCACTGGTGGGTCTACCTGACCGCCTTGCTGGTTTCCTTCTTCGCGATGATCCCGTTCATCATCTATGGCGAGAAGAAACGTCAAATGAAGCGCGTTCTGCTGGGCGCCGTCACAGTTTTGATGCTGGCTGAGCTATTCTTCTGGGCCTACGGGGACACGTTGCGGGCACTGGTCATCGGGACAGTGGTATTCTTCACGGCGTTCAACCTGCTGGAAGCGTCCTTGCCGTCGCTGATCAGCAAGGTTTCACCGGCTGGCGGAAAAGGCACGGCGATGGGAGTTTATTCCACCAGCCAGTTTCTTGGATCGGCCGCAGGTGGGATACTGGGCGGCTGGTTGTTCCAGCATGGTGGGCTCGATGTGGTGTTCCTTGGTGGTGCAGCCATGGCCGCCGTCTGGCTCGCCTTCGCAGTGACCATGCGCGAACCGCCTTACGTGACCAGCCTACGTCTGCCGTTGTCGCCGCAGGCGCAGCGTGAAGCAGGCCTGGCAGAGCGTTTGATGTCCGTAGCAGGCGTGACAGATGCAGTGGTGGTTGCTGAAGAGGCGGCCATCTACATAAAACTCGACACAAAATTATTGGATCGTGCCTCTCTCGAAAAGCTGGTCAATCCAGCGTCAGAAGCGTGCGAAGCCTAGGAGAACGTTATGGCCCGTGGGGTTAACAAAGTCATATTGGTCGGTACATGCGGCCAGGATCCCGAAGTTCGCTACTTGCCTAACGGTAACGCCGTGACCAACCTGAGTCTGGCAACCAGCGAACAATGGACTGACAAGCAGACCGGTCAGAAAGTCGAAAAGACCGAGTGGCACCGTGTATCGATGTTCGGCAAGGTCGCCGAGATCGCCGGCGAATACCTGCGCAAGGGTTCGCAGGTCTACATCGAAGGCAAACTGCAGACCCGCGAGTGGGAAAAAGACGGCATCAAGCGCTACACCACTGAAATCGTCGTCGACATGCAGGGCACCATGCAACTGCTGGGCGGCCGTCCTCAGGGCGACTCCCAACAAGGTCAGGGCGGCGGCAACTACAACCAGTCCGCACCTCGTCCACAGCAGTCGCGTCCACAGCAATCGGCACCGCAGCAGTCTGCACCTCAGCAGAACTACAACCAGCAGCCGCCACAACGCGACTCGCGCCCGGCACCGCAACAACAAGCGCCGCAGCCAGCTGCTGATTTCGACAGCTTTGATGATGATATTCCGTTCTAGGATCGCTGAAACCTGCTGTTCAGGTCCAGAACCGGAGCCCCCGTTTATCGGGGGCTTCTTGGTTTTCAGGGATCAGAAAGCGCGGAACCGCTCTGGCTGTAATGCTGCCGTGAAAGCCGCTGGGCACCTAAAACCGCGCATCCTTCTGCATTTGCGCGTTTTCGAAACAATGCGCGATCACCCAGCTTGTTGGCTTCACTTCACCTCGCGGGCCAAACGCCAATGCCCGTTGTGCCAACGGCCCGTTGCTGGTCGTGGCTCCGGCAATATGCGGGCTGTCCCACACACCCCAGGTGATAACTGTCGACACCGAGCGCGTAGCAAGGATCAGGTCCAGATAGCGCTTATAGGTTTGCGCAACCGTCCCATCGCGTTCTGTGATGGACCCCGTCAAGTGGTTGTCGTCGACGTCGAGTTCCGTGATGTGGATCGACAACCCAATATCACGCACTTCAAGAATAAAGCGAGACAGGTCCGGACTAAATGTGTCGCCTGCACGCAGGTGGGACTGAATACCCAGACCGTGTATCGGAATGCCCCGCTGCTTGAGACCACGCAGCAGGGCGAGCACGGCGGTGCGTCGGCTTTCGCTGTAATGGGTATCCTTTTCCAGGCCGTAATCGTTATAGCAGAGCAGGGCGTCCGGGTCGGCCTTGTGCGCAGCGTTGAAGGCTATGTCCAGATAGCGAGGCCCGAGCATCTGATACCAGAATGAATTGCGCAGCCCGCCAGGCTGGCCGTCCTCCAGCTGGATGGCTTCGTTGACGACGTCCCATGCACTGATGAGGCCACGATAATGGCTGGCGACGGTACTGATGTGCGCCGTCAGCACCGCTTCGGCGTTCGTCGGGGTAACGGTGTGGTGAACCCAGTCGGGTAACGAACGATGCCAGCAGAAGGTGTGCCCGCGCATATGCTGGTCATGCGCTTTCGCAAACGCTGCGATTGCGTCAGCGGGCGCGAAGTTATAACGCTCTGGTTCGGGGTGGACGGTCTGCCACTTCAAGGCGTTTTCTGGCACTACGATGCTGGCCTGATGGGCGACCAGTTCCCGGTAGGCCGCGTCGTCATTCAGCTTCGCCGGGTCAACCGCAAAGCCGAACCGTATGCCTCTCTCGGCTGCAGGCTGGCGCAACGCGGTAAAAGTTTCTGCAGCCAGCAATCTGCTGTCCACAAAGGGCAGACATGCCATCAGGCGGGCAAACGCAGTCAGAAAACTGCGTCGACTAGTCCGACGCATTACGCACCAAAAATCCCCATCAACTCCTCACGCCCCACCATCACTGTCATCGACCCTTGTTTCTGGTCGCCCTCAATCGTGCACAGCAACCCAGCCTCGCGACAAATCACAGCCCCTGCTGCGATGTCCCACAGGCTGGTGAATTTCTCCATGTAGCCGTCCGTCTGCCCCAAAGCGGCGAACGCCAGGCCGATGGTGGCGCAGCGATAACCGGCAAGGCCCCAGCCCTGTCGGCGCAGGCTCAGGTGCAGTTTGCCCATCTCTTCGGCGTCCCAGCGGGTGTTTTCGCCTACGCCGGCAATACGCAAGTGCTCTGGTGGCTGAGGGCGGACAAAGGGGACGCCGTTACGCAGCAAGCCATCGCCCGTGCGGGCGGCCAGGGTGTAGCCCAGTGCCGGGTAGGCGACGACGCCGATTTCGGGCTCGCCTGCCGACATGTACGCCACAGCGATTCCCCACAATGGGGTGCCGCGCAGGTAGTTGCCAGTGCCGTCAATGGGATCGATAACCCAGCCATCGGTGATGAATTCGCCGCCCATTTCTTCGCCGAGGATTGTATCGTCGGGGAAGTGTTTGCCCAATTCGGCACGAAGCAGTTGTTCCACCTCGAAGTCGGCGCGGGAAACGAGGTCTTGCGCGCTTTTGGTGGTGATGTCGAGGGTGTGGCGGTCGTTGAAGTAGGCCATGGCCAGGCCAGTGGCTTTTTCTACGGCTTGCATGGCGACGCTGAGTCTTTTGTTCATTGCAGACAGCCTCCGTTGGGCAGGTTCAACAAGTCCGGGTAATCACTGAGAATCGACTGTGCGCCATGTTCCAGCAGGTAGCGCGCACGTTTTGGGCTGTTGATGGTAGCCACGGCGAATTCGACGCCGCTGCTTTTCAGGCGGACAAGGTGATGGTCATCGAGCATGTCGTCAAGTACGTGAAGTATTCGACAGTCATATTCGGCCAGCAGCGCGACCGGGTCGGCAGGGGCCACCACCGAGGCGATGGCCAAGGGCACGTCAGCCCATAACCGGCGTGCGGCCTTTAGGGAGCGTACTGAAAAACTGGATACGAACAGTTGATCATTGCCGGTGGGCCACAGGTTTTTGAGGATCGGCATCACCACCTCAGCCGTTTCGATATCGTCGCCAATGGTCGGCTTGAGTTCGACCTGCAAGCCAAGGTTGAGGCGCAGCGCGCAAGCCACGATCTCTTCAAAGGTGGGGATCTGCAAGCCTGCGAATTCAGGGGCGAACCAGCTGCCTGCGTCCAGTTTGCGGATGGCCTCAAGTTCGTGAAGCACGACCGCGCCGCGCCCGTTGGTAGTTCGGTCCAGCAAGTCGTCATGAATCACGACAGGCTGGCCATCACGGGTCAGTTTCACGTCGATCTCGACCCACTCGGCGCCGCACTCGGCAGCTTTCTCCAGGGCCAGCAGGGTGTTTTCCGGCACGTAAGCCTTGGCACCACGATGGGCAATCAGGGACGAACGGACGAGGGGGGCGGATTTGGGCATGGCGGGTCACTTGGCGGTTTGGGAGAAGGAAACGAGCTGGCGTTGGCCACTCTCGATATCGAACAGCAGTGGCGCGGGGCTGATGGCGAGTCGAACCTGGGTGCAGGGCATCAGATGTTGCCGCTCGGCGAGGCTGACGACACAGCGTGTTCCAGCGAGTTGGCAATACAGCAGGCTGTGGCTGCCCAGATTCTCCGAAGACTCCACCGTGGCGATGACGCCTGTCTGGTCGAGTGCGAAGGTTTCGGGGCGCAGGCCCATCAGCCATTTGCCTGTGCAGTTGCTGGCAACGCCGAGTCTGACGGGCAGGCGTTGCCCGTCCGCGAGCATCAAAACGTTGTCGTCCAGACAATGCACAGGCAGCAGGTTCATGGGCGGGGTGCCAATGAAGCCAGCGACGAAAATGCTCGCGGGTTGATCGTAGATGTCAGTGGGCGTGCCGATTTGTTCGACATGGCCTTTGTTGAGGATCACCACGCGCTCGGCGAGGGTCATGGCCTCGGTCTGATCGTGGGTAACGTACAGAATCGTTGCACCGGTCTGCTGGTGCAGGCGGCGAATCAACAAACGCATTTCATGGCGCAGCGCGCTGTCCAGGTTGCACAGCGGCTCATCGAACAGCAGGACTGGCGGTTTGCGGATCAGCGCACGACCGATGGCAACGCGCTGGCGCTGACCGCCGGAAAGCTCGCCGGGCTTGCGTTGCAACAGAGCCTCAAGACCCAGCGAGCCGGCACATTCGCGAATACGCTGCTCACGCTCCTTGCGTGAGATACGCGCCAGCTTGAGGGCGTAACCGATGTTGTCGGCCACGCTCATGTGCGGATAAAGCGCGTAGTTCTGAAACACCATGGCGCAGCCACGTTCCTTGGGCGGCAGACGCGTTACATCACGGCCACCCATCAGGATTTGCCCCTGGCTGACGTCCTCCAGCCCGGCGACCATGCGCAGCAGCGTGGACTTGCCACACCCGGACGGGCCGAGGATGACGTTAAGCTCGCCCGCTTTGAAAACCAGATCGAGCCCGTGAAGGATTTGTTCTGTGCCGTAGGTTTTGTGCAGGCCCTTGAGGACAATATCCGGTGCGCAGGCAATAGGGGTGAGCGCGGTCATTTACCGACTCCGATCAGGCCTTTGACAAACCATCGCTGCATGAGCGCAATGACGAGTATGGGGGGCAGCATGCTGACCACCGCGGCGGCCATCAGCAGGTTCCATTCGGGGACCTGAGTCGCATCGGTCGGTAGAAAGCTGGCAACGCCCAGCACCAGCGTGCGCATGTCCTCGCGATTGGTTGCGACCAGTGGCCACAGGTAGTCTTTCCACGCACCGATGAACACCAGCGTACCGAGCGCCGCGAAGTTGGTCTTCGACAGTGGCAGCAGAATGTCGATGAAAAACCGCCAGGGTCCGGCACCGTCCATTCGTGCCGCCTCGACCAGTTCGGCGGGCAGCGTCTGATAGAACTGCCGGAACAGAAAGGTGCCGGTGGCCGAGGCAATCAGTGGCAGGGCGAGCCCGGTATAGCTGTCGAGCAGGTTGATGGTCGGCACCGGCAGCGACTGGATACCCAGCCATTGCAAAAGTGTCCGTAGCGGTCCGAGAAGGTCGCTGGCCACCGCATACGTAGGGATGATGCGCACTTCCAGCGGCAGCAGTAGCGCGCCCAGCACGGCGAAAAAAATCACCGAGGTGTAACGGCTGCGAAAGTACACCACGGCAAATGCCGTCAGCGCCGAAAGCGTCAGCTTGCCGATCACCACCAGCATGGCGACCAGCAGGCTGTTGCCCAGCAGACGCAGCAGATCGAGACGCCGGGTAACGTGTTGCAGATTCTCCAGCAACTGGTCGCCGGGCATGACCGCAAGGCCGTGGGCGAACAGCTGTGGGTTACTGACTGTCGCCGAGCAGACTGCAACGTACAGCGGCCCGAGCGCGAACACCAGCCCCAGCGTCAGCAGCAAATAAGCACCTGTGTCGAGCAGCCGATGACGCTCGATCATGCTTTTACCCCGCGTCGCTGGAAGCGGGCCAGGAGTTTGAATTGGGCAATGCTCAGCGCCACGACTGCCAGCAACATGAGTACTGACAGCGTCGACGATCCGGCCAGATCCAGCCCCATGAAACCGTCTGTATAGATCTTGTAGGCCAGCACGTTGGTGGTATCGCCTGGTCCGCCGTGGGTGAGCGTATCGACCAGTCCGAAACTGTTCGACAGGCTTTCCAGCAGGTCGATGACAAACACGAAGAGCAAATAGGGCGCGATCAGTGGCAGCTGTATGTCGAGCATCCGTCGCAAGGGGCCAGCCCCGTCCAGTGCTGCGGCCGCGAGGTAGTCGTCCGGTACGGACTTCAAGCTGGCAACCAGCATCACAAAGTTGAACGGGACCAGGCACCACGCATACGCCACAATCAGCAGCAGCATGCTTTGTAGCGGGCTGGCGTAGGGTGCCCAGGTGCCGGGCGCTATCTCGTTGAGCCAGGCGAAAATACCCATCACCGGATTGGCCAGCACATGAAAGACGATACCGATGGTGGCGCCCGATACCGCGTAAGGCCAGATCAGCAGGTTGCGAAACACGGCATTGCCGCGCAGTTTCAATTCAAGGCACAGCGCAAGCACCAGCGCGATGAGGATCGAAAGTACAACGCTCGACAGACTGAACAGCAGCGTCGAGCCCAGTGCGGCGAGCACACCGGGGTCTTCCAGTACCCGCCAGTAATTGCTCAGTCCGACAAAGATTTCATGACCGCCGAACGGCGGGACCAGATGAAACGACCACCAGATCGCCTGCACAGCGGGCCAATAAAAGAACAGCCCCAGCGCCAGTAATTGGGGCAGGGCAAACAGTAGCGCCAGACGCGGCTGCGGGAAATGTGCACGAGGTTTCATGGCGTTGCCTCGCTTGCCCCATTGCTGGCCTGGGTCTGGTGCATCTGCTGAAACAGGCTGAGCAATTCGTTGGCGCGCAGCGTTGTCTGGCGCAGGGCGTGTTCAACGCTTTGGCGACCTGTGAGCGCGTTCTCCATTTCCTGCGACCAGATCAGCCGCATCAGCGTGATAAAGCCGCAGCGCAAAGGCGCAGAGGGCCGACCATCAATGTCGCTGAGTGCAGCAAGTCCGACCGTCACTGCCGATGGCTCCCTTGCTGTGGACTGCAGCCGTGCTGCAGCGTCCTGCGTGACCGGTAGATAGCCCGTCCGGGCACTGAATACCAACTGGTTCTCGGCTTGCAGCACGAACGCCAGGAATTCCGAGACCAGCCGGTACTCCCTAACAGAGTGGCCACGCATTACCCACAGCGAAGACCCGCCGGGGGCATTGGCGCGTCGCTGGGTGGTGGCGTAGATCGGCACCGGTGTGACATCGATATCGGATTTGAGCGTGCTGTGTACGATATTCCAGGCACCTGTGGAATCCAGCAGCATGGCGCAGTCATCCGTGGCGAAAGCCAGCGCCTGCTGGCCGCTGCGGGTCGAATCCTCATGAACCACCAGACCTTCGCCAGCCCATTGCGTCAGGTCGTTCATCAGGCGCAGGTGGGCACCTTTGTCGAACTGATAGCGTTCGTTGCCTGCAGCGCGAGTAGCGACCTCGGTGCCTTGCGCTGCACTGGTCTGTTCCAGCCAGATCCAGGGTGCAAACTCGGTGACGGCAGGGCACGTGTGGCCGTTTCTCTTCAAGGCCCGCAAGGCCGTGGCAAATGCTTCCCACGTGGCGGGTGGCTCGCTGATACCTGCTGCGGCGAGTGCATTTCGGTGCGTATAGAGCACGGCTGTGGAGGCTGCAAAAGGCTGAGCTGCGAGAACGCCTTGCTCATCGGAGTAGTAGCGGCGCAAGGCCGGCAGAAAGGTGTCGTCGTAATAGGCTCTTTGGTGATGGGCCATGACCGCCTCGACAGGTCGCGTGGCACCGCCCAGCAGCATGTCCGGTGTGGCAACGTCGTAAATCTCGACCAGTGCCGGGCCTATGCCTGCGCGGTAAGCGGCTACGGTTTTCTGCAGCGTCTGTTCATAACTGCCTTGGCGAATACAGTGCAGGCGATCCTCATCCTCGCGCTGAGCGTTGAAGCTTCTGCACAAATCCGCGATGGCACTTCCGGCCGCGCCGCCGTGGCTGTACCAGAACTCGGCGGGTGCGGCGAAGACCTGAGCTGCGAGCGGCAGCAGCGCAAGCACCGATAGCGTCTTACTGATGAAAGGCATGAGGGCATCCACAGGAACTCAGTGCCATTTAATACAGCTTGTGTGTAGTATTTGTGACCTGTGCGACGTTTATTAAATTTTCATGATGGAAGTGTGCAATAGGTGGTGGGCGATACACTGCTTCATACGCCCACTGTTTCAATCCCCTTCTGATTTGTAGATTCCATGCCTCTCGACCTCGACACGCCGCTTCATTCGCAACAACCGTTGAGCCTCAATGAACGCAAATTGCTGGATATCCTTCGCCGTCGCGGCGCAATCACCCGCGCCACGGTTTCGACCGAGATGGACTTGGCTCAGCAGTCGGTACACCGCCTGATTGAAGAATTGATCAGTCGTGGTCTGCTGCGCAGCGGCGAGCGCGTGAAGAACGGTAGGGGGCAACCGAGTCCACGTATCGAACTGGTCAATGAAGCGGTGTATGCCATCGGCGTATCGATCAATACCGACTCGGCAGTCGTCTGCATCGCCGATCTGGGCTGCAATGTGCTGGAACAAGTCACTCTGCGTACGCCGCCGTTGAGCCGTAACAGCACGCTGGCCTCGCTGGAGAGAACCATCGAACGCATCCTTCAGCGCAACGGCATCGAAGCGGAGCGGGTGGTTGGCGTGGGTTTCGCGATTGCCGGGTTTTTTCTCGATAATCGCCAGGTCAATGCTCCGGAACCGCTGCGCGACTGGTCATTGATGGACCTGCAACCGGTACTCGAAGAGCGCTTCGGCATGCCGGTCTGGCTGGAAAACAACGCCACCACTGCCGCCATCGGTGAAAGCCTGGTGGGCGTGGGGGCATGGGCCGGCAATTTCATTTACCTGTCGTTCAACTTCGGTTTCGGCGCAGGCGTGGTGATCAACGGCAAACCGTATTTCGGCAGTCACGGCAACGCCGGCGAGATCACGCTCTACAACGACGAAGAATCGATAAACCGACCGGCCTTGCGTTACCTGCTCGATGAATTGCATCAGCGTGGCGTGCAGGTCGATTCAATCGAAGACCTGCGCCTGCGCTTCGACCCTGACTGGCCCGGTGTGGATACCTGGCTGACTCGGGTCAAGCCAACGCTGGACCGTTTGATCAACGCCTTGGCGGGACTGTTCGATCCGCAGGCTGTGGTGTTCGGCGGGCAGTTGCCACCAGAACTGGGCAGGCGGCTGATTGCAGAGACGACTTTCTGGGGCACGCATCGCTATAACTCGCCACCGCCTCGGCCACAGTTACTGTTGAGCGAGACGAATGGGGATGCGGCGGCTCTCGGGGCGGCGCTGGTGCCGTTGAAAGAGCGGTTTTTTGTTTGATTTTGTTGTGTCTTTTGCGTGTGCATTACTAAGCCTGGGGCACGTCAGCTGCGCACGATGCTGACAGAATCTGTCACGAGTGCGCGATACAGTCGGTTTCCCATTCAACAGGAAACCAATCATGAACGATACCAATGGCGGCGCTCTGGCTATTGCACGCGCTTACATCAATGCAATCGCCAACAAAGACGTCGAGACGATCCTCTCAATGTCGGCCGAAGATGTTGTATGTGTTTCACCCATCGGGCAGACCAACGGAATTGAGCAATTTCGTGCGTTTCACGACGGTTTTGCCCGCATGCTCACGAATTTGACTGTTCTCGCGGTCTATGGCGACGACGTGCAGGCCGTAGTGGTCTATGACGCGGAAACCCGTCCCGTTCCGCACTCTGTTATTGCCGAACTCATCAAGGTCAAGGACGGTCGGCTCGTCTGCACCCATGTGATCTACGACGCCTCGCCATTTGCCAGCTACATGGCAACGGTTCAGCCTCACTGAAAAATCTGCGGCAGCGGTGTTCCAGACCATCATCAACCCTGCTGATACTGCTCGCTACTGTGGTGCCTTGACTGAAGCGTCTGCGACGCCACTGCGTATCCGTCAGTTATCCGCTGACCGGCGTCGTTGTGAGGTAGCTGCTTTGGAAGCCACGATAGCGGGCAGTTGCAGCGCGTAGGCAATGATCCGGCATCCTTGACGCCGTTGCTCATGCGGCTAAAGATGGAAAAATCCGATTGCCGATCGCATTGACCGTTTCACTGCCCGACGCAATTCGTTTGATCGCCGAGACTGAAACCGGCCTCAGGATAAAAGGTGAAGGCCTTGTTGCTATGGACCGAACATGTCACGCAGCCATCGATTGAATGAACTTATGCAGGTACTCCGCCGCCACCGAGGGGTGGTGTCCGGTCTGGAGCTTGCGCGTGAAACCGGCGTTTCTCTACGTACTGTCTATCGTGATGTCGCGACGCTTCAAGAGATGGGAGCTGACATTGAGGGCGAAGCCGGGGTGGGTTATATCCTGCGGCCAGGTTTTCTCTTGCCGCCGATGTCTTTCACCGAAGAAGAAATTCATGCGCTTGCGGCAGGTGCCCAGTGGGTCATTCGTCAGACGGACGAGGGGCTTGCACGTGCCGCGCAGAACGCATTGGCCAAGATCGGGGGCGTGCTTCCAGCCGAGATGCAAAAGGCATTGGACGATGATGGGGTTTATATTGGTCATCAAAAGAAGGATGTTGCTGAACTTGATCTGCGCCTTGTCCGCCAGGCAATGCGTGAACAACGCAAGATGCGCATTTTGTATACCGATCAGGCAGGTGTCCTATCGGAACGAACGATTTGGCCAATCATGTTAGGATTTGTAGAATCTCGGCGTTTTATTGCCGGATGGTGTGAACTCCGCGAGGACTTTCGTTTATTCCGTATTGACCGCATCATCAAGACAGAAACCTTAAGTGATTGTTACTCGCGCAACCGTCGCGGACTCGTCAAGCAATGGCGAAGCCAGAGGGCGCTTGCCCGCTTGGCATCGGAGAAGAAAAACGCTTGATCCGGGCCCCGGCATTGCCTCGAATCCTCACCCGCTAGAATGCTGCAAGACCTCCTGCGAAGTCGTAGTTGTTTACAGCATGAGCGTCCGGCCACTCAGTCGTGCGCGGCTAAGCGGGTTGATACCTGTTATGTGGCAGCAGCTCCCCGGTTCCGCGCCCGCTGCGTAGGCAACCTGCCGCCGTCTCGAGAAAACCTACCTCCTCAGCGCTACAGCCTCTGCCACAAGGCACTCCAGCGCAAACTGCTCTGTGTACGTCATCTGAATCGGCGTGGTCTCGCCCTTGACGGTCCTTTCGCCCTCGAGGATGTAGCGAATGCGTTTGTCAGTGACTCCGATACGCTTGGCGATCCATGAGGGCGTCTGGCCGATGCGCGAGATCAGCTTGTCGGCGTATTCGGTGGAAGGGTTATAGAGTTCTGCGTTGGGTGTCATGGGGTGTCCGGAGGGAGGTCAGGCGCTATAGATGCGGGGAAGTATGCAGCACGGTGGGGGATTCGTCGCTGTGGCGGTGAGCAATAGACGTTCACTGGGCAGCGGTTGAGAGATTTTCTTGATGAGCAAGCGCCTGATTGGCGAGTGAGGCGATCCTTCGCCCTTCAGCCAGCAGCGATCAGAGTTTCACCCCTAGCGTCACAAACGCACTGCGCGGTGTGCCCACCTGAAGAACCTGCAAATTGCCTGCCGGGTCGCTGGCTGCGCTGGCGTCGGTGTTGAGGGTGGAGATGTAGCGCTTGTCGAACAGGTTGACCATGTTCAGTGACAAGGTGGTGTCTTTGATGGCACCGAGTTTGCCGAAGTCATAGCCCAGGTTGGCGTTCGCCAGCCAATAGCCGCTGACGCTGGAATCGTTGGTGTAGGTGTAATAGCGCTTGCTGATGTAGTTGCCCTGCAGGCCGGCATTCCAATGCTGCCAATTCCAGTCCAGATTGCTCGAATACATCAGTTTCGGAGTATCCACGACGGTTTTGTCTTTCACATGAACGGTGCTGCCGCCGCTGCTGTAGTCATCATCGTAAGTGCTGCGGTTGTAGGACATCGAGTTGGACCAGCGCCAGTGCTCGTCGGGCGTCAGGCCGAATGACAGTTCCAGACCACGGCTGGTGACCGAGCCGACGTTGGCGACCCCGTTCTGACAGATGACGATGCCGGTACAGTTGGTGATGGCCACCAGGCGATTATCGAATCTGGTGTTATAGATTGCCGCCGAGGCCGAATACAGTGGGGTGCTGCGGCGCAGGCCCAGTTCGACGGTTTTCGAGGTCTCGGGTTTCAGGTCCTTGAAGCCGTTTTGCGCATCTACTGCGCTCTGCGTCGTGAAGAACGGGCTGTAGCCGCCACTTGGAAACGCTGCCATGTTTTCCGAGTAAGACGTAAAGACTTCATCGTCCTTGTCGAGTTTGTAGGTCGCGCCTACTTGCGGCAAAAATCTGTCCCGCGCTTCCAGCGAGCCGCTGGCATAACCGCCACCTTTGCCTTCGGCGGTCGAGGTGGTCACCGTGTTTTTCGCTCCGAACTCAAGCTTGAGACGATCATCGAGCAGGGTGTAGGTGTCACGCAGGTAGAACTGCCGGGTCAGGTCGTTGTAACTCTGGTCCAGCACCGTCGCCGCCTGCCTCAGACCGTTGGTTTTGACGATGTGGTTTTGCGGCGTCGCATTGGTGGTATCGAACAGGTAGCGGGCGATGTCGTTCTTGTTCGACTGAATCCAGAACCCGCCCTGAATTTCATGCTGGCCCAGGTAGTAGGTCAGCGAACTCTGGAAACCGGTTCGATCGATGCCATACACCGTGCTGCGAATCGAGTTGCTGGGCACCGTGGTCGAGCCGCTGGTGAAGACGAACGGGTAATACGAGTTGCCCCGGCCCGAGTCATGGTGGTGATAGACGGTCGCGTCCAGAACCAGATCATCGGTCAGCGAGAAGTTGCCGTTGAGGATGTCCAGTTCGTCATCGCGCAGGCTGCTGGCGTTGTAGGTCGCGTCGCCCGCACTGGTCACACCGCCGGTATAGATGCCGTTGGCTGCATTCACCGCACGGGTCCAGTCCGGCGTGTAGTAGCTCCAGTTGTAACCCAGGCGCTGGATGATGCTCTTCGACAGGCTGGGCAGATTGGCTTCATCGTGAGACGAGGTGCTGTGGAAGAAGCTCACGCGGTTGTCGCCGAAGTTGTAATTGACCTTGGCGTTCACCGCATCGGATTTTTGCGGGTTGTCGTGGCCTTTCCAGGCGTCGGCGTCGTACTTTTCTCCCGATACATAAGCGGACAGGCCATTGTATTCGCCTGTGTCGACGCGCATGAAGGTGCGCGAAGTGTCGTAACTGCCCAGGGTCTGTGACAGTCGCGCGCCGAACGCCTTGTCCGGGTTGGAGCTGGTGAACTGAATGGTGCCGCCCAGATCACTGTTCGACGCCGTACCCAGCGAGCCGATGCCGGGAGCCACTTCGCTGGTTGCGATGTTTTCCGCAATGATCGCCCGGGTGATGCTCAGGCCGTTGAAGTTGCCGAAGCTCATGTTGCCGAGCGTGACGCCGTCCAGCGTGTAGCCCAGGTGGTGCATATCAAAACCGCGCAGACTGATGCGCTGGCTGCCTTCTTCACGGCCCAGCGGGTCGCCGGACTGGAAGTTGACCCCCGGCAACCGTTGCAGAACCTTCAGCGGGCTGGTGCCTGCGGAATAAGCGGTCACGTCCTTTTGCGTAACGCGCTGCACCTGACGGGTTTCACCCTGGCCAATCACCGACACTGTGCCCAGTGTCATGGCCGCCGCGTCTTCGCCAGCCGGTGCCGTTACCGGGATTGGCATGTCATCGTCGGCCTGAATGAACGGGCTGACCAGGCACAGTGAATTCAATGAAACCAGCAGCGCGAGGCGCGTTACCGGGAATCGAGAGGCGCGCGGTATCAATCGATTGTTCATGAAAAGGTTTTCCTGGGGGCGTCAGGGGGCCGCGCTTGCGGCGGGTCATGGGGTTAACGACAGGTTTTTTGTGTCAGGGGCTTTCGGTAATCACCGACAGGCGACTGATGCCGGTTTTCTGCACATCGGCCAGCACCTGAGCAACGCGGCCATAGCCTGTGGCCTGATCGGCGCGCAGGCTGACCGCAACGTCCGGGTCTTTGTTGTGCAAGGCTTGCAGCAGGTCCGGCAGGTGTTCCAGCGCGACCGCTTCACTGTCGATGAACACGCCGCCACTGGCGTCGATACTCACAACCACCGGGCTGGCCTGATCCAGTGAGGTGGTGGCGACAGTTTGCGGCAGGTCGAGCGGGATCGCGTTGTTGAGCAGCGGGGCGGTAACGATGAAGGTCACCAGTAGCACCAGCATTACGTCCACCAGGGGCGTAATGTTGATGTCGCTGATTGCGTCGTCATCACTGGACGTGGAGAAGGACATGTCAGCTCACTCCTTTCAGGTTGGGGGCCGTCTTGTCGCGGTTGTCGGGCTGCAGCCGGAAGGCGTTGCGTTGTGAAAGATTGAGGAAGTCCACAGCGAACTCCTCAAGGTCCGCGATCACCAGCTTCAGGCGCCGTCCGAAGAAGTTGTAAGCCAGCACTGCGGGCACCGCGACTGCGATGCCGACGCCGGTCGCCACCAGCGCTTCGCCAATAGGCCCGGCGACCACCGCAATGCTCGCCGACCTGGCCTGGCTGATCGCGCTGAGTGCATGAATGATCCCGAACACTGTGCCGAACAGGCCGATGAAGGGCGCGGTGCTGCCGATCGACGCCAGCAGAATCATGCCGCTTTCCAGGCGACGACGTTCCTTGTGGATCTGCTGGCGCAGGCTGCGCTCCAGCAAGTCCTGGCGGTTCCAGCTGTGGCCCAGGTCCGGCGAGTCGTGAGGCGCTGCGAGCGCCTGCGCGCCGGCATCAGTCAAGCGTGCCAGGCTGCCTTCACTGTGCGGCAGGTGCAGCGCATTTTTCAGATCGCGAGCGGCCCAGAACTGTGCGGCGTAGCGTCGGTTCTGACGCATCAGTCGCCAGTGCTGAAACGACTTGCCGAGTAAAAGCGCCCAGGTCACCAGCGAGAAAATCACCAGCAGGGTCATTGAGGATTGGGTGATGAGTACGGAGTAAGCGGTGTTCATGACGTAAACCTCAGCGTGCGAGTTTGAAAGCCAGGGGCACGTTGACCCAGCCTTCTACCGGGGTGTCGCCACGTTTGGCGGGAATAAAGGTCCATTGCCGGACAGCGGCCTGCGCAGCTTCATCCAGCGCCGGGACGCCGCTGCTTTGCAGCACTTGCACCTGATCGGTACGTCCGTTGGGCAGCACATGGACACGTAGCAGCGTCGTACCTTCCTGATGCCGGCGCGCAGCGGCGGGTGGATAGACCGGAGGCGGATTGTCGAGATAACCGGCCCGGCCTATCGGTGCTGTGGTGGTCTTGGTTGCCGCAGGCGTCTGTGTCGCCACTGGTGCCGGTGTTGGCGGGGCTGCGGAGGGTGTCGGCGCAGCAGGTTTGGCGACCGCTTTTGTCGGTGCGGCTTTGGGCAGTGCCTTGGGTTTGGGCGACTCGGCAGGCTTTGGCTCCGCTGACGCTGCCTTGGGGGCTGGCGGCTGCGGTTCGGGCTGAGCGGCTGGCTCGGAGGGCGTCGGTTGGGCAGTCGGCGGCGAAACCGGTGGCGGTACCCATTGCACGGTGATTGGCAGCGGAGGGGCTGGTTCAGGCACATGCGGCTGATCAACCGTCAGCCACCATGCCAGTGCACCATGCAGCCCGATCGCAAGCGCAATCGCCAACGCGTTTGCCAGCCATGGTCTTGGCGCAGCCTTGCTCTGTTGCTGCACAGCAAGTGCCGACGGGGCAATAGTGCGGTCGTCCACAGCCTGTTCTGGCCATTGACGCAGTTGAAGCGGTGGCGATCGGCGGGACAGTATCAGCGTTGACATGAGTTCAGCTCACCCTTGAAGGAATACGGGCCTGACGCCTTGGCGAAGGGCTCGTTTCAACTGGAGCTGATATTAATACTCTCTGTGTGTATTAATTATGACCGCGGGCATTGATGCGGATTTTCCGGCACCAATGTGGGCGCTGCTTGTCAGCCAGTCGTTCGTAAATTTCATTAGGCAAGGCAGCCGTTGCAGTGCTATCTGTCCAGACCCAACGGGTTCGCCTCTGCCGCGAATACCGATTGCCGCGCGGGTCGAGCGACAGGGCGTCATCCTTTGAATCCGCGGTTTACACCTTGGACAAAAACGGGAGAACTCGATGAAATTGCTTCGTTACGGCGAGAAAGGCCAGGAAAAGCCAGGCCTTCTTGATGCTGACCACCAAATCCGCGACCTGTCCGCGCATGTCGAGGACATCGCTGGCGATGCCTTGAGCCCTGCAGGTCTTGCACGCCTGGCTGCGCTCGATCCCGAGAGCCTGCCTCTGGTTGCGGGTCAGCCGCGTATCGGGGCGCGTGTCGGGCAGGTCGGCAAGTTTATCTGCATAGGCCTGAACTACGCCGACCACGCTGCCGAATCGCGCATGGAAGTGCCGAAGGAGCCCATCCTGTTCAACAAGTGGACCAGCGCAATCTGCGGTCCGAACGACAACGTCGAAATCCCTCGCGGCTCGCTCAAGACTGACTGGGAGGTCGAGCTGGGCGTCGTCATCGGCAAGGGCGGCCGCTACATCGACGAGGCCGTTGCCATGGAGCATGTGGCTGGCTATTGCGTGATCAACGATGTGTCCGAGCGCGAATGGCAGCTTGAGCGCGGTGGAACCTGGGACAAGGGTAAAGGCTTCGATACCTTCGGCCCGCTAGGCCCGTGGCTGGTGACCTGCGATGAGGTCGCCGACCCTCACTCGCTCGACCTGTGGCTGGAGGTTGACGGGCATCGTTATCAGCATGGCAATACGCGAACGCTGATATTCAGCGTTCCGCAATTGATCGCTTACCTCAGCCGTTGCATGAGTCTGCAACCGGGGGATGTCATCTCGACCGGTACGCCGCCGGGTGTGGGGATGGGTGTCAAGCCGGAGCCGGTCTTCCTGCGTGCGGGGCAACGCATGCGTCTGGGGATTACCGGGTTGGGCGAGCAGAATCAGTTGACCGTTGCGGCCGACTGATTCGCTGTGTGCAGGGAGTCGGCAATTGACTCCCTGTCATACCCGGAATCAGCCCTGCACGAAGGTCAGCAGGTCTTTGTTGAGCGTCTCTGCATGGGTCACCGCAAAACCATGCGGCGCGCCTGGATAGACCTTCAGTTCGGCACCCTTGATCAGCTCGGCAGCGCGCTTGCCCGAGGCTTCGAAGGGGACCACTTGATCGCCGTCGCCGTGAATCACCAGGGTTGGCACATCGATTTTTGCCATGTCCGCACGGAAGTCTGTCGCCGAGAATGCCGTAACGCAGTCCAGCGTGCCTTTGAGCGAGGCGAGCAGGGCAATATTCAGGGTCTGGGTCAGTACGCCTTCGGAAACCTTCTGTCCTTTGTTCAGGCCGTAGAAAGGCGTGGCGAAATCACTGATGAACTGGGCACGGTCCTTGAGCAGGCCTTCCTTGATGCCGTCGAACACCGATTTGTCGACGCCTTCCGGATTGTCCTCGGTTTTGAGAAAAAACGGCGTGACCGAGCCCAGCAGGGCCAGTTTGGCAACCCGCTCGCTGCCGTATTTAGCGATGTAGCGCGTCACATCGCCACCGCCCATCGAAAAGCCCACCAGCGTCACGTCGCGCAGGTCAAGGTGCCCGATCAGTTCGGCGATATCGTCAGCAAAGGTGTCGTAGTCATAGCCGGTCCACGGCTGGCTGGAACGGCCGAAGCCGCGGCGGTCAAAAGCGATGGTGCGATAGCCTCGGCTGCTGAGGTATTCCATCTGGTATTCCCACATGTCCGCATCCAGCGGCCAGCCGTGGCTGAACAGTACCGGCTTGCCCGTGCCCCAGTCCTTGTAATAGATCTCGGTGCCATCTTTTGTATTGAACGTGCTCATGCAGATTCCTCTCGATGTCGGGTTGATCGGGCAAGCGTCGCGGCGAACAGGCTGATGCACGCCTTCGGCAGCTCCCGATAATTCCGGCAGCCGGCCCTTTGCATAGTTCAGTCGGGAAGACCGAGTGCACTGCCCTGACGCAATTTTTTGAAACATCGGCTCATCGTATTTCCCTGCTGCAACCGAACTTGCCGGGCATACGGGAATCAGTTCCTTGGGATCAAAGCGCGCTTTGGTCGGTGCATGGTTTTATTTGTCCATTGAAGGAGAGAACTGCGTGGCGTCTCAGCTGAAAATCTTGATCCTTTCGGGTCTGCTGCTATTCGCAGGCAGTTTCAATCTTCAGGCAGCCGATGTACCTGCGTTACCAATGGGCGCTGCGGTGCCGGCCGACGACAAGGCCGCTGAAAAAGCCGACGCCAAAGCCGATAGCAAGGCAGCTGACAAACCTGCAGCGAAAGCAGATGACAAGACGGACGCGAAACCGGCAGACGCCGGTGACCCAACGGCAGCCGAACCGCCCGAGCTTCTGGTACAGGGCGGGTTGCTCGGGGCCATCAGTTCCAGCATCGATGACGTCCAGGAAAAGCTCAACCTCGACGACAACCTGTTCGACGCCTGGCGATTGCGCGCCGACCGTGCGGCCGACGAACTGGAGAAGCTGGTCAACAAGCGCACTACGCGTTCGCCGTGGAGTGTGGTCGGGGACTTTCTCGCGCTGTCCTTTGTCTGGATCGGCTCGTTTGCCGTCCTGACCACGCTGGGCCGTTTTCTCGCCGTACGCTTGTGCCGGACGTCGTTCATGCGGGTGCGCGAGCGCAGTCAGGCGCTGCTCAAGTACGTCTTGCCGTTCACCCTGCCGGCCATCGTCTGCCTGCCGTTGACCCTGTATGTCAGCCACTTCATGCCGTCATCGGTGGGGCGCGCGCTGGCGTTGTGCTTTGCCTATGCGACGAGCAGCGGCATCGTGTCTACCTCGGTGCTGCTCTGTGTAATCGTGATGTTCAACGCCGGCCACAAGCGCGCGGCTGTACGGATGATTCGCCGCTATGCGCCGAGGCCACTGTTCGTGGTCGGCTTTCTGGCGGCGCTCAGTGATGCGCTGACCAGTCCGCAGATCGCCCGTCAGTTGGGCAGTAACGTCACCACCAGCGTTGCGGTGTTCACCGGGCTGTTTGCCTCGGTGGTGTTCTGCATGTTGATCATCAAGGTGCGCCGCCCGGTGGCGCACCTGATTCGCAACCGTTCCCTGAGCAGCCGCCTGCAACGGCCAGCGCTGCAGCAGTCGTTGAAAATATTCTCCAACCTGTGGCACCTGCCGATCCTGTTGATGATTCTGGTCTCGGCGATCAACCTCATAGGGGCCGGTGAAGACAGTCAGCAAGCACTGCGTTGCGCGCTGTTCACCACCATTCTGCTGATTGCCACGGTGTTTCTAAGCACGGTGTTCCAGCACCTGTTCAAACCGACGGAATCCCTGGGGCGCGGCGGGCATGTGTACAAGGCGCGTCTGTTGAGCCTGGTGTACGCGGTGTTGCGCATTGCGCTGGCCATCGGGTTCATCGAGATACTGGGGCGTATCTGGGGTTTCTCGATGTTCGAGTTCGCCCAGCGCAATACGCTGGGGCGTGTGATCAGTGATTCGCTGAGCAGCATCGGCCTGATATTTGTGGTCACCTGGCTGCTGTGGGTAGTGCTCGACACGGCCATTCAGGAAGCCCTCAAACCGCCGGCCAATCATCGCAGTGGCCGCCAGCCGAGTACACGAATCAAGACCATCCTGCCGCTGCTGCGCAACGCGGTGAAAATCATTCTGGTGGTGATCTGCGCGATCACCACCATGGCCAACCTGGGCATCAACGTTGCACCGTTACTGGCGGGTGCCGGGGTTGTCGGTCTGGCCATCGGCTTTGGTTCTCAGCAACTGGTGCAGGACGTGATCACCGGCCTGTTCATCATCATCGAAGACACGTTCTCGGTGGGCGACTGGGTGGTGCTCAGTACCGGCCATTCCGGCTCGGTGGAAAGCCTGACCATCCGTACCGTGCGCCTGCGTGACGGCAAGGGTTTTGTCCACTCGGTGCCGTTCGGGCAGATCAAGGCGGTCACCAATCAGTCGCGGCAATTCGCCTATGCGTTCTTCTCGGTGCAGTTCACCTACGACTCGGATATCGACGATGCGCTGGCGCTGATCCGCGAGACCGGCCAGTCGATCAGCGAAGACATCCTGCTCAAGCACAACCTGCAAGGGCCGCTGGAGGTTTTCGGCGTCGACAGCATGAACCTCAACGGCATGGTACTGACCGCTCAATTCCGCACCTCTTCCGGTGGTCAGTACGCAGTGGGGCGCGCCTTCAACGAGCGCCTGAAACGACTTGTGGATAAAAGTCCGAACGTGCGTTTCGCGCAGACTTATCCACAGATGGTCATGGGGCCGGGCTTCAACAACCCACAGGCCGGCGTCGAAGTGGAAGGGCCGCCAGCGCCAACGGATCCGGCCGCAGCGACACCTTCCGCGCCGGCACCTGCGCCGCTTGGTCTGCCCAAGGGCAACAGCCCGCCAGGGCCCGCAGCGCAGTAATTGACCGGGGAGGATGGGACGCGGTAACGCGTTGTTGCGGCGTCATCCACCCCACAGGCTGCGCAACTGTTGGGGGTTGGCAGGCAACGTGTTATGTTTGCAGGCGTTTTTCAATTGTTCGTTTGATTATCCGATACCGAGCCTGCTGACTCTATGCGAATGCGCCTTATGCTGTTGGGCGGCGGGAATGCCCTCGGGCAGGCGCTGATTCGTCTGGGTGCCGAGGAAGACATTGGTTTCCTCGCACCACGTCCACCGCAAGACGGCTGGGACGTGGCGAGCCTCACGCAACTGCTTGATGACACCCGTCCCGATGCCCTGATAAACCTTGCTTACTACTTCGACTGGTTTCAGGCGGAGACTGTCAGCGCTGCGCGCCTGACCCATCAGGAGCGCTCTGTCGAGCGCCTTGCCGAACTGTGTCAGCACCACAACATCACCCTGGTGCAGCCTTCCAGTTATCGTGTATTCGATGGCTCGCGCGCGACGGCCTACAGCGAAAAAGACGAGCCGGTACCTTTGGGGCTGCGCGGTCAGGCGTTGTGGCGTATCGAGCAAAGCGTACGCGCCACCTGCCCGCAACATGTGCTGGTGCGTTTCGGCTGGCTGCTGGATGACAGCGCCGAAGGCGTGCTGGGTCGCTTTCTTTCGCGCGCCAGAGAACCCGGAGAGCTGCTGCTGGCCGATGATCGACGCGGTAACCCGACCCCGGTCGATGATGCGGCGCGAGTGATTATTTCAATCGTCAAGCAACTCGACTGCGAAGCGCCACTGTGGGGTACATACCACTACGCCGGACACGAGGCGACCACGCCGCTGGCGCTGGGCCAGGCGGTGCTTACCGAAGCACGTCTGCTGCATCCTCTGGCCATCGAGTCGCCCACCGCGCAGGCTCACGCCGCGCGTCCCGATGCAGCCGAAGAACCGCAGCACGCGGTGCTGGCCTGCAAGAAGATTCTCCACACTTTCGGCATCAAGCCTCGCGCCTGGCGGGCCGGCTTGCCAAGCCTGCTGGACCGGTATTATCGACATGTCTGAAGCTCCTGTTCTGATCACCGGAGGTGCGGGTTTCATTGGCTCGCACCTCACCGACGCCTTGCTTGCCAGCGGGCACGGCGTACGTATCCTCGACAACCTCTCGGCGGGCAAACGCAGCAATTTGCCGCTCGATAACCCACGGGTCGAACTGATCGAAGGCGATGTGGCCGATGCCGAGCTGGTCAAGCGCGCTGCGCTGGGTTGCAAGGCTGTGGTGCATCTGGCGGCGGTGGCCTCGGTTCAGGCATCAGTCGATGATCCGGTGCGCACCCACCAAAGCAACTTCATCGGCACGTTGAATGTCTGTGAGGCCATGCGCGAAGCGGGCATCAAACGGGTGATATTCGCTTCCAGCGCGGCGGTGTACGGCAACAACGGCGAAGGCGAAGCGATCACCGAAGACACCCCCAAGGCCCCGCTGACCCCTTATGCTTCGGATAAGCTGGCCAGCGAGTATTACCTGGACTTCTACCGTCGCCAGCATGGGCTGGAACCCGTGATCTTTCGCTTCTTCAACATTTTCGGCCCGCGCCAGGATCCGTCGTCGCCCTATTCGGGCGTGATCAGCATCTTTGCCGAACGCATCCAGAAAGGCCTGCCGATCAGTGTGTTTGGCGATGGCGAGCAGACACGCGATTTCTTCTATGTGGGCGATCTGCTCAAGCTGCTGCTGCAGGCTTTGTCACGCGACAGCGCCATCGAAGGCGCGATCAACGTGGGCTTGAACCAGACCACATCGCTCAACGAACTGCTGGCTGCGCTTTCGCAGGTTGTCGGTAAGCAGCCGGAAGTCAGCTATCAGGCACCACGCTCGGGCGACATCAAACATTCCTGCGCCAGCAACCAACGCCTTCTCGAGCACTTCACCCTCGACGAAGTCACCCCCTTGAAACATGGGCTTGAGTTGCTGATAGGGCGGTGAATTGCGCGCCAAGTGCTTGTCGTTATCCGTGCCTCAATCAGCCCTGAAAAAGGTGCTTATGCACGAGAGCATGGGAGGTTATGACAACTGCGATGAACATATGCGGCCTCGGTTACACTGATGCACCGTCTGTACGGCTTTTACTGCCTGTTTCGGCGGATTGTGCCCGCTACCAATTGCCTGCTGCCCAACGTTGTTGTGAGATATATTAGCTGGTTGCTCAGGATTCAGCTTCTGAGTATGTAGGAGCATTCTGCATTTTTTGTAGTTGATAACTTTAAGGTGTTCAGCAATTTCAATGGCTTCTAGTATCCATCGTCATTCTTATGAAGGACGCATGGCATGCAAGACGAAGCTGAACCAGACGTAGAAAATCCCGGCGAGGTCATTGTGCGCCAAGTGCCGGGAGAGGTCGCAGTACCGGGCTTTATTGAAGAATATTCGGCCTATCTTTCTGCTGAAAAGAAAACCGATATCGCACCGGTCATTTTGACGTCACTGCGTCTTATTGGGTTGCTGCTGTTGGTCGTGGGGGGCGTTTTTATCATATTTGGTCCTGGCACTGTTCGTATCGACTACCTGACCGGGCTAACGTTTCTTCAGTTTCTTCAACTTTACCCAGGTCCTATCGCTTCCGTAGGTGTGCTGGTGTACGGCATCAGCAACTTTCTTCGTTCCTCGGGTATAGAGGAACAGATGATTCCGGAGCAGTTCCTGACGGCTAATTACTGTCTGAAATTGCCAGAGGGAATTGACGATGATAAGCCGCTGGCGATCACCTATGTCGGTAATGAAGTATTCAGAATTGAGGATACTGTCGAGCAAGCATAATAAGCTTCGGCCCGAAACGAAGGTTCAAGAGTCTGGCAATTTTGCCTCCTCAAGACAGTTTTTCGAGGTGCGAAGAGTCAACTTGAACAGGGCTTGAGTTTCTCTGATACCGCTTCGCCACTTGGGTGTAAGAGCGGATCGAAAGATGCTCTGCTTGTCCGCGAACTGTTGAAAACCGACAAGCGTGGTGCACGGGCACGAGCGTCAGCAGACCCCCGTAAAAACAAAGGCACCCGATAAGGGTGCCTTTGTGTGTGACGTTTGAAGGTGTGCAGGTCAGAACTTGTAACCCACGCCCACCATGTACACCCACGGGTCGATATCCACGTCGACCTTGGTCTTGCCGACAGCCAGGGCAGAAGGGCCGTCCACAGTCGCTTCGGTGTCGATGTCGACATACCAGACCGAGGCGTTGAGCAGCACATTGTCGGTGATCATGTAGTCCATGCCTAACTGTGCAGCAAGGCCAACCGAGTCCTTGAGCTTGAGGTTGCTGAACCCCTGATCCTTGCGATTACCGGTCAGGTCAGTGTCGAAGAAGGTGGTGTAATTGATACCGACACCCGCATACGGCTGGAATTTCGACGAAGGCTCCATCGGGTAGTACTGCAAGGACAGTGTCGGCGGCAGTTGCTTGATGTCGGCCAGCTTGCCGTCAAGGCCAGGCCCCAGGCCCTTGACTGAAACGGTATGGCTGAAGGGTGTGGCCGCCAGCAGTTCGATGCCGACGTGCTGGGTCAGCATGTAAGCGAAGGTCAGACCGAGCTGGTTTTCGCCATCGACGGTTGCTTTGGTGCCGGAAACCCTGGTGCCGTCCAGACGGACTTCACCGCTGTCTTCGTTGGGCTGTACGTGCGCTACACCGGCGCGAACGATGAAGTCACCAGGCTCGTAAGCGTGTGCCGCGACCGGGGCAGTGATGGCAAGCGCGACAACAGACGCGCGTAGCAAGTGCTTGTTCATGGAGGCTCCAGAGATCAGTCAAAATTTATGGGCGTAATGTTAAAGCGCTGTCGAGCGGCGACTTTGACTCAGCTCAATGAAATCGCTGGGAACCCCGTCATCCTTATGAATCCGGCAATTCGTAGACAAGTATCTTGTCTGCCTGCATCTGATAACCCGCTTCTGCCAGTTCGCTGGTAGACGATTTGGCCTGCATCGGTCCTTCGATCCAGTACGGCTGATACAGCTCATCGACCTTCACACCCAGTTCACTCGTGACGTGCACGATCTGGTTCGCCGGTGGCGGCGGCACATGGATGCAGGCACCGAAATACGGCACCAGCAAAAACTCCGTCACTCTGCCTTCCTCACTGGCCTCAAGCGGCACGATGTACCCCGGTAAACGCACCTGTTTGCCATCCAGTGCCTTGACCACTGGCGCATGCGGAGCCAGTTGGCGGGCCGCAGGCGCTGCCTCCATGGCCAGCGCATCGGACAACTTGGACATATCGTGTATCGGAGCCGTTACCGGCTTCACCACAGGTGCATCGGGTGGAATCATGTCATTCCAGGTCAGTTCACGCGGCTCGGCGGCCCACAGCGGAGTGCAAGCCGAGAGCAGCAGAGTGAGTAGCATGCGCCGCATCATGAAGGTCCTCATAAACGAATCGACAGTCCATCGGCCAGTGACTGCCTGTAGGCTCGCCAGGCTGGCACGGTTCCCATCAACAGCGCACAACCGAGAATGGCACCGAGCAAGGTCCATTCATATTGGCCAGGTGGCATAGACGACAGGTACAGACCGTAGTTGTCGAGCACGTAGTCTCTGGCCACGAAAATGCCGATATAGAGCAGTGCAAGGCCGCTGATCACACCGGCAAGCGCCAGAACGAAGGCTTCAAGTATAAGCAGGCTTGCGATATGCCAGGGCCGCGCGCCGACCGAACGCAGGATGGCCATTTCCCGGCGTCGTTCATTGAGGCTGGTAAGAATCGCAGTCAGCATGCCGATCAGTCCGGTCAGCACCACGAACAGGGAAATCACGAAGAGTGCCTTTTCAGCGGTGCCCATCAGGCTCCACAGCTCCTGCAGCGCCACGCCCGGCAGAATCGCCAGCATCGGCTCGCCACGGTATTCGTTGATCTCGCGCTGCAGGCTGAAGGTTGAAATCTTGCTGTTCAAACCCAGCATGAACGCGGTGATCGCCGTCGGTGTCAGGTCCATGTTGCGCGCCTGATCGGCGGAGATACGCTCGTTGCCTCGTGCCGGGGCACCGTTATGCCAATCGATATGAATGGCTTCCATGCCGCCCAGACTGATATGCAGCGTGCGGTCCACCGGCGTGCCGGTCGGTTTGAGGATGCCGACGACGGTAAACGGTTTGTCGTCATGCTTGACCAGACTGATCGCCGCCACACCATGCGCCAGTACCAGTTTGTCGCCCAGCTTGTAGTGCAGCGCTTTGGCGACCTCCGAGCCCAGCACGACTTCAAAGGGGTCGGTTTTGAATTCGCGTCCTTCGGCCATTTCCAGGTGTTGTTGGCGACCGAACTGATAGTGCTCGAAATACGCCTCGTTAGTGCCCATCACCCGATAGCCGCGATGGGAGTCGCCCAGCGAAACCGGAATCGCCCACTTGACCTGTTTGCTGTTGGCGAAGTGCTCGAAACTGTCCCAGCGAATGTTGTTGGTGGCGTTGCCGATGCGAAATACCGAATACAGCAACAGGTTGATCGAGCCGGAGCGTGCGCCGACGATCAGGTCGGTGCCGCTGATGGTGCTGGCGAAGCTGGAGCGGGCTTCGGTACGCACCCGTTCGACGGCCAGTAACAGACACACTGACAGCGCAATGGCGAACGCAGTGAGGAATGCGGTGAAACGGCGGTTGGCCAGACTGGCCATTGCCAGACGAAACAGATACATCTCAACTCTCCACGGCGACGGCGGCGCGATTCAGGTCGTTCAGCGACAGATTGCGATCAAACAGCGGTGCCAGGCTCTGGTCATGGCTGACGAACAGCAGGCTGGCCCCGGCCTCGCGGCATTCGGCGAACAGCAGGCGAATGAACGCCTCGCGAGAGTCGGCGTCCAGCGCTGAAGTAGGTTCGTCGGCAATGACCAGCTCCGGTTGCCCGATCAGCGCACGGGCGGCGGCGACGCGTTGCTGCTGGCCGATGGACAGCGAGTCGGCGCGTCGGGTCAGCATCGCCGGGTCTTTCAGGCCCAGATGGGCGAGCAGGGTGGTCGTGGCTTTTTCGACACTGCCGTGGCGTTGCTTCGCACGGCCGGCACGGACGTTGGAAAAGTGGCAGGGCAGCTCGATGTTTTCCCGCACTGACAGAAACGGCAACAGGTTGAACTGTTGAAAAATGTAGCCGGTGTGATCGACACGGAAACGGTCACGTGCCGCTGCCGACAGCGTCGACAGGTCCTGATTCAGCAGGCGAATACTGCCGCTGACGGGCTTCTGCACACCGCCCAGCAGGCCCAGCAAGGTGGTCTTGCCGCTGCCGCTGGGGCCTTTCAGGAACAGCGTTTCGCCGGTTTGCAGGCGGAACTCGGGGATGTCCAGCAGTTGAGGATGACCTGGCCAGTTGAAGCGCAGGTCCGACAGTTCGATCAGTGCTTGGGTCATGGGCTGACTCACGCTCGCTTGGAAATTAAAAGACCGGGCCAGGCCCGGTCGTTATGCGCTGCAGGGATGATCAGAATTTCAGCGTGGGGTTGGCTGCGATCACTTCTGCGCCCGACTGGCCGCCTGGCGAGATCAGTTGTACCTGAAGCTTCCTGGTGTCGGGAAAGGTTTTAAAGATTTGCGACAGGTCGAGCTTCTTCAGAACGGCAGGCGCGTCACAGACGAAGGTGTAGTGCCCGTGGATTTCACTGTGCTCGTGATGATCGGCATCGCCAGCGTCGGCGTCGGCGTGTTCATCGTGATCGTCGTCCTTGTCGCCGAACAGCGGGCTTTTCAGCGTCACCGAGGTGGCTGAACAATTGGCGGCATCGGCGATGCTGAACAGTGCATTGGGCTTGAGCAGCAGCTCGCGGGCCTTGGCGACTTTGGCCTTGTCTTCATCAGAAGTTGCAACGTGTTCGAAGCCGACGATGTTCATGGCCGGGCTTTCGAATTCGAATTCCAGCTTCTTGCCTTCCAGCACCACATCCAGACGTCCGACCCCGTGCTCGTGGGCACCCAGACTGCCGTGTTCATCACCGTGCGCATGATCATGGTCATGTTCTTCGGCAGCGTGGGCAGCAACGAGTGGCAGCAAAGCAAAAGGCAGGGCGAGTAACAGACGGCGCATAGCGGACTCCGGACAATGTTCGAGAAAAACTGTTATGTGATCTTATAACAACTGTCGTTGTGCGTGGACGTGTTTTTATTCGAAAGCCAGACCACCAGGTCTGCGCGGGACGCTATCGGGCGGTGTCTTCTGGAACAGTCTTGCGGAATACCCCGTCCAGTGCTTATGCCGAAGTAGTCTCACACTTTGCGTCATCAAGTCCTACTCTGGAAGATGAAAATTGCTGTGCCTGCGCCGGATGCGCAGGAAAGGTTTTCATCGCCAGCCAAACGCGACATCAGGGAAGATGCTCATGAACAAGCTCCATTCGAATAGAGAAATCCTGCGTGCTGTGTACAAGGATCTGACGCGCATTACTGAATTCGCCGATGCCGACATTGTGCTGCACAAAGCCGATCAGGGCGCTGGCGGCGGCCTGTCCATCGCTATCGGCAAGCAGGCGGTGCTGTCCCACGAGATCAACCTGATCAGGCGTACATGCCAAACCTTGTACATGGATGTCCACGAGATCGTTGCCAATGATCACTTCGGCAGCGTAGTGGGGGAGATGCGCGCCAGTTGCGAAGGGCGGAAAATCATCATGCCGTTTTGCGGCCTGTGGCGATTTCGTGATGGCAGAATTGTCGAGCATTGGGAGAACGTCTATGACGTACGGGCGCTTGGCAATTTCATGAACGGTAAAGAACCGGCCGTCAGCCAGTGGCGTTACGGTTGATCATGGGCATGTGCGCCAGCCTGTGGGAGCATGTACGCCTGACTGTCAGCAGGTACATAACATGTTGCGTATTCGTGGAACCGTAGGCCAGTGGCCGGTGGATTTGACCCTGGAGCTTGACGAAGGTGACTGGGCGCAATTGGGCGCGCAGCTCAAGGCGGCTGCTCCGGACGCAAGCACGCCGGTAGTGGAGAGCAAGCCACTCAACCAGGACGACAGGCTGTGGCAGGTCGCGCAGGAATTGCTGCAAAAGGCCGGGCAGATGAGCGGGCCGGACCTGTTGGGTCAGCTCGAGGGGCTGGCTGGCAGCACGGCGGCGGGCAAGCATTTGCTGGTGCGCTTGCGTCACTGTGCGAACGTGAAGGTCGAGAGCAGCGGGGACGCACCGCTGTATAGCTGGATCGAGGCGACGTGAACAGCCGCAGGCACCGGTGCGATCCCTGCGGCTGGTTGTCTTAGTACAATGCCGCGAACAGCTTGCGACGGTACGCAGTCACCAGCGGATGCTCGTTGCCCAGCAGGTCGAACACTTGCAGCAGGGTCTTGTGCGGCAGGCCTTCGGCGTAATTACGGTTGCGGATGAACAGCTTGAGCAGGCCATCGAGCGCTGCTTCGTACTGTTGACGCGACAATTGCTGAATTGCCAGTTGATGCGCTGCTTCGTCATCCTGAGGGTTTTGCGCAAGACGACTTTTGAGGTCGGCTGCATCCGGAAGGGTGGCCGCTTCAGCCAGGAACGTCAGTTGCGCCTTGGCACCTGCCAGTTCGGCTTTATGTGCGTCACCGGTAACGGCATCCAGCACTGCTTTGGCCTCGCTCAGCTCGCCACGTTCGGCCAGGCAGCGTGCATACAGAATCAGCGCTGCAGCATGGGTATTGTCTTCGCTCAGCAGCACCTTGAGCTGTGCTTCGGCTTCGGCAAAACGGCTTTCTGCAAACAGTTCCTGGGCCTGCTTGAACGGATCGCCGGCCGGAGGCGGCGGCATGACCACGTGCTGCTCGAGAATCTTGCGGATTTCCGACTCGGGCTGCGCACCGGCAAAACCATCCACCGGCTGGCCGTCCTTGAACAGCACCACGGTCGGCAGGCTGCGAATGCCGAAGCGCGCAACGATGTCCTGCTCGATGTCGCAATTGACCTTGGCCAGCAGCAACTCGCCCTGATAGCTCTCGGTGATTTGTTGCAGCAGAGGCATCAGGACCTTGCAGGGCGCGCACCACTCGGCCCAGAAATCGACCAGCACGGGCTGGTCGAACGACTTGTCGATCACCAGTTGATCAAAGTTCGCGGTGGTCGCGTCGAAGATGTAAGCAGTTTCCTGGCTCATTGCACGTCTCGAAGAGTCTGAATGCCGCCAACTATAAGGCCAGCAGGGCAATGCTGAAAGCGGCGTCATTCATTGGGCCGGGAACTGACTCTCGTGCCAATGCTCTGCGTTGGCATGCAATTCATGACGCTCTGCGTCACAGTTCTGCGCCGCACCGCGCGCTCAAGGTCGGACGCAGAGTGTCCCGAAATGCATTCCCACGCTGGAGCGTGCGCAACGATAACGCGTGAGTCAGCACGCTCACCGCGCCGCGTGATACACACTCACGTCGCGAAACTCGTGCGGTTCGGCCAGGTCCGGCAGGGTATGCGCATGCAGTATCGTCAGACGCTGGTAGGCATCGTGCTTGAAGTCGCGTACGCGGGAGTCCGCCACCAGTGCCTCGCGGCCCCGTGACAGAAACTGATCCAGCAGCGGCAGGTTGGCACGATCGTAAAGAACGTCGGCCACCAGAATCAGATCAAAGCGGTCCGTTTCGGCAAAGAAGTCTGTCGAGTAGCTCAATGGCACCTAGTTGAGTTCGGCGTTGGCCCGGCAGGCAGCGATCGCCAACGGGTCGAGATCACAGGCCACCACCTCAAGCGCTCCGGCCCTGACCGCCGCAATGCCCGCGACACCTGAGCCTGCGCCGAAATCCAGGATCCGCTTGCCTTCGACCCAGTGCGGATTTTCGGCCAGAAAGCGCGCCAGGGCCAGGCCGCTGGCCCAGCAAAAGCTCCAGTACGGTGGTTCTTCCAGAATGCGGCGCGTTTCATCGGGGCTGAAGGCACGGTCCATGTTGGCATCGTCGATCAGCCACAGCTTCAGCTCGGTGCCCGGCAGCGGTGTGACGACCAGCCGGGCATCGCCGAGCAGTTCGCTCAGCGCGTGTTGAAGGTGTTGCGGAGCAATCATGGCGCCTTGACGAATTGCAACGGCCCCAACGCTTGTGTGGTGGGCTGGTCGATGCGCATCGACGGCAGGTGCAGGATCAACTGCCCTGACTGGCTGGCGCGGCCACGCAATTCGACCCGCCCGCCCACCGGAAAGGCTTCCGGGTTGAAGCGCAGCTGGAACGGCAATGACTGGCCATTCCCTTTGAGCAACGTGTTGGTCAAAAGCTTTTGTGGACGACCACGCTCGTCGATCACCAGCATCGCGAGTTCGACCTCGGCTCCGGCCGGTACGCCCAGCAATTGCCCGCTGAGTTCACGTTGATAGGGTTGCAGCGGGCCAGGTCCGGCAGGCACTTTGATTGCCGGAGCAACGGGCGGGGCTGCAGCGGGTTTTGGCGCATCGTTGCTGCTGCACGCGGCCAGCAAGCCAATGAGGCCAAGCAGAAAAACGGGGCGTAACGTCATCAAGAGCTCCACAAGACAAAAATCGACAGGCTGTGCGACGCCAGACGTGCAGTATTACCGAGCCCGGGCAATTTCACATCGCTTTAATGCGCGTCTATATACCGTAAACCCTCAGCCTTGTCTTGCCGGCAGGATGCGCTAACATGGCGCTCCTCATTCTTTCGTTGCCAGCCACCATGCACTGTCCCTTCTGCGGTGCCAATGACACCAAAGTCATCGACTCCCGCCTCGTCGCCGAAGGCGAGCAAGTACGCCGCCGACGCGAGTGCCTGGCCTGCGGCGAGCGCTTCACGACGTTCGAAACTGCCGAGCTGGTCTTGCCGCGCCTGATCAAACAGGACGGCAGCCGTCAGCCTTTCGATGAAGAAAAACTGCGCGCCGGTATGCAGCGGGCGCTTGAAAAACGTCCGGTCAGTGTCGAGCGCCTTGAAGCGGCGCTGGTGCACATCAAGCACAAGCTGCGAGCGACCGGTGAGCGCGAGGTCAAATCATTGGTGGTTGGCGAACTGGTCATGACCGAGCTGCAGAAACTCGACGAAGTGGCGTATATCCGCTTTGCTTCCGTGTACCGCCGCTTTCAGGACCTCAACGAGTTTCGTGAAGAAATCGACCGTCTGGCCCGCGAGCCGGGTAAGGAATAAGTGCATTGCTGACTGAACAGGCGGCTCTCGACGTTCATTACATGGCGCGTGCGCTGGAGCTGGCGCGCAAAGGGCTCTACTCGACGCACCCGAACCCGCGAGTCGGCTGCGTGATCGTGCGAGACGGCCAGATCGTCGGTGAGGGCTGGCACGTGAGGGCTGGCGAGCCGCATGCCGAGGTGCATGCCCTGCGCCAGGCGGGCGAACGCGCAAGGGGCGCGACTGCCTACGTCACCCTTGAGCCGTGCAGCCATCAAGGGCGCACACCACCGTGTGCCGATGCGCTGGTCGATGCCGGTCTGGCGCGGGTCGTTGCGGCCATGCAGGACCCCAATCCTGAAGTGTCCGGCCGTGGCCTGTTACGCCTGATGAATGCCGGTATCGGCGTTCAGTGCGGGGTGCTGGAAAGCGAAGCGCGAGCACTGAACAAAGGCTTTCTCCAGCGCATGGAAACCGGACGGCCTTATGTGCGGGTCAAGATGGCCATGAGCCTGGATGGCCGAACGGCGATGGCCAGCGGCGAGAGCCAGTGGATCACCGGCCCGGAGGCACGTTCTGCCGTGCAGCGTCTGCGCGCACAGTCGAGCGTAGTGCTGACGGGCGCCGATACGGTACTGGCCGACAAGGCCCGCCTGACCGTGCGCCCCGACGAGCTGGGGCTCAATGCAGAGTTGACCGCGCTGGCGGCTGTGCGTCCGCCGCTGCGGGTATTGATTGATGGCCGTCTGCGCGTGCCGCTGGACGCGCCGTTCTTCCAGGCTGGCAGTGCTCTGGTGGTGACTTGCGCTGCAGCGTCTGCGCGAGGACGTTATCAGGAGGACGGCCATGAAATGCTGGCACTGGCCGACAGCGCCGGTCATGTGGACCTGCGCAAGTTGATGAGTGAACTGGCCACGCGTGGCGTCAATGATGTGCTGGTCGAAGCCGGCCCACGGCTGGCGGGTGCCTTTGCGCGTCTCGGGCTGGTCGACGAGTTTCAGCTATTCATTGCCGGCAAGTTTCTCGGCTCATCGGCGCGGCCGCTGCTCGACCTGCCGCTGGCACAGATGAGTGAAGCGCTGGAGCTGAATATCGTGGAAATGCGCGCCGTCGGTAATGACTGGCGAGTCATCGCTCTCCCTGTGCGCACACCCGGCGTATAATTCCCGGCTTTCGCCTTGCGCGCAGCCCTTGTTCTCCCGGAGGACCCATGTTTACCGGCATTATCGAATCCATCGGCAGCATCCGCGCCCTGACTCCCAAGGGTGGCGACGTCCGCGTTTACGTGGAAACCGGCAAGCTCGACCTGAACGACGTCAAACTGGGTGACAGCATTGCCGTCAATGGCGTGTGCCTGACCGCCGTCGAATTGCCCGGTGACGGTTTCTGGGCCGACGTCAGCCGTGAAACCCTGACCGTGACTGCCTTCGTCGATTTGAAGAGCGGCAGCCGGGTCAACCTGGAAAAGGCCCTGACCCCGACCACGCGCCTGGGCGGCCATCTGGTCAGCGGTCATGTAGATGGCGTGGGCGAAATCGTCTCCCGTGCCGATAACGCCCGCGCCATTCAGTTCACGGTGCGTGCCCCGCGCGAGCTGGCCAAATACATTGCCCATAAAGGCTCGATCACGGTCGACGGCACCAGCCTGACCGTCAACTCGGTCAATGGTGCCGAGTTCGAGCTGACCATCGTGCCGCATACCCTGAGCGAAACGATCATGGCCGACTATCAGCCTGGCCGTAAGGTCAATCTGGAAGTGGACCTGCTGGCACGTTATCTGGAGCGCCTGCTGTTGGGCGACAAGGCCGCAGAACCGGGCCACGGCACGATCACCGAAAGCTTTCTGGCCGAGAACGGCTACCTCAAATCCTGAATTGATTGAAGGGGGTGCCGCGTGGCGCTCAACAGTATCGAAGAACTGGTCGAAGACATTCGCCAGGGCAAGATGGTCATCCTCATGGATGACGAAGACCGCGAGAACGAAGGCGACCTGATCATGGCCGCCGAATGCGTAAAGCCCGAGCACATCAACTTCATGGCGCGTTTCGCCCGTGGCCTGATCTGCATGCCGATGACTCGCGAGCGCTGCGAAACCCTCAAGCTGCCGCTGATGGCACCGCGCAACGGCTCGGGTTTCGGCACCAAGTTCACCGTTTCCATCGAAGCCGCCGAAGGCGTGACCACCGGTATCTCCGCCGCCGACCGTGCGCGTACCGTTCAGGCTGCTGCCGCCAAAGAAGCCAAAGCCGAAGACATCGTCAGCCCGGGGCACATCTTCCCGTTGATGGCTCAGGCGGGTGGCACTCTGGCTCGTGCCGGTCATACCGAGGCCGCCTGCGACCTGGCGCGCATGGCCGGTTTCGAGCCCACAGGCCTGATCTGCGAAGTGATGAATGACGACGGAACCATGTCTCGTCGCGCCGAACTCGAAGCTTTCGCACAGGAACATGACATCAAGATCGGCACCATCGCCGACCTGATTCATTACCGCATGATCCACGAACGTACCGTTCAGCGGATTGCCGAGCAGCCGATGGACAGCGAGCTGGGCAGTTTCAATCTGGTGACCTACCGTGATTCGGTCGAGGGCGATGTGCACCTGGCACTGACCCTGGGCAAGATATGTGCGGAAGAACCGACCCTCGTCCGCGTCCATAACATGGACCCGCTACGCGACTTGCTGATGGTCAGGCAGCCCGGCCGCTGGAGCCTGCGCGCCGCCATGAGCGCGGTTTCCGCGGCCGGCAGCGGTGTCGTGCTGTTGCTCGGCCACCCGCTGGATGGCGATGTGCTGCTGGCGCATATCCGTGAAACCGCCGGGCAACAACCGATCAAGACGCCCACCACGTACAGCACCGTGGGTGCCGGCTCGCAGATCCTTCGTGACCTTGGCGTGCGCAAAATGCGCCTGATGAGTTCACCGATGAAGTTCAATGCGATATCCGGTTTCGATCTGGAAGTTGTAGAATACGTGCCCTCCGAATAAATACCGGCAGGTCGGGGCGTGCGGAAGACGGTTTTTCGCAGGTTTTGGCCTGACAGTCATGATTCGTGGCCTAATATCCCTCAAAGTCCGCCCCAAGGCGGGCTTGCTCTTTAATACGAGACTCACCGAATGACCTTGAAGACCATCGAAGGTACCTTCATCGCCCCCCAGGGCCGTTACGCTCTGGTAGTTGGCCGTTTCAACAGCTTCGTCGTGGAAAGCCTGGTTAGCGGTGCCGTTGATGCGCTGGTACGTCACGGCGTCAGCGAAAGCGACATCACCATCATTCGCGCGCCGGGCGCATTCGAGATTCCACTGGTTGTGCAGAAAGTTGCCCAGCGCAGCGAGTTCTCGGCCATCGTTGCGCTGGGTGCTGTGATCCGTGGCGGTACGCCGCACTTCGAATACGTCGCTGGCGAATGCGTCAAAGGCTTGTCCCAGGTTTCCATGGAGTTCGGCGTTCCGGTCGCTTTCGGCGTATTGACCGTCGACTCTATCGAGCAGGCCATCGAGCGTTCCGGCACCAAGGCCGGCAACAAGGGCGCTGAAGCTGCTCTGTCCGCCATAGAAATGGTCAGTCTGCTGTCGCAGCTGGAGGCCAAGTGATTTCCGACGATACCGATCAGTTCAACCCGCGCGACGCCAAATCACCGGAAGCAGCCGCCAAGGGCAAAAGTGCCAAACGTCGCGAAGCGCGCCAGATGGCGACCCAGGCCCTGTATCAGTGGCATATGGCTGGCCATTCGTTGAACGAGATCGAAGCACAGTTCCGTGTCGACAACGACTTCAGCAATGTCGATGGCGCCTACTTTCGCGAGTTGCTGCACGGTGTGGCGACCAACAAGACCGAGATCGACACCGCGCTCTCGCCTTGCCTCGACCTGACCATCGAAGAGCTCGATCCGGTTGAACTGGCCGTGTTGCGCCTGTCCACGTTCGAGCTGCTCAAGCGCATCGATGTGCCTTACCGTGTGGTGATCAACGAAGGCATCGAGCTGGCAAAAGTCTATGGCTCCACTGACGGCCACAAGTTCGTCAATGGCGTGCTGGACAAGCTGGCACCGCGCCTGCGCGAAGTCGAAGTGAAGGCCCACAAGCGCTGATTCGCGCCTGACCTTCATGGGAGAGTTCGAGCTGATCCGCAATTACTTCGCCGCCGCGCCCTGTGCGCAGGCGGGCGAGGAAGTTGCCCTGGGGATCGGCGACGACTGTGCGCTGCTGGCGTTGGCACCCGGCGAGCAGCTGGCGATCTCGACCGATACCCTGGTTGCCGGGGTACATTTTCCCGATATCTGTGACCCCTTCCTGCTGGGCCAGCGTGCGCTGGCGGTGTCTGCCAGTGATCTGGCAGCCATGGGCGCGCGACCCGTCGCGTTTACCCTTGCCTTGACCCTTGCGCAGGTCGATGCCGACTGGTTGCAGGCATTTGCTCGTGGCCTTAACCAGATGGCGCAAGGCTGCTCACTGCATCTGATCGGTGGCGATACCACATGCGGTCCCCTGAGCCTGACCTTGACGGTATTTGGTGCAGTTCCCGCAGGATCAGCCCTGACACGCGGCGGCGCTCGCTCGGGCGATTTGCTGTGTGTCGGCGGCGCACTGGGTGATGGTGCAGGTGCGTTGCCGCTGGTATTGAAGCAGCGCAGCACCGAAGCCTCGATTGCCGAAGCGTTGCTGGCCCGCTACTGGTCGCCGCAACCCCAACTGGCGTTGGGTCAGGCATTGCGGGGCAGGGCGACGTCGGCGCTGGACATCTCCGATGGGCTGCTGGCTGATTGTGGACACATCGCCCGTGCTTCAGGTGTCCGACTGATTGTCGAACGTGACCGGCTGCCGATGTCTGATCAGTTGCTGACATTGTTCGACCTGCCTTCTGCCCGGCAGGCCGCGCTCAGCGGCGGTGACGATTACATTCTGGCGTTCACGTTGCCGCCCGGCTACCTGGCCGGTTTGCTGGAAGAAGGCTGGCCAGTGCATGTCATTGGCCGGGTCGAGGAGGGGCAAGGTGTCGTTCTGGTTGACGATGCAGGACAAGACGTCACCCCCGACACGCGTGGCTATCAGCATTTTGGCGGTGCGCAGTGAAGGAATGCAGCGCATCTATCTATCGAACTTTATGATCTAAATGCCCGAGAATTCAGCCTGAGCGTCCGTAGGAACCTGCTGTTACAATGCAAATCTTGCGAATTTCCAGTCTTCATACTGATCAGGAGCACACGGTGCCCGTCGTCTTTGTCGCCGCTTCCAAACTGCCCACACCCTTTGCAGAGTTTGCCATGCACGGCTTTATCGAGTCGGCAACCGGCCGTGAACATGTCGTCCTGAGTCTGGGCGATGTGGCGAACGGTGAGCCGGTTCTTGGCCGCGTGCATTCCGAATGCCTGACAGGCGACGCCCTGTTCAGCCAGCGTTGCGATTGCGGTTCTCAACTTGAAGCTGCCCTGCGCGCCATTGCGGCCGAGGGACGTGGCGTATTGCTGTACCTGCGTCAGGAAGGACGCGGCATCGGCCTGATGAACAAGATCCGTGCCTACGAGCTGCAGGATGGCGGTGCCGATACCGTTGAGGCCAACGAGCGTCTGGGTTTTGCTGCCGACCAGCGTGACTACGCGATCTGCCTGCCAATGCTTCAGCATCTGGGCGTTGAGTCGCTGCGCTTGATGACCAACAACCCGCGCAAGGTCAAAGCCTTGACCGACATGGGCATCAAGGTTGCCGAGCGGGTGCCTCTGCACACCGGACAGAATCCGCACAACCGCCTTTATCTGGCGACCAAGGCCGGCAAGCTGGGGCACATGATGGGTAACGAGCATCAGAGTGAGGTCGGCCCCGCGTGACACGTAGCGAGGTTCGCCAAAAACTGGAAATGGCATGGTGGCGTCAACTGGGTCTGACCCTGGCACCGTTGCTGGTGGTCTGTGTATTTTTCGGTGCCAGCGAGCCACTCATTCCCGTGTTGGCAATCCCGTTGTTCATCGCCGGGATAGGCTCGATGTTCGTCAGCCTCAAACCCTTCGGTGCTTACAAGCGCGCGCTGGCGGCCACCCAGGCCGCACTTGATACCCCGGAAGAGCCGGCAGCATGGCTCAAACTGGCTGCCATCCGCCGTCTGGCCTTCCTCGCTGCCGGGCTGCCCGCCTGGATCGCGGCCATTGCTGTGCTGTTCGGTCTGCATCCCTTGCCGGTCTGCCTGCTGGCGTTTGCCAGCGCAGTGCTGCTCTACCTGTACCGCATTCCTGCGCTATCGCGCTGACCTTCCCCGGCTGATCAGCCCGCCAGCAACCATACGCCAGTGGCGGCAGACGCTGCCCCTGCAATCCGCACCAACGGTGCTGCGGCTTGAGGCAGTGCGCGAACTGCGGCATAACCCGCTGCGTGCAAAGCCGCAGTCGCAGCAACGAAACCTGCTGCATAAGCCCACGGGCTGGACATGTCCGGCAGTTCAAGGCCATGCGCTACGCCGTGGAACAAAGCGAACACTGCCGTTGCTGTCACCGCCAGCGCCACGGGCGGACGCACAGCCAGTGCCACGGCCAGACCCAGCGCCAGTACCGACGCCGCAATGCCGCTTTCCAGTGCTGGCAGGTTCAGCCCCTCAAAGCCCAGCACACCGCCGATCAGCATGGTGCCGACGAAGGTGCAAGGCAGCGCCCAGCGGGCTGTGCCTTGTTGCTGCGCAGCCCACAGACCGACCGCAAGCATCGCCAGCAAATGGTCCAGCCCGCCAATCGGATGGCTGATACCCGCGATCAGACCGTTATCGCCATGACCGGGGTGAGCCAGCGCCAGGGTCGGGATCAGCAGCAGCGCGAGGGCGCCAAGGGCTTTTTTGTAGTTCATCGAAGGGTTCCTTTTGGTTGTGAATTCAGGCGGCCGCAGTCAGCAGGCCCTGGCGTTCAATGAAGGCAATGATCTGCTCCAGACCCTGGCCGGTTTTCTGGTTGCTGAACACGAACGGCTTTTCGCCGCGCATCTTGCGTGTGTCGCTGTCCATCATTTCCAGTGACGCGCCCACCAGCGGCGCGAGGTCGATCTTGTTGATCACCAGCAGATCAGACTTGCAGATACCGGGGCCGCCCTTGCGAGGCAGCTTGTCGCCTGCCGACACGTCGATTACATAGATCGTCAGGTCGGAGAGCTCCGGGCTGAACGTCGCGGAAAGGTTATCGCCGCCGGACTCGACAATAATCAGGTCCAGGCCCTCAAAGCGGCGATTGAGCTGGTCAACCGCTTCAAGGTTGATCGAGGCGTCTTCACGAATGGCGGTGTGCGGGCAGCCACCGGTTTCAACACCGATGATGCGCTCAGGTGCCAGTGCCTCGTTGCGCACCAGAAAGTCAGCGTCTTCGCGGGTATAGATATCGTTGGTCACGACCGCCAGGTTATAGCGGTCGCGCAATGCCAGGCATAGAGCCAGGGTCAGGGCCGTCTTGCCGGACCCGACCGGGCCACCGATACCGACGCGCAGAGGTTGGCTGTTCATTGAGTTCTCCATAAAGACTGATCAGGACCGGAATAACCGGCTGTATTGACGTTCGTGCGCCATGCTCGCCAGAGAAAGACCAAAGGCCGCGCTGCCAGCATGGTGAGTATCGTGTCTGGTTGCACTGACCTGCGCCTGCTGCAACAAGGGCAACAGCTCGCTGGTCAGGCGTTGCGCAGCCTGCTGGCCCAGCGGCAGGGTTTTCATCAGTACGGCCAACTGGTTTTCCAGCCAGCTCCACAGCCAGGCGGCCAGCGCGTCTTGCGCATCAATCCGCCAGGCGCGCGCAGCCAGTGCCCAGCCAAGGGCCAGATGCGGCTCTGCTGTCTGCTCCAGGAACCGGCGTGCCTCGCGATCCAGCTCTGGCAGGCCATTGAGCAACTGTTGCAGTGAGTAACCCATCTGTCGGCTCTCCTGATACAGCTCGCGTGTTTCGCGGCTGGCGCGGTGCTGCTCGCTGACTTGCAGCAGCTGGCCCCAGTCACCGGCTGACGCTGCCTCGCAATGGGCGAGCAGCAAGGGTGCCTCGAAACGGGCGAGATTGAGCAGCAGTTGATCACCGATCCAGCGGCCCGCAGTCTGCGGATCCACCACAATGGCTTGCTCCACCGCCATTTCCAGCCCTTGCGAATAGCTGTAGCCACCAATCGGCAACTGCGGGCTGGCCAGACGCAAAAGCGCCCAGGCGCTGTTCACTTGCGCACGCCGAACTGGTGCATGCGCGGCGGATAGTTGAAATCCTCTTCGCCGGCACGCGAGTGATGATGACCGCCGCCATAGGCACCGTGTTCCGGCTGGAAAGGCGCTTCGAGCGTTTCAACGGTGGCACCCAACTGATCGAGCATGGCCTTGAGCACATAGTCTTCAAGCAGGCGCAGCCAGCCATCGCCGACTTGCAGGGCGACGTGACGATTGCCCAGATGATAAGCGGCGCGGGTCAGTTCGAACGTGCTGCTGCAAGTGACATGCATCAGTTTTTCGGGACGTGCGCAGACACGCACGATGCGGCCGTCCTGCGCCTGCAGAAACTCGCCATCGCGCAGTGGTGACTGACCACGCTGCAGAAACAAGCCGACGTCTTCGTTTTCCGCACTGAAGCAGCGCAGGCGACTCTTGCTGCGCGCCTCGAAATTCAAATGCAGCTCGGCGGCCCATTCGGCCTGGGGTTCGATTCGATTGTGAATCACCAGCATCAGATAGCTTCCAGCCAATTGCGATGCTTCAAATCAGAGCAAGGGGCTTGCCAACAGTGCAGGTTGTGGGAAATGTCTGGCAGGCGCGGACGACGTTGATCAAGATGCGTCGTTGATTGCTCTTTTAGGGTGCGCAAATAAAAACATGCACATTTTTGGTGCTCTTGCTGTTCTTCGCTGAGGGGCATTGGCGCGCGACAATCCGTGTTGCGCACCACGCGATGAATGACTCTCGTGCCCTCGCTGCGTAGCGCGCCGCTGAAGCACGCGGGATCGCGGTGGGTCACTCAATCGTGACTGCCCAGCCCTCGCCAGTGGCGTGCGCCAATAAAGATGAAGCGCAGTTGCTGGGTAATCTTGGCTTGAGGCGTCAGATGCGGCGCAAGCGACGCGGGAGGTGGGTCGATCAGTTCCGGGAGCATTGCGAACACACTCTTGACTACCAGGTCGGCGATGATCGACAGCGCATCGGCATTCAGGTGCTGCCATTTGGGCATCTTTGCCAGGTCGGCCGTCAGGTCGGCACTTATGCCTTCGCGCAAAGCTCCCAGCGCCTGACGCACCTTGAGAGAGCCGCCGTACTGTTCGCGGGCCAGAAACAGAAACTGCGAGCGGTTGGCCGCGACACGTTCGAGAAATATCTTCACCGACGCACGAATCAGACCGCCCATTGCGAACTCATTGTGCCGCACCAGCCGTATGGTCTCGCGGAAGGTCTGGCCGACCTCACTGACCAGCGCCAGCCCCAACTGATCCATGTCTTCAAAATGACGATAGAACCCGGTCGGCACGATGCCCGCTGTTCGCGCCACCTCTCGCAGGCTCAAGCTGCCGAAGCCGCGCCCGCTCTCCATCAACTGATGGGCAGCATCAAGCAGGGCTCTTCGGGTCTGTTGTTTCTGTTCGGCGCGGGGCAGCATGGCTCAAACGATTCTTGGATTAGGCTGGGCTGCACTTTACCAAATGCGCTTTACCTGCGTCGAAAGGGTTTTCAGGACGGCCCCTCGAATGGAGCCGCAGTATCGGTGCTGCCCTTTGCTGCGATTTCGTATTCAAATCAAACCCTCGGCGCGTTTGTCAGTCGAACATTCATGTCGTATTCAGCGCGCCAGGGTCGGGGCGCTGTTTTCTGGAGAGTCACGCATGACGCGCAGCCGCAAGATTTTCGCCTGGACAGGTGCCACGTTACTGGTGGTGCTGGCCATATTGGTCATTGTGATTGTCACTTTCGACTGGAATCGCATCAAACCCACCCTCAATCAGAAAGTCAGCGAAGCGCTGCATCGCCCGTTCGCCATCAATGGCGATCTGGACGTACGCTGGACGCGCGAGCCTGAGCTCGGTGGCTGGCGCGCGTGGGTGCCGTCTCCGCACTTCGTCGCCGATGACCTGACGCTGGGTAATCCCGAGTGGTCGAAGACCCCGCAGATGGTAACCCTCAAGCACGTTGAATTTCGTCTGTCGCTGCTGCCGTTGCTGGCCCAGCAAGTGGTCATCCCGCGTATCGATTTGACCGGCCCCGAGGCAAAGCTTGAGCGTCTGGCCGATGGTCGCGCCAACTGGGTATTTGACCTGCCCAAATCCGATCCCGATGCCGAACCTTCCAAATGGGTTGTGGATATCGGCGCGATCAAATTCGACAAGGGGCTGGTGAGCTTCAATGACCAGACGTTGAATGCCAATCTGGACGTGGTGATCGATTTGCTCGGCAAGCCGATCCCGTTCAGTGAAATCGTCGGTAGCAAGGAAGCGCAAAAAGCGCAGGACAAGGGCGCGGTGCCGCAGGACTATGCGTTTGGCCTTGCTGTTACAGGCCAGTACCACGGTCAGAAACTGAACGGCACCGGCAAAGTGGGCGGCCTGCTCGCGCTCAAAGACGCCAGTCAGCCGTTTCCGGTGCAGGCTGATGTGAAGGTCGGTGATACCCACGTGGTCATCGCAGGCACCTTGACCGATCCACAGAACCTGGGCGCATTGGACCTGCGCCTCAAACTTTCCGGGGCGAGCCTGAGCAATCTTTACCCTCTGACCGGCGTGACCCTGCCGGACTCTCCTGCCTATTCGACCGACGGCCGCCTGGTTGCCAGGCTACACGATCCGGCAGGTGCCAACTTTCGTTACGAAGGCTTCAACGGCAAGATCGGCAACAGCGACATCCACGGAGACCTGGGTTTCGTTGCCAGTCAGCCTCGGCCCAGGCTGACCGGCGTGCTGGTGTCCAATCAGTTGTTGTTCAGCGACCTGGCACCACTGATCGGCGCGGACTCTAATGCGGCGCAGAAAAAGCGTGGCGGCGAGAGCAAGCAGCCGTCGGGCAAGGTTCTGCCTGTCGAAGAGTTTCAGACCGACCGCTGGCGAGCGATGGATGCCGACGTTGAGTTCACCGGCAAGCGCATCGTGCAAAGCCCGGACCTGCCGTTCACAGACCTGTATACCCACCTGATTCTCAACGATGGTCAGTTAAGCCTTGAGCCGCTGCGTTTTGGCGTGGCGGGCGGCAAGCTGGATGCCGATATTCGTCTGGATGGCCGCAACAAGCCGATGCAGGGCAGGGCAAAGCTGTCGGCGCGCAACTTCAAGCTCAAGCAGCTGTTTCCGACGTTCGAGCCAATGAAAACCAGCTTCGGTGAGTTGAACGGTGATGCTGACATCAGTGGTCGCGGCAACTCGATTGCGGCGCTGCTTGGCACTGCCAACGGCGAAATGAAAATGTTGGTGAACGATGGCGCGATCAGTCGCGGCCTGATGGAAATCGCCGGCCTCAACGTAGGCAACTATGTAGTGGGCAAGCTGTTTGGCGACAAGGATGTGAAGATCAATTGCGCGGCCTCTGATTTCGGTATCAAGGACGGGCTGGCAACCAGTCGGCTGTTCGTCTTCGATACCGAGAATGCCATCATCTACATCAATGGCACGGCGAACATGAAGACCGAGCAACTGGACTTGCAGATCAACCCGGAATCCAAAGGCTTCCGTGTGTTCTCGCTACGCTCGCCGCTGTACGTCAATGGGCCATTCGCCAAGCCCAATGCGGGCGTGCAGTCCGGCCCGTTACTGTTGCGCGGCGCCGGCATGGTCCTGCTCGGGGCCACCGTAGGCCCGGCCGCCGGTCTGTTGGCGCTGGTCGCGACGGGCGACAGTGAGCCGAACCAGTGTGGCCCGCTATTGGAACAGATGCGTACGGGCAAGGCGCCGAAGACGGTGAAGTAATCGTCAGAACCTTTCGCCCACAAAAAAGCCAGGACACAGGTCCTGGCTTTTCATTTGCTGCCGCGTGTTACAGATCGTTCAGAATATCCGCCATGTCATCAGCGTGCTCTTCTTCCTGAGCAAGGATTTCTTCGAAGATGCGACGCGTAGTCGGGTCGCTGTCACCGAGGTACTGAATGATCTCGCGATAGCTGTCCACCGCAATGCGCTCGGCGACCAGATCCTCGTAGACCATTTCCTTCAGTGTATTGCCCGCCACGTACTGCGCGTGAGAGTTCTTCGACAACGTATCCGGGTTGAACTCAGGCTCGCCGCCCAGTTGCACGATGCGCTCTGCCAGCTTGTCGGCGTGCTGCGCTTCCTGTTCTGCGTGCTCCAGAAATTCGGCGGCTGCCACGCTCGCCTTCAGGCCCGACGCCATATAGTAGTGGCGCTTGTAGCGCAGCACACAGACCAGTTCGGTCGCCAGCGACTCATTGAGCAGGCGCAGCACGGTCTCGCGGTCAGCGCTGTAACCTTCAGTCACAGCACCATCTTCAACGTTTTGGCGTGCGCGCTGGCGCAGAGTGTTTACATCGGAAAGCTGTGATTGCGGTGCAGAAATCATCATTTATCTCCAGGGTTCATCAGGTTTTGCTGTCTCGCTCTGTGTGTCGCCCGGCAGGATCAGCAAAGGGTGTGAGTGCTGGAGGAGGGGAAAAGTTTTATTGGATTTTCGTCGCTAGCGACGGTGGTGACTGAATGTAAAAATATAAGAAACGAGTGCAGAACGCTGCGGTCCCAACCATGAGACCCAAATAAATCGTGGAGATACACAATGCTCAAGTTCCTGGGAAGCACCGTTGGCATCATCTTTCTGATCGGCCTGGTCGTGGTTATTGCCCTGTTCAAGCTGGTTTTCTAAGCGTTAATCTGCTGGTTGGCCTGATACTGCGCTCTGGAGGGTTCTTCGGAGCGTGGTGATATTTTTCTATCTTGGGGAATGCGCTGTGATTCGTCATGTAATTTAGGCAAATCACCACCGTCAATCCCGCGCCCGGATCCGTTCGGGTGTGCGTTATCATCATCTTTCAAGCGTGGGGAATCACAAACTGCGTGAAGCCGATCAGGGCCATAAGCACCACGATCTGCGCTGTCCAGGGGATAAACAGCAGGTACTTCATGTTTTTAGGAAAGCTTCTGGATTCCTCTATATCCATAAGGCCATGTTTCTTACCCAAGCTGGGAAAAATCAAAAACAGATACATCATCCCGCACCGCACCATTTTTCCAGGCATGCCTGCGTCGCCGTACGTGGATTTGTTGTCTGTGATGAGCTTGCAGTTGGGTAAGTGTGATTCGAAAATGTCCGTGTAGTTATGTGCTACGTAGGCTGACGCGAGAATAATGATGAGCATCGCGGCGTACAAGAAAATCCCAATTAGGCCCGGCTCGATACTGGTCACGTTCTGATCTCGCTCATGAAGACTGTTCCCTTGTGCGCTTTATGAAAGAAGGAGTGTCATGTGTGCCTTCGATCTTGTCGTTATCGATTGCTAATCTTGACCCAGGAAAATACTAAGTGCCATCATCGCTGTGAGTAAACAGAAATTTACGACCGTCGGGATTATCAAGGATTTTTTATAAAACGCTGGGAGTTTTTCAACCTCTTTGTCATCAATGACGCCTCTCTTGGCGCTTAGCTTCGGCACCATCAATACTACAGAAATAACGCCACCGCGTATGACCTTTCCGAGCAGGCCACCACCTGACCATGCTTCTCTGATGGTCTGTACAGAAGAGCAGTTCGGTAGCTGCTGTTCGATGGTCTCAACATACTTGTGCGCAATGAAGGCGGTGACGAAGAGGTTAAGTATCATCGGTACCATTATGAGCAGACCGACCAAGTCTATCGGGATATTTATCATGGTCTGATCGACCTTGCCAGCATGGCGTGTGAGAGTTTCATTAAAAATAATATGTTCTATTTGGGCAGTTTTAAAGCCCTCCAAAATAAGCTGAAACCCTGAGTGCCATAAGGCAGAAAAACAAAAAGAACGTCACGATTGTCGGGATGAGTAAAGCTTTTTTGTAAAAACCCGACAGGTTTTTGACTTCCTTAATGTCGATAAGTCCCCTTCTGGTGCTTAGGTTGGGGGCCATGAGTATTGTTGCGATAATGCCGCCGCGCATGATTTTTCCAATCAGACCACCTCCCGACCAGGCCTCTCTAATTGTTTGTACAGAAGAGCAGTTGGGTAGTTGCTTCTCTATGGTTTCAACATACTTGTGCGCAATAACTGCCGTGGCAAATAGATTTATTATGATGAGTATCAATAGCGCTCCAAAAATGAGGCCTGTCAGATCACTTGTCATTCTGTAATCTCCTTGTAGAGCATTTCACCCAAATGCTCGCCGCCCCATTCGCCTACTTCCCCCCCAGCCCACCCACCAGCAGCACCTCCAACGACGGTACAAGCAAGCGCACCTGGACCTGTTGTAATTCCGAGAGCTAAGATGCATAAGCCTGTAGCAAGGAAGCCGCCGCCCGCCCCGCCCAAGCCTGCCCCAGCTACACTGCCTACCAACGAACTACCCTTGACATATTTTGCCTTTCGACACTGTTCCTCTCGGCCTAGCGTACAGGCATTACGGATCTCAATCGCTTTAGAGCCAACTTCAAGCGCGGTTCCGATGTAGGCTCCTCTCTTGATCCATTTAGAGGCTTTGGCCACGCCAGAGACCTTGTCAGCGTATCCTGCGATTTCGCCTGTGTGCATGTAGCTGCTGGTTGAAAGCCCGAGCAGTCTTTTGATCGAGCCTTCGTTGCGCAGCCCGGATCCATACGCCAGAAAATTATTGAGCAGTTTATCAAGCTTCATGAACAGTTCTGATCGTTTGGCGTAGAACGCGTCTCGTTGGGTCATCGTGCCGGAGCCCATGTGTTCCCGGTAGAGCTTTTCGATAGCCTGGAGCGATTTCTTGATCTCTTCCATATGCTTGGCCCAGCCATCACTCGTGGCACCTATGCCCATGGATGTGTAGGAGATGGCTTGCTTGAGCAGCTCGAAATTCTCAAGAAAAAAGTCATCCCCATCAGCGCCATTGACCAGTAACGCCGTATGCACCTGCGCAGCCTTGGCCATCAGGAAAGCTTCCTGAGCAGTGGACGACGGAGTGGAGGCGTCGCCGACGATGACCAGTTCACCGGCAAGGACGACGCCGCCCGAGATGTGGGAATTGAGGGCGACGAACTTGTCCTTGCTGTTCTTGGGCAGCGCAAGGTTCGTTTTCAGAGAGTCAAAAGTCTGTGTTCTGGGGTTGATGAAAGATCGTGCTTCGGCCATGGTCGTAACTCACGAGTACTTTTTATTATTGATCCGGTCCCATCCGCCGGCCACGTTACCGCCTGCTGTGCCATCGACACGTTTCTGCAGGGTGTAGGTGGTTTTGATACGGCCGTAATTGAGCTGTACGATTTCGATGGGGATGCCGGAGCTCGCGCTCTGTGTGTAGTCGGCGATGATGACTTCCTCAAGCACCACTTCGTAGTATTTGAGCTTGTCGGTGCCTGCGCGGCAGAGGACCAGCTTGACTTCCTTGAGGTGCTGGCCTGCGCAGCTGGCTTCCATGAGTTTGCAACTGGCGCTGTCGAGGTATTTGGTGAACGTGAAGTTGGTCATGGTGGTACGACCGGATGACGCGCCGCCCGAGGAACTGGCGGTGGCAGAGGTGCTTTGGTTGACGCCGAAGTTATAACCGGTGATTTCGATCCATTTGCTGTACTTCTCGTCCAGCGCCTCGCCCGGGATGTCTGCGATCTGAATAAAAGCGTCGAAAGCCATACGAACCTCTCCTTGGTAATCAGCGGTGCTGCCTGGTGATTGTGCGATGAGTGGCTCATGACAGCAAAGTTCTGCATTGGTTTCAAGGCGCAGTGGGTGTTTTTAAACGCAATGTCTAATTGTGCGTCTACTACATAAACGTCAAACATGGAAAAGCCCGACGCATTGCGCGTCGGGCTTCCTTAGTTGCTTCAGTTACATCGCTTTTTCGTTCTTCTCGCGCTGTTCGCAGGTCATGAAACCTTTGTTGGTTACACGGCCGTCGCTGTTGAAGCTGACATGGTAAACCTGTTTGTGGCCGTCTTTGTTCATGACGTAGTTGTTGCAGGTGCCTGGGTTGACCTTACGCTCGATGGTGCTCGACGGTTCGCCGCCGATGGTCAGGACCTGCTGGCGCGTCATGCCGTTCTCGACCTGCTTGACCAATGGCTCATTGCGATAAGTGACGTAGTCCACCGGGTTCTGCACGGTTGTGTTGCTGCAGCCAGCCATCGTCGCCAATACAAAAGTCGCCGCGAAGATTTTCTTGTACATCGTTATTGCTCCACATGTCAGAGCCGGTCTTGGCCCGGTAGCGCTTTGAGCAGGAAACCGGGGTAAGAGTTCGAAAAAAAGATGGCGATACGGCAGTACCGCTGACGGCGAGGCGACCCTTTGAATATTCGCTCGCACGTTCGTGAAAGGACGGGGTCAATCTGATGGCACGGTCGGACACTAGGGTCCGGCCCTGGGCTCGGTCATCGGTAAGGTTGTGCAGACCGTAGTTCGTTAATCAGCCGATCCTTTGTGACGGCCAGGAAGATGCGATGAGCGATAAAGAACTGTATGAAATCGAGTACACCTTGCTGGGCGAGCACCACGTAGACGTAATCGAAAATCTGGATGTGCCTATTATCGAAGTGGTGCACGAGCTGGCGCTCAAGCACCATGTCGAGCTGGATGAGGTGCCGGGCGGTGAGTCCGGCATGCCTCACGCTGCCGGAATCACTGATGTGTCGATTCATAGTCTGGAGGGCAGTGAAGGCAGCGCGACTGCTTAAGTTGCTTTTGACCGCAGCGGAGTCGTCCAGCGTTCTGCGAGGACGACCCCGCACAGGGTCAGCGCGCCACCGATCAGGTGGTAGAGCGCCAGTTGCTCGCCCAGTGTCGCCGCAGCGATCAATGCCGTGGCGATCGGCATCAGGTTGAAGAACAGTGTTGTGCGGCTGGGACCCAGACGCATGATCGAAGTCATCCACAGCCAGGGCGCGAGCATTGACGTTGGAATGGCTGCATACAGCACCATCGGGACATTGCTGGCGTTCAAGCCGGTTTTTTCCGAGAAGACAAAGGGTGGCAGCAATACCACCAGCGCCAGCAGGATCTGTACGTAAAGCAGTTGCAGGGGTGGCAGGCGTAACTGCCACTTCTTCAGCAGCGTGCTGTACACCGCGTACGACGCCGCTGCCACCAGCACCATCGCGTCCCCCCGGTTGACACCCTGCTCGATCAACGCAGCAGGGTTGCCCGCCGACACCACAACCACCACCCCTGCAAATGAAAGCACAGCGCCCAGCAACGCCCCCGAGGTCAGCCGATTACCCAGGCAGGCTATCGACAGCCCCAGCGCCATCATCGGCACCAGCGACTGGATGATTCCCATATTGGTTGCGGTCGTCAGGCCGGCAGCGAAATACGCCAGACTCTGATACATCGCTGTGCCGAGCACGGCGAGGATGAAAATCTTGCCCAGCACCGGTTTTATCGCGGCACGGTTCGCCCAGACGGGCCCGAGCATGAAAGGCGTAAACAACACGCCTGCCAGCGCCCAGCGATAGAAACCTATTTCAGCCGGAAAGATTACGCCGGCAGACGCCTTGGTAACGGCGGTATTGACCGCCCAGATAAGGACTGTGATCAGCGGAAAAGCGTATTGCATGGGAGGATCATCGTTAAAGCGAGGCGCAATTATCCGCCTGTTTGTCGAGAATGCCAGCGGCGATGCACGGTGCCCCGTCACGGGACGCAACAGCTGACTACACTGAATCTCAGCCTGTGCCGCCCGGTGCAGTGGATATGGAGAGTGGATCGATGAAGAAGCTCGGTATTCCTTTGTTGCTCGTTGGCCTTATGTTGTCTGCTCAGGGTTTCGCTGCGACCGCGCAGCAGAACAAGATGACCACCTGCAATGCCGACGCCAGCGCCAGGTCGTTGAAGGGCGACGAGCGCAAAGCGTTCATGAGCGCTTGCCTGAAAGCGTCACCACCGCCAGCAGCCACCCAACAGGACAAGATGAAGACCTGCAACGCGACTGCCGGCAGCCAGGCGCTCAAGGGCGATGCGCGCAAGGCTTTCATGAGTGATTGTCTCAAGAAGAAATAATTTTCCGGCTAATACTGTTGCTGCTGGCAATAGGCGCGGGTGCAGTAAATGCTGCACTTTCGCGTCATTATCGCGTCGATCATCGGGCAGATGATTGCGCCGTACTTTTTCCGACTTTCGGATCGCTGGTTCTCGACTGAGAAGGCTGGCAGACTGCCCACCTTCCTTGTGTTGCCCGTTGAGGGTCTATGCCAACGTTTTCTGCGCGTCAGGTGTTAATAGCCAGCTGGATTCTTGTATTTGGCGGTCTGTTATTGGTGTTGCCATTCAAGTTGCTGCCCAGCCTGCTGGCCGGACTGTTGGTGTTCGAACTGGTCAACATGCTGACCCCCAAGTTACAGCGCCTGATCTCCGGCGAACGCGCTCGCTGGCTGGCCGTGGCGCTGCTGGGCACTGTGGTGGTCAGTCTGCTGACACTGATCTTTGCCGGCGTCATCAGTTTTGTCCTGCACGAAGCTGAAAATCCCGGGGCTTCGCTGGACAAGTTCATGACCCTGGTAGATCGCGCGCGCGGTCAGCTTCCGCCGTTCATCGATGCTTATCTGCCTGCCAGCGCTGCAGAGTTTCAGGTCTCGCTGGGGCAGTGGCTACAGAAGCACGTGGGCGAGTTGCAACTGATCGGCAAGGGAGCGGCGCATATGTTCGTCACCATGCTAATCGGCATGGTACTGGGCGCGATTATCGCGTTGCAGCGCATTTCCGACGTTCACGCGCGCAAGCCGCTGGCAGCGGCGCTGTTTGATCGTCTGTATCTGGTCAGCCGGGCGTTTCGCAACATTGTCTTTGCCCAGATCAAGATATCCCTGCTCAACACGGCGTTCACCTCGGTTTTTCTGGCCATCGTCCTGCCGCTGTGCGGGATCCACCTGCCGCTGACCAAGACCCTGATCATCATGACCTTCCTGCTCGGCCTGCTGCCGGTGGTGGGCAACCTGATGTCCAATACGTTGATCTTCATCGTCGGCATGTCGATCTCGATCTGGGTCGCACTGGCTGCGCTGGGCTACCTGATCGTGATCCACAAGGTCGAGTATTTCCTCAATGCACGCATCGTCGGCGGGCAGATCAACGCCAAATCGTGGGAATTGCTGCTGGCGATGCTGCTGTTCGAAGCCGCATTCGGCCTGCCGGGCGTGGTGGCAGGGCCGATTTACTATGCGTACCTGAAAAGCGAGCTGCAGAAGGAAGGGTTGGTGTAGGGCGCGTGCGCAGATAGACGTCCAAAAGAATGCCTATCGTGCCAGCGCTCCGCGTCATGTGACTAGCCGTAACGCTTCTTCGCTTCAATCGCCAGGCCGCTGCCGATGCTGCCGAAGATGTTGCCTTCGACATGGCGTGCGTTGGGCAGCATGGCCGAGACGCTGTTACGCAGGGCAGGTATACCACTCGAACCGCCCGTGAAGAACACCGTGCTGACCTGTTCGACGCCCACACCAGCGTCGCTCAGCAATGTCGTCACGCTGTTACGCACCCGCTCCAGCTGGGCATCGATTGCCGCTTCGAACATCGCCCGGCTCAGGTCCACACTCAAGCCTGCTTCCACTCGATCCATCGGCAAGTGACGGTTTTCAGCATGGGTCAGCTGAATTTTGGTTTCTTCCACTTCCATGGCCAGCCAGTGTCCGGCGCGCTGCTCGATCAGCTTGAACAGGCGATCAATGCCGCCGGTGTCCTCGATGTCGTAACGCATGCTGCCCAGCGCCAATTGCGACTTTTGCGAGTACACGGCATTGATCGTGTGCCAGGTCGCCAGGTTCATGTGATGGCTGGTCGGCATGTACGCACCGCTTTTCATGCGGCTGCCGTAACCGAACAACGGCATCACACCTTGCAGGCTCAGTTGCTTGTCGAAGTCGGTGCCGCCGATGTGCACGCCACCCGTGGCAAGAATGTCCTGCTGGCGATCGTCGTGCAGGCGTCGCTCGGGTGACAGGCGCACCAGCGAGAAGTCCGATGTACCGCCGCCGATGTCGACAATCAGCACCAGTTCCTCGTCCTGAATGGTGGACTCGTAATCGAATGCCGCAGCAATAGGTTCGAACTGGAACGATACCTCCTTGAACCCGATCTTGCGGGCGACTTCGGCCAGCGTATCTTCGGCTTCCTGATCGGCCTGTGCGTCGTCATCGACGAAATGCACGGGGCGGCCCAGCACCACGTGCTCGAACTCGCGTCCGGCCGTGCGCTCGGCGCGTTTTTTCAGCTCGCCGATAAACAGGGCCAGCAAATCCTTGAACGGCATCGCCGTGCCCAGCACGCTGGTGTCATGCTTGATCAGCTTTGAGCCCAGCAGGCTCTTGAGCGAGCGCATCAGGCGGCCTTCATAGCCTTCCAGGTACTCGTGAAGCGCCAGCCGGCCATACACAGGGCGGCGTTCTTCCATGTTGAAGAACACCACCGATGGCAGGGTAATCTTGTCGTCCTCCAGCGCGATCAACGATTCCACGCCGGGTCGTTGCCAGCCGACGGTGGAGTTGGACGTGCCGAAGTCGATGCCGCAGGCACGGGCCGGGGATTGGTCATTCATGTCTTTTACGTTCCAGTCAAAAAACGGCCGCGCAGTTTATGCCAGCGCGGGCAAATTGCGTAGCGCGACACGTCGCTTATATTTACCTGGCTGTATTTGCTGCCAAGGCTTGAACTGAAGCCCATTACCCCCAATCTTGAAGGGATTCTCGGTAGACCTGGTTGTCGAACGCTGCGTTGTCGAGCTATCGACCTGTCTGCAAGGACGGCCGGCTATCTGTACATTTTTCGACGTTAGGTAATCCAGATACCTCCTGAATAGAGGGAGCTGGGCGCGTGACGCCAGCGTATCTGGCTTTGCCGGATAATTCGGATGGGTGATCGTTACATGGATTTCAAAGACTACTACAAGATACTTGACGTGGAGCCGACTGCGGACGACAAGGCAATCAAGACCGCCTATCGCAAGCTGGCGCGCAAGTATCACCCTGACGTCAGCAAGGAAGCAGGCGCCGAAGACAAGTTCAAGGAAGCGTCCGAAGCCTACGAAGTGCTCAGCAGCCCTGAAAAGCGCGCCGAGTACGATGAGCTGCGCAAGTACGGTCGCCAGGGCCGTCCATTCCAGACCCCGCCGGGCTGGCAAAGCCGGGCTGGTGCCGGGGCAGGCGGCTTCGAGGAAACCGCAGACTTTTCAGAGTTTTTCAGCTCCATTTTCGGTGGCCGGCCACAGCAGGGCGGCCGCACCCGCAATCCGGGGCGTACCGGGCAGGACGTGGAGATGGAACTGGCGGTCTTCCTTGAGGAAACCCTGTCGGGAGAGTCCAAGCAGGTCAGTTTCAAGGTGCCTCAGCACAGCCCCAACGGGCAGCGCATGAGTGACATCACCAAAACCCTGAATGTGAAGATTCCCGCCGGTGTTGTCGATGGCGAGCGCATTCGTCTCAAGGGGCAAGGCGCGCCCGGTGTGGGCGGCGGTGCGAATGGCGATCTGTATCTGATCATTCGCCTGGCTCCGCACCCTCTGTTCGAGGTCGAGGGTCATGATCTGGTCATCACCGTTCCTCTGGCCCCCTGGGAAGCGGTGCTGGGCACCAAGGTCGCTGTGCCGACACTGAACAGCAGAATCAACCTGACCATCCGCCCTGACAGTCAGAACGGTCAGCGTCTGCGCATCAAGGGTAACGGGTTGATGAACAAGAGTGGCGAGCGAGGCGATCTTTACGCTCAACTGAAAATCGTTGTGCCCAAGCATACCGACGAGGCTACCCGGGCGCTCTGGCAGAAACTGGCAGACAGTTCTTCGTTCGATCCAAGGGCGCAGTGGAAGGGCTGAAAGAATAGCGCCACTGTTCGATCGACAGCCTGAGTCAGGTTCTGGGCAGCACCACGGTAAACGTGGTGCCTTCGTCTATGGTCGAGGTCACGGTGATGCTGCCACTGTGGGCGTTGACCACTTCCTTGACGATGAACAGACCCAGCCCGAGGCTCGTCGAGGTGTTGCGTGTTTCACTGTCTTCATGGGTGCTGCGCACCAGCGGATCGAAGATGGTGCCGATTGCATCTTCGGCAATCGGCCTGCCTTCGTTATGCACAACGAGCTCGACAGTGTTCGGGTTGCCGCTGATCCTGACCTTGATTTCGTGGGTGGCCGCACCATGCTGCATGGCATTGCCGATCAGGTTTTGCAGCAGCTGGCCTATCCGTGCCCCGTCCCAGTGGCCTTTCGTGTCGCCCGCAACTTCAAGTACCGGAATAGAGTTCGGATGCCCGGCGCAGGCTTCCTCGATGGCTTCGCGACAGGCATGCGCCAGGTCCATGTACTTACGCTCGACCGGCAACCCGGCACCCAGACGGCTGCGCACGAACTCGAGCAGGTCGCCGACCATCGCGCCCATGTGGCGGGTGCTCAGTTGAATGCGCGAGATATATGACTGGGCTTTCTCATCCGGAGATATCTTGCGGGCCAGCAATTCGGCGGACATGCTGACGGCCTGGAGTGGTGCGCGCAGATCATGGCCCAGGATGGCGAGAAAGATGTCCCGGGAGCGGCCGACCCGTTCGGCATAGGCGGCAGTGGACTCGGCAAGCGCTTCGTCAATGGCTTCGTTGAAGCGGATCACTTCTTGAAAATCGGCGAGCTGCGGCTCGGTCAGGCTTTCGACCCACAAGCGGATGACGCTGGCACGCAAGTGCCGGAACTCGGAAGTCATCTGTACCAGATCGAAACCGACTTCATGGCGCAATTCGCCATGACTGCTGGCCGCTTCGTCCAGGCTTGGCGTCTTGTTCAGATCTTCGCCTCTGGCCTTGGCAATCTCCTCGCTTTTGCTCTGCACGGTTTTCATGTCGCGTACCGCTGCCAGCAGAATCGATTTGGCGTGATCGCGTAGCTCCAGCTTGCTCATCGAGTCGGCAGCAGGTTTCAGGGTTCTGGCGAAGTCTTCCCATTCGTCGACAATGCGATCCACATGAACAACGATGAATTCGGAAAGGCGCATGGCCGACTACCTTTGGAGATGCGTGACGAAAGATGGGCGCATATTAGCGCTTTTACAGAGCACGACAAACAGAGTGTTACTGTCATTTCTGTCAGTAGACGCTGATTTCTATGGGGCCTATGTTCATTCGGCAGGTTAATCGAATGGAGGCCCTGAGCATGAGTGTCATGACAGTTACTGATTCGACCTTTCAGAAGGATGTCATTGAGGCGAGCAATCAAAGGCTCGTGGTGGTGGAATTCTCGACGAAAGGCAAGGTAAATAAGCGAGGCGAGGAAAACGCCAGTGCCAGAATGGATGCCATTTTTGATGCGCTGGAAGAGAAATATGCCGGAAAGGTCAGCTTGGTCAGGGTCGAGATCGAACTGGATTCGGATCTCAAAGACTCTTTGAACCCGGTGACTTCGAGTGAATATCAGATAAATCATGGTCCGACGATGGTTTTCTTCAAGGGTGGGGCAAAAGCAAGTGAAGACCTTGTCGGCCAGCAAACCAAAGAACGGATGACGCAAATCCTGGATAAATTGCTACCCGCTTCGTAATTGGAGAATGACCATGCCGAACACAGGACTCACAGCTTTCGTCGAAGAGCGTGTAACGCGTGCCCAGCAGACACTGGCCGACGGAAAAGTCAGCAAGCTCGACGACGTAGCGACAGGAAAACTGAGCGTTTTTCTCCCATTGCAGCGAGCATTGCAGGGCACGGGCACCCCCCAGGATCTGGGGGGACTGGATGCTATCAACGATACGCTGCAGTCGCTGAAAACATTGGAACCTAAAGAAACACTTCTGAATTACCAGAACAAAGCGGCCCAGGTCCGGGTCGTTAAGAACGATGCGGACTTCAGTTCCCAATGGCCTGCAATCAGCCCGTTGGTGGTGCTGGAATTCAGCAGCCCTGGCGTTAATGACCACGGTGAAGCGAACAACAGTACGCGGACTGGGACAATTCTCGATGAGCTAGCGCCTGAGTTTGCCGGGAGGGTCGTCATGCTTCGTGTGCCTGTGGACACTAGCCCAGCGACAGCCCAAAACTACAATGTCACCGTTACACCAACCATCATCTTTTTCAAGAGCGGTAAAAAGATTGAGGAAACTGCTGATTTTCATCTCAAGTTCTGGTTCAGAACCAAACTCAACGAGTTGCTTAGCCTCAAAGAATAAACCGAGCAATAAATATTGAAGGGCCTTCTGAAAGCGAAGGCCCTTGCTGATTCAAAACAGAAAATACCGTTGCGCCATCGGCAGCACATCTGCGGGTTCGCACCACAGCAACACCCCATCGGCCTTGACCTGATAGGTTTGCGGATCGACTTCGATGTCCGGCAGGTAATCGTTGTGGATCAGGTCTTTCTTCTGCACGCTGCGGCAGCCTTTGACGACACCGATCTGCTTCTTCAGGCCCAGTGACTCCGGTACGCCTGCGTCGAATGCCGCCTGGCTGATGAAGGTCAGGCTGGTGGCGTGCAGCGAACTGCCGTAGCTGGCGAACATCGGGCGGTAATGAACCGGTTGCGGTGTCGGAATCGAAGCGTTGGCATCGCCCATCAGGCTGGCCGCGATGGCCCCGCCCTTGAGGATCAGGGTCGGTTTTACGCCAAAGAACGCCGGCCGCCACAGCACCAGATCCGCCCATTTGCCGACTTCGATAGAGCCCACTTCATGGCTGATGCCGTGGGTAATTGCCGGGTTGATGGTGTATTTGGCGATGTAACGCTTGGCGCGGAAGTTGTCGTTGCCTTGGCCGTCCTGCGGCAGTGGACCTCGCTGTTTCTTCATTTTGTCTGCAGTTTGCCAGGTACGCATGATCACCTCGCCAACCCGGCCCATGGCCTGGCTGTCGGAGCTGAGCATCGAAAAGGCACCCAGGTCGTGAAGGATGTCCTCGGCGGCGATGGTCTCGCGGCGTATGCGGCTTTCCGCGAACGCAACGTCTTCGGCGATGCTCGGGTCCAGGTGGTGGCAGACCATGAGCATGTCCAGGTGTTCGTCGATGGTGTTGCGGGTGAACGGGCGCGTCGGGTTGGTCGAACTCGGCAGCACGTTCGGCGAACCGCAGGCCTTGATGATGTCCGGTGCATGACCGCCACCGGCACCTTCGGTGTGATAGGTGTGAATCGTGCGGTTCTTGAACGCGGCCAGGGTGGTCTCGACAAAACCAGACTCGTTGAGGGTGTCGGTGTGGATCGCGACCTGCACGTCGTATTCGTCGGCAACGCTCAGGCAATTGTCGATGGCCGCAGGCGTGGTGCCCCAGTCTTCGTGCAGCTTCAGACCGATGGCACCCGCCTTGACCTGCTCGATCAACGGACCGGGCAGGCTGACGTTGCCCTTGCCGGTGAAACCGATGTTCATCGGAAACGAGTCCGAGGCCTGGAGCATGCGCGCCATATGCCACGGGCCGGGTGTGACAGTGGTGGCGTTGGTGCCTGTGGCGGGGCCGGTGCCGCCGCCGATCATGGTCGTCACGCCGCTCATCAGCGCTTCTTCGATCTGTTGTGGGCAGATGAAGTGGATGTGCGTGTCGACGCCGCCAGCGGTGAGGATCATGCCTTCACCGGCAATGACTTCGGTGGCCGCGCCCACCGCAATGGTCACGTCTGGCTGGATGTCCGGGTTACCGGCCTTGCCGATGGCCGCGATACGCCCGTTCTTGATGCCGACGTCGGCCTTGACGATGCCCCAATGGTCGATGATCAGGGCGTTGGTTATCAGCGTATCGACCACGTCGGCGGCCATTAGCTGGCCTTGGCCCATGCCATCACGGATGACCTTGCCACCACCGAACTTCACTTCTTCGCCGTAGGTAGTGAAGTCCTTTTCGACCTCGATCCACAGTTCGGTATCGGCCAGGCGAACCCTGTCGCCGACGGTGGGGCCGAACATGTCTGCGTAGGCTTGTCGGCTTATCTTCATCTCTCGTACCTCGGATTCAGAGCGGCAAGCTGCAGGCCGCAAACTGTAAGTTTTTCAAAGCGACCAGCGGCGAGCTGCAAGTCGTTAGTCGTCAAAGCTTTTGATCCTCGTGCCGAGTGCCCATCGTCATACACACGTCCTGATTAGATCCCTGTGGGAGTGACCGGAGCGGCGATCCGCATTGCTCACCAAGACGTTAGTCCGAACGCCCTGTTTCGGCAGGCTGTACCGGCCTCTTCGCGAACACGTTCGCTCCTACGGCCTCCGGCCAGAATCAAAAGGAGATGTGTGTATAGCTCTGAGCGCGCAGCGTAGAAACGGTATTCAAAAAGGCTTCAATCCAGATCGCCCATCACTCGCCCGGCAAAGCCGTAGACTTTGCGCAATCCGGCCAGGTCCACCAGCTCGACTTCACGGGACTGACCAGGCTCGAAGCGCACGGCGGTACCGGCCGGAATGTTCAGGCGCATGCCTCGACTGGCGTCGCGATCAAAGCTCAGTGCGTCGTTGGTTTCGAAAAAATGGAAGTGCGAGCCCACCTGAATCGGCCGGTCACCGCTGTTGGCAACGGTCAAGCTGAGGGTGCGGCGTCCGGCGTTGAGTTCGATGTCGCCGGGCTGAATCTGGTATTGACCAGGGATCATGTCGGTTGCCCCAAGGTTTTGAAATAAATGGCGGTCGGCCGATAGCGACCGTCCGGTGTGGCGCAATAATCCGGCAGCTCGCCGAGGCGGTTGTAGGCCAGCGAACGGTAGAACGCTTCAGCCGTCGAGCCAGCTTCGGTGTCCAGGTGCAGCAAGCCGCGTTTATGCTTCACGGCCGCCTGCTCGACAGCTTCCATCAGTTGTCTGCCCAGGCCGCGCCCGCGAGAGGCAGGCTGCACCATCAGTTTCTGTACCTCTGCACGATTCAGGCCGTTGGGTTTCTGGCACAACGACAGTTGCGCACTGGCCAGAACATGCTCGTTTTCGACCACTACCCAAAGAAGCAGATTACCTGAGGCGACGTCGGCTTTGAGTTCATCGCACCAGTTGCAGGCTTGCGCCATGTCCAGGTCGGCCATGAAACCGACCGACGCCCCGTCGTGAACCGTATCGAACAGCAGTTGCGCCAGGCCCTGGCGGTAATGCGCGAAGCTTTCTGCAGTAACGCGGCGCAGCTGTGCTGGGTTCATGGCGTGCTCTCTAGAAGGAGGAGGGGGCTTGCGAAGCAGGTGCCGGAGCGCCGGGCGACAGATCGAGCTGCATGAAGGTCAGGTCCAGCCAGCGGCCGAACTTGGTGCCGACTTGCGGCATTTGCCCGGTGGTCTTGAAACCAAGGCGATCGTGCAGGGCGATGGAGGCTGCGTTGCCGCTCTCGATAGCGGCCACCATCATGTGCTTGTCACAGGCTCTGGCCCGTTCGATCAGCGATCCCATCAGGCGTGGCCCCAGTCCTTTACCGCGCTGATCTGCACGAACATAGACCGAATGTTCGACTGTATGGCGAAATCCTTCGAAGGGGCGCCAGTCGCCAAACGACGAATAGCCCAGTACTTCGCCTGCGCTGTCGACAGCCACCAGAATCGGGTACGCCTGGCTCTGGCGAGATGCGTACCAGGCCTGACGGTTGGCCAGATCGACCGGTTGTTCATTCCAGATAGCCGTGGTGTTGAGCACGGCGTCGTTGTAGATGGTCAGAATGCCTGGCAGATCATCCGGCAGCGCATCGCGAATCACGTCTTGCATGATCATTCCTTCAGGCAATCGGCTGGTGCACGGTGACGAGTTTGGTGCCGTCCGGGAAGGTGGCTTCCACCTGAATCTCCGGGATCATTTCCGCAATACCTTCCATGACCTGATCGCGGCTCAGCAGTGTCGTGCCGTAGTGCATGAGATCGGCAACGGTCTGCCCATCACGCGCACCTTCCAGCAGTGCCGCAGAGATGTAAGCCATGGCTTCCGGGTAATTAAGCTTCACGCCGCGCGCCAGACGCCGTTCGGCAACCAGTCCGGCGGTGAAAATCAGCAGCTTGTCTTTTTCGCGTGGCGTCAGGTCCATAGGTTTTTCGCTTCTTCATATTCGGTGGTTGATCGTTCCCGAGCTGGCGCGGGAATGCCGCCCTGGACGCCATGCGTCCAGCCATCATGTATTCCAGATTCTCGGCGTTACCGCCTCTCGGCCCAGCAAGGCAGGACGCAGTCGTTTCCAGACTTCTATCAGCCAGGCCCTTGCATGCAGCGCTTCGTCTGCCAGGCAGCGCGCCACTACAAGCCCCGGCAATTGGGTCAGGTCGCCCCGGACCGGGTTGGGCATCGCCAGCGACCGGCAGGCTTCAAGCAGATCACTGCCCGGCTCGCCCGTCATAAGCAGGGTAGCGAACACCGTTTTACCGTTCAGGCCGATGGGCGAATCCAGCAGCCCGTCGCCACCGATAATGCGTTGCCGCTCATGCCAGAGCAATGCGCCGTCGCGACGGATATCCAGGTGCGACTGAAAATGTCCGTGCTCGAAGCGCTCGCCACTGGCTGGCCTGCCCAGTGCCACAACATCCCAGTAGCATAGCTTCGCATCACCGTGCAGTTCTATGCGGGTGGTCAGTTCGGCCTGGGCATTGCTGAATACGATGGTTTCCTGCGGCAGCCACTCCAGCGTTGCACCGGGCTGCACGTGCAATTCCAGTTGCTGAAAGGCCGGGCTGGCGGCGCGATACCATTTGGCCGCGCCGGGGCTGGTCAGCTGTGCCCAGGCACCGTCACCGACATTGGCTGAAATATCCAGCCGGTCACCCCCGGCGATACCGCCCGGTGGATGAACGATGATGTGTTGGCACACTTCAGGCCCTTCGGCGTAGAGATGCTTCTGCACCCGCAGCGGCCCCTTGTGACGACGCTGCGTCGGGCGTGTGCTGTCATCGAAACGGCCGTAACCCAATTCCAGCTCGGCATGCCAGCTGGGGGTGAAAAGGGCGGTGTTGGCAGGCAGATTCATGATGTCTTCATTGGCTTGTCGAGTGCTGCACGATAACGGATTGGCGCATCAAATAGTGACCAGACCGCGAACCCCTTCGCTCTCCATGTTTTCGCCACGGCCGTGCTGAACGATTTCTCCTCGCGACATCACCAGGTATTGATCGGCCAGTTCTGCCGCAAAGTCGTAGAACTGCTCGACCAGCAGAATCGCCATGTCGCCCCGTTCGGCCAGTTTTTTGATCACTGCGCCGATCTCCTTGATAACCGAGGGCTGAATACCTTCGGTGGGCTCGTCGAGAATCAGCAAGCGGGGACGGCTCGCCAGCGCCCGGCCTATCGCCAGTTGCTGCTGCTGGCCGCCGGACAGGTCGCCGCCACGACGATGCTTCATCTGTAGCAGCACCGGGAATAGTTCATAGATAAAGGCCGGCACTTCCTTTGCCTCGGAGCCGGGAAAGCGTGACAGGCCCATCAACAGGTTTTCCTCGACCGTCAGCCGGCCGAATATTTCCCGGCCCTGCGGCACGTAAGCGATCCCGGCATGCACCCGCTGATGTGTCTTGAAGTGGGTGATCGCCTTGCCTTCCCAGTGCACCGAACCTTCTTTCGAGGGCAGCAGGCCCATCAGCACGCGCAGGAGCGTGGTTTTGCCCACGCCGTTGCGCCCCAGCAGGCAGGTGACTTCACCGACCTTCACGTCAAACGACAGGCCGCGAAGAATATGGCTGCCGCCGTAGTATTGGTGGAGTTGGCTAACAGTGAGCATGGGAGCCTCATAAATTGCAATTGAGCTTCAAGCCGCAAGCTTCAAGCTTCAAGAAAAAGCAGACGTTGTTCCAGCTTGCTACTGATCGCGCTAGCGCCCCAGATACACTTCGATGACGCGTTCGTCGGCCTGCACGTCGTTCAGCGAGCCTTCGGCCAATACGCTGCCCTGGTGCAGCACGGTGACGTGGTCGGCAATCGAACCGACGAAGCCCATGTCGTGCTCGACCACCATCAACGAATGCTTGCCGGCCAGGCCTTTGAACAGCTCGGCGGTGAATTCGGTTTCGGCGTCGGTCATGCCCGCCACGGGTTCATCGAGCAGCAGTAATTGCGGGTCCTGAACCAGTAGCATGCCGATCTCCAGAAACTGCTTCTGGCCATGGGACAGCAAGCCCGCCGGGCGGTGCATCGAATGGGTCAGGCGGATCGTTTCCAGCACCTGATTGATGCTGTCCTGTTGTTCTCCGTTCAACCGTGCACGCAAGCTGGCCCATACCGATTTGTCGGTCTTCTGTGCCAGTTCAAGGTTTTCGAACACGCTCAAGGCCTCGAATACCGTCGGCTTCTGGAACTTGCGGCCTATACCGGCCTGGGCGATCTGCACTTCGCTCATCTGCGTCAGGTCCAGCGTTTCGCCGAACCAGGCCTTGCCGTGGCTGGGCCGGGTTTTGCCGGTGATGACATCCATCAGCGTGGTCTTGCCTGCGCCGTTGGGCCCGATAATGCAGCGCAGCTCACCCACGCCGATGTACAGATTCAGGTCGTTCAGTGCCTTGAAACCGTCGAAGCTGACGCTGATATCTTCCAGGGTCAGGATTGTGCCGTGACGTGTGTTAAGGCCCTTGCCAGCGCTTTTACCGAGCCCCACAGCGTCGCGGCTGGTGCCCGCATCGGAATTGGGTGCCAGAATCGGTTCAAGCATGAACGACGGGGTCGGGGTGGTTTTCATTGCTCGCTCCTTTTCTTCAGCAAGCCGATCACGCCCTTGGGCAGGTACAGCGTGACGATAATGAACAGCGCGCCGAGGAAGAACAGCCAATACTCCGGGAAAGCCACGGTGAACCAGCTCTTCATGCCGTTTACCAGGCCAGCGCCCAGCAACGGTCCGATCAACGTGCCACGGCCGCCCAAGGCTACCCACACAGCGGCTTCGATGGAGTTGGTCGGCGACATTTCGCTGGGGTTGATAATGCCGACCTGCGGCACATACAAGGCACCAGCCAGGCCGCACAGCACGGCGCTCAGAACCCAGACGAACAGTTTGAAACCGCGTGGATCGTAACCGCAGAACATCAGGCGGTTTTCCGCGTCGCGCAGCGCTGTCAGCACCCGCCCAAACTTGCTCTGCGCCAGGCGCCAGCCGATATACAGACTGGCCACCAGCAATACGACCGTTGCCAGAAACAGTGCGGCTCTGGTCCCTTGTGCGCTGATGCTGAAGCCCAGAATGCTGCGAAAGTTGGTGAATCCGTTATTGCCACCGAAGCCGGTCTCGTTGCGAAAGAACAGCAGCATGCCGGCAAAGGTCAGCGCCTGGGTCATGATTGAAAAGTACACACCCTTGATCCGCGAGCGGAAGGCGAAGAAGCCGAACACCAGCGCCAGCAGCCCTGGTGCCAATACCACCAGACACATTGCCCAGAGGAAATTGTCGGTGCCCGCCCAGTACCACGGCAGCTCGGTCCATGACAGGAAGGTCATGAACGCAGGCAAACCCTCGCCTGCCGCCTGGCGCATCAGGTACATGCCCATGGCATAGCCACCCAGCGCGAAGAACAGGCCGTGGCCCAGCGACAATAGCCCGGCGTAGCCCCAGACCAGATCCAGCGCCAGGGCAACAATGGCGTAGCAGAGGATCTTGCCCACCAGTGTCAGGGTGTAGGCCGATACCTGAAAGCTGTTGTCGGCAGGCAATAGCGACAGCAGCGGCAGTGCCAGCAGCACAGCCAATATCACAATGCCTGCGGTCAGCGTGCCTTTCGGGCCGGCTTTTTGCGCGGCAGTTACCATCAATGGCTGGCTCATCAGTCGATCACCCGTCCTTTCAATGCGAAGAGGCCTTGCGGACGTTTCTGGATAAACAGAATGATCAGCGCCAGAATCAGGATCTTGCCCAATACAGCGCCGATTTGCGGTTCGAGAATCTTGTTGGCAATACCCAGCCCGAAAGCCGCCATCACACTGCCTGCCAGTTGCCCGACACCACCAAGCACCACCACCAGGAACGAGTCGATGATGTAGCTTTGGCCAAGATCAGGGCCCACGTTGCCGATCTGGCTAAGGGCGACGCCTCCCAGCCCCGCGATACCTGAGCCCAGACCGAAGGCCATCATGTCGATGCGTCCGGTCGGCACGCCGCAGCAGGCTGCCATGTTGCGGTTCTGGGTCACTGCCCGTACGTTCAGGCCCAGTCGGGTCTTGTTCAGCAACAGCCAGGTCAACACCACCACGAACAGTGCAAAAGCAATGATCACGATGCGGTTGTAGGGCAGTACCAGGTTCGGCAACACCTGCAGGCCGCCAGACAGCCATTGCGGGTTGGCGACTTCGACGTTCTGCGCACCAAAGGCCAGACGCACCGCCTGAATCAGCATCAGGCTGATGCCCCAGGTAGCAAGCAGGGTTTCCAGTGGGCGGCCATACAAATGACGAATCACCGTGCGTTCCAGGGCCATGCCGATAGCCGCGGTGACGAAAAACGCCACCGGCAGCGCGATCAGCGGGTAGAACTCGATGGCACCTGGCGCGTAGCGCTGCAGCATCAATTGCACAACGTAGGTTGAATAGGCGCCCAGCATCAGCATCTCGCCATGGGCCATATTGATCACGCCGAGCAGACCGAAGGTGATCGCCAGGCCCAGCGCCGCCAGCAGCAGGATCGAGCCCAGTGACATGCCGCTGAACGCCTGGCCAAGGATTTCGCCGATCATCAGCTTGCGTTTGACCTGCGCCAGACTGGTTTCAGCGGCCACGCTTACCGACGCGTCGGTTTCAACGCCCGGTGTCAGCAATGATTCAAGGCGGGTACGCGCCAGCGGGTCGCCGGTTTCGCCCAGCAGTCGTACCGCGGCCAGACGCACCGTCGGGCTGGAATCGACCAGTTGTAGGTTGGCCAGCGCCAGGGTGAGTGCGCTTTTAACGCTGGAGTCGGTTTCGCTGGCGACACGTTCGGTCAGCAGTTCCAGTTGTGCAGGGCGAGCGCTCTTCTGCAACTGCAGCGCGGCCGACATGCGCAGGCGCGTATCGGCTGCCAGCAACTGGTGGCTGGCCAACGCCGTTTCAACCAGGCCGCGCAGCCGGTTGTTCAAGCGCAATTTGCGTGGTTCGTCAGGTGTCGGTGCGTCGGCGGCAGCAGGGGCCTGTGCATCGACGGCCACGTATTGATCGTTGGTTTCGATCCAGGCGCGCTTGCTGCTGTCGGCGGCAACACGGCCATCGCGCAACGCTTCGAGCAGCTCGACGCGCTCCGGTGCGGGTTTGGCTGCCCAGGTCTCCAGTAGTTCTGCCTGTTGCGAAGAACTGGCTGCTACAAAATCACTCGCATCGCCGGCTTGAACGGTGAAGGGCAGCAGCAAGCTGATGGCGAGGGTCAAACGGTAAAAATAAGAAGGCATATCAATATGGCCTTGATTCAGTGTGGTGCCGCCTGCTCTCTAAATCGTTCTCACGCTCCACGCTCAGCGTGATACACACGCCCGGATGAGGCTGGAAAGCAAGGCTAGGCGGGAGCGGACTTGTCCGCGAAGGCGGTGTCATAGCGCTAAATCCTCTGCGAATGTAATGC
>NZ_LJPW01000173.1 GCF_001400735.1 Pseudomonas caricapapayae
ATGTCTATCTCGCCGAACTATCAGGGCGCAACCAATGGCGCTGGCGGTTATGCGCTCGCTCCGCTACAGGGCTACGTCAAGGAATCCGCTGACCGGCTGCGGGCGCTGGTGCTCCAGTATGGTGACAAGCTTGCTGCTCTGGGCACCACTGGCAACTATGACATCTTGCCACTAGCGAAGGGTGGGACCGGCGTAGCTGTGACGAGCAATGCGGCATTACTGGTTGCCCTCGGAGCCATGCCGTCATCAGGTGGGGCATATGCGCCGAAACTGCAAAGCCTTCAGGTCTCTCAGGTATCCGTCAGTGCTACGCAAGGCGGCTTTGTCGGCTGGAACGAAGGGAACATTGCCGGTTTTAGCGGCGAGATGGCATTCGTCTGCAACAAGGGCGGCGGGACTGGAGGCTTCACATTCAGTACCGTAAACGCCAACAACACAGAACGCACCGGGGTGGCCACGCTCACTTCGGCAGGTGTTTTCAACGCTGCCGGAATTCAGGTGGCAGGGCGAAATGTTGTTGAAGCAGGAAGCAATACAAATGGGAATTTTGTTCGCTTCGGAGACGGAACGCAGATATGTTGGAACCGAGCTTACGCATTCGGTCCATCAGGTGCAGGTACTACGGCTACGGCATTCTGGACGCCGCCCATGCCATTTGTTGGAAACGCCGCAGAAGTAAGCGTCACTCTTCAATTTGCGGAATCAAATGACAACTTCACCTGCACACGCATCAGTGGGTACATGGTTGCAGGCAGCGAAACGCGTGCAACCATCACAGCAAACTTTAGCGTTTCTCAGGTCTACAGACTCGGATTGATGGCTATAGGAAGGTGGTTCTGATGAAAATTAATCTTACGCCCCAGCGCCGAGACGATACGCTCGAAGCTTATAAATACGGGAGCACTATCGTCGTCAATGGTGAGTCATTTGACTTCTCGCCAATGCTGGAGGGATCAACCCTGCCAAGGTCTGCAATATCCTCTATCTGGCTTGAGGGGGATGTTGAGCTAAATAATGGCGAGCTTGAAATAACTTTGTTAATCCCGCTTCCGCAAAACTATAGCCAAGAACAGGCGTTTCCTGTTCCGCTTCTGAATGTTCCTGACGGGCTGATACAGTTACCTCAACCCCTGCCTATTCCAGTAATGCGCTTGCAAGAAGACAGCCCTGAAATCAAGGAGCAGTCCAATGAGTAACATAGATTGGTCACGTCTGATCACCAAGGAAATGAAGCAAGAGCAAGCCGCCAAGCAGCGCCTGGCCGATGTGGTTAGCGAAATTGCCCGCCTTCGAAAGATCGCGGACTACACAATAGCCCCTCTTCAGGATGCCGTGGATATCGATGACGCTACTGCCGATGAGGTGGCGTCACTGAAAGCCTGGAAGCAATACCGGGTTGCTCTAAATCGAATCCCGACTCAGCCCGGCTACTTCGAGTCTATCGACTGGCCAGTGATGCCAAGCTGAATCAGAAAAAACAACGAGCCCCGCCATCGAGCGGGTATTTTTTTGCCCGGAGAAACACTGATGCCGATCACCGCGCAGCAACTACTGCAGATCCTCCCGAACGCCGGCCAGAAAGCCGGCGTTTTTGCACCCGTTCTCAACACGGCCATGAACAAGTACCAGATCGTCACGGTGCCACGCATTGCGGCGTTCATTGCTCAGGTCGGTCATGAGTCTGGCCAGTTGCGTTACGTGCGCGAGCTGGGCGGCAGCGCCTACCTGTCAAAGTACGACACCGGCAAGCTGGCTGAGCGCCTGGGCAACACGCCGGAGGCCGATGGAGACGGCCAGCTCTACCGTGGCCGTGGCCTGATTCAGGTTACGGGCCGGGCCAACTACGAGGCGTGCGGCGAAGCGCTGGGCCTGGACCTGATCAACCATCCTGAATTGCTCGAGCTGCCAGATCACGCAGCCATGTCGGCTGCATGGTTCTGGGACAGGGCAAAACTCAACACGCTGGCAGACAAGGGCGACCTTCTCCAAATCACTCGCAGAATCAACGGTGGCACGAATGGTCTCGCCGATCGGCAGGCGCTGTACGCCCGGGCATTGAAGGTGCTGGCGTAAACACCGTGCTCCACTCGACCAATCCATTTCAGGCCATAGGCCGCAGGGGGAATGCTGTGCAGACAGTGACGAAACAAGAAACCTACGACCGCACCATGAAAGTGACATTGGCAGTAAAGGCGAACGGCGGATCGGTGTCAGTCCAGATCCAGGCCGGTGATAGCTGGATCAATACCGACACGTTCTGGAAAGACGGCGGCTATCAGCTGAGCATTCCGCCAGCGACAATCCGCTATGTGCCAACCGGTGGCGCTGCATTTGAGGTGTACGCATGAGCCTTCTGGTCAACCCGATCCCAAGCCGCCAGCCGATACGCCGCGGACTTGGTCTGCTGGGCGATAGCTTCTCGGGCAACTGCCACACTATCGCGGCGACGGCCTTCGGTACTGAGGCGTATGGCTACGCGGCCTGGATCGCGGCGCGCACCGGCCTGTTTCCAAGCTACCTCGACAACCAGGGCAAGGTCGGCGACCACACCGGGCAGTTCCTGGCCAGGCTACCGGCCTGCATTGCGTCGTCGACGGCCGATCTGTGGCTGCTGTTATCCCGCACCAACGACAGCACCACGGCAGGTATGGGCCTGGCTGACACGAAAGCCAACGTGATGAAGATCGTGACCGCGGTCCTCAACACGCCGGGCAAGTACCTGATCGTCGGCACTGGTACGCCGCGCTTCGGTAGCAGGGCGCTGACCGGGCAGGCGCTGGCCGATGCGATCGCCTACAAAGACTGGGTGTTGACCTATGTCAGCCAGTTCGTGCCGGTCGTGAATATTTGGGATGGCTTCACAGAAGCCATGACGGTGGAGGGTCTGCACCCCAATATCATTGGCGCTGAATTCATCAGTTCGCGCGTGGTGCCGATCATCAATGCCAACTTCGAATTCCCCGGCATCCCGCTGCCCACCGATGCTGGCGACGTTTACTCGGCCATCCGGCCCTACGGCTGCCTCAATGCCAACCCGCTGATGGCGGGCACTGGCGGCACTCTACCGGCGGGCGTGAACGCTGTGGCCGGATCTGTTCTGGCGGACAGTTACAAGGCGGTGGGCTCTGGCCTGGCCGGAATCACCACTCGCTGGTACAAGGAGCCTGCCGCGCTTGGTGAGGCGCAGTGCATCGAGCTGGGCGGGAGCATGGCGGCGGCGGGCGGCTACATTTACGTGCAGCCAACGGCCAACGTTGTGCAGGCCAACCTAGCAGCCGGTGACGTTATTGAGATGGTGTCGGCGGTGGATATCGTCGGCTCGTCGCGCGGCATATTGGCCTGGGAGGCTGAGTTGACCATCACCAAGCCCGTCAGCGGGGCCTCGACCACAATCTACTATCGCTCGATGGACAAGTACCAAGAGCCGTTCACCATGCCGGCACGCTTTGCCGGGGCGCTGGAGACGCAGCGCGGCACGATTGACCTGACTGAAACCGTGATCACGTCACGTATGGGGCTGTACCTGGCAGCAGGCGTGCCGCAGGGCTCGACAGTCAAGGCCGCGCAGTTCGGCATCAGGAAGGTTTAAGTGCCATCAGGCCGTGTGCTAGAGCGAATCCCGTAATCTGGAGTTCGTGAAGTTTTTCCCCGTTATGGCTGATTCGCGGTTCTGTCAACCAAACTTCCTTTCTGATCCGCCGATTTGTCAACTTGCGCAAAATCGCAAGTTGGCAGACCGGGAATATTTTCTGGAATATTCTGATGTGGATTATGTAGCGCGGCTAGGCAAGGCCGGGCAGATCGGGAGTCGCAAGGTGTAACGCTGCTTCGACTGCTACGCCTCGCCGCCCCATCTTTCAGGGCTGATTCCCGCTTCTCTCATCACCTCGCGATGCTGGGCGATGACGTACTTCTGCGAGTTGATTGTCGCCCAGGAATCGCAGGCGTCGCGTAGCAAGTCAGATATCCGGCTGTCCGCATCCCTCAGCTTTATCCTGAGCTTGTCACGCTCGAGCGCCGCATCGTTGTGCATGTCGATGAGCTTCGTGACGTGCTTGCGATATCGGTCGACCTCGTCGCGCAGCAGTCTGTTTTCTTCCGCCACCAGGTGAGCGTGCTGTTTAAGCATCTGTTCCTCTGTGGGGCAGAACGGCCAGTCTTCGGCGTAATCGATGTTCATGATGGATGATTCTCAATTGCTGTATGGGCATACAGTAGTTGAGTGGTTCAGATTTGGGGAGTGGTGTTCGTCGGCAGGACGCCGGGGGAGGGTTTGGTGTGCGTAAACTCGTACCACTTTTCGTACCAATCAATGTGCCCTATAGGGGGTTTTAGTGCCATTCAGTAGCGCTGTAACCCCCTATTTACCGCATCTGTCATACACCTGTAACTACGACGTGTACCGGATCGACACCGTCAAGGGAATCGCCACCTGTATCGCGTACTTTCCTTCGGTAGGTGGCGCGGTGCTCAACAGCACGGGGACGTATATCTATTCCACCCACCCGGACATGAGCTGGATTTCGATCTACAGGTTGTAGCAGCTTCTGCGAAGCCTGCTACGACCGATTACAGAGACGCAGTGGCTGGATGTCTCTGTCATCGGGCGGCTTTAACGATCAGTCGGCATTCAGCGCAGCGATACCAGCTTTGGCGATCCGGGCATCCTGCTCGGCCTTCACGCCGGAAACACCTACCGCGCCAACCACCTGGCCATCAACGATGACCGGCACACCGCCTTCCAGCGAGGTGAGCAGCGGAGCGCTGAGGAATGCAGTGCGCCCTCCGTTGATCATCTCTTCGTAACCCTTGGATTCACGTTTGCCGAGTGCCGAGGTGCGGGCTTTTTCGATCGAGATATAGCTGCTGATCGGCGAGGCGTCGTCCAGTCGCTCGAATGCCAGCAGATGGCCGCCGTCATCAACGACAGCAATGGCGACAGCCCAGTCATTGGCCTGCGCCTCATCGCGTGCGGCACCCAGCATCAGGCTGACTTCGGTCTGGGTCAGGACGGCTTTGATTTTCATTGAGTTCTCCGGAGCAGTGGTTATCGATTAGCAGTTCAGTGTCAATCAGGAGTGCCAAGCGCTTGGTCAATCAGCTCGATCCAGTGTCGCACCGGCGTCCGGCCAGCACTGGCGAGGTGCGTCTGACAGCCGATATTGGCGGTGGCGATGACCTGAGGTTTGCCGCTTTCCAGCGCGTTCATGCGGTTGTCGCGTAATTGCCGGGCCAGCGCCGGCTGGGTGATGGAGTAGGTGCCGGCAGAGCCACAACATAAATGACCGTCCGGCACAGCGGTCAGGTTGAAGCCTAGTCGAGTCAGCACGCGTTCTACTTCACCACCGAGTTTTTGTGCATGCTGCAGGGTACACGGGCAGTGAAACGCCAGCCGCGTGTCGGCCTTGATGCCGAGGGTTTCCAGCGGTTCGTCGCGCAGTACTTCGACCAGATCCTTCGTACGGGCGCTGATGCACATGGCCTTGTCGGCGTAGGCCGGATCATGTTGCAGCAAATGACCATAGTCCTTGACGAAGGCACCGCAACCGCTGGCTGTCTGGATAAGGGTTTCGGCACCGCCCTGGAGAGCAGGCCACCAGGCGTCGATGTTACGTCGCGTCCGATCCAGCCCCGCGTCCTGTGCATTCAGGTGGTAATCCACAGCGCCGCAGCATCCGGCCGTGCTGACTGGGGTAATACCGATACCCAGACGATCGAGCACGCGTGCCGTGGCGGCGTTGGTGTTGGGTGACAGGCCTGGCTGCACGCACCCCTCAAGCAACAGCACCTGACGCGCATGAGCGCAAGCCGGGCGACGCCCGGCAGCATGGACCGTTACAGGCAGTTTGGCTGCCAGTGTCTGCGGCAATAACGGCCTGAACTTCATGCCCACTCCGGTCAGGAACCGGAACAGGCCTGCATGGGGGACTATCTGGCGCAAGCCTTCACGCAGCAGGCGCTGGCCGAGCGGGCGGGGGACCAGGGCATCGACTGCCGCACGGCCGATGTCCAGCAGGTTGTGGTAATCCACGCCGGACGGGCAGGTGGTTTCGCAGTTGCGACAACTCAGGCAGCGGTCCAGGTGCACGCGAGTCTTTTCGGTGACGTGCTGGCCTTCCAGGACCTGCTTGATCAGGTAGATTCTGCCGCGTGGACCGTCCAGTTCATCACCCAGTAACTGATAGGTCGGGCAGGTGGCATTGCAGAAGCCGCAATGCACGCAACTGCGCAGGATACGCTCGGCTTCATCGGCACGTGGCAGGGTTCTGGCGTGTTCACTCAGTGTGGTCTGCATGCTTAAAACTCCGCGTACAGTCGGCCGGGGTTGAAAATGCCTTGCGGGTCGAGCCGGGTCTTGAGTGCCTGATGGTAGCGCAGCAGAGGTGCGGCCAACGGCTGAAAGGGGCTGTCGACAACGCCTGGGCTGAAGCAGGTTGCATGTCCGCCAAGCGCCGTCGCGATTGCTCGGATGGCTTCGCCGTCAGCGTCGGATTTAAGCCAGCGTTGCGCGCCCCCCCAATCGATCAGTTGTTCGCCTGGCAGATCCGGCATGCCGCTGTCGGCAGGCACGCAGAGCCGCCACAAGGGACGCGGGTCGAGGAAAAAGGGCAGGCGCTGTTCGTTCAACTGTTGCCAGTACACAGCCTCAAGCAATTCGCCGCCGAGCCGCTCATGGGCGGCGGCCACCGAGCTTTCACCGCCTTCAAGGCGCAGGCGCAGCACCTGACCGTCGTGGCTGGCAGCACTGATCGGTATCGGCTGCCGGCCCCATTCAGTGAGGCAGGTCAAGGCACGCGTGCAGTCCATCTCCAGCGCGATGCTGCTGCACAGCCGCGGCCTGGGCAGCACTTTGAGCGACACTTCGGTCAACACCCCGAGGCAGCCGAAACTGCCCGCCATCAAGCGCGAAACATCGTAGCCTGCGACGTTTTTCATGACTTCGCCGCCGAAATGCAGGTGCTTGCCGAGCCCGGTGATGACCCGCGTACCCAGTACAAAATCACGTACCGAGCCACTCCACGGCCGGCGCGGCCCCGACAGCCCCGCAGCGACCATGCCGCCAAGCGTCGCTGCGCCGAAATCGGGCGGCTCGCAAGGCAGCATCTGGCCTGCGCCGTCCAGCGCCTGCATCAGTTCGATCAATGGCGTACCGGCGCGGGCGCTGATCACCAGTTCTGTCGGGTCGTAACTGACGATGCCACGGTGTTCGCGGGTATCGAGCACTTCGCCTGCTGTTTCACGGCCGAGAAATACCTTGCTGTTGCCCCCTTGAATCCGTAGCGGCGTGCTGTCCTGGAGGGCCTGATTGACTCGCTCAAGCAGCCTCTGGCTGGCGTCATTGTCCATTGCGCTCATCAGAAGCGCTCCAGTTCGGGAAATGGCAACTGCCCGGCATGAACATGCATGGCACCGAACTCCGCACAGCGATGCAGGGTCGGGATGTTCTTGCCAGGATTGAGCAGGCCGCTGGCGTCGAACGCGGCCTTGATGGCGTGGAAGAAGGTCAGTTCGTCACTGTTGAACTGCGCGCACATCTGATTGATCTTCTCGCGACCGACACCGTGCTCGCCGGTGATACTGCCACCGACCTTGACGCACAGTTCGAGGATTTTGCCGCCCAGCGCTTCGGCGCGCTCCAGCTCACCCGGTTGATTGGCATCGAACAGGATCAGCGGGTGCATGTTGCCGTCGCCAGCATGAAAGACATTCGCCACGCGCAATCCGTATTGCCCGGACAGTTCCTTGATACTGCGTAATACGCCCGGCAACTCGCGCCGCGGGATGGTGCCGTCCATGCAGTAGTAATCCGGCGACAGACGGCCGACGGCCGGAAAAGCGTTTTTGCGTCCGGCCCAGAAGCGCGCCCGCTCGGCCTCGTCCTGTGCCTGGCGTACTTCGGTCGCGCCGGCCAGGGTCAATACCTCGCGAACCCGTTCGCAATCGGCATGCACGTCGGCTTCGACCCCGTCCAGTTCGCAGAGCAGGATAGCTTCGGCGTCGACCGGGTAGCCTGCGTGAATGAAGTCTTCGGCGGCGCGAATCGCCAGATTGTCCATCATCTCCAGGCCACCGGGGATGATGCCTGCGGCAATGATATCGGCCACCGCACGTCCGGCTTTTTCTACCGAATCGAATGCCGCCAGCAGTACGTTGGCCACTTGCGGCCTGGGCAATAGCTTGACCGTGACCTCGGTGATAACACCAAGCATGCCTTCGGAGCCGGTAAACAGTGCCAGCAAGTCGAAACCGGGCGAATCCAGCGTGTCGCTGCCCAGTGTCATGGGCTCGCCCTCGACGGTCAGTATCTCGACCCTGAGCAGGTTGTGCACGGTCAGTCCGTACTTGAGGCAATGCACGCCACCGGCATTTTCCGCCACGTTGCCGCCGATGGAGCAGGCGATTTGCGAGGAGGGGTCAGGCGCGTAATACAGGCCGTGGGGCGCTGCTGCCTGGGAAATGGCCAGGTTGCGCACACCGGGCTGAACCCTTGCCAGACGAGCGGCCGGGTCAACATCGAGGATCCGGTTGAAGCGTGTCATCACCAGCAGTACGCCTTTTTCCAGCGGCAACGCACCCCCTGAAAGCCCGGTGCCCGCACCACGAGCGACCACCGGTACACGATGCGTGTGGCACAGCCTGAGCAGGGTTTGGACTTCTTCGACATGACGCGGCAATACCACCAGCATTGGCGTGGTGCGATACGCCGACAGCCCGTCGCATTCATAGGGCCGCAGTTCTTCGGGACGATGCAGGATGTCCAGATCCGGCAGTTGCCGTTGCAGCGCATGCAGTAACTGCTGTTTGTCGACCGCAGGCAACACGCCGTCGATGCGTTCGTCGTAAAGAATATTCATGCCGTCCCCCTGCGTTATTTTTTTATCGGGTTAGTGCATCGTAGCTCATTCGGCTCAAGCCTTGAGTTGACAGCGTCGGGTGGATCGCGTAATTTACGCATTGCGTAATATGGTTATGAAAATAATAAAGACAGCACCCGTGCGTCGGGCAGGCGATTTCCGTGGACCTATTCACTTACTACCGCTCGACATCCAGTTACCGTGTGCGTATTGCGCTGGCCCTCAAGGGGCTGGATCACACTGCCATCCCGGTCAATCTGTTGCTCGACGGCGGTGAGCAGCGCCAACCCGGTTACAAGGTGCTCAACCCGCAGGGCAGAGTGCCCTCATTGAGGCTTGACGATGGTGTTGTCATCATCCAGTCACTGGCGATCATTGAATATCTGGAAGAGTGTTACCCGCAGCCTGCGTTACTGGCGCATGACCCTGTCATGCGGGCTCGGCAACGGGCCGTCGCAGGGCTCGTCGGTTGTGATATTCACCCCTTGCACAACGTCTCGGTGCTCGACCGGTTGCGCAGTCTGGGGCACGATGAGGCTGCTGTTCTGGCCTGGGCAGGCCACTGGATCGGCGAAGGTCTGCAGGCTGTCGAGCAGTTGATCGCAGAGAGCGGTTTCTGCTTTGGTGCGAGCCCCGGTCTCGCGGACGTTTACCTGTTACCCCAGTTGTATGCGGCCCATCGCTACAACGTCGATTCGAGTGCATACCCGCGTATCCAGCGGGTCGAGCGTCTGGCCATGCAACATGCGGCCTTTCAACAGGCGCACCCCGATGCACAACCGGACAAGCCGGAGTAGGCTGCCCTCATGAAGATTCTCGGTCTGCAACTGATATTTGGTGATTTCCTCGCACGCAGCGTGCGAGGGATTCCGTGTGCGCCGCCCGCAGGGACGTGATTGCGTTGATAACCCACTCTCACTTTCCTGCAAGGAGCCAGTCATGGCTGATCTCTATGAAAATCCAATGGGCCTGATGGGCTTTGAATTCATCGAATTTGCGTCACCTACCCCCAACAGCCTGGAGCCTGTGTTTCAGATGATGGGCTTCACCAAGGTCGCCATTCACCGCTCCAAGGACGTGACCCTGTATCGCCAGGGCGCGATCAACCTGATCCTCAACAACGAGCCGCACAGCCTGGCGTCCTACTTTGCCGCCGAGCATGGTCCCTCGGTATGCGGCATGGCGTTTCGCGTCAAAGACGCGCAAAAGGCCTACGGCCGGGCGCTTGAACTGGGCGCACAACCACTGGAAATCGCCACCGGGCCCATGGAACTGCGTCTGCCCGCGATCAAGGGCATCGGTGGCGCGCCGTTGTACCTGATCGACCGTTTTGGCGAAGGCACGTCGATCTACGACATCGATTTCAACTTTATCGAAGGCGTTGAGCGCCACCCGGTCGGTGCCGGTCTGAAATTCATCGATCACCTGACCCACAATGTGTACCGCGGCCGCATGGCGTACTGGGCGAGTTTCTATGAAAAACTGTTCAACTTCCGCGAGCTGCGTTATTTCGACATCAAGGGCGAATACACCGGCCTGACTTCCAAGGCCATGACCGCTCCGGATGGCATGATCCGTATTCCGCTGAACGAGGAGTCGTCCAAGGGGGCCGGGCAGATCGAAGAGTTCCTGATGCAGTTCAATGGCGAGGGCATTCAGCATGTGGCGTTCTTTACCGACGATCTGATCAAGACGTGGGATGCGCTGAAAGCGACCGGCATGCGCTTCATGACCGCGCCGCCGGATACCTACTACGAAATGCTGCAGGGACGCCTGCCCGATCATGGCGAACCGGAAGCCGAACTCAAGTCGCGCGGCATCCTTCTCGATGGCTCCTCCGAGAGCGGTGAGCGCCGACTGCTGCTGCAGATATTTTCCGCAACCCTGATGGGCCCCGTGTTCTTCGAGTTCATCCAGCGCAAGGGCGATGACGGCTTTGGCGAAGGCAACTTCAAGGCGCTGTTCGAATCCATCGAGCGGGACCAGATCCAGCGTGGGGTACTGAGCCCGGACTGATTCCCTGACCTTTGGGGGCTGCGGAGCGGTAGACCGCTCGTCATGCCCATAGACGTTGGCGTGCGGCGCTTTGCGCTTCGCGCCAGATGTTGACTACGCGACGTTGCACTGGCTGCCCTAAACCGGCAGCCTGCCACCCATACGCTCGCTGATCGCCACGGCGGTCTCTGACAGGCGCCGAGCCGCCAGGCTGTGCGCCTCATCAGTCAGCACCGATCCTGGCCCCACCACGGTAATCACCCCCACCAGCTTGTCACCCATCGCAAACAGCGGGGCCGACGCTGCGTTGATGCCAGGCATCAGCAAGCCCTGAATCTGGTGGACGCCCGTCGTACGGATCTGCTCGTGATGCAGCTCGACGTCGTGCAACTGGTCGTTATCGAGAAGGGGCACTTCCTGTTGGCGAAGCCGGACGGTGTCGCGGTCTGCCAGAAAGCTGTCGAACACCAGGCCGGTAGACGAGCCGAGCAACGGCAGTACCGAGCCAATCTGCGTGACCAGCGTCACTGCGCCCACAGACGGCTCGACATACACCACAGTCGGGCCCTGGTTGCCCCATACCGCCAGAAAGCAGGTCTGGTTCAGTTCGTCACGCAAGCTGGCCAGCCACGGTGCCGAGACCTTCAGTACATCCAGCTTGCCGAGTGACGCCAGCCCGACCTGCAATGCCTCGCGGCCCAGCCCGTAATGATTGTTGACAGCATCCTGTTCGGCAAAACCACTGGCAATCAGCGCCTGCAGATAACGATGTACCTTGCTGGCGGGCATGCCCAGATGGTCCGCCAGCTTCGACAACGACGTAGAGGGTGAGAGTTCGGCCAGCGCTTTGAGCACGCCCAGCCCGACCTCTGCGGCCTGAACCTTCTGTTGACGTCCGCCTGTCGGGCTTTCGATTTCCTGGGTCATGGGTGCTGTGCGCCGCTCGGTAAAGGCAGCTTTATAGCTTGACCGGCTGGCAAACTCAAATTACGTTATGCGTAATGAGTTTACGTTAAATGATGTTTCATCCTGTCTCTGTTCGACCCATAACAACAAGAGGTCCAGATGGCTATCCGTTCCAGTTCCGACGCATTGGCTTACCAGTCGGGCTTTGGCAACCAGTTCAGCAGCGAGGCGCTGCCCGGTGCATTGCCCATTGGCCAGAATTCTCCCCAAAAGCACCCGCTGGGCCTGTATGCCGAGCAGTTCTCCGGCACCGCGTTCACGGTCGCACGCAGCGAAGCCCGGCGTACCTGGCTGTACCGCATCAAGCCTTCGGCTGCTCATCCGCCTTACCAGCGCCTGAATAAGCAGATCGCCGGTCATGAGCAGGGCCCGATCAACCCCAACCGGCTGCGCTGGAATGCCTTCGACATCCCTGCCGAGGCTGCCGACTTCATTGACGGCCTGATCCCCCTGGCCAGTACCTCGGCAGCGGATCAGGCCGAAGGCGTCAGTGTCTACGTTTACGCAGCCAATACCTCCATGCAGCGCGCCTTTTTCAATGCCGACGGTGAATGGCTGATTGTGCCGCAACAGGGGCGACTCAGGATCATCACGGAAATGGGCCTGCTGGACATCGAGCCGCTGGAGATTGCCGTCCTGCCGCGCGGTATGAAGTTCAGCGTGCAACTGCTCGACAACAGTGCCCGCGGTTATGTCTGCGAGAACCACGGTTGCGCCTTGCGCCTTCCGGAGCTGGGTCCGATTGGCAGCAACGGGCTGGCCAATGCCCGGGATTTCCTGACGCCGGTGGCCTGGTTCGAAGACAGCGATCAACCGATGCAACTGGTGCAGAAGTTTCTTGGCGAATTGTGGTCGACACAACTGCAGCATTCACCCTTCGACGTGGTGGGCTGGCACGGCAACAACGTTCCATACAAATACGATCTGCGGCGTTTCAACACCCTGGGCACGGTCAGCTACGATCATCCGGACCCATCGATTTTCACCGTGCTGACCTCGCCTGGGGCCATGCACGGCCAGGCCAATATCGATTTCGTGATCTTCCCGCCGCGCTGGATGGTGGCGGAAAATACCTTTCGCCCGCCGTGGTTTCATCGCAATCTGATGAACGAGTTCATGGGGCTGCTCGACGGTGCCTATGACGCCAAGGCCGAAGGTTTCATGCCTGGTGGTGCCTCGCTGCACAACTGCATGAGCGCTCATGGCCCTGATAATGTCACGTCAGAAAAGGCCATCGCTGCCGACCTGAAACCGCACAGGATCGAGAACACCATGGCGTTCATGTTCGAAACCGGCAAGGTATTGCGCCCAAGTCGTTACGCGCTCGATTGTCCGCAACTGCAAACCGATTACGACGCCTGCTGGAATGACATGGCCAGAACGTTCAACAGGGGACCGCTCTGATGACTGCTCACCTCAATCGCCACAGCTGGGTGGCATCGGCCAACAATCACCCTGATTTTCCGCTGCAGAACCTGCCGCTGGGCGTATTCAGCCACGGCGAAACCGGTCCGCGTGGTGGCGTGGCCATTGGCGATATGATTGTTGATCTGCGTGCAGCAACAACCGCACGGGTTTTTCACGGGCAGGCGGCAGAAGCTGCCGAAGTGGCCAGCCGCGACCAGCTCAACGATTTTTTTGCGCTGGGCGCATCTGCCCGTCTGGTATTGCGCAGCGCATTGCTGCAACTGCTGGATGCGGACAGCCCGCAGCGTGGCAGTCTGCAAACAGTCACAGGCCTGCTGCTGCCGATGAGCGAATGCACTCTGCACATGCCTGCGCGGGTGGGCGATTACTCTGACTTCTATGTCGGTATTCACCATGCGCTGAACGTCGGCAAGCTGTTCCGCCCGGACAACCCGCTATTGCCGAACTACAAATACGTGCCGATTGGCTATCACGGCCGGGCATCGACCCTGTGTACGTCCGGAACGCCTGTCAGACGGCCCCGCGGGCAGACCCTCGCGCCAGGGCAGGAAGTACCGGTTTTCGGACCTTGCAAACGCCTGGATTACGAACTGGAACTGGGCGTATGGATCGGGCCGGGAAATGCTCAGGGCGACGCCATCGGGATCGATCGGGCTGCCGAGCACATCGCCGGGTTCTGTCTGCTCAACGACTGGTCGGCACGCGATATTCAGGCGTGGGAATATCAGCCGTTGGGACCTTTTTTGTCCAAGAGCTTTGCCACGACGATTTCGCCCTGGGTGGTGACCGCCGAAGCGCTGGCACCGTTTCGCTGTGCTCAGCCGGCACGTCCCGAGGGCGATCCTCAGCCGCTGCCATACCTGCTTGATCAAGGCGATCAGCAGGGCGGTGCGCTGGACATCGAGCTGGAGGTGCTGCTGCTGACAACCATGATGAAAGCCCAAGGGCTGGCGCCTGAACGGCTGGGCCTGAGCAACTCGCTGAACATGTACTGGACAGTGGCGCAGATGGTCGCACACCACAGCGTCAACGGGTGCAAGCTGCAACCGGGCGATCTGCTTGGCACCGGAACGCTGTCCGGTCCGCAGGAAGGTCAGCATGGCAGTCTGCTGGAGATGACCCAGGGCGGCAGGCAACCCGTGACGTTAGCCAACGGCGAGGAGCGAATGTTTCTGCAGAGTGGCGACGAAGTGATCCTGCGTGCCCGCTGTCACCGCCCCGGGCACGTGTCGATCGGCTTTGGCGAGTGCAGGGGCGTTGTGCTCGACTGAAAAACCGGATCGGTCAGCATCAGTGGGTTATTTCATACCAACCCAGAAACATGTTCAGTGCAGACTCAACCACATCATTTTGCTCCTGAGGATTGAGCAGGGCGGCATTGAAGGTGACCTGTGGCCAGAATGCGAACGATTTGAGCAGAGCGTGCATCTGCGTGGCTGCAAAGCCAGGATCGACAGGCTTCAAACGACCGTTTTTCTGCGCCGCCCGGATCCAGGCACTGAAGGTCTCTTCGCGTTCGTTGATACGCGCCATCCACACCTGAGCGCGCTCGGGGGAGTGAATGGTGGCACCTACCACGACACGGGCCAGGTCGAGAAAATGGCTGTTGGTCAGGTTGCGCATCTTGCCCCAGAGCAGATCCCGAAGTTGCTCGCGCAAGCTGACATCCGGGTGGTAAATCACTTCCGACTGCGGTGGAGCGCAGCTCCAAAGGCGCTGAAGCATCTCCGCGAACAGCTCTTCCTTGCTGGGGAAATGGTTGTAGACCGTGCGTTTGGAGACCTCGGCTCGTGCCGCGATGCGGTCCATGCTGGTGACTTCGAAACCACGATCGCCAAATTCGGCAATAGCTGCCTGGACGATGGATTCGCGTTTCTGATCGGTAAGGCGCATGGGTGCGGTCATAGGTTCGCTTCAAACGTACGTTTAGAGAAAATTACACTCAGCAGTTTACTTGTCGCCAAGGATCATGCAAGCTTAAAACTACACCGTGTAGTGTAAAAAACTGTTACATATTTTTCATCGAGCATCCTGCAACGGGATCACGTACGAAGTATGCACGGCTGGAGCCTCAACCTGTCCCCAGGAGTCAGCACACCATGGCCTCGACACATCAGAAAAAGGATGCTTCTTCACTGCCTGTCTTGTCCCGTCACGAGGGGCGATACCGGAACCATGCGACGATGAAACCGGCAAGTCTGCTGCGAACACTTCGCATTTTCTGGGATCAGGCGTTCAACAAGCCCAAGGATACGCGCCCGGCAGGTGAGATTCCGGTGCAGCCGCTGTCGCGCCAGCAACTGCTGGCAGCCCCGAACAACACCGTATATCGCCTTGGGCATTCGACGGTGCTGCTCAAACTGCGTGATCAGTTCTGGCTGACCGATCCGGTGTTTGCCGAGCGCGCGTCGCCGGTACAGTGGGCAGGACCGCAGCGCTTTCACCAGCCGCCGATCAGCCTCGAAGAGTTGCCACCGATCAAGGCTGTGATTCTTTCGCACAACCATTACGACCATCTGGATCGCACGGCTATCAAGGCCCTGACCGACAAGACCGAGCATTTTCTGGCACCGCTTGGAGTGGGCGATACGCTGATCGAGTGGGGGGTGCCTGCACACAAGGTACGTCAACTGGACTGGTGGCAGTCCACGCAAGTGGCAGGCATCGAATTTGTCGCTACCCCGTCGCAGCACTTCTCCGGGCGTACGCTGCTCGACAGCAACCGGACTCTGTGGGCGTCCTGGGTGATGATCATTGGTGATCAGCGGATCTTCTTCAGCGGCGACAGCGGCTATTTCGATGGCTTCAAGACCATCGGCGAGCAATACGGGCCGTTCGATCTGACGCTGATGGAAACCGGGGCCTACAACGTTGAGTGGCCGCACGTGCACATGCAGCCCGAGGAGACGCTGCAGGCGCATCTGGATCTGCGCGGTCGCTGGCTGCTGCCGATTCACAATGGCACCTTCGACCTGTCCATGCATGCCTGGCACGAACCGTTTGATCGCATTCTGGCGCTGGCCTGGGAGCAGAATGTATCAATCACCACGCCGATGATGGGGCAGCCGTTCTACGTGCAATACCCGTGTCGGGGTTTGACCTGGTGGCTGGGTGTCGATGAAGCTGTCGAGGTCGAGTCTGCGCAGACAGGTAGTCCAGCGCCCTGCAAATGCCGTCGCCAGAACGCCTGAAGATTGCCTGCGGTATCGCCGAACTGATTTCTCGATAGCACGATCCAGAATTTGATTTGCCCTGTCAGCATACGCCCGGCTTAATCGTGACCCCTCGACGGCAATGGTGGCGGTACGGTATGCAGGCGCGTGGCTTGGCGGTTCGGAATATAGGGTTGATGGCCAGTATCGTACTGGTGGCACTTAACTTGCGCCCTTCGATGGCTGCGGTCGGTCCATTGCTGGCTGCAATACGCCTGGAGGTGCCACTGGGTTTCGGGGCCGCCTCGTTGCTGACCATGCTGCCGGTCATGGCTATGGGCCTGGCGATGTTTTTCGGGATGGGCATTGCCCGCCACCTGGGGGCGCATCGCAGCATCATGTTGTCGCTGTGGGTTATCGGTGTGGCAACTCTGGCACGTCTGTTTCTCGACTCTGCTGTCGAGCTGATTGTCAGCGCGGTGCTGGCGGGCTTTGGCATTGCCTTGATTCAGGCGCTGATGCCCGCGTTGATCAAATCGCGCTTCAAGGCCAATGTCTCGTTGTGCATGGGGTTGTATGTCACCGCGATCATGGGTGGCGCGGCGCTGGCCGCGTCGTTCAGCCCGCTGGTGATGAACGGCAGCGGCAGCTGGCGCGCCGGTCTGGCAGTGTGGTCGCTCCTGGCGCTATTGGCATCGTGCGTGTGGTTTGCCCAGCGGCATGTGTCAGAGGCAGACGCGTCAACCGCTGCTCGGGTTCGGCAGACTTTCTTCTACACGCCACGGGCCTGGATGCTGGGGGTCTTTTTCGGGCTTGGTACAGCAGCCTATACCTGCGTGCTGGCATGGCTTGCCCCGTATTATCTGGAAAATGGCTGGAGCGAGCAGGGTGCAGGGCTGGTGCTGGGCTTTCTGACCCTGATGGAGGTCGTATCGGGTTTGCTGGTTCCGGCGCTGACCAATCGCAGCCGCGACAAACGCGTGGCTCTGGCGGTGCTGCTGGTGTTGATGATGATCGGTTTTGCCGGGCTGATTCTGATGCCGCGGCAGTTGGGTCTGTTGTGGGCCTGCTTGCTGGGGTTGGGCATCGGCGGCCTGTTTCCGATGAGTCTTGTCGTGTCCATGGATCACCTTGATGACCCGCAACAGGCGGGCGATCTGACTGCATTCGTGCAGGGTACAGGGTATCTCATCGCCAGCCTGTCGCCGCTGCTTGCCGGAGTGATCCGAGACCTGACGGGCAGTTTCGCCGGCGCATGGTGGTCACTGATTGCGCTGGTCGCGGTCCTGCTGTTGATGGTGGTGCGACTCGATCCTCGACGCTATGCTGATCACCTGCGCAGCGCCCGTCTCAGACCTGTAATCAATGGCGATACGGCATGATTGCATTTTGATGCTATCTTGTTCGCGTGGATCTGATCGTCCGATCGCAGCGCCAGCGAGATGCCTCGATGCTCAACAGTAATGCCCTGAGAAAGCTGGACATGCAGGACCTGATGGTCTTTGTCTCAGTGTATGAACAGCGCAACCTGACCTTGGTCGCGGAAGCGTTGCATGTCAGCCAGTCGACGGTCAGTTATTGCCTGAAAAAGCTGCGTGCCAACTTCGAAGACGACCTGTTTATCTGCACCCGCAATGGCATGCGCCCGACCCGCAAGGCGTTAGCCATGCACGCCCATGTTCAGCAGATTCTCGAGTCGGTCAACTTGTGCCACGACGGCCTGAACCTGTTTGATCCAACCCGCAGGCAAACCACCTTCACGGTATGTGCTCCGGAATATTTCGAGCTGCTGGTGTTGCCGCATTTGATGCGCGATTTTGTCGCCGCAGGTTTTTCAGTGACGGTAAACGTCCAGAAGCTTGCGAAGCAATTGCCAGCCGAGCAGTTGAACGATGGCCTTTTCGACCTTGCCCTGGGATTCGGCCCGGGTTTTCACCGAGTGCCGGACAGCCTGATTTCGCAAGTGTTGCTTGAAGACGATCTGGTTTGTGTCATGGATTCGCGGTTTGCACCGCTCAGCGCTCTGATCGACACTCAAACCTTCGTCAAGCACCGCCATGTCTACCCCACGCCGTGGACGTCCGACACCAACATGGTAGATGGCTGGCTGCAACGTCAGGGGCTGGAACGCAATATCGTCGCGCGCGCCAACAGCTACCGCGCCGCACTGCAATTGCTTGAAGGCACTGATTTCATTCTGGTCTTGCCACGACGCATTCAGACTCTGCTGGGCAATGAACCCTGGATTTCAGTGTTCGAGCTGCCGCCGGACCTGCCCGGCTTCAGTCTGGACATGCTGTGGAGCGCTCAGGCCGATCAGGACGAGGCCAGTGGCTGGCTGCGTGAACAGGTTGTGAAAGTCTGTGCCGAGCGCGGCTTGCTCTGACGCGCGTCAGTTGCCGGATTTGTCTTTCTGCGGGTCTGGTGAGGTGCCAGGTCTCGGCTGCTCGCCCTGTTGATTGAGCTGCTTGTTCTTCTCGCCCACCTTGCCGGCGTTTTCCGCTTTGTGATCGAGGTCTTCACGTTTGGATTCATCTGCCATGATCGTATTCCAGATTATTGGGTTATCTGATGGTTGGTCAGTGGCGGATCTGCAAGATTCGATTTGAATGACGTGCGGTAGGGTGCGATGTTTTCGGGCACCGAACCGCACACACCGGTCAGTTCAGCAGGGTAAGCACGTCCTTGGCCGCCTGGGCGGAACTGGCCGGGTTCTGCCCCGTCACCAGCTTGCCATCGGTCAGCACATAGACGCCCCAGTCATCCCCCTTGGAGTAATCCCCGCCCAGCGTCTTGAGCGCGTCCTCTACCAGAAAGGGCACGACGTCGGTGAGGCCAACGGCTTCCTCTTCACTGTTGGTGAAACCGGTGACACGGCGACCCTTGACCAGCGGCTGACCGTCTGGCGCTTTTACATGGCGCAGCACGCCAGGCGCATGGCACACCAGACCGTGCGGTTTGTCGGCCTTGGCAAAGGCTTCGATCAGCTTGATCGACAGCGGGTCTTCGGCCAGATCCCACAGCGGACCGTGACCGCCAGGGTAGAACACCGCATCGAAATCGGCAGCGTTGACATCGGCCAGGCGGCCGGTAGTGGCCAGCACGTTCTGGGCATCGGTATCTTTGGCGAAACGCTCGGTTTCCGGGGTTTGGGCGTCGGGCTCGTCGCTTTTCGGGTCAAGTGGCGGCTGACCGCCAGCAGGCGATACCAGCGTGACCTCGGCACCGGCATCCTTGAATACGTAATAAGGCGCTGCAAACTCTTCGAGCCAGAAACCGGTTTTCTTGCCGGTGTCGCCCAGTTGGTCATGGGAGGTCAAAACTATCAGGATTTTCATATTCGTGCTCTTCGTTGAAGGGTTGAGAGTGTGTAGACACGCGAAACCTTCAGGTGTTGTCAGAATATTTTACGACCGTCACGTTTCAAGGCCGGATTTCAGCGCAGTGGCCTGCGTCGAAACCCGGCGTTGCTCAGACGAGGATCACTGCTCCTTGGTCAGGTCTACCAGCGGCTCCTTACGCACTTCGGTTTCGCGTCCGTCCTGAATGCTCTTGACCTGGCCAAGCGCTTTGTCGACAGCCCCCTTGTCAGCCAGCAGGCTGTAGCTGATCTGGAACTGACGTTGCTCTTTGGGCGCAATGGTCGGCACCAGATTCAGCGGGCGCTGAAAGCGACGGTTGTAGGAGAAGCTGGTCCCCGGTTCCAGTCCGGTCACGTAGCCCTGACCTTTGGTGTCCGTGTTTTTCCACAGTGAGAACACCGGCAGCTGTCTGGTATTGAAACCAACGGACACACCCAGGCTGCCAGCCTTGTTGTGCAGTACAGTGAGCGTGTCGCCCTTGGCATCGCCATAGGGGACGACGTTGTAGACCGTCTCGTCATAATCCGGCGTCGGTGCACGGTAGGTCTGCCAGTCACCCAGATCACCCTTGGCTTTCTCGTTGAACGGAGAGACCTGCTTGACCGGTGCCTCAAAGCGCGCCCCTTGCTCCAGGAACGGCGTGCTGAAATTGCTGTGGTACAGCGCCTGGTATTCCTTCGGGTAATCGCCATTGTTGGTCAGCGTGTCGTTAAGCGAGAAGCTCGTGCTGCCGGGCTCGGTGACCAGCTCGGTCTGTACCGAGAAGTCGACTTTCTTGAATGCCTGCTCCTTCAGTTCGCCCTTGAGCCGTATTGCATAAGGCGGCTTTTCGTCGATCTCCAGCGTCACCTTGCTGGCCGGAATGTTCGCAGCACGGCCGTGCAGCGTCAGCAGCTCGCCGTTGTCCATGCCCGGATGGCCCACCCATTCGTATCCGCAGCGGGTCACCAGTTCGTTGAACCCTTCCAGCCAGCCCAGTCCGCCGCGACCATTGAGTTCGATGAATGCCGGGTTGACCACGTCCTTGACAGGCGAATCCCAGCCCATACGCACATCGCCCACCGATGCCTGCAGCACGTTCATGCCACGGGTCGGGACGACTGAAAGCTTCATTGTGCCGTTGTCGATATCGATGATGCTCACGCCTTCCTGACGACCGCCGTGCAGGGTGCGCATCGTGATCGTGAAGGGCTTGTCGGTCTTGACGCCCAGTTGCTGACTGGTGATCTGTTGATTCTGCGCAGCCTTGTCGGTGTCCAGGAGCACGTAATCCCAGGCAAACGCACTGGAAGCGGCAGCAAGGGCGCCGAGGCCCACGAGCAGAGGAAGGGATTTCATGGCGATGGTCCTTCTGTAATTATTGGAATTATAGTTTTGCCTATTGTCTGAACGCCTGTTTAACGCTCAGTTAAACGATTCAGCAATCGATTGAGTCTAGCCAAATCGGAAGCGGCTGTGGAGCTGTATTTCAGTGAGGTGCTCAGCGGCCACGCTGAGGTCTTCGTGAGGTGGCTCACGTACGCAGGTGGCGGGCACATGTCGCGCCTGTGAGCGGGGCGGCGATTCGCCTGGATCGCGCTATCGTACTGACAGATCACCAAGAGAACAGACAACCGCACTGTCCTCTTGGTGAGCGAGCCTATTCCTGCGGTGCGGGATAGTCACTGTGCATCTGGCTGGCTTCTGCCTCACCCAGCAAACGCTCGATCTGCGCATGCTCCCAGCCACTGAGCAGGCTGACCGGATCGGTGCGCAACCAGCTTTCGAATGAGCCTTCCCGTCCTTGCGGGCAGCGGCACGCACGGCAGCGGGTCGGGCTGCCTTCGGTTATTTCCAGGGTCAGCAGCCAGCTGTCGATTTCGACGTGCTGCAGCCCTGAGGCAGTGGGGGCGCCGATACGCTTGAGTATCCGGGTGCCCATCGCAGCATCTCGCAGTTGCTGGTATACCTCACGAGTCGTCAGCGCTTTCATAGGCTTTCCGCAGTTCCATTTTGCCGAGTAAAGCACAATTCCGAATCGTGCCATGTGAGATAACCGCTCACGCCCACTGTGGTTCAGGGCTTCAGTGCCGCACCGAACAGGCTTTCGATCTCGGGCCGGGTCTGGTTGATCGCGCCCAGTTGACGGATAAGCTCGGCCTGTCTGCTGCCGCGTATGCCTGCGGTAGTCATGATTGCGTCACGCACGTAGGTATAGACCCCGCTGACACCAAACGGAGTGATATAACGAACGTGCCTGCTGATGCCTTGAGTGAGGGCCTTGAACTGTTCGCTGGCGTAATAGGTCCGACGGGCCCAGGCCGATTCGAATACCAGCTCCATCATGACAATGTTCAGGCGTGATTCCTCGACCGTGTGATTGACATCGGGCGCGGGCGGGGCGGGCTGGGCGTTGTCGTAGGGCAGTGCGAGGTGCAAACGCAGTTTGAGCACGGCACCGGCACCGGCCATTTCGCGGGCGAGCTTTTCAATGGCTGTGCGGGCGGCTGGCAGGTCATCGCCAGCGAGGTGAAAATGCAGGTGCAGTTTGTCCAGTGTGGCGGTTTCGTTGGGATCGGATCTGGCAGACGATCCACCAGTGTGCTGGAGCCATCCGGCACGTCATAGGCGATGGTTTCTTCGAACATGTTCTGTTCATCGGAGAACAACAAGGCGCTGGCGTCCTTGAATTGCTTCTGATCCTCGGCAGACAGAAAACCGATCTCCACGCCGCCATCCAGCACGTAGTCAGGCAATGGCTTGATGTCTTCGATCACCGGCCACAAATGACCGTCCTTTTCACGCGTCAGGTGATGCTGAACATACCAGCCCAGGCCTTGAAGCCTTGCACACAGCGGGCCGTGAACATCACGCCAGTAGGTGGCGAACACATCGTGGGGAACTCCCGTCCTGCGCAGGACTGTGGTGTAGGAATTAATGACGATGTTCTCATCGCGAGCGCCGTAGTTACCGGAAAACCCTGAGGTGTGCATGAGTGCTCTCTGTTCTGAAGATGTCTATCTCAGGCGCTTCGTCCCCGGCGTAAGTTCAAGGAAATTTACCGGCGGATACATTTGGCCGAAGCGATACAGGGCGAGACGAACAGATGCCCGCGGTAGGCACCTGCCAGCGTACGTGTCGACACCATCAACCACATCAGCGTCAGCAGCGCGACGAGTCCTGTGCCGAAGGCATCGAAAAAGCCCAGGTGCAGTGCAGCGCCGAGTTTAAGCGTCGCCAGTGCATACACGCCGAGCGGAAAGGTAAATGCCCACCAGCCCAGATTGAACTCCATGCCCTGCTTGAAGTAGCGCGCCGTGATCAATACGGCCAGCGCCATCCACCACAAACCCAGACCCCAGAACAACGTACCGACCACCACGCCGATGCCCGCCGCCACCGTGCCGACCGACGCCAGACCGTGAGCGGCAAAGATGGCCGGGGCTTCGCTGCCCATCACCAGCATGCCCAGTGCACCGGTGCCGATGGGACCGAGTGCAAGCCAGCTCGAGGCCGCCATGCTTTCATGAGGCAGTTTGTGCAATGCCAGGCGCAGCAACAGAATCACCAGAATGCTCAATGCCACCGGCACCGAGTAGGCCCACAACACGTAGCTGGTGACCAGCACAGCGAACTGCGAGTCTGCGGCGGCAAGATGCGGCGTGAGCAACCCGCCGCAGGCTGCTGCAACTTCTGCCGCCACCACGGGCAACAGCCAGACAGCGGTCATCTTTTCGATGCTGTGGTCCTGACGGGTGAACATCATGAACGGGATCAGCACGCCACACACCATTGCCATCGCCACGTCCAGCCACCACAACGCTTCTGCGAGTGGAACGATGGCGGTGCCCCAGCGCGCAGGTCCGTACACCAGCAGGCCGCTGATGATCGTCGCCAGTCCCATGGGAATGGTGCCGAAGAACATTGATACGGTGGAATGGCCGAACACCTGACGCGCCTCGTCGAAAAACAGCAGCCAGCGGCAGGCGTACATTACGCTGAAAAGCATGAACAGGCCGATGTTCAGGAACCACAACGCTTCACCCGCTTCGCGCACTGCTGCCATGTTCCCTGGCAGTTGCGCCAGCGCCAGCGACAGAACGCCGGTGCCCATGGTCACTGCGAACCAGTTGGGGGTGAATTGCCGGATCGCCTCACGCGGGCTTGCCAGCGCTGTAAGGGGCGTGTGGTCCTGGATGAGAACGACGAACCTGTTCATGACAGGTCTCCTGTTGATGGTTGCGGAACAGGCCGTCAGTCTACGAAGCCACGGTAAATCTTCTAAACGGGTAATCTATCTTCTTGTTACCTGATTTTCAGGTAGATATTTCCGGCAACGGAGTTCGCCCTTGAGACTTAACCTGCGTCAATTACAGATTTTTTGCGCAATTGCCCGTTCTGGCAGCACGACCAGCGCTGGCCAAGCGTTGTCGTTGTCCCAGTCAGCCACCAGTGCAGCATTGAACGAGCTGGAAGGCGCGCTGGGCACACGGCTGTTTGATCGGGTGGGCAAGCGGCTGGCCCTCAACGATAACGGTCAGACCCTGATGCCCCGTGCCATGAAGCTGCTGGAAAGCGCCCAGCAAATCGAAGACAGCTTTCTATTGCCCGGTGCGGCCTTGAATGCTCGTCTGCGCATCGGCAGTAGCAGCACCATCGGCAATTACGCAGTGCCACAGATCGTCGGCACTTTGCGCAGGTCGACGCCTCTGCTGCGGGTCGATGTGGACATCGGCAACAGCGCGCTGATCGCCCGAAAGGTTGCGCAGTTTGAAATCGATATGGGCCTGATCGAGGCTCCGTGTCATCTGCCCGAGCTGATTGCCGAGCCGTGGCTGGTCGACGAAATGGTCATCGTTGCCGGCTGTGGTCATCCGCTGGCCCGGCAGAACCACGTTTCGCTGGAAGAACTGCAGAGCGCGGAATGGCTGTTGCGTGAACCGGGCTCGGGCACTCGGGAAGAGATCGAACACCTTTTGCTCAGGCATTTGCACGATCTGCAGGACATGCGCCAGGTCGGCAGCTCGGAAGCGATAAAGCGCACCCTTGCTCAAGGCATCGGCATCAGTTGCCTGTCCCGTCGGGTCGTCGCCGACCTGCTGGCAAGCGGGCAACTGCGCACACTCGCCAGTCCGCTGCCTGCGCTGAATCGCCGGTTTTTCATGATCAGGCACCGCGACAAGTTCATTTCACCGAGCCTGGAGCGCTTCAGGGAGGCCTGCCGAGAAGCTGCCGATCAAGCGTTCACGCTGCGCCACGGTTTGAGCCACAACGCCAGTCCGACCAGCAATGACGCGCCATAAAGACAGCTCAGGCCCAGTTGCAGCCAGATGTCATGCAGTGGATGCAGCAACAGGGCGGCGAAGATCATCAGCAGGCTGGCCAGCAGCCAATGACTGCGCCAAGGCAAAGCGTCCAGCAACGACTGGCGACGCATCAGCAGCAGGCCTGTAACCAGCGCGCCACCCAACGCGGCGATGGCGATCCCGGTGAGGCCCAAGGCAAAGGGCAACGCCGCCAGCAGCAGCAGCGCGTTGCACAGGCTGCCGATCAACTCGCAGTTGAGCGGCAGGCGTGTGTCGCCAGCCGCATAGGCATAGCGCGCCAGCAGGGCATTCCAGGCACCGAACATCAGCGGTACGGCAAACCAGGCCAGCAGCCCCGGCAGCGGACCCTCATGGCTCTGGCTGGGCAGCAACAGTGTCACCAGCGCGCCAGCTGCACCGATCAACCCGGCCACCGCCGGCAGGGTCAGCAAGGTGGCGCTGCCCAGCCCGCGTCGGAGCAGCGACAGGCGCTGATCGCCGGCGCTGCCGCTCATCAGCCCGAGCAGTACCTGGTTCAGGCTCATCAGTGCAATCAGCGGCAGGTTGATCAGTTTGCGCGCCAGGTTGACCCAGGTCACCGCGCCTTCACCCAGCAACGAAGCCACCATTCGCTCAAGCAGGGCAAGCCCTTGGCTGGCCAGGTTGCTGCTCAGCAGCGGGCCGATACGTTGCAGCAGTTCACCCATTGCGCCAGCTTCCGACCGCCACTGCCAGGGTCGCCAGCCCGAGCGATACAGCGCAGGCACCAGTACGCCCGGCATCAGCACGCTGCCCAGCACGCAGGCACCGGCCAGCCCGTCTGACGTCGAGGCGTGGCTGAATGTGGCGAGGTAGATGACCGGCGGCAGATTGAAAAGCAGCGAGCCAAGCCCGGCCAGCACGAAGCGCGACCGGGCTTGCAACGGTATGCAAAACAGCGCATGCAGCATGAAGCCCGGCGCGCACCATGCCAGCCAGCGCAGGCCGCCGGCCGCCTGCGCATAACCGTCGGCGTCCAGCCCCGGACCGATAAGGCGCACCAGCCCCCCGGCACCGATCGCCAGCACTGCGCTCAATACCACGCCGGTCAATAACAGGCGCGGTGCCATACCGCCCAGCCAGCGTTGTTGCCGGTCTGCGGAGCGCTGTTGATAAAGAGGCAATGCGGCAGCGCTGAGCAAGCCTGCGGCGAGCGACATGCGCAACGCCTCGGGCAGGAACATCGAGACCAGAAATGCATCGCTCTGCCCCCCGGCTCCCCACGCTGCCACCAGTAGCCATTCACGGGCGAAACCGGCTGCCAGGCCGGTGAGGGTGGCCAGTGTCAGCCAGAGTGTCGAACCCAGCATCGCGTGCGGCGCTGATCAGTGAAACAAGGTGAACAGGCCTTTGCCGCCCACCTTGTAGTTGAGGTTTCGAGCGCGCTCGCCTTTGATTTCGGCATTCGGCCCACTGACGATGGCGTATGGAGGAACCGGTTTGGAGACCACACTATTGCCGCCCACTACCGCACCTTCGCCGATGTCTGCACCGAACGAGAGCAGCGCACGGCTGCAGATCCATGCGTAGTCGGCGATGAATACCGGTCCGCCCACTGCCCAGAACTCCGGCTCGTTGAGGTCATGTCCACCCGCGATGATCAGCACATGTGAAGCGATGGTGACGTGATCGCCAATCACCAGCCCACCCCGTGCATCCAGCTGACAATGCCATCCCACGGTGGTGTCGTTGCCGATGCGCAGACTGTCGACACCGAGCACCTCGGTATTGCGCCAGACGGTCGAGCCCTTGCCGATCTTTGCTCCGCCGATGCGCAACCACAACAGGCGCAGGGTATGGCTGGGAATCTTGCAGATCAGAATGTTGTAAGCCTGCTCCCAGGTTCGCAGCATGCGGTCGCGCAGGGTTGGCCAGTTGATTCCGTACAGTGGAATGAGGGCACCCTTGGTCTCATTGGCCAGCAGCTTATAGAAGCGCCGTGCCAGCGGGTGCTCGATGCGAGGCTCGATGTCGAGGTAGCAAATGAACGACAGGGTGCGTTCTTTGATTCGCGTTTCGAAGCACACTTCGTTATCCAGCATCCACTGGTAGGCGGCTTCCAGCTCTTCGAGCGGTACCGCCATCTTGCGCGCATAGTCGGGCAGTGCCTCTCTGAGATTATGAGAATGCATCATGCGGTGTTTCATGAGGAGGCTCCCGGCTCGGGTGAGGCGTCAGGGTGTTTAAGAGGGGTTGCGGTTTTGCCGCGCAGGCGTGTGGTTTCATGCAGGCTGATGCCGACAAATAGCCAGAACAAGGCAACCAGCACGCTGGTGAAACTGAAGTAGTGGTCAAACAGGCCGCTGAGCAACGCAGCCAGCACGCCCGTGGTGCAGCCAAGCGCAATCGCGTTCTCCGGAGTCAGTACGACCCGGTCGCTGCCTGGGCGAACTTCCTTCCACCAACTGACGGTAATGGCTATGAACAGCAGCATGCCCGGCAGGCCGATCTTGTAGATGAAATTCAGCCACAGATTGGAAATGCCGAATTTCGTATAACCCAGTACTGGCGGGTCGGTCTTGAAGCCGATGCCGAAAGGGAAGGTGGCCACCGCGTCGGGAAAATTGCTGTATTCGAGGAAGCGGATCGCGGTACTGACGTCGTCACTGGTAAACAGCCCCATCAGCCTGTCCTGCAGCGGCGGGTAGAACATCAGCAGGAAAATGCCGGCCACCATCCCGCCCATCAGCAGCCGTCCCAGATGTGGAATGCGTCGCCGGGCCATCAGCAGCATCACGGCGATCAGACTCAATAGTGCCCCGCGTGAGCCGGTCAGCAACAGGCCGATGGCGCCCAGTACCGCTACCGCCAGGCCCAGCCTGCGAGCCGAACCTGTGCGCGTCATGCCGAAGCAGAACGCCAGCGGCAGCAGCATCGCCAAGGCACCGCCTGCCACGTTGGGGTGCATCCACGGCGAGCCCATGCGGCTGGCGAGCGACAGCAGGCTCTCGCTCAGGATGTCCGCGCCGCTGTAGCCCAGACTGCCGAGAATCGGAATGATGGCAGTTGCCGAGCCTTTGGTTATATAGACCGTGATCGATAACAGCAACAGCAGCAGAGTCCCGCCAAGCAGCGCCATGACTGCGCTTTCCAGAGTCTTGGGGTCCCTCAGCAGGCGCGGTACCAGAAACAGGATCGACAGGTTGAACAGCCAGCGGACCCAGTTGATCGGGCCGTTGCCCTCTGCGACGACGGTCAACTGACCGACCAGAAACGGGAACGCACTGAACAGCATCAATGCCACCAGCAGTTTTTCGGTGCGCAGCATTTTGGGCACCGTGTTGCGTTCCTGAAAGACTGCGTGCAGCAGGTAGCTGGCCCAGGTCAACATGATCAATGCTTCGGAAACCGTGGTACGAACGCCGATCTGAATCGTAGAGTAGGGCAGGAAGGTCCCGATCAGGCAAAACAGCAGAAGCCCGCGTAGCGGACGACGAATGATCGTCGCAGCCGCCGCCAGACCGATTGCTGCCGCCACGACGAACGGTGCAGGCAGCATGCAGATCATCACGCCGAATATCAGGCTGAACATCAGCCCCAGGGGCAAGGCCAGTGGCATCAGCGTAATTCCTCCAGCGTCGCGTGCACGCGTTCGCAAAAGGCTTTCAACTGGTAGCGCTCGGTCCATTGTCTGGCAATTGCAGGGTCGTCTTCAGGCGCATGCGACAAAGTACCCATCAGCCTGATGAGGTTGCCGCTGTCGACAGGCGAAAAGCGTGGGCTGTCGGGCGGGGCGATTTCGTCCAGCGAAGAGCCTGTGGCCACAGCAACCGGTGTGCCGGTACTCAAGGCTTCGATGACCGGCAGCCCGAAACCTTCGCTTCTGGACGGTTGCCAGAGCCGATCGGCATTTTTGTACACCGCGTGCAGTTCAGCATCGCTCAGACCGCTCAGGACGTGCAGCCCCGGTAACTGACGCTGCGCTTCGGTCAGCGGGTCATCGCCGCCGACCAGCACCAGCTCCGGGGTATCGACGAACTGCATGCGTGCGGTTTGCCAGGCGTCGACGAACCACTTGATGTTCTTGCGCGGTTCGCGCGTGCCCACGCACAGCCAGTAACGCAGGGGCAGCCGCAGCGCACTGATATCGGCGGGCTCGCCCTTGAAGCCTTCTATCAGCAGCGGCACTACGCGCAGCTTGCCCTTGGCTTTGGGGAACAGGCGCGCGACTTCGTTGGCGGTGAATTGCGAAGGCACCCAGACCTGGTCGGCCACTCTCAGTGACCAGGCAATCGACAGGTAATCGGTCAGCCGGTAGATCCTGGCCTTCAGCCGCGAACCGTGGCTGTTGTGCTGAGTGATCTGAAACAGATCGTGCAACTGTAATACATAGCGCATGTCAGCCGGCTTGCGCCCCAGTGGCAGGCCCATGTTGATATTGGCGAAGTAGATCTGCACACCTGCATCGCGCAGCGCCTCGGGCAGGAACGAGCCTTCGAAGCGCAAACGGTCCGGCAGGCGATGTACCGAATCCAGCGGTGTCGCCCAGCGCGGGGTATGCATTAAGCGGCGTACCGGATGATCGTAGGGGGCCACACCGAACAGCTGCAGTTGCACATCCGGATGTTCACGAAACGCCTGTTCCAGGGCGAGGTTCTGGCGACCGATGCCGCTGGTGGGATAACCGGCTGCCGCGCGGTAGTCGAGTCCTATACGCATGAGCGCGATCCTTGCTTGGGGTGCGAAAAACGGGTGTAGATCACTTCCAGTTGGGCGGCCGAAACGGACCAGTCGTGGCGGGAGCGAACATAAACGCGGCCGGCCTCGCCGATCTGGTCGAGCCGGAGCGGTTTGTCGGTGTATTCGACAATCAGTGTTGCCAGCCCTGACGCCTCTTCGCTGCCCAGATAATGTTCGCCATTGGTGACCGCCAGCCCGGAGACGCCTTGCCCGGTAGTGACCACCGGCAGGCCGGCGGCCATGGCTTCCAGGGTCTTGAGCTTGGAACCCCCGCCCTGACGCAGTGGCGCAAAGAACATAGAGGCACTGGCCTGCAACACGCGCAGGTCGGGTACGAAACCCAGCCATTCGATACGCGGGTCAGGCCAACGCTCACGCCAGGCCTCAGGCAGACCGAAGCCACCAATGGCGAAGCGCACATGGGGGGCCTGAGCCCATACCAGTGGCATGATCTCGTCCAGCGCCCACTCGACGGCATCGATATTGGGGCCGTATTCGTAGTTGCCGATGAACAGTAGCCGATGGCTGTTACGGTCTGCATGAACGCTGGCGTAGTACGCGCAGTCGACACTGTTGACGACATAGGAGGTGGCCCTGCCACTCAGGCGCGAAAGTACCTTGGCGTCGTCTTCGGTGACCGCGATCAATTCGCTGGTCTGGCGGAACACGCGGGTTTCCCAGCGGCGATAGCGCCAGCGGTCGTAGACGGCGAAAGCATTGGCCCAGCGTGGCAAGCGGTCGTAACTGGCGGCACCCAGATCCGATTCGACATTGTGCTCGGTCAGCACGAACGGTTTGCCCGAGCGTTTGAGTGCTCGTTCGAACGGCTGAAAGAAGTAGGTGTGCTGCAACTGAATAATGTCCCAGTCCTGTTCAAGTAACTGTTCAAAGACCTTCTCCAGCTTTGGTGCGTAACCGTTGACGCTGGCCAGCATCGGTGCTGGCGCAAAAGCCACGGCCAGCAGTGTGCGCGGGCTGAGCAACGGGCGGCGATCGATCACGATCAAGCGTTCCAGCCAGGGCTCCAGTGCCGCACGGGCGCTGTCGTCCAGCGCGATCTTGGACTGGACCAGCAAGGTGATGCGATGGCCGCGCGCTGCCAGGTTGCGCAGCAAATGGTATTCCCGGGTTTTGCCGCCGCTGGTGGTTGGCCAGGGCAAGTAAGGGAGCGTCCATAAAATTCGCATGGCTCAGGGCTTCCATTCCAGAATTTGCAGAGTCGGCTTCAGCAGCAGGGTGACGCCCTGGCTGCCCGACAGTGGAGTCCGGCTGCCGGTCAATGGGTCATGCACGACCGCTTCGGTGATGTTCGGGAAATTCAGCGAGGTGCCGGTCGCGCTCCAGAACATCAGCAGATGAGCGCCATCGTCACGGGTCCACGGCACTGCGTACAGATCGTCCGGTACACGGCTCACTGCGGGCGGTTCGGCGGGTTGCAGGCGCGGCCCGGTGACGTTCAGAAAATTCTTCAGCGCGGTATAGACCGGTTTCGGGCTGGCTTGCAGGTCAAGCAGGCCGTAGCCCTGATCGCGAGCCGAGGCGCGCTCGTCCAGATCACTGAGGTTGAACAGGAAGATGCGCTGGAAATCCATCGCACTCATCAGCGCCAGCCGTCGCAGGGTGTAATCGGACTGGCCGGAAGTGCCGATCAGCCGTTGCATTTCCACGGGGCCATCATAACTTGACCAGCCCCATTCGGTGGCCCACACCTGCTTGACGCCATTGCTGTGCAGTAACTGATTCATGGCACCGGCGCGCACCAGAAAATCGCGGTCCGGTACCGAGTCGCCTTCCGGGTATTCGGAATACGGATGATATGCCGCAACGATATTCTGCTGCCCCAGGCCATTATCGAGCAGGCTCTGCAACATGTAGCCAGAGGTGCTGTGCATCTGACTGTAATAGGCCATGCCGGCGGTGACGATGGTCTTGTCCGGCAGGGCTGCGCGAATTGCGTCGGCCGTGGTGGTCAGCAGGCGCCCGTAGGCGGCCGGGTCCTCCTTGGGCAGCCAGACAATGTTCGGCTCGTTCCAGACCTGCCAGTTGTTCACCTGTGGATAGCGCTGGGCGAGGGCGGTCATGCGTGCCGCAAACACGTTGAAATCCTTCGGCGGATACTGATCACGGCTCTTGGCATCGGCTGGCGCGCTGCTGGCGAAGGGCGCCGAGCCCACCAGATACGCGACCGTGTTGTAGTTGTGTGCCTTGATCGCTGCCATCGCGGCATCCAGTTCGGTCAGCGCGTAACGATCCTTTTGCGGCTCGATCACTGGCCAGTGAATGGTCAGGCGCACCCAGTTCAGACCTAGTTCGTCCAGGCGGCTCATCTGTTGCTGGTAGATGTCAGGCGCAAAATATTGAAACTGCACGTTGACGCCCAGAAAATCCGCCCAGACCACCTCGCGAGGTGCCTTGAGGACCGTTGCCGCCTGGGTGGTGCCACTTATTGCCGCGCTGAGCAGTACAGTGGCGACGAGTTGCCGGAATCTGGACGGACGTTGCATATCACTTCTCCTCGCAGGCCTGGCGAAATACATCCCGAAAATGTTCTGCGGTGTGGCTCCAGACTCTGGCCTTGCCCATCTGCGAGGCGTTTTCGGCCCATTGCGTGACCAGGTCCGGGTTTGCGCAGACACGTGCCAGCGCCCTGGCCAGTCCTTCCACGTCGCCTTGCGGGTAGATAATGCCGTTGCCATGCGAGACTTCCTCGGCAAACGAGCGCGCATCCGAGGTAATCACGCCTCTGCCACACGCCACTGCCCACGACAGCGCCCCGCTGGTGCCACGCAGCTTGCCGAGGATCTTCAGTTTGCTCGATTCGCGATAGGGCAGGATCATCACGTGATGGGCCTGAATAACCTGCGGTATCTGCTCTGCTGGCAGGTCCAGTTGCCAGTCGATCAGATCGACCAGGCCCAGCTGTCGGATACGCAGTCGCAGCTGTTCCAGGTAGCTGCCGGACGGTCCAAAAGCCATTTCCGGCTCGCTGCCACCTGCCAGGGTCAGGCGCACGGTTGACCGCAGCGCAGGCTGTGCGGTGAATACACTGGCCAGCGCATCAAGCAGGTCCTCGATGCCCTTGCCGCGATAAATAAAGCCGAAATACAACAGACGCAAGGGTTGCAAGGGTGGCAGGGGAACCGGGGCGATGGCGACGTTGCCGTGGCTGATCACTGCCATCTGTGCACTTTTCAGCCCCATGCGCTGACGCAGGCTCTGGCTGCCTGCCTGGGTCAGCGTTACCAGTCGGGTCATATGTCGCGCCAGTTGCCGTTCTTCATGCAGGCACAGCGGGTCGGCCAGTACCGTGGCCATTTCCGGCAGGGGCGAACGCATGCTACCGACTATCGACAAGGGCCAGGGCAGCTTCTCGCGCCGCCAGACCAGCCGCTCGGGATCGTGCACCGTCGCGGTCAATGGCAACGTCGGGAAACGTCGACGCAGGGCGCGCAGGGCCTGGAACTCTGCGAGCCTCCCGCCGCCCAGCTCCGCGTGGACCAGATCGATTTTGCTCCAGTCCGTTTCGGCCACGCGCAGCTCTGCGGCGCGTGGATCGTTGCCGACACCCTGCAACGGTGTGCTGACTTGCAGGCCCAGTTCTTCGAGCGCGTGCCGCAGGTGCCCGGCGTAATCGGCGATGCCGTTTTGCTCGGGTGGCAGCGGCGCAAGCAGTGCGATGTGCATCAGCCTCGGCTCCCGATCCGCTTGAGGAAGCTCAGCACCTGCTCGGGTACCTCGAAGCGCCGGCGGTTGATGATGATCCCGTCGACTTTCTTGAACGCGGTATTCAGGTTGTTCAGCGTGTCTTCAAGCATGGGTACGGTAGTGTCTTCGGCGCGTACCACCAGCACGATCAGGTCAGCCTTGCGCAACAGCACAAAGGCATCCTGATTGGCGGAAAGCGCCGAAGCGTTGATCAACACAATTTCACCGGGACTGGCCGGGCCGCGGCCTTCGGTGCGGACCCGATGGCCCTGTTCGGTCAGCAGCATGCTCAGCCGCTCGATCACGAACGATACGCCTGCGCCGGATTTGACCGAGGTGAAGCCGATGGTCAGGCCGCGCTCGTCCACCTGATCGAGCGGCAGAATGCCGTACACCCGGTGCAGATTGGAGGTGAAGGCACCGCTGCGTTCCTGAGCACGTTCCAGATCGGGCAGGCTGGTCCAGACCGGGACGCGGAAGCTGCTCTCGATTTTGTCGCCATCATGAATACGCTGGTCGAGCAGGTAGAAGAAGTACAGGGCCACGGCGCCTACCACCATGCTCAGCGGGAAGGCCAGGAGCAGCATCAGCAGGCTTTTCGGAAATACCCTGCTGGGGTTGAAGGTCGCGTCCTCGATGGTCGCGATATTGCTGATCTGGCTATTGTCCAGTTCACGGTCGATACGCGATTTTTCCAGGCTGTCCTTGTACAGGGCATAGCTTTTCTCGGCCGCATCCAGCTCGTTCTGCAGCCGTGAAAGCTCCGGCTCCAGATTCAATGCCTGCTGACGATCGCTTTCCAGCTGGGCTATCTGCGCGTTCTGCTGAACAAGCTGGGTCTGCAAGCGCGCATAGCTGGTCTGCTGGTCGGCATACACGTTCTGCATGCGGTTGTAGATAGGGTTGGGCGTGATGCTTTCGGAACGCTGTACGGTAGCTTCCTGTTCCTTGAGCAGCTTCTTGAGGTTATTGACTTCCTCGTTGATCGCACGAATCGGCGGTGCCTCTTCCTTGAACGAGCGAAGCATTTCCTGACGCTCCACTTCTTTGCCATTGATACGGTTCTGCAAATCCTGGCGATTGGGGTTGAGGGCCAGTTCGCGACCTGCCGAGACGGTCTTGGGCTGCTCTGCCAGTTGTTTCTTCAGCAGGTCCAGACCTGCCTTGGTAGACGCAATGGAGCGGGTTGTATTGTTGCGCTCGGTACGCAGGTCGTTCAGCCCCTGCGAGGTATCCGCCAGACGCTGGGCAATACTCACTGCGCTCAACTGGTTCAGGTAATTCTGGATCTGCTTCTTGTACTCGATGATGTTCGCACCGGTCGTCTTCACTTCACCTTCGTAGAAGGCGTACAGGCTGACCCGGCCCAGCGTCTTGGTGCGTTGCGCCTGATACTCGGTGATCCAGGTCTTGAGCACGGTCTGAGCGACTTCCGGGTCGTTCCAGGTAAATCTCAGCTCCATCACCGACGAGCCGGGTTCATGGCTGACCTTGAAGTTTTTCTCCAGATCCTCGGCAAGACGTTCTGCCTGCGAGCGGTGCTCCACCAGGCCGATAAACTGCAGCACGTTGCGTACGCCGTTGACCACCGCCCCCACGACTGCCTTGAGACCGTTTTTCACCGACGCCAGAACGCCGGTTTCGGGTGGCACCATAGACAGTTCGGCCAAGTATTTCTCGGACACTGCACGCATGATCGGTCGCCCGCTGAGCATGCGCTCCTCGTCGAGAAGCGGGTCACGCAGGCCGCTCGGTATCACGATAGCCTGACGGTCGGACAGCTCGATAGGCACAGTGCTGCTGTCGCGACCGGGTTTGACCAGCAGTAGCGCAGTGGACTCATAGCGGTTGGGGAGCAGAAACGCGCCGAGAAGAATGATGACGAAGGTCGCCAGCACGGTGATCCTGACTTCGCGCTTGAAAATGAACAGCAGGCGCAGCAGGTCGCGGAATGAGCGGATGTTGATCATGTCTGTTTCCCTGACAATTAATTGTTGTTGCGCAGCTCGTAGTTCAGGCCCAGTCCGATCGACTTCGCGAAGGGGATCAGCTGGTTGAAGTACAGGGACACGCCGTCAACCTTGTTGCCGACCGATGATTTGGGAACGAACACGATATCGCCGCGTTTCAGCAGCACCGGCGCTGTAGGGCCACCTGCGCCGCCTGCCCAGAGAAACTTGCTGTAGTCGAAGAAGTAGGTCTTGTAGAGCCCGTTTTCCTCCTGGCGCAGAAGCGCGACCAGGCCCGCGTCCGCATCGAGCGCCACGCCGCCCGCGCCGACAATCGCCTGATCAAGATTGGTGGCAACGTTCACCGGCAGGGTGACCGAGTTGCGCACGGCACCGCCGACAAACACGGTATTGCCCGGTGACTGAGAAATGTTAATGGTCAGTGCAGTTTCGCGGTAAACATTCTGCAGCTTGTTTTCCAGCAGGTCATTCAACTGCTGGAGTGTCAGCCCGGCGGCCTTGACGGTGCCGATGTAAGGGTAGGAAAAGGTGCCGTCATTGAGCACCTGAAACAGGGTCAGCTCGTAGATCGAGTTGGCCGTAAACGCCGAAATCGAGGGTGCCTCGCCACTGTTGCGAACGATTCGAAGGGTATCGCCAGGGCGTATTCTTTCCGGCGGCAGCGGTTTGCCCGCCAGTGCGCGGCCCGCCGCCTGACCGGCCTCAATCTGCGCACGGTCATCCGGCAAGCCGACCCTGGAAGGGGTATTGCATGCACTCAACAGCAATAAGCTTGCGATCAGCATCATGCTTTTCATTGGTCCTGAACTCCTGTCGTGCACAAATACGGCTCCCTGACGGGTAATAAATTCATGTTGGCGGGTACTGCCTGTTCCGGTTGCTATCGATGAAAGGTCGGTGGATCATACGGCGCGTGCTGCCGCTTGCTGATCAGCTCTTCACAGCCTTGTCGGGCACACGCCCATAAATATCGGTAAAGCGCACGATATCGTCTTCGCCCAGGTACTCGCCGCTTTGCACTTCGATCATCACCAGATCGATCACCCCAGGGTTGACCAGTCGGTGGGTGAAGCCCGGCTTGATGAACGTGGATTCGTTGGTATCAAGCATGAACTCACGCTCGCCGTTGGTAACCGTGGCCATACCGCTGACGACGATCCAGTGTTCGCTGCGGTGATGGTGCATCTGCAGCGACAGTGAAGCCTGCGGACGAACCACGATGCGCTTGATCTTGAAGCGCTTGCCTTCTTCGAGCACGGTGTAGGTGCCCCATGGGCGAGTGACGGTGCGGTGCAGCCGGTAGGCATCATGCCCCTGGCGTTTGAGCTCCTGAGCGATGATCTTGACGTCCTGACTGCGGCGTCCGTCTGCGATCAGCAACGCGTCGGGGGTGTCGATGATGATCAGATTGTCGAGGCCGATGGCACCCACCAGACGTTTGGGCGAGTCGATGTAGCAATTGCTGACGTCATGCAGCACAGCTTCGCCATTGCAGTAGTTGCCTTGGGCGTCGACGGGAGACAGTTCCCGGACTGCCTGCCAGGAGCCGATATCACTCCAGCCAAGCTGGCAGGGCACCACGGCGACCTTTTCGGAGCGTTCCATCAGCGCGTAATCGATGGAAATGTCAGGTGCCAAGGCAAACGACTCACTGTCCAGTTCGATCTGCAGTTCACGATTGCCTTCCTTGCGCGGGCTAGCCCCCAGGCATGTGCTGACTGCGTTCAGCACATCAGGGGCGTGAGTGCGCAACTCTTGCAGCACGGCATCGGCACGCATGCAGAACATCCCGGCATTCCAGAAATGCAGACCACCGTCCACATAGCCCTGGGCAGTAACGGCGTCGGGTTTTTCGACAAAACGCGCGACCTGGCAGGCGTCGGCATTGAGCACAGGGCCTTTTTCGATATAGCCAAAACCGGTTTCCGGTGCGGTTGGCACAATTCCGAATGTCACCATCCAGCCCTCTGCGGCGAGCTTCTGTGCGGCGGCCACTGCTCTGGCAAACTCCGCGGCATCGGTGATCAGGTGATCGGCAGGCAGTACCAGCAACTGCGCCTCATCGCCGTACAACTGGCTGACATGCAGCGCAGCGGCGGCAATGGCGGCGGCGGTATTGCGCCCGAAGGGCTCGAGGATGAAATCCAGGCGCGCATTGCTTTTATTCAACTGGCGGTAGTCGTCCACCGTGCGGAAATACACTTCCCGGTTGGTCACGGTCAGCAGGCGATCGACGCCAGGCAGGCCGACCGCACGCAGGAACGTTTTCTGCAACAGGCTCTGGCCGTCGGGAAGGCGCATGAACGGCTTGGGCATGGCTTCACGCGAGACTGGCCACAGGCGAGTGCCGGAGCCGCCGGCGATGATGCAGGGAATGAGAGTGCTCATCAGTAAGCCTCACGAGTGAATAGCACTGCAGGCACAGTGCGCATAAGAATGTAGAGGTCAAACCAGACAGACCAGTTTTCTATGTACTCAAGATCGAACTCGACGCGTTTTTCGATTTTTTCCACGGTGTCGGTTTCACCACGATAGCCGTTTATCTGCGCAAGCCCGGTGATCCCCGGTTTAACGCGATGCCGCGAGGTGTATTCCTTGACCGCTTGCTCGAACAGGATTCCTGCAGCCTTGGTGGCTGTCGCGTGAGGGCGCGGCCCGACCATCGACATACTGCCTGCCGCAACGTTGAACAACTGTGGCAGTTCATCCAGGCTGGTTTTGCGAATGAAGCGCCCGACCCGTGTGATTCTGGCATCGCCCCGGGTAGTCTGCCGTTCGGCCGTTGCATCGGCCTGGTGTTGATGCATCGAGCGGAACTTGAATACTTCGATCAGGCGATTGTTGTAGCCATAGCGTTTCTGGCGGAAAAACACCGGGCCCGGGGAGTCCAGCTTGATCGCCAGCGCGACCAGCAGCATCACAGGCGACAACGCCAGTAATGCGAGTGATGACAGAACGATATCTTCGGCGCGCTTGATGAACGGCGACCAGCCACTGAGCGGCAGATCCGACGCATTGAACATCGGCAGCCTGGCCACTTCGGTAATGCGGTTATGGGTATGCCGGAAGGCAATCATGTCCGGCACCAGCAGTACGTTGACCGGTAACCTGCGCAATTCGCGGATGATGTAATCCATGCGGTTTTCCGCGGTCCAGGGCAGGGCGACCAGCACCTGAGTCACTTTTTCTTCACGAATCAGCCGCTCCAGGTCGCTGGTATTGCCCAGCAAGGGAAGGTTGGCCACGGTTTTGGGCATGCGACCAATACGGTCGTCGATAAAGCCGGTCACCCCCGAACGGATGTCCTGATGCTCAAGCAGGTACTCGGCCAGGCGCAGGCCATTTTCAGTAGCGCCCAGAATAACGGCATGTTGCAGGAACACACCCTTGCGCATCTGGTGTTTGAACAACATCAGCAGCAGCAGGCGAATGATGCCGAACAGCGCAAGGCTGGTCAGATACCAGATCAGTAATTCTTCCGCAGAGAGGTAGCCGAACAGCCCCATTGCCTGCTGCATGAACAACAGGAGCCCGAACGCAGCGGTCCAGGCGAGTGCCATGGCACCCATGCGCAGGTCGTTGCTGAACAACGCTTCGGAATAGACCCCCATGGCCTGAAATACCAGCACGCCGACAAAGCCGAAAAACAGCAGCATGGTCAGGTAGCCCTGCTGGGTTTCCGGGCCGCCGTCCTTGATCAGCAACATGATCACCAGGCCCGGCAGGATGCAGGCAATACCATGGGCCAGACGGATGCCGAAAAGAAAGTATTCGACCAGGCTGGTGCGGGTCAGCGAAAGACTGTCGACGGGCTGCAACCTCATAAAGCTCCTTTACTCCCTGTGTGCGTCTGAATCCTGCTGATCCTGAACGTCTGTCGATGGCATGTTTGCAGAGTCAAAGAGGTATCTCTTCGCCAGTATTGTCCAAGCGTAGCCAGTTACGTGCTGCGGTCATGACCAATCCGGACTGTCTTTTGTGAATATCACTTTATATATGTCGTCCTGTTCCGGATTTTATTTAAGGCTTTTCAATCATTTGTAGATGAAACTTCCTTCAAGCGAGGGTATTGCTGTCAGTAAAGCTCATGAAACAAATAGCGACAGTGCAAAAGTGTTCCAACCCTGACGCAAACCTTGAACCAGAGAGTTTCATCTCAGGTTTGGCCCAGTATTGGCAGGGGTCTGACCGGTATTCGACGATGTGGAAAAAAATTCCGCAGACAGGTGGGCTTTTTTGATGTGTGCGGGGTCACAGTCATGCGTCGTGCGAAATACATGCGGGCGCTGATAACAGAAAGAGCGTCGCTCGCAGGCTTCAATTCGTAGGTTCGGCAGAGGAGGTGTCATGACACAACGCAGGGCAATGCTCATTCTTCACGGTAAACAGGCACTCAATGAGGACGTGCGTGATGCTGTTGCCGACAAACGCAAGCAGGGCTGGGAGCTCGACGTAAGGCTGACCTGGGAAGCTGGCGATGCCCAGCGGCTGGTCAGCGAAGCACTTGCGTCCGGGCACCGGCACATCGTGGCAGGCGGCGGTGACGGTACGTTGCGCGACATCGCCGAAGCCTTGGCGCTGGCTGAAACGAAGGCCAGTCTGACTATTTTGCCGCTGGGCACTGCCAATGACTTTGCCCGCGCTGCCGGGGTGCCTCTTGATGTATCCCGAGCCCTGCAACTCATGGATGTACCCCCACGTGCCGTCGATCTTGGGGAGGTAGGTGGCAAGCTGTTCCTCAATATGGCCACCGGTGGCTTTGGCAGTCAGGTGACGGCCAACACCTCCGAAGACCTGAAAAAGGTACTGGGCGGCGCGGCCTATCTGTTTACAGGTCTGACAAGGTTCAGCGAGCTGCACGCTGCCCACGGCGAACTTACCGGCCCGGATTTCCACTGGCGTGGCGATCTCCTGGCGCTGGGTATTGGCAACGGCCGACAGGCTGGCGGTGGCCACGAGTTGTGTCCGACCGCACTGGCCGATGATGGCCTGCTGGACATCAGCATCCTGCCAGCGCCTCAGGAAGTGGTCGGCACGCTCAGAAGCCTGCTGGAGGGCGGGCTGGGGATCGACAACATGTTTATCCGCGCACGTCTGCCCTGGGTAGAGCTCAAGTCGGCGCAAGGGCTGGATATCAATCTGGATGGTGAACCGTTATCGGGTGAAGACCTTCGGTTCGAGGCACGACCGGGGGCGCTGCAAGTGCATTTGCCGGCGGACTCACCTGTGCTGGGCCGTGCGCCGATGCTCAATCATCCAGGCTGATGATTCGTTCGCGGACGCAAAACAGTACCAGCCCGGCGACGTCAAAAATCTGCAGCCGCTTCATGATCTGGGAGCGGTGCGTTTCGACGGTCTTGATACTGAGCCCCAGCCCGTCGGCGATTTCACGCGTGGATTTGCCGCGTACGATCAGGCGCAGGATTTCCAGCTGGCGAGCCGTCAGGTTATACCGCTCCTTTGCCGCCCGGGCTCTGTCTGAGCGGGTGCCGCGCAGGGCGCGCTCGATTACCGTATGGGCGATGGCCGGGCTCAGGTAGCGTTCGTTATTGCGCAGTGCTTCCAGTGCCTGTTCCAGCTCGGTAGCGGTGGTGTCCTTGAGCAGATAGCCGCGGGCTCCGATGTCCAGCGCACGCATGATCATGTCCGGATCGGTGTGCATGGACAGGATCAAGACCTTGCAATGGGGTAGCACGGTCAACAGGTGCTCGAGCGCCTCAAGCCCATCGACGCTCTTCATCCAGATGTCGAGCAGAATGATGTCGGGTTTGAGCCTCTGCGCCAGACTCGACAACTGCGCACCGTCAGCCGCTTCGCCGAGAATCGCGTAGCCTGGCATGTCTGCAACCAGCGCTCGCACACCGGCTCTGATCAGGGAGTGGTCGTCGACCAGTAACAGATTGCAGGTCATTGTGGCTTCTTGTGTAAATGGGACCGCTTATGCGTGCAATCCCGGTTCAAACTTTAAAACGGTTTTGAAAGCAATGAAGACAATGGACGGAAAACACTGACGTGACAACACCACCCCAGTGAACCTGCAATGCTACATCCAGTGATTGCCAGTGATTGAACGTTATCGCTGGGTTGCATCCTTGGCCACGCATGATTGCGACGAAACGCTGGCCAGCTTTTCCAGCAGTTCCAGCTGTTCGTTATTGTCCATCGTCAACTCCCCCGTTTGCGGGTCAAGAAGCTCGACCTGCCAGGACATCAGCATCAGGCAGTGTTTGACTGTCAGCAGGGTTTCCCGGGAGAGTTCGCTGGCCTGACTGCCGGTCTTCAGCAGTTGACACAGCTGGCGTGAAAAATCGGCAATGCAGGGCACAGGCGCGGCTTCCGCTTCCTGTGCCAGCGTGCGCAAGGTCGTCAGAAGGCAGCCGGTGGCGTCCTCGTCGTTGGGGATCAACTCAAGGTGCGAAAGACATTCTTCCGACTTGTGCAGAAGTGCCTGAGAGGTGCTCAGGAACTCGTCATGCTTATGCTGCCAATCATTGTTGCTCAGCATCCTTTGTCTCCACTGATCATGGATAGCGAACTTCCGCCCGCGGCGAATGGCTGACAGTTAATGTCGATTTCAAACGAAAGTATGTAGGGCGTTTCTGAATGTTGCCAGCGCCGCTCGACTGCAAGGATTGGAAAGCGAGCACGAACCGGACCCCATTCTTGTATTGAGAATGGCGTCACAATAGTGGCAATTAGATGTTGATCATATCAGGTTATCCCCGATTGACTTTTAGCAGGTTTTTTGAAAGCTGCTTCAGAAAGGCGCTGTGCCTGCGCGCCTCCCTGATCAGGCCTTCGTCGTATTTGTCTGACTGGAAAGCGACACCAGTAAAGCATGATGGTAAAGTGACATCAATGATTGGGAATGGCCTTTCATCGCCATTAAGGTCCGGCTGGTTTCAGCCGATACAGGCTCAACAGACTCATCGTGACCATTGCTTCAGGAGCTCATAATGGCAGGCATTCTCGACACAGTAGATCAGCGCACACAACTGGTGGGCGAGAATCGCCTGGAAATCCTCATGTTTCGCCTTGCCGGTCGGCAATTGTTCGCGATCAACGTGTTCAAGGTCCAGGAAGTATTGCAGCTACCCAAGCTGACCCTCATGCCGCAACGTCACTCGTTCGTGTGTGGCGTAGTCAATCTGCGTGGCCAGACCCTTCCGGTAATCGATCTTTCCCAGGCTATCGGCATGCGGCCGCTGGTCCCGGGCCCCGGCAGTACCATCATTGTCACCGAGTACAATCGCTCGGTTCAGGCCTTTCTGGTCGGCGGTGTGGACCGCATCGTCAACATGAACTGGGATGCAATCATGCCGCCGCCGGCCAGCGCCGGCCGCCAGCATTATCTGACCGCCATCAGCAAGGTCGATGACCAACTGGTAGAAATCATCGACGTTGAAAAAGTGCTCGCCGAGATCGTGCCGTACAACGCCAAGGTGTCCCGTGAGAAGCTTGAGGACCCGGTGCTGGAAAATGCCCGCGGTCGAGAGGTGTTGCTGGTCGACGACTCCAAGGTGGCACTGGCGCAGTTGCGCGACACGCTGTCGCAATTGGGTCTCAAGCTGCATGTGGCGAGCGATGGTCTCAAGGCGCTGAACATGCTCAAGGCCTGGGCGGACGCAGGTGAGAACGTTCATGAAAAGCTGCTGATGGTATTCACCGATGCCGAAATGCCGGAAATGGACGGTTACCGCCTGACCACTGAAATCCGCAACGACCCGCGTCTGCGCAGTCTTTACATCGTTCTGCACACCTCGTTGTCCGGCAGCTTCAACGAATCGATGGTCAAGAAGGTCGGTTGCGACAACTTCCTCTCCAAATTCCAGCCCGACAAGCTGGTTGAAGTGGTACGTGAACGTCTTTTGATGATTGGCTGATATTTCACGCGGTCGCTGATCGCGGATGCCTGCCGCTCCGGCTTCGGATAAGCTTTGATGTCTGCATCAACGCTTATCCAGCCATCAAAGGAACCGGCTCCCATGTTACGTCTCAGCTCGCTCTATCGTTACCCTCTCAAGTCCTGTAAGCCGGAGACCATGCAGCGTGCGTCGTTTGACCGGTTGGGGCTGGAGGGGGATCGACGCTGGATGCTGGTCGATGAAAGCAATGGCCGGTTCCTTACCCAGCGAGCCCTGCCGCACATGTCCCGATTGTCCGTGTTGTGGAATCCCAGTGGCGGCGTGACCCTGTCGGCTCCCGGTTTCGAGCCTCTGGATGTGGCGATTCCTCTGGATGTCGACTCGAACCTGCGGGGTGTGACAGTCTGGCGAGACTCGTTGCAGGTGCCGGACGCCGGCGACGTGGCTGCTCGATGGGTAAGCCGTTTTATCGGCAAGCCCACGCGCATGGTGTATATGCCTGTCGAGCGGGCACGCCGGATGCCTGGCGGTCACGGTCACGATGAAGGTCACGTGAATTTCGCCGACGGTTTTCCGTTGTTGTTGATCGGGCAGGGCTCGCTCGACGATCTGTCAGGGCGTCTGGGCAGGCCATTGGAGATGCTGCGCTTCAGGCCCAATCTGGTGATCGAAGGGGCTGAGGCCTTTGCCGAGGATGGCTGGAAGCGCATTCGCATTGGCAACATCGAGTTCCAGCTGCTCAAGCCTTGCGCGCGCTGCATCCTGACCACTGTCGACCCGGCCACCGGCGAGCGCAGTCCGGATCGCGAGCCTTTCGCTACACTCAAGACCTATCGGGAAGTAGAGGGCAATGTTCTGTTTGGTCAGAATGTGATCAACCTCGGGTTGGGTGAGCTTGAAACGGGTATGACGGTCGAAGTGCTGGAATAGAAGGCGTCTGGCGCCAGGAGTGCTCTGCGGAGCACGCCTGGCGACGGATCACAGGTCGTCGAAGAACCGCTCGTGCCAATCTACCAGCGGTTGAGGTGAGTTGAGCTTCTGGCCGTAGATCACCGAATATGACAACACGTTCTGTACGTACTGACGGGTTTCATCGAACGGAATGCTCTCGACCCAGACATCGAAGGCCAGGTGGTTGGCACCTCTGAGCCATTGCCGTACGCGTCCTGGCCCTGCGTTATAGGCCGCCGAGGCAAGCACACGATTGCCGTTGAACTGGGCGTGCACCGAACTCAGATAGGCGGCACCCAGCTGGATGTTGGTATCCGGGTCCAGCACCTGCTGCGGCGAGGCCAGCGGGATGCTGAACTTGCGGGCAGTTTCCTTGGCGGTGGCAGGCATCAGTTGCATCAGGCCGCTGGCGCCGACGCCCGAGCGCGCGTCATCCATGAAGGCGCTTTCCTGACGTGTGATGGCGAACACCCAGCTCGAGTGCAGGCCGCGTACCTTGGCTTCGCGAACCAGTGTGTCGCGATGCGCCATCGGGAAACGTATGTCCAGATCATCCCAGTATTGGGCCTGGCTGATCGTGCGAATGGCTGGGAAGTACCATTTCAGGTCATAGGCCAGTTTGGCCTGGGCAACCATCTCGTCACGATTGAACAAGCGGCTCACGTGATACCACTCACGACGCCCGTCGACAATCTCCCCGCGATCATGAAACTCCAGTGCACGACGTACGCCGGGGGTATTACGCACCTTGTTGATCAGCGCCTGACTGAGTACCAGCGGCTTGTTATTGAGTTGATAAGGGCTCTGCGTGCGGTCGGCGGCCAGAAATCCGTAGAAATCGCGCTCTTTGGCAACATCCTTGTACAGGGCGGCAATCAACGGGCTGTTCGGTTGAGCCAGTTCCAGCGAGCGGGCTTCCCAGTAACGCCAGCGATTGGTTGCAGCAAGGTCCTTGGGCAGTCGACGCGCCAGTTCGTAGGCGTCCTCCCAGCGGCCCAGACGCAGCAGCAGACGCATGCGCCACTCGGTAACGGTGTTGTCGCGCAGTTCGGGGTCGTACCGGGTCATGACCTCCAGCGCGCGGTCATCGTAGCGGCGCGCCAGGGTCAGGCCGATCTCCTTGGCAATTTCCACCTGCTCCTCGCGGGAGAAGTGCATCGTTGCCGCGTAGCCGTCGAGCATCGACAGGGCTTTTTGCGGATCCTCCTTGGCCAGTCTGCGCAAGCCAAGGCCGACTACATCGGACATGGCTTCATCCACCGGTGCGAACTGCCCGGGGTTGTTGACCATTTCAGGCTTCTGGGCGACAGCCAGTAGCAGGCGTCCCTGCGGTGCCAGCGAGTTGAGGCTGTTGACCAGCGTGCTGGCCAGGCTGTAGTTGCGCGCCTGAGCGGCGAGCTTGGCCCGCTGCCAGCGCTTCTGCTCGGTCAACTGGCCGGCGGCTGCCCATTGTGCGAAAAACCCGTCACAGGCGGCTGGCAGCGTCTTGCCGGTCATCCATAGTTTTTCCGCGCTGGCGTAGCCCTCGGCGCGCTTGTTGTTATTCAACTGGTACTGGCCGTACAGGCAGTCAAGTTCGACGAAATTCATCTTCGGGTCGTAGTACTTGACGAACGGTTGCCAGTCACCGCGCTCTGCCAGCCAGCGCAACCAACGCAGCTTCATCCAGTTGGCCTGGGGCAGATCACCATGTTCGGCAAGAAACTTCTCGATTTCTGCATTGCTCGCGGTCTTCAGGCGAGCTGTCAGCTCGTCGTATTCGAGGTAAGGCTCCAGCGGGTAATCAGCCAGCGCCGTGCTGTACATCTGATACGGGCCCGAGTCGCCCTTGGCCAGCGCACGCTTTGCTTCGTCGTAATACTTGCGTTGTTGGTTGAGGTCTGCCGCATGAGCAGTCTGAACGGCGGTGGTGGAGAGGAGCAGGCACGATAAAAAGCTGAACAAACGACTGCGCATGAGACTTCCGAGCAGATGAGTCGTGAAAAGTATCGCTAGCTTAGCCTTTTGCCAGCTCATGGTGAAAGCATTGCCGACGAGCTTGTCTCATATGGAAATAATTGTCGGTTGTGAAGGCTGTGTGGAAGTTGTTACGGGTGCCACGATTCCCGACATCCGCGTGTTATCTCAGGTAGAATGCGCGCCCGGTTTTTGGAGAAGCTCATGACCCTGCTCAAATTCAGCGATGTGTCCCTTGCTTTCGGCGCGATGCCGTTATTGGACAAGGTGTCCTGGCAGATCGCCCGTGGTGAGCGGGTGTGCATCATCGGCCGTAACGGTACAGGCAAGTCCAGCATGTTGAAGCTGGTCAAAGGCGTTCAGAAGCCTGATGACGGGGCTGTCTGGCGTGCACCCGGCCTCAAGATTGGCGAGTTGCCCCAGGAATTGCCGGTAGCCGACGGACGGACCGTATTCGACGTGGTAGCCGAAGGCCTGGATGGCGTCGGTGCCTTGCTGGCCGAGTACCACCACCTGGCGCAGAATTGCGTCACCGAGGAGGACCTGAACAAGCTGATGCATGTTCAGCAAGACCTCGAAGCCCGCGATGGCTGGCGCTTGCAGCAACTGGTCGAAAGTACGCTCAGCCGGTTGCAGTTGCCTGCCGACAAGACCCTTGCCGAGTTGTCCGGTGGCTGGCGTCGCCGTGTCCTGCTGGCCCAGGCGCTGGTTTCCGAGCCAGACCTGCTGCTGCTGGACGAGCCGACCAACCACCTGGACATCGGTGCCATTGCCTGGCTTGAAGAAGCCCTCAAGGATTTTCAGGGTGCAGTGCTGTTCATTACGCACGACCGGGCATTCCTGCAAAACCTTGCGACCCGCATTCTCGAGCTGGACCGTGGTGGCCTGATCGACTGGGACGGCGATTACGCCAGCTTCCTCGTCCACAAGGAAGCCGCACTGGCCGCCGAAGAGACCTCCAACGCACTTTTCGACAAGCGCCTGGCTCAGGAAGAAGTCTGGATCCGTCAGGGCATCAAGGCGCGTCGTACCCGCAACGAAGGCCGCGTGCGTGCCCTCAAGGAGCTGCGTGTAGAGCGCAGCGAGCGCCGCGAGCGCACCGGCAAGGCCAATATCCAGCTCGATACTGCCGAGAAATCCGGCAAGCAGGTCATGGTCCTCGATAACGTCAGCTTTGCCCATCCGGGCGGGCCGACCCTGATCAAGGATTTTTCCATGGTCCTGCAGCGCGAAGACCGTATCGGCCTGCTGGGTGCCAACGGCACTGGCAAGACCACGCTGCTCAAGCTGATGCTCGACAACCTGCAACCGACCAGCGGCAAGGTAGAAGTTGGCACGCGTCTGGATGTCGCCTATTTCGACCAGTTGCGTCACCAGCTCGATCTGGAAAAGACCGTGATCGACAACGTTGCCGAGGGGCGTGATTTCATCGACATCGATGGCCAGAGCCGTCATGTTCTGAGCTACCTTGGCGACTTCCTGTTCAGTCCGCAGCGTGCCCGCACCCCGGTCAAGGCGCTGTCGGGTGGTGAGCGTGCCCGTTTGTTGCTGGCCAAGCTGTTCAGCAAGCCAGCCAACCTGCTGGTGCTCGACGAACCGACCAACGACCTGGACGTGGAAACCCTGGAACTGCTTGAAGAGGTGCTGCTGACGTTCAAGGGCACCGTGCTGATGGTCAGTCACGACCGGGCATTCCTCGACAACGTCGTCACCAGTACCCTGGTATTCGAGGGTGAAGGCAAGGTTCGCGAATACGTGGGCGGTTATCAGGACTGGTTGCGTCAGGGCGGTTCGCCGCGTCTGCTGGGCGTTGCCGACACCAAGTCCGGCAAGGCCGAGCTGGCCAGCGCTGTGGTGCAGGCTGCACCGGTTGCCGCTCAGGACATGCCGGTCGCGAAGAAGAAGCTCAGCTACAAGCTTCAGCGTGAGCTGGAGGCGTTGCCAGGGCAGATCGATGAGGTCGAAGGCAAGATGGCTGCCCTGAACGCGGAAATGGCCGAGCCGGGCTTTTATCAGCGTTCAGCCGAGCAGACCGCAGCAGTGCTGGCGCAGTTGGAAAACCTGCAGGCCGAGCTGGACAAGCTCCTGGAGCGTTGGGCTGAACTGGACGAGTAATCGCACTGAGAGTCCGTGTCATGCAGAAAAGCCCGGGTGACCGGGCTTTTCGTTGTACCTGGTCGGATTACTCGGGTTTCTTCAGGCTCACCGCCAGCACATCGCACGGCGCACCATGCAGAACGTCGTTGGCGGTCGAACCGAGCAGCAGGGCCAGCCCATGACGGCCGTGACTGCCGACAACGATCAGGTCGCAAGCCTCGCTCTTCGCCAGCTTGTGGATTTCCTGGCGTGGCTGGCCGAAAACCATGTGGCTTTCGCTGTTTTCCAGCTGAGGATACTTGAGCTTCAGCTTCCCGAGCTTTTCTCTGGCCTGATCGATCTGTTGCTGCTGCAGTTGCGAAAGGTCCATGGGGACGTCGCCACCGAACGCCATTGCGATCGGTTCGACGATGTGCACGACCGACAATTTTGCTTCGCTGGCCGTTGCCAGCAAGCTGGCGCGACGGATGACCGGGTCACACTCATCGGTGAGGTCAATGGCAACCAGAATGTGTTCGTATGGCATGAGGGTGTCCTCCGGGAGAATTGCGATGGTGGGAGTATGGCTCTTTCGTTTGCATCTGGGCAGACCCTTGTGCAACTCATTGTTTTCAAAAGTGTTGTGAGATGCCTGAGATCGGGTGGGGGCAAGAAATATGACGGTCTGGATAGTCCTGTCAATCATTGGTGTAATGCTGAGCCCGTTGGTGTGGTTGCGCTCGTCGCGCCATCAGAGCGGCAGAATGGCGCTGCGTATGGAGGCGCGACGTCTGGGCATGGGCATGCAGCTGGCTCCACAGGAGTGGCCGCACTGGCTGAAGAAGGAGCCGCCCAGCCCTTGTGCCCAATACCATCGGCCGCGTCTGGGTTCGCACGCGGATGCCTGGGCGTACTGGCAAAGCGAGCCGGGTGTCTGGCGCAATCGCTGGCGCGAGGTCTGTGAAGATACGAAACTGTTGCCTCATCTGGGGACGCTGCCCGCAGATGCCTACAAGGTCGAGGCTGACGGACAGATGATTGCCGTGTACTGGGCGGAGCGGGGCGAGGCGGAAGTGTTGCAGCGTATTGATACGGTGCTCAAGGCGCTGGCCTGAAACCGACCGGCAGAACTTGAATCGCAGGCATTAAAAAGCCCGATAACAACATCGGGCCGGGGTTGGCCAGGCAGGCCGATAATTCGTCGCGTGCCGACAGGCTTTCGCCGCCATGTCGGCTTCCGCTGTTGCGCACCCGCAAATCAGCTGCATTGCGAGCCTCTTGTGGCGCAGTGCTGCGACTCTAGCCCTTTTGCTCCTTTTTGTCGCGATTCCTGCAAATATTTTTTGCGCGTGCCCTCAGGCGGTGCGTTCAAGCCTGATTTTTCCAGGGGCATGACGCTGTGCCTGATGTTTTCAGGAGCGGCTGCAGCCCTGCGTAAGGTCATTATCATTCCTGCGAATGATGGCGGATCGCGGCCAGTCGTGGGCATTATGGAGCGCCCGCATATTCGTGCGAAAACGAAGATTTCTGAGTGTTTTGTCGAATTGACAATCTCACGGTTATGTCCGAAGGTGTGCGTACCCAAATCAAACGGGCGTATGAAATGATCGTTTGGTCGTCAGAAAGCTCTGACAGAATCCTGACTACCACGTCGCGGCGGGTAAACGTGTGATTTGGCGTGTTCATCGACGGCGACGTCGTAGCCCCGTCTGACATCAATGTCCGGCGGGTATTGTTCAGCTTCCATATTGTGGAGATCAGTTGATGATTTACGAAGGTAAAGCCATCACGGTTAAGGCTCTTGAAAGTGGCATCGTCGAATTGAATTTCGACCTCAAGGGTGAGTCCGTCAACAAGTTCAACCGTCTCACCCTCAATGAACTGCGTCAGGCCGTCGATGCACTCAAGGCCGACGCTTCCGTCAAGGGCGTTATTGTCACCAGTGGCAAGGACGGATTCATCGTCGGAGCCGACATCACCGAGTTCGTCGACAACTTCAAGTTGCCGGAAGCTGAACTGGTCGCGGGCAATCTCGAAGCCAACAGGATTTTCAGTGATTTTGAAGACCTGGGCGTGCCGACTGTCGTGGCGATCAATGGTATTGCGCTGGGTGGTGGTCTGGAAATGTGCCTGGCCGCAGACTACCGGGTCATCGCCAGCAGCGCTCGTATCGGTCTGCCCGAAGTCAAACTGGGCTTGTACCCGGGGTTCGGCGGCACTGTACGCCTGCCGCGTATCATCGGTGCCGACAACGCAATCGAGTGGATCGCGTCAGGTAAGGAAAACTCCGCAGAAGACGCACTGAAGGTCGGTGCCGTCGATGCGGTAGTTGCGCCCGAAAAGCTCCAGGCAGCCGCGCTTGACCTGATCCAGCGCGCAGTTTCCGGCGAGTTCGACTACAAGGCCAAGCGCCAGCCCAAGCTGGACAAGCTCAAGCTCAATGCCATCGAGCAGATGATGGCTTTTGAAACCGCCAAGGGTTTCGTCGCCGGTCAGGCCGGACCCAACTATCCGGCACCGGTCGAAGCCATCAAGACCATTCAGAAGGCGGCCAACTTTGGTCGCGACAAGGCGCTGGAAATCGAAGCTGCCGGTTTCGTGAAGATGGCCAAGACCTCTGCTGCGCAGAGCCTTATCGGCCTTTTTCTGAACGATCAGGAACTGAAAAAGAAAGCCAAGGGCTACGATCAGGTTGCCAGGGATGTGAAGCAGGCCGCCGTGCTGGGCGCCGGTATCATGGGCGGTGGTATAGCTTATCAGTCGGCGGTCAAGGGCACGCCGATCCTGATGAAGGATATCCGCGAAGAAGCCATTCAACTGGGTCTGAACGAGGCCTCCAAACTGCTGGGTGGCCGTCTGGAAAAAGGTCGCCTCACTGCGGCGAAGATGGCCGAGGCGCTTAACGCGATTCGTCCTACGCTGTCCTACGGCGATTTCGGCAATGTCGACCTGGTGGTCGAAGCGGTTGTCGAGAATCCTAAGGTCAAGCAGGCGGTACTGGCCGAAGTCGAAGCCAACGTAGGTGAAAATACTATTCTGGCCTCCAATACGTCGACCATTTCGATCAGTCTGTTGGCTCAGGCCCTCAAGCGCCCTGAAAACTTCGTCGGCATGCACTTCTTCAATCCGGTGCACATGATGCCGCTGGTGGAAGTGATCCGTGGCGAGAAGTCCAGCGAAGAAGCGGTCGCCACGACCGTTGCCTACGCCAAGAAGATGGGCAAGAACCCGATTGTAGTCAACGACTGCCCAGGCTTCCTGGTCAATCGCGTACTGTTCCCATATTTCGGTGGTTTCGCCAGACTGGTCAGCGCCGGCGTGGATTTCGTGCGCATCGACAAGGTCATGGAGAAATTCGGCTGGCCGATGGGACCTGCCTACCTGATGGACGTTGTCGGTATCGACACAGGCCACCATGGCCGTGATGTCATGGCCGAAGGTTTTCCTGACCGCATGAAAGACGGCCGTCGCTCCGCGATCGACGCGTTGTACGAGGCTAATCGCCTGGGGCAGAAGAACGGCAAGGGCTTCTATGCCTACGAGACAGACAAGAAGGGCAAGCCCAAAAAGGTCAATGACCCGGCTGTGCTGGATGTGCTCAAGCCGATTGTCTACGAGCAGCGTGAAGTGACCGATGAGGACATCATCAACTGGATGATGATTCCATTGTGCCTTGAAACGGTTCGCTGCCTGGAAGACGGCATTGTCGAAACCGCTGCCGAAGCCGACATGGGCCTGATCTACGGTATTGGTTTCCCTCCATTCCGTGGCGGTGCGCTGCGCTATATCGATTCCATCGGTGTTGCCGAATTCGTTGCCCTGGCTGACCGCTACGCCGAGCTGGGTGCCCTGTATCAACCGACCGCGAAGCTGCGTGAGATGGCCTCAAATGGCCAGAGCTTCTTCGGTCAAGCGTCTTCCGAGGAATGAACGAATGAGCCTTAATCCAAGAGACGTCGTGATTGTCGACTTCGGTCGTACTCCGATGGGCCGCTCCAAGGGCGGCATGCACCGCAACACCCGCGCCGAGGACATGTCCGCGCATTTGATCAGCAAGCTGCTCGAACGCAACAACAAGATTGACCCGGCCGAAGTCGAGGATGTGATCTGGGGCTGTGTCAACCAGACACTGGAGCAGGGCTGGAACATCGCGCGCATGGCGTCGTTGCTGACCCAGATCCCGCACACCTCCGCCGCCCAGACGGTGAGCCGTCTCTGTGGTTCGTCCATGAGCGCGCTGCACACCGCTGCGCAGGCAATCATGACCAACAACGGTGATGTATTCGTCATCGGTGGCGTGGAACACATGGGCCATGTGAGCATGATGCATGGCGTGGACCCGAACCCGCATATGTCCCTGCATGCCGCCAAGGCGTCCGGAATGATGGGCCTGACCGCTGAAATGCTTGGCAAGATGCATGGCATCACTCGCGAACAGCAGGATGCCTTCGGCTTGCGCTCCCACCAGTTGGCCCACAAGGCAACGCTGGAAGGCAAGTTCAAGGACGAGATCATCCCGATGCAGGGCTATGACGAAAACGGTTTCCTCAAGGTCTTCGACTACGATGAGACCATTCGTCCGGACACCACCCTGGAAAGTCTTGCGGCTCTCAAGCCGGCGTTCAATCCAAAGGGCGGCACCGTGACTGCAGGTACTTCTTCGCAGATCACCGATGGCGCGTCGTGCATGATCGTCATGTCGGCCCAGCGTGCCCAGGACCTTGGCATCCAGCCTCTGGCGGTGATCCGCTCGATGGCGGTGGCCGGTGTCGACCCTGCGATCATGGGCTATGGCCCGGTCCCGGCGACCCAGAAGGCGCTCAAGCGCGCCGGTCTGACGATTGCCGATATCGACTTCTTCGAGCTTAACGAAGCCTTCGCTGCACAGGCCTTGCCGGTGCTGAAAGATTTGAAAGTGCTCGACAAGATGAACGAGAAGGTTAACCTGCACGGCGGCGCCATCGCTCTGGGTCATCCGTTCGGGTGTTCCGGTGCGCGCATCTCCGGCACTTTGCTCAATGTCATGAAGCAAAACGGCGGCACCTTCGGCGTGGCCACCATGTGTATTGGTCTGGGGCAGGGCATCGCGACCGTTTTCGAACGCGTCTGATTCCTGTGTGTGATGCGAGCCGGGGCTTGGTGCCCCGGCTTTTGTTTTTTGAAAAATGGTTTTTCAGCGAATTTTTTTGAACGTGTTACAAGAGGACCGCAGCATGCATCTGCAACCAGGGCTCTATCGCCATTACAAAGGCCCGCAGTATCGGGTTTTCAGTGTTGCCAGGCATTCCGAAACCGAAGAGGAAGTCGTGTTCTATCAGGCTCTCTACGGCGATTTCGGGATGTGGGTGCGCCCCTTGAGCATGTTTCTGGAGACTGTCGAGGTTGACGGCGAGCACGTCCCGCGCTTTGCTCTGGTTGAGGCTGAAGCCAGCCTGTTTTCACGAACGTGAGAGGGAATTGCACAACAGGCTGTGCTTGACCTCACCTTGTAGCCACTATATATAGCGTGGCCTTTACAAGCTCCTCACTGTCTTTCATCTAGTTATTCAGGAATCTTCTGATCCATGGGCAAATCGCTGGTCATCGTGGAATCCCCGGCTAAGGCCAAGACCATCAACAAGTATTTGGGTAACCAGTACGTGGTGAAGTCGAGTATCGGCCATATCCGAGACCTGCCCACCAGCGGTTCGGCGAGTGCCGCAAAGGATCCTGCCGTCAAGCGGGGCAAGGCTGCTGCGGGCGAAGGCCCGGTACTGACGCCGAAAGAAAAGGCGCAGCGCCAGCTGGTCTCGCGCATGGGAGTCGACCCGGAACACGGCTGGAAAGCCAAGTACGAGATCCTTCCGGGCAAGGAAAAGGTCATTGAAGAGCTGCGCAAGCTCGCCAAGGATGCCGACACCATCTATCTCGCGACGGACTTGGACCGCGAAGGGGAGGCCATCGCCTGGCACCTGCGCGAAGCCATCGGTGGGGATGACAGTCGATACAAGCGCGTGGTGTTCAACGAAATCACCAAGAAAGCCATCCAGGAAGCGTTTTCCAGGCCTGGCGAGCTGGACATTGCACGAGTCAACGCTCAGCAGGCGCGTCGGTTTCTTGACCGCGTTGTGGGCTACATGGTCTCGCCGCTGCTCTGGCAGAAAGTTGCCCGTGGCCTTTCTGCCGGGCGGGTGCAGTCGGTTGCGGTAAAGCTGGTGGTGGAGCGCGAGCGTGAAATACGCGCGTTCAACCCTGAAGAGTACTGGGAAATCCACGCCGACCTGGGCACTGCCAAGGGTGCCAACGTGCGTTTCGAAGTGGCTCGTGAAAACGGTGAAGCGTTCAAGCCGTTGAACGAAACCCAGGCTATGGCGGCCCTTGCAAAGCTCAAGGCGTCCAGCTACAGCATCGTCAAGCGTGAAGACAAGCCGACCAGCAGCAAGCCTTCGGCACCGTTCATTACCTCGACTCTGCAGCAGGCGGCGAGCAATCGTCTGGGCTTCGGCGTAAAGAAGACCATGATGATGGCTCAGCGCTTGTATGAGGCAGGCTACATCACCTATATGCGTACCGACTCGACCAACCTGTCGGCGGACGCGGTGAGCATGGCGCGTGACTATATCGAAACCGAGTTCGGCAAGAAGTACCTGCCAGAGGCACCCAACGTCTACAGCAGCAAGGAGGGCGCACAAGAGGCTCACGAAGCGATTCGACCCTCCGACGTCAACACCCACCCGACCAAGCTGGCAGGGATGGAGCGTGACGCCGAGCGGCTTTACGAGTTGATCTGGCGTCAGTTCGTCGCCTGCCAGATGCTGCCGGCCCAATACCTGTCGACCACCGTTACGGTCGCCGCGAGCGATTTCGAACTGCGTGCCAAGGGCCGTATTCTCAAGTTCGATGGTTACACCCGTGCCTTGCCGCAGATGGCCAAGCCGGGCGACGATGACGTTCTGCCGGACATGGCGCAGGGCGAATCCTTGAAGCTGAACAAGCTCGACCCGAGCCAGCACTTCACCAAGCCGCCTGCGCGTTACTCGGAAGCGAGCCTGGTCAAGGAGATGGAAAAACGTGGCATTGGCCGCCCGTCGACTTATGCGGCGATCATTTCGACCATCCAGGACCGTGGCTACGTGGCGTTGCACAACCGCCGCTTCTACTCGGAAAAGATGGGCGACATTGTCACCGGACGTCTGTCCGAAAGCTTTTCCAACCTGATGGACTACGGCTTCACCGCCGGGATGGAAGAAAACCTCGATGACGTTGCTCAGGGTGAGCGCGACTGGAAGAACGTCCTGGACGAGTTCTACGGCGATTTCCGCAAAAAGCTCGACGTGGCCGAGGCCGCTGATGGCGGCATGCGTGCCAACCAGCCAGTGATGACCGATATCCCTTGCAAGGTGTGCGGTCGGCCGATGCAGATCCGCACTGCCTCTACGGGTGTGTTTCTGGGTTGTTCCGGCTACAGCCTGCCACCCAAGGAGCGTTGCAAGGCGACTGTCAATCTGACTCCCGGCGATGAGATTGCCGACGACGATGAAGGCGAGTCCGAGTCGCGGGTGCTGCGCGGCAAGCATCGCTGCCCGATCTGCAGTACGGCAATGGACGCGTATCTGCTCGACGAAAAGCACAAGCTGCACATTTGCGGCAACAACCCGGACTGCACGGGGTATGAGATCGAGGAAGGCACTTACCGGATCAAGGGCTACGAAGGCCCGAGCCTGGAGTGTGACAAGTGCGGCAGCGAGATGCAGCTCAAGACCGGTCGTTTCGGCAAGTTCTTTGGCTGCACCAATCCCGAGTGCAAGAATACCCGCAAGTTGCTGAAAAGCGGCGACGCGGCACCGCCTAAAATGGACCCGGTGAAGATGCCGGAGCTCAAGTGCGACAAGGTCGACGATACCTACATACTGCGTGACGGCGCTTCGGGTCTGTTCCTGGCTGCCAGCCAGTTCCCGAAGAACCGTGAGACCCGCGCACCGCTGGTCATCGAGATCGCGCCGCACAAGGACGAAATCGATCCCAAGTATCATTTTCTTTGTGAAGCGCCTAAGAAGGACCCGGATGGTCGTCCGGCAGTGATCCGCTACAGTCGCAAGACCAAAGAGCAGTATGTCCAGACCGAAGTAGAGGGCAAGCCTACAGGCTGGCGTGCGTTCTACGACGGCAGCGCCTGGAAGGTCGAAGACAAGCGCTGATCGCAAGCGCCCGAGTCGAAGGGCCCGGGCGCTGTTTTCGACAGGCGCGAGCCTGTGTCGCCAGACTGTCGTGACGCTACAGGCTATGCTGTTCACTATCCCATCGTTGTGGAGCGACTCGCCATGGCTCATGAACTCTATACCCGTACCAACCAGAAGATCTATTTCGCAGGGCTCGCGCTCGAAGCGCTGGGAAAGGCGGAGAAGGGGCAGGCGGTCAACGCCCCTGCGTTGCTGCAGGCCGAGCGTGAGTCAGCGCTGTTTCACCTGTATGGCGCGCTGCTGGGCTTGTGTCACGAGATAGCGGGGTTCTACCGCTTGCCGCAAGCCGGCACGCGTCGTGCGGAAGAATTACTGACTCAGGAAGTGCTTGACGCCATTGCCATTCCCGAGATGGCCGAGCTGGTGGAACTGGCGCAGAATCGCCAGACATGGCTAGCGCAGTTGCTCGCGGCCTATAACGCATTGTACGAGCCGCCTCGTGCGCCGAAAAAGCTCAAGGGTGATGTCACGCAGCCGATGATACAGGCTGTGAACCTGGACGCTGAGCCGGAGTCTGAACTGACACGTGAAGAGCTTGAAAACTGGCGTCAGCAACTCAAAGGGTTGGCCATCCGTTTTCGTGAAGGCCTGAGCGAGTGCTGAAAACCAATGAAGTGCAGGCTGGCAGGCTGTTACAATGCCCGCCTCTTGCGGAGTAACTGTAATGCCTACCTCTTTCCTGGAAATTGTCGAACTGCCTGACGGGCGCATCGAACTGCGTCGTGCCGATGATGAGGGCTCTCTGGTAACGCTTGATTTTTCTGCCGATGCCAAAGCGTTCATGCAAGGTCAGCATGTTGAAGTCGCCAAAGCCATGTTGAGCGTGGGTGTGCAGATGGCTGGTCGTCTGGCAGAAGGCGAGATCGAAAAGGATGACGTACCCCACGTTCTGCACTGATCGACGATTGGGCCTTTGTTAGCCCAGCCGGATGTTCAGGCTCTGCGCTTCCCCGATTTTTGCAGCACTGATCAATTGCTGGCGCGCCACGCTGCCAAGCGGGCTGATCCAGCTCACCACCGTATGGCTACGGCCCAGTCGAAGTGCTTCACGAGTCAGTTCCAGCACGCATTGTGTGCCACGCGGCTGCAACAGCAAAATCCGCTCCCTGTTGAGCCCTGCATCGCGCAACCAGGTCTGAGTCAGGCTTGACGGTGGGGCGATCAGCGTTAGCCAGCGTGCATCGATTTCCTCGCTCAGTTCCCTAAGAATTGGAGCCAGAAGGTTAAGGCAGTTCCCGGCAGCGCCGCGCAGAGACAGTTCACTGAAGGGTTCCGGGTCGTCTCCCCAGGGTGCTTCGACTGCATCTGCAAGCAGCGGAGCAATGGGCTGCGCCAGAAACGCCTCGAACAGTGGCAATTGTGAATGCGGTGCTTGATGGAACTGCATAACGTCTCCTTAGCGGCGAATGACGCCGACGCTCAAACCTTCGATCACCAGTTCCTGATCCTTGAGATCGACCTCGATGGGGGCGAAATCAGGGTTCTCGGCCAACAGCCAGACCTTGCTGCCTTCACGCTTGAAACGTTTGACGGTGACTTCATCGCCAATCCGGGCCACTACAATCTGGCCGTTGCGGGCTTCGCGTGTGGTATGCACCGCCAGCAGGTCGCCGTCCAGAATGCCGACGTCCTTCATGCTCATGCCGTGAACGCGCAACAGGTAATTGGCGCTGGGGTGGAAGAAGGAAGGATTGATGTTGCAGGACTCTTCGATATGTTGCTGGGCCAGAATCGGTGCGCCAGCGGCAACACGGCCAATGACCGGCAGGCTGCTGTCGTCCGGCCGCGCTTCGAAGCCGGGTATGCGGATGCCGCGTGAGGCTCCCGGGGTCATTTCGATGGCGCCTTTGCGAGCCAATGCCTTCAGGTGTTCTTCCGCTGCGTTGGGCGATTTGAAACCCAGCTCCTGAGCGATTTCCGCACGTGTCGGCGGAAAGCCGTTGTCTTCCAGGCAGCGTTTGATGAAGCCCAGGATTTCAGCCTGGCGTGGCGTCAGTTTGATCATGAGAGGCGCTCTGGCTTTTTATACAGTGACTGGGATTATATACAGTGAAGGCGCGTTGGCAATCATCCTTTTCACTTTCGCTGCCAGACGGTGCTCGGGGTAAATAACACGCCTTTTGTCCAAAAGCGCTGCATGGGCTGCTTTCTGTCATTTAACATCCATTTTCGTGACTGTTCGGCCACAAAATGAACGGGTCTGCTTGACAAGCGGGTCGCCTGATACGTATGTTTCAAACGTTCGTTTGTTAGGCAGAGAGCCATGGCACAGTCGGAAACCGTTGAACGCATTCTTGATGCTGCCGAGCAGTTGTTCGCAGAAAAGGGATTCGCTGAAACCTCCTTGCGTCTTATCACCAGCAAGGCGTCGGTCAATCTGGCTGCGGTGAACTATCACTTCGGTTCGAAGAAGGCGCTGATCCAGGCGGTGTTCTCGCGCTTTCTCGGGCCGTTCTGCATAAGCCTCGACCGCGAGCTGGAGCGGCGTCAGGCAAAACCCGAACACAAACCAAGCCTGGAAGAGCTGCTGGAGATACTCGTCGAGCAGGCACTTGTCGTTCAGCCGCGAAGCGGTAATGACCTGTCGATCTTCATGCGCTTGCTGGGACTTGCTTTCAGTCAGAGCCAGGGCCACCTGCGCCGCTACCTCGAAGACATGTACGGCAAGGTGTTCCGTCGCTACATGACGCTGGTCAACGAAGCCGCCCCGCGTATTCCGCCTATCGAACTGTTCTGGCGCGTGCATTTCATGCTTGGTGCTGCCGCGTTCAGCATGTCCGGTATCAAGGCCTTGCGCGCGATTGCCGAGACCGATTTCGGCGTCAATACCTCCATCGAGCAGGTCATGCGCCTGATGGTGCCGTTTCTGGCCGCAGGCATGCGTGCCGACACCGGCGTCAGTGACCCGACTATGATTGCCGCCCAGCTCAGGCCGCGCAGCAAAAGCAGCAGCGGTGCGCCTGCGACCGCAAAGGCCTGACGCTTCAGGCCTTAATCCTGACGCTTTAAACCTGAGTAATGCAGCGGCGCATCGCATTGCGTCGGGCTTCAGGATCAAGCACCATGCCGGATTGGAAACAGGCACTGGTATGTAAGGGTTTTTCTATGAGTTCTGGCCTGCAAGGCTCCCTGATGGTCGATGTCGCCGGCACCTGGCTGACCAGCGAAGACCGTCAGTTTCTGCGTCAGCCCGAAGTGGGCGGTTTGATCATCTTCGCCCGAAACATCGAGCATCCACGTCAGGTTCGTGAGCTGAGTGCGGCTATTCGCGCCATTCGCCCCGACCTGCTGCTGGCTGTGGATCAGGAGGGTGGCAGGGTCCAGCGTCTGCGTCAGGGTTTTGTGCGTCTGCCGCCAATGCGTGCCATTGCCGACAAACCCGATGCTGTGCTGCTGGCCGAGCAATGTGGCTGGCTGATGGCGACCGAAGTGCTGGCTGTCGGGCTGGACCTGAGCTTTGCCCCCGTGCTGGACCTGGATCATGAGCGCAGCGCTGTCGTCGGGTCGCGTTCTTTCGAAGGCGACCCAGAGCGTGCGGCGTTGCTGGCAGGGGCGTTCATTCGTGGCATGAACGCGGCTGGCATGGCGGCTACCGGCAAGCATTTCCCCGGTCACGGCTGGGCTGAAGCCGACTCCCACGTGGCTATCCCGAATGACGAGCGCAGCCTTGAACAGATTCGTGCTGCCGATCTGGTACCGTTTGCACGCCTGAGTCAACAACTCGCTGCAGTCATGCCCGCCCATGTGATCTACCCGAAGGTCGATTCACAGCCAGCCGGTTTTTCAAAGCGCTGGTTGCAGGGCATCCTGCGTGACGAACTGAAATTCGACGGTGTTATTTTCAGTGACGATCTGTCGATGGCCGGAGCCCATGTGGTCGGTGATGCCGCCAGTCGTATCGAGGCGGCGCTGACGGCGGGTTGCGACATGGGACTGGTGTGCAACGACCGTGCTGCGGCAGAACTGGCACTCAGTGCGGCACAGCGTCTGAAGGTCAAGCCTTCGTCGCGCATCGCCCGCATGCGTGGTCAGGCATCGGCCAGCACCGACTATCGGCAACACCCGCGCTGGCAGGCCGCGCTTCAGGCGCTGCGCGCTGCCCAACTGATCGATTAAGGATTTGCGATGACTGTTTACGCGATTATTGGCGGTACCGGCCTGACTCAACTGGAAGGCCTGAACATTCGGCAATCCTTGCCGATGAACACGCCTTACGGCGTACCTTCCGGCGAAATACAGATCGGCGATTATGCCGGTCGCGAAGTGATGTTTCTGGCGCGCCACGGTCACCCGCACCGATTGCCGCCACACCAGGTCAACTACCGGGCCAACATCTGGGCCTTGAAACAGGCTGGTGCGCAAGCGATTCTGGCGGTCAATGCAGTGGGTGGTATCCACCCGGCAATGGGTACCGGGCATTTTTGCGTGCCGCATGATCTGGTCGACTACACCAGCGGTCGCCAGCACACCTTCTTCGCCGATGACCTGGAGGAAGTCACGCATATCGACTTCAGCTACCCCTACAGCGAAGCGCTGCGGGCGCGGCTGATTGCGGCGCTGGCCGCTGAAGGGTGCGCGTTTTCCGATCGTGGCGTCTATGCCTGTACTCAGGGGCCGCGCCTGGAGACGGTGGCCGAAATCGTCCGCCTTGAGCGCGACGGTTGCGACATCGTCGGCATGACCGGTATGCCCGAAGCCGCTCTGGCTCGTGAGCTGGAGCTTGAATATGCCTGTCTGGCGCTGGTCGTGAACCCGGCGGCCGGCAAATCGACCACCGTCATCACCATGGCGGAAATCGAACAGGCCCTGCGCGACGGAATGGGCAAGGTCAAGGCCACCCTTGCCCGGGTTCTGTCAGCCTCCTGACTTACAGCATGCGCTTCAGGGTATTGTCCTTGCGCACAAGGTGATGCCAGAGCGCTGCGACTATATGCAGGCCGATGACGTAGTAAAAGATGGAGCCCAGCAGCTTGTGCACATCCTCGAACGTCTCGGCCGTGCGGTCGGAGGTAGGCAGTGGCCAAGGTATCTGCAGGTCGGTGAGGGGAACAGGTAACGCGCCTTTTTCAATCATTACCGTCAGCAGGCCCAGTAAAGGCTGGGCAAACAGAAACGCATACAGCGCGTAATGGGTCAGCGTTGCAGCCAGCCGCAACGCGCCTTCAAGCGGCGGCGTGATGCCGGGCGGATGATGTCTTCTACGCTCGGCGACGCGAAAAAACGCCATTACCAGAATCACGATCCCGACCCAGAAATGGCTCTGCACTACCAGCGTGCGGTATTCCGAACCCTTGCCAAACTGGGTACGGCTCAGAATCAGGGCATAGGCCAGCACAATCATGATGGCCATGATCCAGTGCAGCCATCTGGCTCTTGCGGTGTAGCGTTGAGAAGTCAGTGCATCCACGTTTGGATTCCTTGTCGCTTTTTTTCAGGCCTGGTAAGCAGTTTAGGCCGTTGACCGGAGCCCTGCGTTTCATTCGCCCCTGATTTTTTTTAACGGTAGGGCGGTGCCAGTAGAGGCATGCCATTGAGTATGGCAAATACGCAGCAAGGGCGACACGCGACGGAACCTGTGCGCATGGGTGGCTTCATATGACGTGAATATTCACCCGGGAGCAAGTCTTGACCAGTGCCAATCCGCCTGTCGGCCCGACAACGCCAGTGTCCGCCAGTGTTTCATTGAATGTACTGACCATGAACATGCACATGGGCTTTGGCATTTTCAATCGCCGCTTCATTCTGCCGGAGTTGCGTGAGGCCGTGCGTACTGTATCGGCCGATATCGTGTTTCTTCAGGAAGTGCATGGCGAACACCAGAGTCATGCGCGCAGCGTCAAGGACTGGCCAACGATTTCCCAGTACGAATTTCTTGCCGACAGCATGTGGAGCGACTTTGCCTATGGTCGCAACGCGGTGTATCCGGATGGCGATCACGGTAACGCGCTGCTGTCCAAATACCCCATCACCCGGCACGAAAATCTCGACATTTCCATTCATGGCACCGAGCAGCGAGGTTTGTTGCACTGCATTCTGGAGGTGCCGCACGCTGGCCCGGTGCATGCCGTGTGTGTGCACCTGGGACTACGTGAAAGCCACCGGAGTCAGCAGCTCAAATTGCTTACTGAACTAATGGCGCGTCTTCCCGAAGGCGAACCGGTGATCGTGGCCGGGGATTTCAACGATTGGCGCCAGCGCGCCGATGCGTTGTTAAAGGACACCGGGTTGCACGAGGTGTTTGTCGAGCGATTTGGCGCACCCGCCAAGAGCTTTCCGGCCCGTTGGCCTTTGCTCAGGCTGGACCGGATCTATGTCCGCAATGCGACTTCCCATCGGCCGAAGGTGTTGTCCAGCCGACCGTGGTCTCACCTTTCCGATCATGCACCGCTTGCGGTGGAGTTGACCTTATGAGCAATACGGCAGGGCAGTGGTGCGATGGCAACTCGGTGGAGTTGCTGATCAATGGCGAAGACTTCTATGCACGAGTATTCGAGTGCATACGTGCTGCGCGTAAAGAGGTGCTGATCGAGACCTTCATCATCTTTGAAGACCGCATCGGCGAGGGTTTGCAGCAGGCATTGCTCGAAGCGGCAGCCAATGGTGCAAACGTCGTGGTCACGGTGGATGATTACGGGACTTCGGACCTGAGTTCGACATTCGTCAAAACCATGATCGATGCCGGTATCCAGATTCAATTGTTCGATCCGCGCCCGCGGTTCATGGGCATGCGCACCAACCTGTTCCGCCGTCTGCATCGCAAGGTGGTGGTGATTGACGGCGAGCTGGGCTTTATCGGCGGCATCAACTACAGCGTCGATCATATGACCGACACCGGTCTCACTGCCAAACAGGACTACGCCGTTCTGGTACGCGGCCCGATTGTGGGCGATATCCATCAGAGCGCGCTGAATATGCTCAGCACGGCAGTTCGGGCGAAGTTGCCACCGGTACCGCTCAAGCTGGACCGTGCCGGTGACGCCCGCATGTTGCTTGCCGAGCGAGACAACGGCGAACACAGCACCGATATCGAAGAGCAGTATCTCAAGGCTATTCGCGCTGCGACTCAACGCATCACGCTGGCCAATGCGTATTTCTTCCCCAGCTATCGCTTTCTGCGTGAGCTGCGCAATGCATCACGACGGGGCGTCAAGGTCACGCTGATTCTGCAAGGCCAGCCAGATATGCCGTTTGTACGGGTCTGCTCACGGTTGACCTATACCTACCTGCTGCGCGACGGCGTCGTCATTCACGAGTACAAACAACGCGCGTTGCACGGCAAGGTTGCATTGATCGATCAGGAATGGTCCACGGTGGGCTCCAGTAACCTTGACCCGCTGAGCCTGGCGCTGAATCTGGAAGCCAACCTGTTCATTCGCGACCGGGCACTCAACGATCATTTGCAGAGCCACCTGATGGAGCTTGCTGCTGCGCACAGCACTCAGATGAGCCTTAAAGGCGCGGCGCGCGGCCAGTGGTGGCGTGCGCCGATGATCGTGTTGAGCTTCTTTTTCCTGCGGCGTTTTCCGGCGATTGCCGGTTTGTTCCCGGTTCACGGCGTACGCCTCAAGCCCATACGCGCCGGTGACGTGGTGCCAGAAGCGAAAGTGATCGAGCAGCAGCAGAATAACCACGAGATGGACCAGGAGAAAACCTCATGACCCAGGCCGCAAGTGCAGCGCCGCAAAGTGCGCAGGGAGCCAAATGGAAATGGGCAAAGCGGGTGTTCAATCTGTTTTTCTTCATTGCCGTCCCGGTTCTGTTGTTTCTGCTGGTCAAGAACCTTGACTGGCAAGAGGTGAAGCAGGCGCTGGCGTCTTACAAGGCCAGCACGCTGGCCATCGCAGCCGTTGTGGCGTTTGCCAGTTATGCTACTTATTGCGGCTTCGATGTGCTGGCGCGCTATTACACCCGTCACAGATTGTCGATCAAACAGATCGTGCCCGTGACGTTTGTCTGCTATGCGTTCAACCTCAACCTCAGTTCATGGGTGGGCGGCATCGCCTTGCGTTATCGGCTGTATTCCCGGCTGGGACTGGATGTTTCGACCATCACCCGGATTCTCAGCCTTAGCCTTATTACCAACTGGCTGGGCTATATGTTGCTGGCCGGTTTTGTGTTTTCGATGCGTTTTCTGGAATTGCCTGAAGAATGGTCGATCGGCACCACTACCCTGCAACTGATCGGTTTCGGACTGTTGGCCGTGTGTTTTGCCTACTTGTTGGCCTGCCGGTTTTCCAAAAAACGCTCTTGGACCGTGCGTGATCAGGAATTCAATCTGCCGTCGATGAAGCAGGCCTTGATGCAGGCCAGTCTGGGTGCCCTGAACTGGTCGTTGATGGCCGCCGTGATTTACACGCTGCTGCCCGACAAGGCCTTTTATCCGGCGATTCTCGGGGTGCTGCTGATCAGCAGTATTGCGGGTGTCATCACCCATATTCCAGCGGGGCTCGGCGTGCTTGAAACAGTCTTCATTACCTTGTTGGCGCACCAGTTCTCCAAGGGCAGCCTGCTGGCCGCTCTGATCGGTTACCGCGCTATCTATTTTCTGCTGCCGCTGCTCATTGCATTGGTGGTGTACCTGGTGCTGGAGAAGCGCGCGAAGAAAATGGGCGAGAAGAACCAGCAGCGAATGGGTGAGCAGGCGAAGTCCTGAGCGACGTGAATCAACGCTTTGTCTGCTCGTGCAGAGCGGTGTATCGAGTCTGGCACCCGCTCTCAATCATCGAACCCGACCTGTTCATGTATCTCGTCGACTTTCAGCTCCAGTCGGTACGCCACTGCGATAAACAGTGCCTGGCACAGGCACAGGGTGGCGCTCAGCGAGCGGAAGGCGAATGAACTGCCTTCATTGACCAGCAATACCGAATTGGCGCGCTTGGCCAGGGGCGACAGGTTGCTGTCGGTGATGATCAGCGTCTTGGCCTGATGATGCTGGGCGATGCGCAGGCAGTGCTGGGTTTCCTTGCCGTAAGGCGTGAAGCTGATCGCAATCACCAGATCATTGGCGCGCACGCTGCGCATCTGCTCGCGATAGCTGCCCCCCAGGCCGGAAATCAAATGAATACGCTTGTTGGTGTGTTGCAGGTTGTAAACCAGATAATCCGCCACCGCGAATGAGCGGCGCACGCCCACGACATAGATGTTGTCGGCGTTGACCACCAGGTCCACGGCCTTTTCGAATTCATCATCGTCCAGTTCTGCACTCAGACGTTCCAGCCCGGAGAGCGTAGCGCTCACGCATTCGCGTGCCAGATCGCCGGCGTTGGCCTTCTGCGATTTGTTGGCAATCATGCTGCGGATACGCTGCTGGTAATTCTGTACCGGCGTGGTCTTGTGCGTGTACGCCTCGCGAAACAGCGCCTGCATTTCGCTGAAGCCGCTGAACCCGAAGCGCTGGGAGAACCGCACAATCGCCGAGGGGTGAACTTCGCACTCGCGGGCGATATCACTGATCCGGTCAACCATGATCCGGTCGCTCTGCTGGCTCATATAACTGGCGATCCGCTTGAGCTGACGCGGCAACCCGTCGTACTCGTCAGTGATCAGCCGCAGCAAGCCTTCGGCACTGTTCGGCGGCATGTCGAGGCTCGTCTCGGGCAGTGTGGGCTGATCGGCGCTGGTCATATTCAAATCCTTTCTGCTTGTCAGGGCGATTTTTCGGGTGACGCCTTTATGAGCCTGACGGTGAAGGCTGCCTGTGGCAGGGGCGATGACTATATCTTACCCGTCTACGCATTGTGCCAGCACTTGAATAGCGGTATGGAAAAAATATTCCACTGAAAATAATTATAGAATAAATATTGATTGATCAGGCTCGACGTTTTACGCTGCATTCACAAAGCAGCGCGTACACAGGTTGCAAGCGCTGCAGGCTGATAAAAATAACAGGAGCCACCATGGGCCAGACACGCTTTGCCACTGGGCGTCAGTTGGATCTGATCTGCCTTGGACGCCTGGGCGTCGATCTTTATGCGCAACAAGTAGGCGCACGCCTGGAAGACGTTTCCAGCTTCGCCAAGTACCTGGGCGGCTCATCGGCCAATATTGCCTTTGGCACTGCCAGGCTGGGGCTCAGGTCGGCCATGCTGAGCAGGGTCGGTGACGACCATATGGGCCGCTTTCTGGTCGAATCGCTGGCGCGTGAAGGCTGTGATGTCAGCGCCATCAAGCGCGATCCCGAACGTTTGACTGCCATGGTGCTGCTGGGCCTGAAGGACCGTGAAACGTTTCCCCTCGTGTTCTACCGCGAAAACTGCGCTGACATGGCCTTGCGCGCCGAGGATATCGACGAGCAGCAGATCGCGTCGAGCAAGGCCCTGCTGATCACAGGCACGCATTTTTCCACTGAGCAGGTATTCAAGGCCAGCAGTCAGGCGCTCGACTATGCCGAGAAGCACGGCGTCAAACGTGTGCTGGATATCGATTACCGCCCGGTCCTCTGGGGGCTGGCGGGCAAGGCAGATGGCGAAACGCGGTTTGTCGCCGATCAGAAGGTCAGCCAGCATGTGCAGCGCATCCTGCCGCGTTTCGACCTGATCGTCGGCACTGAAGAAGAATTCCAGATTGCCGGTGGCTCCACCGATTTGCTCACCGCCCTGCGTACGGTGCGTGAACTGAGCGCCGCGACGCTGGTCGTCAAGCTTGGTCCGCAAGGTTGCACGGTGATTCACGGTGCCATTCCTGCGCGCCTTGAAGATGGCGCAATCTACCCAGGTGTGCGCGTTGAAGTGCTCAACGTTCTGGGTGCAGGTGATGCATTCATGTCCGGGTTCCTCAGCGGCTGGCTCAAGGATGCCAGCGACGAGCGTTGCTGCCAGCTGGCCAATGCCTGTGGCGGGCTGGTGGTCTCGCGCCACGCCTGTGCACCCGCGATGCCCACCCCGGCAGAACTCGATTATCTGTTCAACAGCCCGGAACCCATTACCCGCCCGGATCAGGATGTCGTTTTGCAACGACTGCATCAGGTCAGCGTGCCGCGCAAGCAATGGCGGCAGTTGTTCATCTTCGCCTTCGATCATCGCGGCCAGCTGGTCGAACTGGCTCAACAGGCCGGACGCGACACGGGCAGTATCAGCCATCTCAAACAACTGTTCGTGCAAGCGGTCGAGCGTGTCGAGGCCGGCCTGCGCCAACGCGGTATCGAAGCCGATGTCGGGCTGCTTGCCGATCAACGCTTCGGACAGGATTCACTCAATGCGGCGACCGGCCGTGGCTGGTGGGTTGCGCGTCCGGTAGAAGTGCAGGGTTCCAGGCCCCTGGCGTTCGAACATGGTCGCTCCATTGGCAGCAATCTGCTCGCCTGGCCGCAGGAGCAGATCATCAAGTGCCTGGTGCAATATCACCCCGATGACGAGCCAATGCTGCGCCTGGAACAGGAGGCGCAGATCAAGGCGCTCTATGACGCGTCGAAAGTCAGCGGTCACGAACTGTTGCTGGAAATCATTCCGCCCAAGGATCACCCGTCGCCCCATCCAGATGTGATGGTCCGGTCGCTGAAGCGTTTGTACAACCTGGGCATCTACCCCGCCTGGTGGAAGATCGAAGCGCAGAGCGCGCAGGTCTGGCAGCAGTTGGACGAGTTGATCCAGCAGCGTGATCCCTACTGCCGCGGCGTGGTACTGCTTGGGCTCAACGCACCGGTCGAAGACCTTGCCGCCGGTTTTGCCGAAGCCCGACATAGCCGCGTCTGCCAGGGGTTTGCGGTCGGCCGGACAATATTTCGCGAGCCAAGCCGGGCCTGGATGGGCGGAGAAATAGACGATGCAGCGTTGGTCAGTCGGGTGCAGAGCACCTTTAACTGGTTGATCGAGTCCTGGCGCGAAAGCCGCGCCTGATTCTTTCTTGATCTGACGTCGCGATAACAACAAAAAAGGTGCAGCCATGCCCGTTTCCACTTCAACACCCAGGATCCGCATCGGCATCAATCCGATCTCCTGGAGCAACGATGATCTGCCCGCTCTCGGTGGAGAAACGCCGTTGAGCACTGCCTTGAGCGAAGGCAAAGCCATCGGTTACGAGGGGTTTGAACTCAACGGCAAGTTTCCGAAAGATGCCAAAGGGGTCGGCGATGCGTTGCGGCCCCATGATCTGGCGCTGGTTTCCGGCTGGTATTCGAGCCGTCTGGCGCGACGCTCGGCGGCCGAAGAAATTGCAGCCATTACCCCGCACGTTCAGTTGCTCGCCGAGAACGGCGCTTCGGTATTGGTGTATGGCGAAGTAGCCGACTCGATTCAGGGGCAACGCATCCCGCTGGTCGAACGACCGCGCTTTCATACCGATGCGGCCTGGCGCGAATACGCCGAAAAGCTCACCGAACTGGCGCGTTCCACGTTATCCAGGGGCGTGCGCCTGGCGTATCACCATCACATGGGCGCTTACGTCGAGTCGCCACAGGATATCGACCGGCTGATGGCGCTGACCGGCGAGGAAGTCGGGCTGCTGTTCGATTCCGGGCATTGCTACATGGGCGGAGGCGAACCTCTGCAGGTCTTGAGCAAACACATCGGGCGTGTCTGTCATGTGCATTTCAAGGACGTACGCAAGCCCGTGGTGCAATTGGCACGCAATAATCTCTGGAGTTTTCCGGACTGCATCATCAACGGCACGTTCACCGTCCCGGGTGACGGCGATATCGATTTTTCAGCACTGCTGAAGGTGTTGCTGCAAGCCGATTACAGCGGCTGGCTGGTGGTCGAGGCTGAACAGGACCCGGCAGTAGCGCCGAGCTATGTGTACGCCAAAAAGGGTTACGACACGTTGCGCCAGCTGCTGGCCGATGCGCAATAAGGAGGACTGAACCATGAATCTGCTGACCAAGAGCAAACCCCAGGGCCGTGACATCGTGGCGCTGGCACCCGGCTCGCTCGACTATGTGAGCTTTGCCGCCTACCGTCTGGAGACCGGGGAGCGTCTGCCTCTCAGCGCAGAGCACAACGAACTGTGCGTGGTCTTGCTGGCCGGGCACGCCAGCGTGACCGGCGAAGCACCGGGGCAGGGCGCTTTCGGTTGGGACAACATCGGCGACAGGCAATCGGTGTTCGAAGAGAAATCACCGTTCGCGGTCTACCTGCCGCCCGGGAGTCAGGCCGAGTTTGTCGCGCGCGGGCCGGTGCATCTGGCCGTATGCACCGCGCCAGGCGATGCAGGCAAACACCTTCCGGCCCGGCTGATCATGCCCGGCAGCATGAAGCGCAGCGTGCGCGGCAAGGGCGCCAACACCCGCTACGTGTGCGACATCCTGCCGGACAGTGAACCGGCGCACTCCCTGCTGGTGGTCGAGGTGCGAACCCCTTCGGGGCACTCCTCCAGCTACCCGCCACACAAGCACGACCGGGACAACCTGCCCCATGAGAGCTTTCTCGAAGAAACCTACTACCACCAGGTCAACCCGCCGCAGGGTTTTGTCTTTCAGCGGGTCTATACCGACGACCGCAGCATCGATCAGGCGATGGCCGTGGAAAACAATGATCTGGTAACGGTGCCCAAAGGCTATCACCCAGTGTCCGTGCCCTACGGTTACGAATCCTATTACCTGAACGTGATGGCCGGTCCGACGCGCGCCTGGCAGTTTCACAACGATCCACAGCACAGCTGGCTGCTGGATCTCTGATTTCCCCTTTTTTTCTGGAGGCATGAGATGAACGAGTCACCGGTGATCGGTCACTACATCAACGGACAGCTTGAAGACGGTGATGGTGAGCGCTACAGCGATGTCTTCAACCCGGCCATTGGCACTGTTCAGGCGCGTGTTGCGCTGGCCAGCGCGAAGACTGTGGATGAAGCGGTCGCATCGGCCAAAGCGGCGTTTCCGGCCTGGGCCGACCAATCCTCGCTACGTCGGGCGCGAGTGATGTTCAAGTTCAAGGAGTTGCTGGACCGGCATCACGACGAGCTGGCGCAGATCATCTGCCGTGAACACGGCAAGGTGTTGTCCGATGCGCGCGGTGAGGTCGTACGCGGTATCGAGATCGTCGAATTTGCCTGCGGCGCGCCGAACCTGCTGAAAAGCGATTTCAGCGACAACATTGGCGGCGGTATCGATAACTGGAATTTGCGTCAGCCGTTGGGGGTCTGCGCCGGGGTCACGCCGTTCAACTTTCCGGTCATGGTGCCGTTGTGGATGATCCCCATGGCACTGGTGACCGGCAACTGCTTCATTCTCAAACCTTCCGAGCGCGACCCCTCGGCCAGTCTGCTGATGGCGCGCCTGCTCAAGGAGGCTGGTCTGCCCGATGGTGTATTCAACGTGGTGCAGGGCGACAAGGTGGCAGTTGATGCCCTGTTGCAGCACCCCGACATCGAGGCCATTTCCTTCGTGGGTTCGACTCCGATTGCCGAGTACATCCATCAACAGGGCACTGCCCATGGCAAGCGCGTGCAGGCGCTGGGCGGGGCCAAGAATCACATGATCGTGATGCCTGATGCAGACCTCGATCAGGCTGCCGACGCCCTGATCGGGGCAGCCTATGGTTCAGCGGGTGAGCGCTGCATGGCAATTTCCATTGCCGTGGTGGTGGGCGATGTCGGCCAACAGTTGATCGACAAGCTGCTGCCACGCATCGATCAGCTCAAGGTGGGCAATGGCATGCAGGCCGACTCGGACATGGGGCCGCTGGTCACCGCAGTGCACAAGGCCAAGGTCGAGGGCTTTATTGAGCAGGGCGTAAAAGAGGGCGCGAAGCTGATCGTCGACGGCCGCGGCTTCAAGGTTCCGGGGGCCGAGCAGGGCTTTTTCGTCGGGGCAACGCTGTTCGATAACGTCACGCCGCAGATGCAGATCTACAAAGAGGAAATCTTCGGTCCGGTGCTGGGCATCGTGCATGTCGCGGATTTCGCCAGCGCCGTCGAGCTGATCAACGCACACGAATTCGGTAACGGTGTGTCGTGCTTCACCAGCGATGGCGGCGTGGCCCGTGCCTTTGCTCGCAACATCAAGGTCGGCATGGTCGGTATCAACGTACCGATTCCGGTGCCCATGGCCTGGCATTCGTTCGGCGGCTGGAAACGTTCGCTGTTTGGCGATCACCATGCTTATGGCGAAGAGGGCCTGCGTTTTTACAGTCGCTACAAGAGCGTCATGCAGCGCTGGCCGGACAGCATCGCCAAAGGTCCCGAGTTCAGCATGCCAACTGCCAGGTAACCTTTATCAATGGAATGTTGTGGAGAACAAGAACAATGAGCCAACCCCTGCGTTTCGCACTGAATCGGATGGTCGCGCCGCGCCTGTCTCTGGAGGCTTTCGTGGATCTGGCTGTGAAGCTGGGTGCCGATGCCATCGAGATTCGCAACGACCTCAAGGGTATCGAGATCGAAAATGGCACTGCGCCTGAGGTCGTTCGTGACCTGTGTGCTGCCAAGGACATCCAGGTGCTGTCGATCAATGCGCTGTACCCGTTCGACGTCTGGAATGAAGAGCGCGCCGCCCAGGCGACGAAGCTTGCGCGGTATGCACGCGACTGTGGTGCGCGCGGTCTGGTGCTGTGCCCGCTGAATGACCGCGCCGATTCGCGTAACGGCTCGCAGCGCGCTTCGGGGTTGCGCACCGCGCTGACTGCGTTGGCACCGATTCTTCGTCAGCACGGGATCCTCGGCTTCGTCGAACCGCTCGGCTTCGAGGAATGTTCTTTGCGCCTCAAGCGTCAGGCGGTGGATGCGATCAGGGCAGTGGGCGGGCTGGATGTCTACCGGCTGGTTCATGACACCTTTCATCACCATCTGGCCGGCGAGGTCGAGCTGTTCCCGGAACTGACCGGGCTGGTACATATCTCCGGTGTCGAGGATGCGCAGGCACCGCTCAGCAGTATTCGCGATGGCCATCGCGTGCTGGTTGGCGAAGCCGACATACTGGGCAATGCATCGCAGATCGAGCGTTTGCTGGACAGTGGCTATCAGGGCCATCTGTCGTTCGAGCCATTTGCCGAAAGCGTTCATGCACTGGACGACATTCCCCTGGCAATAGCGGCCAGCATGACGCATTTGTCACGAGCCGTTTCGCAGCGTCACTGATCAGGCAGCGTCATGTGACAGCAGCGCCCTGATACGGAGTAAGGCCGTAAGGGCGAGCCACCTCAAACAAGAACAAGGTGCGAACATGAGTACAACCCGACTGACCATGGCTCAGGCTCTGGTGAAGTTCCTTGATAACCAGTACGTCGAAGTCGACGGCGTGCAGAGCAAATTCGTCGCTGGCATCTTCACCATTTTCGGCCACGGTAATGTGCTGGGGCTTGGGCAGGCCCTGGAGCAGGACTGTGGCGATCTGGTCGTTCATCAAGGCCGTAACGAGCAGGGCATGTGCCACGCCGCCATCGGTTTTGCCAAGCAGCACCAGCGTCGCAAGATTTACGCTTGCAGCTCTTCGGTGGGCCCGGGTGCGGCGAATATGATCACCGCCGCCGCAACGGCTTCGGCCAATCGCATTCCGCTGTTGCTGTTACCGGGTGACGTCTATGCCAGCCGTCAGCCCGACCCGGTGCTGCAACAGATCGAGCAGTTTCACGAGCTGAGTATCAGCACCAACGATGCGTTCAAGGCGGTGAGCAAATACTGGGACCGCATCAACCGCCCCGAGCAGTTGATGAGTGCAGCGCTCAATGCCATGCGGGTGCTGACCGATCCATCCGACACGGGCGCCGTCACGCTGGCGCTGCCTCAGGATGTGCAGGCCGAGGCCTACGATTACCCGGACAGCTTCCTGCAAAAACGCGTGCACCGTATCGACCGTCGTCCGCCGAGCAAAGCCATGCTCGACGACGCATTGAGGCTGTTCGGCAACAAGCGCAAGCCATTGCTGATCTGCGGTGGCGGTGTGCGTTATTCCGGTGCGGCAGATGCTTTGCAAGCCTTTGCCGAACGTTTCGGTATCCCGTTCGCTGAAACCCAGGCAGGCAAGAGTGCAATCGTTTCGGCGCACCCGTTGAACATGGGCGGTATTGGTGAAACGGGCACGCTGGCGGCCAATCAGCTGGCGAAAGAGGCGGACCTGATTATCGGCGTCGGCACTCGTTACAGCGATTTCACCACAGCCTCGAAATGGCTGTTCCAGAACCCGGATGTGCAGTTTCTCAATCTGAATGTCGGTGCCTTCGATGTGCAGAAACTGGACGGCGTGCAGGTGCTGGCCGATGCACAGGTGGCACTGCAGGCATTGACCGAAAGTCTGCAAGCCAGCGGCTACCGTGCTGCCTGGGGCGATGCGCCGCAGACAGCCCGTGCACAACTGGATGCCGAGGTTGATCGCTTGTATGCGGTCGAGTATCAGGGCGAGGATTTCGTCCCGGAGATCAACGATCACCTGGACCCGGCCGTGTTGCGCGAATTTATCGAATTGACCGGTTCGTGCCTGACCCAGAGCGGCGTGCTGGGCATCCTCAACCAGAGCCTGCCTGCCGACGCGGTGATCGTTGCGGCGGCAGGCAGCCTGCCCGGTGATCTTCAGCGTGCCTGGCGCAGCACCGGGGTTGACACCTATCACGTCGAATACGGTTACTCATGCATGGGCTATGAGGTCAACGCTGCACTGGGCGTGAAGCTCGCGGCACCGCACCGGGAAGTATTTGCGCTGGTCGGCGATGGCTCTTACATGATGCTCCACTCGGAGCTGGCGACCTCGATTCAGGAGCGGCGCAAGGTCAACGTGGTGTTACTGGACAACATGACCTTCGGCTGCATCAACAACCTGCAAATGGAGCATGGCATGGACAGCTTTGGCACCGAGTTCCGTTTCCGCAATCCGGAAACGGGCAAGCTCGATGGTGCTTTTGTGCCGGTGGATTTTGCCATGAGTGCTGCCGCCTATGGTTGCAAGACCTACAAGGTCAGTACCGCCGAGCAACTGCGCCAGGCGCTCGCCGATGCACAACGTCAGACGGTATCGACGCTGATCGACATCAAAGTCCTGCCCAAGACCATGATCCACAAATACCTGTCGTGGTGGCGTGTCGGGGTGGCTGAAGTGTCAACGACCGGCACCACGGCTCAGGTTTACGAAAAACTCAATCGCGAGCTGGCCAAGGCGCGTCAGTACTGATCACTTTTATCGTTCGGCACCCGTGGCCCTTTCACGGAACATCCAATAAAAAAAGGAACATGAAAATGGCATTGAAACTCGGCGTAATCGGTACAGGCGCAATCGGTCAGGATCATATCCGGCGTTGCAGTAAAACACTGGTCGGCAGCCAGGTGGTAGCCGTCACCGACATCAATCTGGAGCAGGCGGCCAGGGTGGTGCGCGAGCTGGACATCAGCGCCGAGGTGTATGCCGACGGCTACGCGCTGATTGCCGCGCCCGACGTCGAGGCGATTCTGGTCTGCTCATGGGGGCCGAGCCATGAAGCGTTTGTGCTGGCGGCCATTGCTGCAGGCAAACCGGTCTTCTGCGAAAAGCCGCTGGCGGTGACCGCCGAGGGGTGCCGACACATCGTCGAGGCCGAGATTGCCAGCGGCAGGCGCCTGGTCCAGGTCGGCTTCATGCGCCCCTATGACCAGGGTTATCGTGCCCTCAAAGCGGTTATCGACAGTGGCCGGATTGGTGAGCCGTTGATGCTGCACTGCGCACACCGCAACCCTCGGGTCGGCGAGAACTACAAGACCGACATGGCCATCACCGACACGCTGATTCATGAACTCAATGTACTGCGCTGGCTGCTCAACGATGACTACGTGTCGGTTCAGGTGGTATTCCCGCGCAAGACCAGCAAGGCCCTTGCGCACATGAAAGACCCGCAGATCGTGATGCTGGAAACGGCCAGAGGTACGCGCATCGACGTCGAGGTCTTCGTCAATTGTCAGTACGGCTACGACATTCAGTGCGAAGTGGTGGGCGAGAGCGGTATCGCCAGGCTGCCCGAACCCTCGCACGTGCAACTGCGCAGCGAAGCCAAACTGTCGACCGCGATCCTGATGGACTGGAAGGACCGTTTCATCGCCGCCTATGACGTTGAATTGCAGGACTTCATCGACGGCGTCAGCGCCGGTACCATTAACGGGCCGTCGGCCTGGGACGGCTATGCCGCAGCGGTGGCCGCCGACGCCTGCGTTCAGGCGCAGAACAGTGGAGCGGTTGTGCCGGTGACCCTGGAAATGCGTCCTGCGTTCTATGGCTGACAGAGTCTGTCGCCAGTCAGGCTATCTCTCGAACAACACTACAGGGAGGCATCATGCGTATCGCACTGGATCCTTACATGTATCGACACCTGTCGCTGGGTGCGATGGTCGATAAGGCGGCGGAACTGGGCTACGACTACATTGAACTGTCACCGCGCGAAGATTTCATGCCGTTCTACAAGTACCCGCGTGTGGATCGTGCGCGGATCAGGGAGTTTCGCAGAGCCCTGACGGACGCCGGGGTGAAACTCTCTTCGCTGCTGCCGTTGTACCACTGGGCTGCGCCGGATGAAAATCTGCGTATCGCAGCGGTGCGCAACTGGAAGCGGGCGATCCAGATCGCCGTGGAGATGGACTGCGATCTGATCAACACCGAATTCAGCGGTCAATCCGACGCTCCGCTGGTGTGTGAAAACCAGTTCATGAAGTCCATGGATGAGCTGATGCCACACTTCGAGCGAGAAGGCATCCGGCTCGATATCCAGGCGCACCCTTACGACTTCTGCGAGCGCAACAACGAGTCGGTAGACATCATTCGCGGGCTGGACCGCGACTGGATCAATTACCTGTACGCCGCGCCCCATACCTTTTTCTACGACGACGGCCTGGGAGACGTTGCGTCCATGCTTCGGTACGCGGGTGACAAGCTCACTCACCTGATCATTGCCGACACCTATAATCACCGTGCTTCGTCCAGTCTGCGCTATATCGTCAACCCGCCCGGCGTCACGGCAACGGTGCATCAGCATCTGGACATCGGGCAGGGCGAGGTGGACTGGACGGCGTTCTTTTCGACGTTGCGCGAGATCGATTTCGACGGTATCGCCACAGTGGCCGTATTTGCCTGGGAGGAGCGCGCAGATGAGTCGAGCCGATTCATGCTGGAACGGGTCAAAAGCGAGCTGCTGCGTTGATACGGCGGCATCCAATACACGACCCTTGGCTGCGGCCATGAGGTTCATGGACTACAGGAGATATCCATGCGAGCAGGGCTGGTGGGCTACGGCAAAGGCGGGCGTTACTTTCATGCAACGCTGATTTCGAGTTTGCCCGGTGCCACATTTGCAGGCGTTGTCACCCGGTCACCCGAGCGAAAACAGGAAGTGGTCAACGACCATCCCGGCGTGGCAACCTTCGACACGCTGGCCGAAATGGTCGCCGCCGGAGTTGATGTGGTGGTGATTTCGACGCCGTTGGCATCGCGCCGGGCGTTGATCCTCGAGGCGATAGAACTGGGCGTCGCGGTGGTCAGCGACAAACCCTTTGCCAGCGATGCGGCTCAGGCCCGCGAACTGGTGGACGCGGCAGAACGGCGAGGCGTACTGCTCAGCGTTTATCAGAACAGGCGCTGGGATTCCGACTTTCTCACCGTGCGCAAACTGATCGACAACAAGGCGCTGGGGGATATCAGCCGGTTCGAGTCCAGCATCGAACGCTACTCGCCGCGCTCCGTCGGCAAGGCCAGCGGAGGCGGCATGCTGCGTGACCTCGGCAGCCATCTGGTGGATCAGGCGCTGGTCTTGTTCGGGCCGGTCGAGCGGGTGTACGCAGAACTGCAGTTCGCTGCGCCCGGAGACGAACTGGACCATACATTTTTCGTGTCCTTGAGCCATGCCGGTGGCGTGACTTCGCATCTGTCCGGCAGTTGTCTGCAAAACACTGCCAAGCCCCGTTTCAGGGTCAGCGGATCAAAAGGCTGTTACAGCGTCGAGGGGCTGGATGGCCAGGAGGAGGCTGCATTTGCAGGCCTTACACCGCGGTCCGAGGGCGAGCGCTGGGGCGTCGAAGAGCATCGACGCTGGGGGTGGTTCGAGAAGGGTGAGCATCGCGAACGTGTGCCTTCGGAGCGCGGATGCTGGCTTGAATTCTATCGCCAGCTGCAGGAAGCCGTTGACCGGCAGGGCAGTAATCCGGTCAACCCTCATGATGCCATTGCCTCGGCGCAGGTTATGGATGCAGCCCGTTTGAGCGCCAGTGAAGGAAGGGTTGTGATGCTGTAATCGGCTACATTGCAACTCGCCAGCAAGAGAGCCCGACGCCTGACAAGCGTCGGGCTTTGTCGTAAAGGCATCCGAATAAAAATGAAATGGAATAAAATTCTAAAATCAGTTGAATTGGAAAATATTTTCCAATAGAGTCTTTTTCAGGTTACCGACTATCGAATCACTCGGGCTTTGAAGTTCTTCAAGGCCACGAGAAGCAAGCCAACAAAAACAAAACAAAAAATAGGTACTGTCGATGAAAACCCCTACCTCTGGCCTCACTGCCAAGCGTTCTGTCACCTCGTCATTCTGGATTCGGACCATGGAGCGATTTTTCACGATCGTTGCCCGTGGCATGTGCGTGCAGCACAAGGACGCCCGATTGTTTTGCATTCCCGGAGCGACGGGCATTCGCCTGCCTCGCTGAAAGGCCGTACCGGTTCTACGTCGTTACCAGGTCCCGACAACAACAAGAATTTGGAGACAGACCCTCATGAACACCAAGGTTCGCATTACCTCCCTGGCGGTGGCCCTGATGCTCGGCAGCAGTGCTGCACTGGCTGATATCAAGGTAGGGGTTGCCATGTCGCAGTTCGACGACACTTGGCTGACCTACCTGCGTCAGGACATGGGTGCCAAGGCCAAAGCCATGCCTGACGGTGTGGCGCTTCAATTCGTCGATGCCCGTGCAGATGTCAACAAGCAGATCGATCAGGTCAAGGAGCTCATCAACAAGAAGGTCGATGCCCTGATCGTCAACCCGGTGGACACCGCTGCGACAGCCAGTATCACCAAGGCGGCAGTCGCTGCCGGTATTCCGCTGGTCTACGTCAATCGCCGCCCGGATGATCCAAAACTGCCCGAAGGGGTTGCGACTGTCACCTCGGACGATACGGAGGCGGGCCGGCTGCAGGCGCAGTACATAGCCGACAAAATGGGCGGCAAGGGTAGCGTGATGATTTTGCTGGGTGATCTGGCCAACAACTCGACGCAGAACCGCACCAAGGGCGTCAAGGAAGTGCTGGCCAAATACCCGGGCATCAAGATAGATCAGGAGCAGACCGGCACCTGGCTGCGTCAGAAGGGCATGGACCTGACCAATGACTGGCTCACTCAGGGCCGAAAATTCAACGCAGTGATGGCCAACAACGATGAAATGGCCATTGGCGCTGCAATGGCACTGAAGCAGGCTGGCGTCGAAAACGGCACCGTGTTTGTCGCGGGTGTCGACGGTACGCCCGACGGGCTCAACGCCGTCACCAAAGGCGACCTGGCCGTCTCCGTTTTCCAGGATGCCAAAGGGCAGGCCGACGGGGCGATTGATGCCGCTGTGAAAATGGCCAAAAAGGAAAAGGTCGAGCCTCAGGCGATCATCATTCCTTATCGTCTGATCACGCCTGAAAACGTCGCTACCTTCAAATAACAGCAATCGACACGCCGGGGAGGAGCCTGAAATGTCCTCCCGCAGCCTGCCGCTTGAGGAGTCATGATCATGTTCGGTTCCGCTACTGCCAATCCGCCCGCGCAACGCGATCTGCCATCCAGTGATGTCGATGGTCTCACACCGGGTGCCGAGCCCCCTTACCTGCTGGAAATCAGCCACATCAGCAAGGGCTTCCCCGGTGTCATCGCACTCAACGATGTACAACTGCGTGTGCGCCCTGGCAGCGTGCTGGCGCTGATGGGCGAGAACGGAGCAGGGAAGTCGACGCTGATGAAAATCATCGCGGGCATCTACCAGCCGGACTCGGGCGAAATCCGCCTGCGTGGCAAGCCGGTTCGCTTCGAGACACCGCTTTCAGCCTTGCAGGCGGGCATCGCCATGATCCATCAGGAACTGAACCTGATGCCGTTCATGAGCATCGCCGAGAACATCTGGATCGGTCGCGAGCAGCTCAACGGCCTGCACATGGTCGATCACCGGGAGATGCACCGCTGCACGGCCGAATTGCTGGAGCGCCTGCGTATCAGGCTCGACCCGGAGGAACTGGTCGGCACGTTGAGTATTGCCGAGCGGCAGATGGTGGAGATCGCCAAGGCCGTGTCCTACGACTCGGATGTGCTGATCATGGACGAGCCGACCTCGGCCATTACGGAAACCGAAGTCGCTCACCTGTTTTCGATCATCAGCGACCTGCGCGCCCAGGGCAAGGGCATCATCTATATCACCCACAAGATGAACGAAGTTTTCGAAATCGCCGACGAAGTGGCAGTGTTCCGCGACGGCGCTTATATCGGTCTGCAACGCGCCGAAAGCATGGATGGCGACAGCCTGATCACCATGATGGTTGGCCGTGAGCTGACTCAGCTGTTTCCCGAGCGGGAAAAACCGGCAGGCGAGGTGCTGCTGTCAGTCAGCAATCTTTGCCTGAACGGCATTTTCAAGGGCGTGAGTTTTGACCTGCGTGCCGGCGAGGTTCTCGGTATTGCCGGGCTGATGGGATCGGGCCGGACCAATGTGGCCGAAACCCTGTTCGGCATAACCCCCAGCGACAGCGGCGAGGTCCGTTTTGATGGCAACGCGGTGCATATTGGCGATCCGCATCAGGCTATCGAACTGGGCTTTGCGCTGTTGACGGAGGACCGTAAATTGACGGGGCTGTTTCCATGCCTGTCGGTGATGGAAAACATGGAGATGGCCGTGCTGGCCAACTATGCCGGCAACGGTTTCGTGCAACAGAAGGCTCTGCGCGCACTGTGCGAAGACATGTGCAAGAAGCTTCGGGTCAAGACCCCGTCGCTGGAGCAGTGCATCGACACATTGTCGGGCGGCAATCAGCAGAAGGCGCTGCTGGCGCGCTGGCTGATGACCAATCCCAAGGTACTGATTCTGGACGAGCCCACCCGCGGTATCGATGTGGGTGCCAAGGCGGAAATCTATCGCCTGATCTCCTTGCTGGCCAGTGAGGGTATGGCCGTCATCATGATTTCTTCGGAGCTGCCGGAGGTTCTCGGCATGAGTGACCGGGTGATGGTCATGCACGAAGGCGAAATGATGGGCATCCTCGATCGGGGCGAAGCAACCCAGGAAAAAGTCATGCATCTGGCTTCCGGCCACAAGGTTCATTGAGTTCGCACTACAGGGCTCGGTAGAAGAAGAACAAAAGGGGAACGAACATGAGCAACGCGATCTTGCAAAACAAACCGGCGCTGGCACCCACCAAGAGCAAACGGCGGCTGCCAACCGAATTGAGCATTTTTCTGGTGCTGATCGGCATAGGCCTGATCTTCGAGCTGTTCGGCTGGATCGTCCGTGACCAGAGCTTTCTGCTCAACTCTCAGCGGCTGGTGCTGATGATCCTGCAAGTGTCGATCATCGGCTTGCTGGCTATCGGCGTGACCCAGGTGATTATCACGACAGGCATCGACCTTTCGTCCGGCTCGGTACTGGCGCTGTCGGCAATGATTGCCGCGAGTCTGGCGCAGACTTCCGACTTTTCCCGTGCGGTATTTCCCTCGCTGACCGACCTGCCGGTGTGGATTCCGGTGGTAGCCGGTCTCGGGGTCGGGCTGCTGGCGGGTGCCATCAACGGCAGTATCATAGCCATAACCGGCATTCCGCCGTTTATTGCCACGCTGGGCATGATGGTCTCCGCGCGCGGTCTGGCGCGTTTCTATACCGAAGGTCAACCGGTCAGCATGCTCTCGGACTCCTACACGGCTATCGGACAGGGCGCGATGCCGGTAATCATTTTCCTGGTGGTGGCGGTTATCTTTCACATCGCCCTGCGCTACACCAAGTATGGCAAGTACACCTACGCGATCGGCGGCAACATGCAGGCGGCGCGTACCTCCGGGATTAACGTCAAGCGTCATCTGGTAATCGTCTACAGCATTGCCGGACTGCTGGCCGGGCTGGCGGGCGTGGTCGCTTCGGCGCGGGCCGCAACCGGGCAGGCAGGGATGGGCATGTCCTATGAACTGGACGCCATCGCTGCAGCGGTTATAGGCGGCACGAGTCTTTCCGGTGGGGTAGGTCGGATCACCGGCACTGTGATCGGCGCGCTTATTCTTGGGGTCATGGCCAGTGGTTTCACCTTTGTCGGTGTGGACGCTTATGTTCAGGACATTATCAAAGGGCTGATCATTGTGGTGGCGGTGGTAATCGATCAATATCGCAACAAGCGCAAGACCAAGCGCTGATTGGATAGAGTGTACGAAAGGGCCTTGAAGGCCCTTTTGTGCGTTTGATGTTGCAGGAACCGATTCGCTGTACGTGGGTCAGAGCCTCATCAAGCAGCATGCTGACCGGGTCTTTCGCCCGCATTTAAAGGGTTTTACGGCAATTGCTGCGCAAAAATCCTTCAATTGTGTTGCCGAGCCCGCTAGCCGGCCTTAGACTGCCGCCCCTCGTAAATTGAGTGCCAGGTGGCGCTTGGAGATTATTGGTTTGCACGGCAACGTCAGGCCGCTCCTCAATGCACGTTTTTTTATAGAGAAATAAATGACAAAGGAAAAGTTGCTGGCCATGCCGGCCGATGACTACATGAACGCCGAGCAGCACGCTTTCTTCGTCGAGCTGTTGCAGGGCATGAAGGTCGAGATCCACGAGCGAATCGAGCAGAGCCGTATTGCGATCGAGAGCCTGGACACGCCTGCCGACCCTGCAGACGCCGCTTCGGTCGAAGAAGAGCGTCACTGGCTGGTCAATGTGATCGACCGCGACCAGCGCATGCTGCCCCAGTTGGAAATGGCCCTCTCGCGTATTGCCGACGACACCTTCGGCTGGTGCGACGACAGCGGCGAGCCAATCGGCCTCAAGCGTCTGCTGATCAGCCCGACCACCAAGTATTGCATTGAGGCGCAAGAGCGCCACGAGCAGATCGACAAGCACCAGCGCCAGGCCTGATCACAGGCAGCAGCGACTGAGTGACCAGACCGGGAGGCAAGCGATTGCCTCCCGGTTTTGTTGTGCCCGGAATTTGTCGACGCCTGAATTGCCCGCTACGACCAACAGCGCATGGCATAAGGCCGTTATGTGGCGTTTAATAAGCGCTATAACGATAAATACCGACGGGGTGACGCAGCATGGCCGAGAACCTATCCATGGCAGCCGGATTACCGCTGGCCGATGCTTCAGGCCGTGCATCGAGGTGGTGGGTGCCAGCCGTGCAAAGTACCGTGTTGTGCCTGCTGTTCGCCGCCATGAGTGTGGTCGGCCTGTCTCTTTATGTCGCCATTCCTGTGGCGTTGCTGGTGGCCTGGCTGCCGCTTCTGACGCGCAAGAGGCCGCCGGGCTCACAAGTCGAGGCCGGTGACAGCGATATAGCGCTGCTGACCCGGGATCTTTCCCGCACGACCAGTCACAACGCGCTGTCTGCGGCCCAGGTGGCGTTTTCTGTCGGGCATTTGGCGGGCAAGGTGCAGTCGCAGCTGGGTGCTGCCGGACAGATAGTCAGCAGCGCCGAGCAGATGATCGCCACCGAGCAACAAACCGCCCAATTGAGTCAGCAGGCACTGGTAGCCGCCAGCGAAGCGCGCCAGCGCAGCGAATCGGGAAGCAGTGTTCTGAATGAGTCCATCGAGCGTATGCACATCTTGAGCCAGCGTGCTGTCGGCAGCCGTGAATTGATCGAGGCGCTGAGCCAGCGCAGTGAAGAGATTCAGCGTGTGACGCTGGTCATTCAGTCTATTGCCAGCCAGACCAATCTGCTGGCGCTCAATGCAGCCATTGAAGCCGCCCGCGCCGGTGAGCATGGACGCGGCTTTGCGGTGGTCGCTGACGAAGTGCGCGGGCTTGCTGGACGTACTGCCAGCGCTACCGGGGAAGTCGGGCAGATGGTGGCGGATATCCAGCAGCGCACGGCACAGGTCGTGGAGCAGATCCGCGAGCTGTCGTCCGATCTGGATGTGGGTGTCGAGCAGGTCGAGCTGACCGGCCAGCATCTGGGCAACATCGCCCGGCTTGCGGTTGAGGTAGAAAGCCAGGTCAGCGAAATTGCTCAGGGCGCAAGAAGCAATCAGGACCAGTTGGCGAGCCTGTTCAGCGCCGTAGAGCATATGCGCAGTGATCTAGCCGTCAGTGACGAACAAACCCGGCAACTGGCCAAAGCTGCAGTGCAGATGGAGGGGCAGGCCGAGACCATTAGCCAGCGTCTGGCTCAGGTCGGTCTGGATGATTATCACCAGCGTATCTATGATCTGGCCCGGGAGGGTGCACGGCTGATCGCCGAAAGATTCGAGGCCGATATCCAGCAGGGAAAGGTCAGCCTCGACGACTTGTTCGATCGCAATTACAAACCCGTCCCCGATACGTCGCCCACTCGCTTTACCACGCGTTTTGATCGTTATACCGATCAGGTCCTGCCGGCGTTGCAGGAGCCGTTGCTCTCGCGCCACGAAGGTCTGGTGTTCGCCATCGCCTGTACGCAGCAAGGTTATGTGCCGACGCACAATAATGCGTTCAGTCAGCCTCTGACGGGCGATGCGACGGTGGACAATGCGCGTAACCGAAGCAAACGCAAGTTCGATGATCGTACCGGCATTCGCTGCGGTAGCCACCAGCAGCCGGTGTTGCTGCAAACCTACACCCGTGACACGGGCGAACTGATGCATGACCTGTCTGTGCCCATAATCGTCTGTGGGCGACATTGGGGTGGTTTACGCCTCGGCTACAAACCGCAAGGGCGTTGATCACTGCAGACCGGGGAATCACGCTGGCGAGCGATTCAAATCATTCGCCCCTGTTCAATAAAGTGACGCAGTGGAACGTGGTTGGATGAGTGTGTAGGTATTTATTTATAAATACTAAGTTTACGCCTGTGAAAGGTGTAGGAGTTGTCTGAAAACACGCTGTGCGACTTGACCGCTCACTGTCTTTAAGCAAGCTGTTTAAATCAACGTTATTTACGTTTTGATTTAAGTGCGGCCTTTTCATGGCCTGCCTCTAAGGACGGAAAAGTTATGAGCGATAAATGGAGTGCCCAGCAAACAGCAGCAGTGTCAGACGTGGTCACGCGGCGTGTTACCGCGCGGGTCGGAATTTTCTTCGATGGCACAGGGAATAATCGTATCAACAGTCAAATCGGAGCCGACTGTCAGGCACTGTTTGAAGTCAATGGCGGGCAGCACATTAATGAGTGTGCAGGGCGTCATGTTCATCCTGGCAGTAGTTACAGTAACGATCCAAGCAATATAGCCCGGCTGGTCGATATCTATCGTCTGCAACCTGTTGCCGAAAATGACGGGGAAGGTTTGAAGGTTTATTACTCGATCTATGTAAGCGGAGTAGGTACTACCTCGGGTGGACGTGATTCGGTATGGCCGGGGCAGAGTTTCGGTCGGGGCACCACCGGTGTGGTCTCCAAGGTGGAAAATGCCTTCAGAAAGCTTGAAACGGTGTTGAAAAGATTTCCTCGGGATAACCCTGACTGCGTGCTGGAAGCGCTTGAGCTCGACGTGTTCGGTTTCAGTCGAGGTGCTGCGTCGGCCAGGCATCTGGCCAACGAAATACTGAAACAGGGGGCAGGCATGCTTGAGCCAATACTGCAAAGCCGCAAGGTCAGGCTCAGCGAGCATTTCAACTGGCGCAATGGCAGCGTTCGGCTCAAGGTTATCGGCCTGTTCGATACAGTCGCCGCCATCGGCAGTTTCAAGGACATGGGCAATACCCGGGATGCCAGCAACAGACGGGTCAATCTGTACCTGCCGCCGGGGTGTGCCCAGCAGGTCTTGCATCTGGTGGCTCGAGATGAATCACGACGAAATTTCGCGCTCAACAGCGTGCTGCCAGTGTGGCCCAGGGAAATTGTGCTGCCCGGCGCTCATTCGGATATTGGCGGAGGTTATCCTCCACAAATGGAAGAAAATGTACTGCTCACGCGTCCGCAAAGCAGCCTGGTCAACCGCGACAGCCCGTGCAACACCGCAGCGAGCTGGAAGGAAGCCGAGGCGCGATTGCTCGAAATGAACCGCAGTCACTGGATCGATCCGCTCGATAACCAGGCCTTTCTCAGGGTTCAGGCCTGCGAAAATAAATGTTACCCGTGCAGAAAAACGTTGACCGGGTTGAATGGCATGAGAACGATCGTTGCTGCAGTGGGTATGCATCGACAGGTCTTTGGCCATCTGTCGAGGGTGTCATTGCAGGTCATGCATGCGCTGGCCTGCGACGAAGGCGTACCATTCGAACCGCTGCCAAACAGCCCGGAATTCCAGCTTCCGCCGGAACTCGAGAATATTGCTGCCCGCCTGATCGACTATGCGCGAGGCGGACCTTACCTGCTGGACAGTCAAGATGAGCAGCTGCTGCGCTGGCGTTATATTCATCAATCCGCTCACTGGAACGCAGTGGTCGGCAGGGTGGGTACTTTTAGCGATGCTGTCTTCGTGCATGCTCCGCAACCGGGTGGCCGGGTATTGCATCCCAACGTTGGCCAGCCCGGTTATCCGCAGTAGCAATCAAGGCCCGGGTGGTTCACTCGGGCTTTTTATGCAGACGGACATTCAGCTCGTCTACCGGCATTGCCCATTCAGCGTCCTCATGCAGTTGTTCTTTGAGGAAGTCAGCCTGCTGCGGCGTCCAGAACTCTGCATCGATCAGCTTGACGTCGTCAGGCAGGGTGTGGGTGGTGATGAACGCTTCAATGCTCTTATCGTCAGAGTCGAGCCCCAACTGGGCGAACAGGTCGTTGATGGTAGTTGTAGTCTGTTCCATGTCATCTCCTCGCCGGGGGATATCCCCGTTTCATCAGTTCTCATGGGAGTGGTCGATACACGCAAGAGTTCGATGCATTTGGCCGCTGGGGAAAGATGGCCTTTTGTGCTCTGTCTACAAGTGATATGTTTCCAGCATCGCCGGGCCCACACTGATCGCGAGGATGGAACCCTTCCAGCCTTGAGTCGTGGTCAGGCTGGCTGCCGTTTCATGACGACAGCGCCTGTGCGACACCGCTGTGTACAAAAGGTATATATCCCGTAGCTGCCATGAGCCGGTAGAATTCGCCACCCGCCTGCACAAGGTTTGCGGCGGCGCTTTCAGCGCTTCTGCGTGCAGCGTGCCGGAAAGATTTCCGGCCGCCTGACGCGGTCTATGGATGAATCACTTTCTTGACTGCCCTGACATCAGGCAGCCTCATTTTCATGTTTGAGGGTTTGTACTTTGGCTGTAAGTAATCTGGATACCCACGCCTTGTTCGTGCTCGGCGATCTCCGCGCACAGTTGGTCAAGCAGTTTCAGTCCCGTTTTGTCTATGTCACCGAACAGTCAGCCGAAGGTATTTACATCGCTGAAATCGACACCGAAACCGCGCTGGTGGTCGATGACAAACCGCGCCTTGAACTCAAGGTTGGCGATCATTTCCGCGCTTCCGTGTTGCCAAGCCGAGAAGGTGGCAAGCTCGAATTGAAATTCCGTGAAATCAAGACCACCGTGTATGGCCTGGGCGAATATGCGTTCGTCGATATTCCTGAAGGTCACGGCATTGTGTTCAAGGAAGGTCAGACAGTTTTCATGGTATTTGCTGCAAAAGAGCAATTGCAGACCGGCATGAGCAAACTGTTGAAAGGCGCTGTCGGCAAAGCCGCGAAATGGCGCAAGGGTGAGCTGACCTTCAAGGCCAGCGAGTAACGCAGGCCAGGCTGTCGCTTCAGCCGCCTGCCGACTTTTCATTGCCATTACCGCTGCTGACTTCTGCGGGCACATCGTCACCGGCCATGCGCTTGCGGAACAGCGCCGTTCGCGCCAGCAGCAGGGTGGTGACAGGCACAGTGATCGCCAGCAACACCGGAATCAGCCATGCGTGAATCACCGGCTCTGACTTCAGCGCAGAGAAATAGATGATCGATGCCAGCGCGACGCACCAGGCGCCCAGTGTCGAAGCCAGAGCAGGTGGGTGCATGCGCTGGAAAAAGTCCTTGAGGCGCAGCAGTCCGAGTGCACCGGTCAAGGCGAACAGGCTGCTGGCGATCAGCAGCCCGGCGGTGAGTATTTCAGCCCAGAAGGGCACCGTGTTCGGCAGTCCGGTCATTCGATCACTTCTCCGCGTAGCAGGAATTTGGCCAGAGCAAAGGAGCCGACAAAGCCGAACAGGGCAATCAGCATGGCCGCTTCGAAATACGTGTCACTGGCGTAGCGGATACCCAGCACCAGCATCATCAGCATGGCAATGATGTAAAGGTAGTCCAGTGCCAGGACCCGGTCCTGTGCTGAAGGCCCCTTCAGCAGACGAAGCAGGGTGATGACCATCGCCAGGGCGAAAATCAGCAGGCTGATCAGGATGGCGTTGTCGAGCAGTGCACTCATTGAAAGATCTCCATCAACGGACGCTCATAGGTGGTCTTGAAGTGCTCGATGAATTGCGCCTCGTCTTCAAGGTCGAAGACGTGCATCAACAGTATGCTGCGATCCAGCGCCAGTTCCGACCACACAGTCCCTGGCACCACCGTCGTGACCGCCGCCAATGCGGCGAGACCGTGGGCGTCGTGCAGGTCCAGGGGAATACGCACGAAGGCCGATCGTGGCGGACGCCCCTCTAGTCGCCATACGCTCAAACCGACCTGAAGGTTGGAAATCACTACATCCCGGCCTACCCGCCACAGAAATTTCAGGATTGTGCCGGGTTTGCGGATGCGCACCGGTAGCGGGCGCAGTGGCGCCATCAGTAGCGGAGCAAGAAAACCCAGCACCGCGCCCAGCAGCAGGTGGCCGGGGCTGATCGACAGGTTCAATACCAGCCACAGCAGCCAAAGTGCCAGGGAGAGGAGCGGGGCGGGAAACAGGCGCTTCATGGTTGTCCCTCCAAACTCATGTCCTGACTGGTAGGGCCGGGTATCGGACGCGTGGCAAGAACCGACTGCACATACTGTTTGGGCTCATGCAGTGCCGCAGCGGTGTCCTGGGTATAGCGCAACAGGGGCTCGGCCTTGAACGTCAGCGCAACGCACAGGCCCAGCAGGATGACGATCGGCAGGCATTCGTTACGGCGCAACAGCGGCGAAGGACGCTCGTGCGGCGTCCAGAAGCGTTGCGTGCCAAGCCTTGCAAAAGCGATCAGCGACGCCAGTCCGGAAAAGATCAGCAAAGCGATCAGCATCCAGGCCTGGGGCGAGAGCGCTTCATCCTGCGCTACGTCCAGCCCCAGCGGGTTCATCAGAGCGCTCAACAGCGTGAGTTTGCCGATAAAACCCGACAGCGGCGGCATGCCGATGATCAGCAGCGCGCAGGCGATAAAGCTCAGGCCCAGAAAAGCCATGGTCATGGGGATGACCTGACCGACCACGACCTTCTGTTCATCGTCCAGGTTGGCGCCAGGAGGTGGATGCAGAGACTCCAGGGCCCGGGGCAATTGATCCACGTCGTCCTCCAGCGGGATCTCATTGGCCGAGCGCGAGCGTTCGATCAATTCACCGAGCAGGAACATGGCGCTCAGCGCCAGCGTCGAACTGACCATATAGAACAGTGCGCCCGAGGTCAGGCTGGGTTGGGCGAAACCGACTGCGGACAGCAGAATACCCGCCGATACCAGTATGCTCAGGCTGGCAAGGCGCTCCAAGCGCTGGGCGGCGATGATTGCAATCGCTGCAGTGAAGATCGTCGCCATGCCGCCGTAGATCAACCAGTCACCGCCAAAGAATGCCGATGCCCCGGCCTGGCCGGAAAACAGGAGCGTCCACAGGCGCAGCAGGGTGTAAACGCCCACTTTGGTCATGATCGCAAACATTGCCGCTACCGGCGCGCTGGCCGCCGAATAGGCCGGGACCAGCCAGAAGTTCAGTGGCCACATGCCTGCCTTGGCCAGAAATGCCGTGGCGAGAATGGCAGCGCCGGCATGCAGCAGGCCCAGGTCGGACTCCGCTACTTGAGGAATCTTGATCGCCAGGTCAGCGAAGTTCAGCGTGCCGGTCACTCCGTAGATCAGTGCAGCGCCGATCAGGAACAGCGACGACGCCAGCAGGTTGATTGAAATGTAATGCAGGCCGGTCGATACCCGAGCCCGGCCAGAACCATGCAGCATCAAGCCGTAGGACGCTGCCAGCAGGACCTCGAAGAACACGAACAGGTTGAACAGGTCGGCGGTCAGGAATGCGCCGTACAGGCCCATGAGCTGGATCTGGAACAGTGCGTGGAAACTGGCACCGGCCCGGTCCCAGCGCGCCAGCGCGAACAGCAGCGCGCAGACACCGACAATCCCGGTCAGCACCAGCATCAGTGCCGACAGGTGGTCCACCACCAGCACGATACCGAATGGCACTCCCCAGTTGCCCGGCAGGTAGACACCAATGGAGCCGCTGCTGCCGCTGTGCTGTACCCAGAAAAACAGCACCACGGAAATGCCCAGGCCGAGAATGCTGGAGAACAGGTTGATGCGCCCTTTGAGTGGCCGATGCTTTTCGCCCAGCCAGAGCATCAGCCCTGCGGTCAGCAGCGGCAGCAGGATCGGTGCGATGATCAGTTGGTTCAGCCAGCTCATGCCTTGGGCTCCCGGCCATCTACATGGTCGGTGCCGGTCAGGCCTCTGGAAGCAAGCAATACCACCAGAAACAGCGCTGTCATGGCGAAGCTGATCACGATGGCGGTCAACACCAGCGCCTGCGGCAGCGGATCAGTGTAATTGAGCAGGTCCTGCGGAATGCCGTCTTTGATGATCGGTTCTCTGCCGATGAACAGGCTGCCCATGCTGAAAATGAACAGGTTGACCCCGTAAGACAGCAGGCACAGCCCCATGACGACCTGAAAGGTGCGTGGCCGCAGGATCAGCCAGACACCCGAGGCGGCCAGCACACCGATGGCGATTGCAATGACTTCTTCCATCAGAGGATTCCTTGCGGGTTGGCGACAGGTTTGGGCAACTGGGTCGGACGATGGCTGCGCACCGACTGGTGCGCCAGTGCGGTCAGGATCAGCAGCGTCGATCCGACCACTACGGCGTATACGCCGACATCGAAGAACAGCGCGCTGGCGATGTGGATATCGCCCAGAATCGGCAAGTCGACGTGCGCGGTGTGTGTGGTCATGAACGGATAACCCAGCAGCATTGAGCCGGCTCCGGTCAGAACCGCACACAGCAGGCCCGTACCCATCCAGCGTAACGGCCGCAGGCTCATTTGCGCCTCTACCCACTGCGTGCCTGCAACCATGTATTGCAGAAGGAACGCCACCGACATCACCAGACCGGCAACGAACCCGCCGCCTGGCTGGTTGTGACCGCGCACGAACAGGTACATCGAGACGATGAAGGCAATCGGCAACAGCAATCGCACCAGTGCGGCAGGCACCATCATGAAACCGAGCGCCGTATCGCTGGCGCTGCGCGGGTTGACCAGGTCGGTCACCACGTCACGCGCCAACAGGCGTTGCTGTGTGGGCAGCAGGATGCTTTCCTTCGGCGGGCGGAAGCGTCGCAATAGGGCGAACACCGTCAGGGCCACCGCTGCCAGCACAGTGATTTCGCCAAACGTATCGAAGCCGCGGAAATCTACCAGCATCACGTTGACCACGTTGGTGCCCCCGCCTTGAGGCAGCGCACGGCTAAGGTAAAAGGACGAGATGGCGTTGGGTGTCTGGCGGGTCAGCATGGCATAGGACAATATCGCCATGCCCAGCCCGACGAGCACTGCCAGACCGAAGTCGCGTATCCGCCGGGTGCGAGCACGCAGGCGCGCACTGAGCGGGGCCACGTCTTCATTGCGGCGTGGCAGCCAGCGCAGACCGAGCAGGATCAGCACGGTGGTCACCACTTCGACGACCAGTTGGGTCAGCGCCAGATCGGGTGCCGAGAACCAGACAAAAGTGATGCAGGTCATCAGGCCGCAAACGCTGACCATGACCAGTGCCGCCAGGCGGTGATATTTACCCTGCCAGGCAGCGCCGATTGCGCAGGCAATCGCGATAAGCCAAAGCGTGACAAAGACCCCGGACCCCGGAATCTTTGGCCGGTCGCCCCAGGTCAAACCACTGAAATACATCGGAATGAAGCCGCCCAGAACGGCTGCCAGTACCAGCAGAAACAATTGCGGCTGCAAGCGTCGAGTGCTGACCTTGCGCTCGAAACGTCGCGCCCAGTGCATCATCACAACCTGGCTGCGTTCGAAGAAACGCTTGCCGTTGAGTCGTCCCACCAGCGGCGGGGCGGTGATGCGCTCCTGCTTGAGGGGCTTGCGCAACAATAGATACAGAATGATACCGCCAGCCATCGCCACCAGACTCATGACCATCGGCAGGTTCCAGCCGTGCCAGATTGCCAGGCTGTACTCGGGCAGCGTGCCGCCGACTACAGGCCGCGCCGCCGCCGCCAGCAGCGGGGCCACCGACTGCGCCGGGAAAATCCCCACGACCAGACACGTCAGCACCAACAGCTCGACGGGCGCACGCATCCAGCGCGGTGGCTCATGGGGCAAGTGCGGCAAGTCCTTTGCCGCAGGACCGAAAAACACGTCGACGGTGAAGCGCAGCGAGTAGGCAACGCTGAATATCCCGGCGATAGTCGCGATCACCGGCAAGGCAATCTCGACCCAGGCAGTGGCGGAAATGAACACGGTTTCGGCAAAGAACATCTCTTTGGACAGAAACCCGTTGAGCAGCGGCACCCCTGCCATTGAAGCGCTGGCGACCATCGCCAGTGTCGCGGTGTAGGGAAGCAGCTTCACCAGCCCGCTCAGGCGCCGAATGTCCCGGGTTCCGCTCTCGTGGTCGATGATTCCGGCCGCCATGAACAGCGAAGCCTTGAAGGTGGCGTGGTTGAGAATGTGAAAGACTGCGGCTACCGCGGCCAGCGGGCTGTTCAGACCCAGCAACAGCGTGATCAGACCCAGATGGCTGATCGTGGAGTAGGCCAGCAGGCCTTTCAGATCATTCTGAAAGATAGCTGCATAGGCACCCAGAATCAGCGTACAGGCACCTGCGCCGCTGACGATCCAGAACCATTGCTCGGTGCCTGACAGCGCCGGCCACATCCGCGCCATGAGAAACACCCCGGCCTTGACCATGGTCGCCGAGTGCAGATACGCCGACACCGGCGTGGGCGCTGCCATCGCATGAGGCAGCCAGAAATGAAAAGGGAACTGGGCGCTTTTGGTCAGTGCGCCGATCAGGATCAGGGTCAGCAATATCGGGTACAGGGCATGGGCGCGAATTGCGTCTCCGGACGCCAGTACCCGGTCCAGGTCATAACTGCCTGCCACATGCCCGAGGATCATCATGCCCGCCAGCAACGCCAGACCGCCCGCGCCGGTGACCATTAACGCCATGTAAGCGCCGCGTCGTGCATCGGCGCGGTGATGCCAGTAACCGATCAGCAGGAACGAGAACAGGCTGGTCAGCTCCCAGAAAAACACGATTTGAATCAGATTGCCGGACATTACCAGCCCGAGCATTGCACCCATGAACGCCAGGAAAAACGCGAAGAAGCGCGGCACCGGATCGTCTGGCGACATGTAGTAGCGAGCGTAGAGCGAGACCAGCGCACCAATGCCCAGCACCAGCATCGAGAACAGCCAGGCGAAGCCATCGATACGCAGAACGAAGTTCATTCCCAGGCTAGGCAGCCAGAAATACTCTTCGCGAATCACGCCGCCGTCGGCGATCTGCGGGAACCACAACGCCATCTGGATGGCGCCGATCAGGGCAACCAGACCCGCCAGAAACGATTCTGCGTTACGCGCGTTGTGCGGCAGGAACGCCGCCAGACAGCTGCCGATGAAAGGCAGAAGCAGTAGAACTATCAGGGACATAGGCTTCTAATCTGCAGGGGAATGTCAAGCATCATACGTGCCAGACACCCCGATACCAAAGGGACTGTTTCCGAAATTTCCTACAAAAAGTGTCTGCTGTTTTCAAGACAGCAGATCGTTGTCATGAAACAGGTATGTAACGGCGAAGCGAGCACCTGGCTCAATCGGCTCTGGACACGCCTTGTTCCTTGATGAGGCTCTGTTCGGCGGGCGCAGAGCGCCGCTTCATTTCGCTGACGATCACCCCGGCTACAATCAAGGCTGCACCCAGCAGGGCGATGCCCGGCAAGCGCTCACCGGCCAGTCTTCCGACAATCCCGGCCCAGACCGGTTCACCCGCATAGATCACGGTGGCACGCGTGGGCGAAACACTTTTCTGTGCCCAGTTCATGGCGATCTGAATAACCGCACTCATTGCGCCAAGGCCCACGGCACTGAGCACCAGCACCCAGGAAAAAACCGGCAGGCGTTCCTGGGTGGGGACAATCATCAGAAAGGCCAGAGCTGAAGCGGTTGCCAGCTGCACCACGGTAACTCTGCGTACATCGACCTTGCCGGCATAGGCACTGATCATGATGATCTCGGCAGCTATGGCCACGGCACTGATCAGCGTCACGATCTCGCCAGAGCTGAGTTGCAGGGCAGTACCTTGCGGTCCGGCGACCAGCATCAGCCCGGCAAAGGCGAGGATGATGCCCAGCGTCGGCATCAGACCTGGTCTTCGTCCAAGCACCAGCCATTGCAATAAAGGCACGCAAGGCACATAGAGCGCCGTGATGAACGCGGACTGGCTGCTGGGAATGCTCTGCAATCCGATGGTCTGCAGGCCATAACCGAGCATGATGCAGGTGCCGATGAAGACCCCGGCCTTGAGTTCAAGAAAAGTCAGACCGCGCAGCACCTTCGTCGAAAACAGCGCTACGATAAGCGCCGCTGCGGCAAAACGCAGACCGACGAAAAACATCGGGCCGCTGACGGTCATCGCGTGCTGGACCAGCAGGAAGGTGCCTCCCCAGAGCATGGTGATCATAATCAGCACGGCTTCTGCCTTGCTGATGCAGGGTAGACGGCTGATAGACTTCATGTCAGCTCGGGACTCCTGTGAAGGGCTATGCGTACGTCAAGCGCTGGACACCCTGACGTCGTCTTTGGAATGGGCAGTATAATGCGCAACGGTTTGATGTGAGTACTTGAATGCACAAAGAGAATACTCAACGCCCTCCGGTGTTGCAGCACGTCAGCCAGAACGTGCGCCGTTTGCGCAACGACGCCGACCTCAGTCAGACCGCTCTGGCGGAAAAGTCCGGGGTCAGCCGCCGCATGCTGGTCGCTATCGAAGCGGGCGAGAAAAACGTCAGTCTGGCAACACTGGACCGGGTGGCTGAAGCGTTGGAGGTGGCGTTCAGCGACCTGATTCAGGCCCCCGAAAATCGTGATTACAGCCGTATCAACGAACTGGCATGGGCCGGTACGATTTCAGGCAGCAAGGCCGTGCTGCTCGCCAGGGCGGTTGCCCGGCAAGAAGTGGAGTTGTGGGAGTTCTGTCTGGAGCCTGGGGATGCCTACGTGTCGGAAGCCGATCCGGATGGCTGGAGTGAACAGGTCTATATCGTGGAAGGGCATCTGACCCTGCGCTTCTCGGACCCTGCTGCCGTGCAGCAGGTCGGCCCTGGCGAGTTCTTCATGTTCCCCAGCAATCAGCCACACCGTTATTGCAATGAGGCTGATACACCCCTGCGTTTTGTGCGTAACGTCGTGCTCTGACCTTCCGACTCTTCTATTGCAATCCGACCGAGGCGCTGTTCGATGACCGAAGACCCTAACCAGACGGCTGACATTCTGATCATTGGCGGCGGTCTGAGCGGCACCCTGCTGGCGGTGCAGTTGCTGCGCAGAGCCGGCCAGCGTCGAATCCTGATCATCGAGACCCGCAGCGAGCTCGGCAGGGGCGAGGCTTACAGTGCAACGGAGCCGGGCCATACGCTCAATGGCAACGCGGCGCGGATGAGTGTCGATCCGGACGATCCGGATGACCTCACGCACTGGCTGACGGCCTATCTGGCCGAGGGCGGCTGGCCTGAAGCCGCCGTGCAAAAGGTTCCGGTCGCCGAGCTGTTTCCGCCGCGTGGCGTGTTCGGGCTTTATGTGCAGCAGCGCTTGCGTGAGGCCCGTGAAGCTGGCGAAGCGGCTGCTTCCATGGTAATGCATGTGCGCGGCGAAGCCGTCGATGTGCAGGTCCATGAACAGGGTGTGAGCGTCACGCTGGCTGACGGTCGCCTGTTGCGCGGCAGCCAGGCCGTGCTGGCGACGGGTATGTACGCCGCTTCGCGCACCCCCCGGCGCGAGTCGAACGAGCTGAACGCGGCAGCGCTGGATCCCTGGAATGTGCAGGCAATGGAGCAGCTCGATCCACAGTCCAGAGTGCTGATCATCGGCTCCGGCCTGACCATGGTCGATGCGCTGGTCTCGCTGGAAAAAGCCGGGCATCGCGGGCCGATTCAGGTCTATTCCCGGCACGGCCTGCTGCCCCATGTTCGACGCCAGCCGCCGGAGTGGTCCGACTTTCTGGCCCAGGACCCGAGTATTCGCAGCACTCGGCAACTGGTACGCAAGGTCCGCGAGCAATGCGAGCTGGCCATCGAGAGCGGCATCGATTGGCAGGCCCCGCTGGACACCGTGCGCGCCAACGTCGGCAGGCTGTGGAATCAGGCCAGCGACAGGCAGCGCCGCCAGTTCGTCCGCCATGTACGGCCCTGGTGGGAAAGCCATCACCATCGCTCTCCGCCACCCAGTGCTGCGCTGCTGGCAAAGCTGATCAGGCAAGGACGGCTGAGCATTGACGCCGCGTCATTGCAAAGTGTCGCAAGCCTGCCTTCCGGTCAGGTGCAGATCAGCGTTCGTCGGCGCGGTGACAGCAATCCCACGCAGATCCTCGGCGATGCCCTGATCAATTCCACGGGTATTGAATATGACTGGCGGCGAGTGGATCGCCCGCTGCCTCGGCAACTGCTGGAGCGCGGATTGATCCAGCCGGGACCTTTGGCGCTGGGCATCGCTGCCGATGCCGGTGGCGCGGTGCTCGACGCGCACGGTCACTGCTCGTCACGCCTGTTCGCCATGGGCCCGCCGCTGCGCGGCATGTGGTGGGAAAGCACCGCAGTGACCGATGTCGCACTCCAGGCCAAGGCGCTGGCAATGCGCTTGCCATGAGGTGCCGCCGCGTGATGGCCGGACGCAAAGCGTCTGCAACGGCATGCCCACGCGCAGCGCGGGCACCATAGCGTCTTGCGGATACCGCTCGTTCCCTCACGCTCCAGCGTGTAAAGGCCTTGCGTGACGCTCCGCGTCACCTGCCTGTGTATTACACCGACAGGTGCAACATTCGGTCGCCCTGCACGTTTTCACCCGGCCTGCGTTTGTTGACTGCCAGTTCACCGATCTTTATCAGTCGCGTACGTGTGACATTTCGCGTCAGGCCCAGCAAGCTGGCCGTGTGCACCTGATTATGGTGACAGAAGCGGTAGGCCGTTCTGAGCAATGTGTCTTCGACCTTCTCGTGCAATGCGCCGGCCTGTTCTTCGAACAACTTTTGAAACGCCCGATTGAGCAACTGTTCGGCAGATTCGTCAGGCGGATTCTGTTCGTCCTGACGCTCGATTCTCAGGTTCGACAGGCGCAGATCATCACGCTGAATGACGCCTTCCCGGCAGACCAGCAAGGTGTGATGAATGACGTTTTCCAGCTCGCGAATATTGCCTGGCCAACTGTAGGTCCTGAGCTTGTGCTCGGCTTCTGCACTGATTCTTACCGGGCCATGGCGCAGGCGCTGGCTATAGACCTCGATAAAGTGCCGCGCCAACGGCAGGATGTCGCCGGGCCGGTCGCGCAACGGGCTCAGTTCCAGGTTGACCACGTCCAGCCGGTAGTAAAGATCCTCGCGAAAATGCCCGGCGTTGATGGCTTTTTCCAGTTGTACGTTGGTGGCCGCGAGCACCCGCACGTCAATCGGCACGCTTTTGCGCGAGCCCAGACGGACGACTTCCCGTTCTTGAAGTACGCGCAGCAGCTTGACCTGCAGTGTCATGGGCAGGTCGCCGATTTCATCGAGAAACAGCGTGCCGCCGTTGGCCTCCTCGAACCAGCCAGCCTTGGCGCTGATCGCCCCGGTAAAGGCGCCTTTCTCGTGGCCGAACAACTCGGCCTCGATCAGGTTCTCGGAGAACGCGCCGCAGTTGACCGCCACGAACGGCTTGTCGCGACGTGCACTCAGCTCGTGGACGTGCCGTGCCACCAGCTCTTTGCCGGTACCGGTTTCACCAATGATCAGTACGCTGGCATCGCTGGGCGCAACCTGTCGCACATGAGCGAGCAAGGCCCTGGACTTGGGGTCCTCGAACACCTGCGCAGTAGCCCTGATCGAGGTCGCCAGCGCAGGCGAGTGCGGTAAGGTCAGCAGTTGCCCGGACATCACTTGGCCTGCGGGGGCAGATCGTTGGCGATCATTTCGCCGAACGGGCCCGTCAGGTTGGTGATGCCACGCCCCGCCAGACTGGCGTAGGGTTCAGGCAGCAACGGGAAGACCAGCTCGGCAAAGCGATACGCTTCTTCCAGATGCGGGTAGCCCGAGAAAATGAAGCTCTCGATGCCCAGGTCCGCGTATTCCTTGATGCGCGCCGCGACTTCTTCAGGGTTGCCGACCAGCGCCGTGCCTGCGCCACCGCGTACCAGGCCGACGCCCGCCCACAGGTTGGGAGCAATCTCCAGATTGTCGCGGCGGCCGTCATGCAGGGCAGCCATGCGTCGCTGGCCTTCGGAATCAAAGCGCGAGAAGGACTTCTGGGCTGCGGCAATGGTTTCATCACTGATGTGTTCGATCAGCGTGCTCGCAGCTTTCCAGGCTTCTTCACTGGTTTCGCGCACGATAACGTGCAGGCGAATGCCAAACTTCACGGTACGTCCCTTGCGGGCTGCCCGTTCGCGAACATCGGCCAGCTTCTGAGCCACGGCGGCCGGCGGCTCGCCCCAGGTCAGGTACACATCCACCTGATCGGCAGCAAGGTCATGTGCTGCGTCGGAGGAACCACCGAAGTACAGCGGCGGATAAGGCTTCTGAATCGGCGGGTAGAGCGCTTTGGCGTTCTGTACGCGCAGGTGCTTGCCTTCGAAATCGACCGCTTCGCCCTGCAATACCCGACGCCAGATCTGCAGGAATTCGTCGGTGACTTCATAGCGCTCACTGTGATCGAGGAAACTGCCGTCGCCGCGATTTTCGTCCGGATCGCCACCTGTCACTACGTTGATCAGCAAACGGCCGCCGGAAAGACGATCGAGTGTGGCTGCCATGCGAGCCGAAACAGTTGGGGAAATGATGCCTGGACGGATCGCCACCAGGTATTTCAGGCGCTCGGTCAATGGCACCAGCGCCGAAGCGATGACCCATGAGTCTTCGCAGGAACGGCCGGTTGGAATCAGTACCCCGTGATAGCCCAGATCATCGGCGGCCTGCGCGACCTGCTTCAGATAATTGAGGGTCACGGGACGTGCGCCCTTTGTCGTGCCCAGATAATGGCCGTCGCCGTGAGTCGGAAGAAACCAGAAAACGTTCATGACAAATCCTTGCAAGTGATCAGCTGAGTGAAAGCTGACGGGACCAACTGTTGGTTTGCAGACAGTTCGCCAACAGCGTTCGAGGTGGAGCCATTTATAGAACGTCTGATTTATTCCGCAAAAGAACGTTAAACCATATTTTTAGATCCTAAACGCATATAAGGACCATCAAAGTCTGTATGTCATCCTGCAGACCCTTCCAGGACAAGGCTTTGAACGTCTCGCGACCTCGCTCGCTATTGTGTTTATCAGGAGCCAAAGCGTTGACAGTCCGGTTATGAAAACAAAAAACCGCGCTTACCTGCGCGGGTTTTCCGGCACTCGTCAGGCTGTCGAAACTTTTGTCCGACCGGTCCTGTCACTTTTTCAAGATCAATAGGAGTCAGACCATGGCAAGGGCAATCTGGAAAGGCGCAATCAGCTTCGGGCTGGTACATATACCGGTCGCGTTGGTATCGGCGACAACCTCAACCAGTGTCGACTTTGACTGGCTCGACAAGCGCAGCATGGACCCGGTCGGCTACAAGCGAATCAACAAGGTCACCGGCAAGGAAGTGACCAGCGAAAATATCGTCAAGGGTGTGGCGTACGAAAAGGATCGTTATGTCGTGCTCAGCGAAGAAGAAATACGCTCCGCGCACCCAAAATCGACTCAGACCATCGATATATTCGCCTTCGTCGACAGCCAGCAGATCCCTTTGCAAAACATCGACACACCTTATTTTCTGACCCCGGACAAACGCGGCGAAAAAGTCTATGCACTGCTGCGCGAAACCCTGATCGATACCCGCAAGGTGGCGCTGGCCAATGTCGTGTTGCACACCCGTGAACATCTGGCGGCGGTCATGCCGCTGGAGTCGGCACTGGTGATGGTGATCCTGCGCTGGCCTGCCGACGTGCGCGAGCTCGACGCTCTTGAGCTGAGCGACGCGGTGACGGATGCGCAGTTGACCAAAAGCGAGCGCGACATGGCCAAGCGTCTGGTCAAGGACATGAGCGCCGACTGGCAGCCTGAGCAGTACCGTGACACCTTTCAGGACAAAATCATGCAATTGGTCGAAACCAAGGCAGGAGAAGGCAAGATCGAGGATGTCGAGACGGATCCGGCCGAAGAAGAGCGCAAGAGCGCCGATGTCATCGACCTCACCGACTTGTTGCGGCGCAGCCTGGCGGGCAAGGGTAGTGCGGGTAAAAGCAAACCGGGCAAGCCCGCGGCAAAAGAAAAACCTGCCGACAAGGACAGTACCAAGCCCAAACGACCTGCCGCTCGCAAGAAAACCAGTAAAGCCTCTTGAGCCATACGGAGACACCGGCCATGGCCAAGCCCGCCAGCGAGTACACACGCAAGCGCAATTTTGCCGTCACCTCCGAGCCTGCGGAGAGCCCGCGCAAAGGCAAATCCCGTTCGAAGCCCGGTGCGCTGGCTTTCGTGATTCAAAAGCACGATGCACGTAACCTGCACTACGATTTTCGCCTGGAACTGGACGGCACGCTCAAGAGCTGGGCGGTGCCCAAAGGGCCGAGTCTGGACCCCAGGCAAAAGCGGCTGGCCGTGCATGTCGAAGACCACCCACTGGACTATGCCGGTTTCGAGGGCAGCATTCCGCAAGGTCAGTACGGCGGCGGCGATGTGATTGTCTGGGACCGTGGGATCTGGCAACCGCATGGCGATCCGCAAAAGACCTATGAGGAAGGAAAGCTCAAATTCACCCTGGTCGGCGAGAAGCTCAGTGGCGACTGGGCACTGGTACGTACCCGGCTCAAAGGTAGCGGCAGCAAGGAGCAGTGGCTGCTGATCAAGGAAAAGGACGCCATTGCACGGCCTGCTGACGAATACGACATTACTCAGGAGCAGCCGCAGAGCGTGATCAGTGGTGCTCACGTCGGCAATGCTCATGCAGACAAAAAGCGCAGCACGTCGGCAAAGCCTCCGGTAAAACCTGCATCGGGCAAAACCGGAGCCTCGGCGTCAAAAACCGAGGCATCCGCTTCACCTGCAAAAACAGCGCGGAAGAAATCGAAGCCAGACTTCCCTGAAGCGCTTTCGCCGCAACTGGCGACGTTGGTGGATGCGCCGCCAGCGGGTGACTGGCTTTATGAGATCAAGTTCGACGGCTACCGCATTCTGACCCGCATTCAGGATGATGAAGTGCGTTTGTTCACCCGTAACGGTCATGACTGGACCGAGCGGCTGCCCGAGCTGGTCAAGGCGCTCAAGGGGCTGAAAGTAAAGGACAGCTGGTTCGACGGTGAGGTCGTGGTTCTTGACGAGCAAGGGCTCCCGGACTTCCAGGGGCTGCAGAATGCCTTTGACGCCGGCACCAGCAAAAACATCCTGTATTACCTGTTCGACATGCCGTTCCTGGGCGCAGAAGATCTGCGTGAAGTGCCCCTTGAACAGCGTCGTGAGGCCTTGAAACACGTGCTCCACGCTCAGCGCAGTCGCCTGTTGCGTTATTCGGATGCCTTTCAGGCCGGGCATCAGGACATTGTGGCGAGTGCTGCCGCAATGGGCCTGGAAGGGGTCATTGGCAAGCGTGCCGGGAGTGCCTATGTCGGCAAGCGCAACGCCGACTGGATCAAGCTCAAATGCCGGCTGCGACAAGAGTTCGTGATTGTCGGGTACTCCGCTCCGCAGGGCAGCCGCTCGGCATTTGGGGCCTTGTTGCTGGCGGTCAACGACGGCGATGAGGGACTGGTGTATGCCGGCAGGGTCGGCACCGGGTTCAGTGAAGCGACGCTTGCACAACTGCACAAACAGCTGAAAAAGCTCCACCGCAAGGATTCACCGCTGGCCAGAAAACTGTCCTCGGCTCAGGCCCGGGGTGTGCAGTGGGTCGAGCCAAAACAGGTCTGCGAAGCGGAATTCGCCCAGTGGACCCGCGAAGGCATTGTGCGACAGGCTGCATTTGTCGGATTGCGCAGTGACAAGCCAGCCACTGAGGTGGTGCGCGAAGACGCTCAGCCTGCCAGGGTTGCCAGTCAGGGCCAGACTAAAGCGAAGTCGGCAGCGCCCCGGAGCGGTAAAAAAACCGCTCAAGGCAAAGTGGATGTAGCCGGCACCGGCATCAGCCATCCGGATCGGGTAATCGACAGCAAGACCGGCACCAGCAAGGTCCAGCTTGCACAGTTCTACGAGTCTATCGCCGAGTGGATTCTGCCGTATCTGAACAAGCGTCCGGTGGCGTTGCTGCGTTGTCCGGAGGGCATCGACGGTGAGCAGTTCTTCCAGAAACACGCCAAGCATCTGGCGATTCCGCACATCAAACAGCTGGATCGTGCGCTGGATCCCGGACATGCCGCGCTGATGGAAATCGATTCGCTGCCCGCATTGGTCGGTGCTGCGCAGATGGGAGCCATCGAGTTGCATACCTGGGGCGCGACGCGTGACAGGATCGAAACGCCGGACCATTTCGTTCTGGACCTTGATCCCGATCCGGCGCTGCCCTGGCGCAGCATGATCGAAGCCACGCAAATGGTGCTTGCCGTGCTGGAGGAGCTTGGGCTCGACGCCTATCTCAAGACCAGTGGCGGCAAGGGCATGCACATCATTGTGCCGTTGGCGCGGCACGCAGACTGGGACACGGTGAAGGCCTTTGCCAAGGCCATCGCCGAGTTCGCCAGTCGTCAGTTGCCCGAACATTTCACTGCGACCATGGGGCCGAAGAACCGGGTGGGGAAAATTTTCATCGATTACCTGCGCAACAGCCGAGGCGGCAGCACAGTGACGGCCTATTCGGTACGTGCCCGGCCGGGGTTGCCGGTCTCGGTGCCGATTGCGCTGGATGAGCTGGCGGGTCTGAAGTCGCCGGCACAGTGGGACATCTCCAGCCTGGGGCAGCGCTTGAAGCAGCTCAAGGACGATCCGTGGGCCGGCTACAGCAACCGCCGCAAAATCACGCAAAAGATGTGGAAGCAACTGGGCGCGAAACAGCCGTGAGACGCCGTGTTTCATTCGCTGCAAGCCGACATGCCCTGGCATGTCGGCCGGCCGCCTGAGGGTCAGAGAATCCGGTACAGCAATCGCTCGACCCGGACCCGGCTGACGCGCTTGAGGAACTTGCGCACCCCTTCGGGATAATTGGCCAGTGTGTCGAGTTCGTCATACTGGTTGACGCGCTGGGTATTGCGCATCAGATGAGCGATTTCTGCGTCACGCGGCTCGCTCCAGAGGCCTTGCGGATCATCGATCAACAGCGCGTTTTCCAGGTCCAGATTGAATGCACGAGGGTTAAGGTTGTTGCCCGTCAACAGGGTATAGCGCTGATCGACCCAAATGCCTTTGAGATGGAACGTGTTATCGCCATGTTTCCACAGGTGCACGTTGAGGCGCTGCTGCGCGATTGCCTTTTGATGCTTGTGGGCAAAGCGCCGCAGACTGATTTCATACAGGTACGGCAGGGCCGAGATCACCTTGAACGGTTCGTCCGGGTCAATGAAGAAGTCGTTGGCGGTCTTGTCGCCAATGATGATATCGACCTGCACACCGCGCTTGAGCGCCCGGTTGATCTCACGGGTCACGGCCACCGGCAGGTTGAAATACGGGGTGCAGATGGTCAGCTGGATCTTGCTCGACGCAATCAGGTCGCAAATGGCTCGATTAAGGTTGTTACGTGGTCCGACGCCCAGCAGCGGAATCACCCGCAGCTCGCCGTTTTCCTTTTCACCCGCCGAGGTGTCGTAGGCGGCGCGCTTCAGATCGCTGCGAAAGGCGCGGATTTCACTGCGCAGGCTGCGCGAGTCGGGTGGCGATTGCAGGTCGAGGCGGTGCACGGCCGGTGACGGGAGTATTTCTCGCTGTACCAGATTCTGAAAAGCATCCGCCAGTGGTGCGCTTTCGATCAGGTGGTAACGGTCCAGGCGGTATTTGTCGAGCTTGTGCAGGTAGACGTTGTTGATGCTGGCACCGCTGTAGATCACACAATCGTCGATCACACTGCCCTTGAGATGCAGCACCCCGAACAGCTCGCGGGTTTGCACGGGCACGCCGTAGATCGGTACTTCTTCATCGTATTCAAGGTTCTGCGCCTGATACCAGGTCGAGTTGCCGGGCTGACGTCCGGCACCGATCAGCCCCCTCTGCGCACGGAACCAGTCAACCAGCACCACGACATCAAGCTCCGGCCGGGCAGCCTTGGCCGCGTACAGCGCGTCGAGGATCTCCTGGCCGGCTTCATCCTGTTGCAGGTACAACGCGATGATATAGATGCGGCGGGTGGCCGACGCGATCCTTTCCAGCAGACAGCGCCTGTAGTCGGCGGCAGAAGGAACAATGGAGATTGCATCGCTCGGCAAGGCAAAACCACGAAGTGCTGCCAGGGTCGAGCGTCGGAAAGTGGACGGCATAGGCCTCTCGATCGGAAAACCAATAGCGCATGAGCTTACACGAGAGTTGCGTGCAGGTGGCTGTCCCTGACCTGTTTCAAAGCATTGCGAAGCGTCTCGGGATGTTATGCCCATGGCGAGCGGTGTGACATCGGGGCACTGAGCGTCGGGCGTTCGCGACATTGGCCGATACGCTTTGAAGCTGGCGGGTACGATCGATTTTCGGGTGGCTGGCCGCATCGCGGGATGCGGCCAGTGGCTCGATCAGTAGCCGTTACGCTTGAGAATGGTGTGAATGCTTTCTTTCGCGGGGCGCCCGTAGAATTTCAACAGTTCAGCGGTACGGTTGGTGAAGAAACCATCGACCCCATCATTGCTGATGCGCTTGAAGTCATCGGCGGCGTCCACCGTGTAGGCGTGGATCACCATACCTTTCTCGTGGGTCAGGTTGTTCATCCAGGGCTTGACCAGGTCCATGTAGCTTTGGTCGCCGCCCTTGGCCAGTTGCGACGAAGGACCGGTGCCGATGGCACCATGGGCTTTGGCCCAGTCAATCCATTTCTGGAACTCCTCCGGTGATTTGACTTCCTGCGAAGCGTAGTAGGTGGCTTTGTCCTTGGCCCCCGAATCCTTGAACGCGACGCTGGATTTAGGCTCTATCGAGCCTTCGCCAATCCACAGCAGCATGACTTTGGGCACTTTCGGCATTTCTTTCTGCAGCAATTCCAGGCTTTGCTTCTCGAACGTCTGCAGTACCACGCGTCCCGGCATATGCGCGACGTTGACATGGCCGGCCGCTGCGGCGGGGCGCTGCGCGAGCCAGCCGCGTTGGGTCAGCACTTTTTTAAGGTCGGCTTCGACACCGGGAAACTTGTTCGGCACCTTGGTCTCGATGTACAGCCCCGGTTTGTTCGCGCCGCCTTCGGCGATGTCGATGACCTCATCCAGTGTCAGGATTTGCAACCCGGTGTAACTGTCGCGCGCCCTGTCGGGGTAGGCCTTGTTGAACCATGAACCAGCATCCAGTTGCTTGAGTTCCGCCAGCGTGAAGGTACTGACCGGGTCCTTGACCCGGGTCGGGAACACTTCGGCAATGTTGGTGGTGCGTTCCAGCACGTCATCGTGCAGCGCTATCAGTACGCCGTCCTTGGTGCGCTGGATGTCCATTTCCAGGTAATCGGCACCCAGATCGCGTGCCAGGGTATAGGCCGGAATGGTCTCTTCCGGCGCGTCGAATGAAGCGCCGCGGTGGGCGATCACGGCGGGCCAGGGCAGACCGTATTTCTCGCTCAATACCTTGCCTGGGGCATCCGCCGCCGCTGCCATGCCTGATGACAACATCAGGCTCGACATGACAGCCGCAGCCAAAAGGGTCTTTTTCAACAGGGTGGTGGAAAATCCTTGCATGGGCGGGTGTTTCCTTGTTTTTGAGAAGGCCTGTTTTGAGAAACCTGAGCACCAGCCGACAGGGCTGCCGTTGGTTTCGCTGCATGCAACGATAGCGCACTTGCGATCCCGGGTCTGGCAAGGCCTCAGGCTCTGGGCCTGAATTGGCTACGCTCGCCGAGTTTTCGTACAGAGCCCAGTGTCTCCGGCAAATGCGTCCACTTTATGAACACATAGTGCAGGCGAAAGCTTTTTTTCAGCGCGAACACCAGGGTGCGCTGCACAAGCGCGTCGAGTCGCGTTAAGGTCAGTGTTTTGCTGATCGGACGAGAACGCACATGACAACGGTATTGGTGCTGGTGGAAAACCTGGACACGTATTTGCCAATTCTGGAAAGCAGCGGTTTTCAGCTGATTCGTGCGCCGACGGCTGAACTGCGCGCCGAGGCAATTGCTGCGCACGGGCAGGAAATCAGTGCCGTTGTCACACGCGGACCGCTGGGTTTTTTCGCCGAGGAAATGGATGCACTGCCGCAGCTGCGCATCATTTGTGTGAGCGGTGCCGGCTACGAGAAGGTTGATCTGTCTGCTGCGCAGGCGCGGGGCATCCGTGTGACCAACGGTGCGGGCGTCAATGCCGCCACGGTGGCTGATCATACGCTGGCGCTGTTGCTGTCCCTGGTGCGTGACATCCCGCAGGCCGATGCCTCGGTACGGCGCAGCGAATGGCGCAAGGTGGTACGACCCTCGCTGGCGGGCAAGCGCCTGGGGATTGTCGGGCTGGGTGCCGTGGGGCTGGCGATTGCCAAGCGTGCAGCAGCGTTCGACATCGCCATCGGCTACCACAATCGCAAACCGCGCACCGATTGCGATTACACCTGGCACGCCACGCCACAAGCGCTGGCTGCCGCGTCGGATTTTCTGATCATCGCCACCCCCGGCGGCACCGGCACGCAGCATCTGGTCGATGCACAGGTGCTTGAGGCACTGGGTCCTGAAGGCTTTCTGGTCAATATTGCGCGCGCCAGTGTCGTGGACACTCATGCCTTGGTCGAGGTGCTCGAGAACCAGCGGATTGCCGGAGCCGCGCTGGACGTGTTCGACGATGAGCCCGCTGTGCCGGACGTGTTCAAGACGCTGGGCAATGTCGTGCTGACGCCCCATGTAGCAGGGCTGTCCCCGGAGGCCTCGAGAGACAGTGTGCAGATGGTCAACGACAATCTGCTGGCATTCTTTTCCGGAAAGCCGGTGCTGACGCCTGTGATTGACTGACCCGGCGTGCAGTGTTGCACGCCGGCATTGCAACGATGCCCATTCTGCTGGTTTTGATGCCTGTTTATAGTCCCCGCCCAGGTCATACGAAGTCGAACAGGGAGCAGGGCATGGGCAAAGCAGATAGCGTAGGCAACACGGTAAAGATCGGCCTGGTGGGGGATTTCAACGCGGATGTTCCAGCCCATCGGGCCATTCCTCTGGCATTGCAGATGGCGGCGGAGGTGCTTCAAATAACGGTCGGCTTCGAGTGGCTGCCTACGCCACAGATCGGCAACGGTGCACGGCTTGGCGAATTCGACGGTCTCTGGTGTGTGCCTGCCAGTCCGTACCTGGACATGCAGGGCGCATTGACTGCCATTCGTTTCGCCCGTGAGCAGCTCGTGCCGTTTCTTGGAACGTGCGGCGGCTTTCAGCACGCGTTGGTGGAGTACGCTCGCCATCAATTGGGCTGGGCAGACGCCGAGCACGGCGAAACGGCACCAGAAGCGCCAAACGTCATCATTAAGCCACTCAGTTGCTCACTGGTCGAATCGGTGGCAGCGGTTCAGTTGCAACCCGATACATTGATTGCCCGGGCGTACGGCAGGCTGGATATAGAAGAGCGTTATCACTGCCGCTACGGTCTGCGCCGTGAGCTGGAGTCCGCGCTGTTCGGCCAACGGCTCGAAATCAGTGGACGCGGCCCGGAAGGCGAAGTACGCAGTATTGAACTGCAGGGGCATCCGTTCTTCGTCGCCACGCTGTTCCAGCCGGAACGGGCTGCGTTGCAGGGCGAAATACCGCCTGTGGTCAAGGCTTTCCTGCGCGCTTGCAGCGCATTCGTACAGAGTACCGAATCATGATGGCCTCGCGCTTTGCCACGCCCTATTTTGCGGTCGTGTTCACCTCATTGCGTACGCCTGACGAAGGGCAGGCCTACGCAGATGCTGCGCGGCGAATGGTAGGTCTGGCCCGGCAACGGCCCGGCTTTTTAGGCGTGGAATCGGCACGCGGCGAAGACGGACTGGGGATCACCGTATCCTACTGGACCGATGAGACCGCGATTCTGGCCTGGAAACGGCAAGCCGAACATGCCGAGGTCCGCGAGCAGGGGCGTGCACGCTGGTATCAGGCGTTTACCACGCGAATCTGCAAGGTCGAGCGTGATTACGCGTTCGACAGCTAGCTATCAGGGCATTACCGGCGGCGTATAGGCCAGTGTAATGCCCAGTGCCCAGAGCAGAAACAGTACCAGTGGCGTGTGAACCAGCAACTGCACGAACGAGAACCCGATCAAGTCACGTGCTTTCAGGCCCAGTACGCCCAGCAGCGGCAGCATATAAAACGGATTGATCAGGTTGGGAAGCGCTTCGGCTGCGTTGTAGATCTGTACTGCCCAGCCGAGGTGATACTGCAGGTCATTGGCGACTTGCATCACATAGGGCGCTTCGATGATCCACTTGCCGCCGCCCGATGGAATGAAAAAGCCCAATATGGCCGAATAGACGCCCATCAGAATCGCGTAGGTGTCATGCGAGGCGATACTGGTGAAAAACGTCGAGATGTAATGCGCCAGGGTTTGCGCATCACCGCCTTTGACTGTAGTCAGCAGCGCGGCGATCGAGCCGTACAGCGGAAATTGAATCAACACACCGGTGGTAGTGGGCACCGCCCGTGCTACTGCATCGAGAAAGCTGCGCGGCCGCCAGTGCAGCAATGCGCCGAGCATGATGAACAGAAAGTTGTAAGTATTGAGTCCGGAAATCGCAGTGATCGCCGGTTTGTTCGAAAACTCGTTGAACAACCAGCCTGCTCCCAGCAGCACCATCAGGATGATCAGCAGCGGGCTATACTCCAGCCATTCGCCGGGCCGTGTGCGAGGTGGCAGTGGCGGCAGGTTGAAGGCCGGGTCGACACCGCAGGCCTTGGCGTCGCGAGCGCTGTTGGGACCTGGGGCGGTGGCATAGGCCACGATCAGTGAGATGACCACCAGTGCTGCGAGCATGACCCCGGATTGCCACAGAAAAATGGTTTCGGTGAAAGGAATCACGCCGGTGATCGCCAGGATGGACGGCGGCAGGCTGGCCGGGTTGGCCTGCAACTGCGCAGCCGAAGAAGACAACCCCAGCGCCCAGACTGCGCCCAGCCCCAGGTACGCGGCAGCACCGGCTGCGCGATAATCCATGCGCAGGTCGGTACGCCGGGCGAGGGCGCGTGCCAGCAAGCCGCCGAACACCAGTGACAGTCCCCAGTTGAGTAACGAGGCCAGCATGGAAATCAGCGCCACCCAGGCCACCGCCGAGCGTCCGTTGCGTGGCACCCGGGCCAGGCGGTCGATCAGGCGTACGGCGGGAGGTGAACTGGCGACCACGTAACCGCCAATGACCACGAAGGCCATTTGCATGGTGAACGGAATCAGGCTCCAGAACCCGTCACCGAATGCCTTGGCGGCCTCGGCCGGACGTGCGCCGATAGCCAGCGTTGCCAGGGTGACGATAACCACCGCCAATGCGGCAAATACCCAGGAGTCGGGAAACCAGCGCTCGGCCCACGCTGCACAGCGCAAGGCAAATCGGGCGGAACGGCTTTCTTCGATGTTGGCGGCCATCTGGGGCACCTCTTCTTGTCATTATTATCGGGGTCGAGCGCAAGGTGGTGTTACCACGTCGTGGCACCAAGCGTTCGCAAGCCATTCTGATGTTGGTCAGACGCCGCAGGAGCTAGCCGGGCCGTTGGCCACAGTCAAGCGCGAGCTTCATAACCAGGAGCCAGAGGCTCACGGTCCTCAAAAGCTCATCTCGATCACGTCATCCGGAACGATCAGTTTGCCGGCGGTCCTGGCTATGATCTCTTCGACGCTGACCCCAGGCGCACGCTCGCGGAGGATGAACGCACCGTTTTCAATTTCCAGGTACGCCAGGTCGGTCAGCACCTTGCGAATGCATCCCGCACCGGTCAGCGGCAGGCTGCAGCGGGTCAGCAGCTTGGATTCGCCGTCCCTGGATGCGTGGGTCATGGTCACAATGATGTTTTCGGCACCCGCCACCAGGTCCATCGCGCCGCCCATGCCCTTGACCAGTTTGCCGGGGATCATCCACGACGCGATATTGCCCTCGACATCCACCTCGAAAGCGCCAAGCACCGTCAGGTCGACATGGCCACCACGGATCATGGCAAAGGATTCGGCCGACGAGAAAATCGATGCTCCGATGCGTGCGGTAACTGTCTGCTTGCCGGCATTGATCATGTCCGCGTCGAGGGTGTCCTCGGTCGGAAAGGCGCCCATGCCCAGCAGGCCGTTTTCCGATTGCAGCATGACGTCGATGTCGTCCGGCACATAGTTGGCCACCAGCGTTGGAATGCCGATGCCGAGGTTCACGTAATAACCGTCCTTGAGTTCACGAGCGACGCGTTGAGCCATTTGTTCGCGAGAAAGTGCCATGGTCTGAATCTCTTTGTTGTTGTCTGCCCGAGGCGGCGCTATCAGGATTTTCTGACGGTGCGCTGTTCAATGCGTTTTTCAAACGTGCCTTGAATCACTCGATCGACATAAATGCCGGGCGTGTGGATCTGGGCAGGCAGCAATACGCCGGGTTCGACGATCTCCTCGACTTCCACCACGGTGATACGTCCAGCGGTGGCCGCTACCGGGTTGAAGTTTTGCGCGGTATGTCTATAGATGACATTGCCGAAGTGGTCGGCTTTCCAGCCTTTGATCAAGGCGAAGTCGCCGGTGATGGCTTCCTCCAGAATGACGTTGCGGCCATTGAACTGACGGGTTTCCTTGCCTTCAGCCACGGGGGTTCCATAACCGGTCGCGGTGTAGAACGCCGGAATGCCCGCGCCACCTGCGCGCAGTTTTTCCGCCAGGGTGCCTTGAGGGGTGAGTTCGACTTCCAGTTCGCCACTGAGCAACTGCTTTTCGAACAAGGCGTTTTCGCCGACGTAGGATGAAATCATTTTCCGGATCTGCCGGTCTTCGAGCAGTATGCCCAGGCCGAAGCCGTCAACGCCGCAGTTGTTGGAAACCACGGTCAGGCCTTTGATGCCCATGCGTTTGATCTGCATGATCAGGTTTTCCGGAATGCCACACAGGCCAAAGCCGCCGCAGAGCACAGTCATGCCATCGGTCAGCCCGGCGAGGGCTTCTTCGTAAGTCGCTACTCGTTTATCGAGTCCAGCCATGATGATCCGCCTTTTATAGTTGTTGACCGACAGTCGCACTGCCGGAGGATCGATGACTTGCATCTTCTCTCGTGAGCACTGATTTGTTAATTTTGTTTTTCTGATCAATTGATAAGAAAATCGAATAGATGAATGTCAAGCAGCTTCGCGCTTTTCTGGCAGTGGCGCAGTACTTGAGCTTTGCCCAGGCAGGGGAGCGGCTGAACATCTCTCAGCCGGCGTTGAGCCTGACGATCAAGGGGCTGGAGGACGACCTGGGCGGGCAATTGCTGACCCGCACCACACGCAATGTGGCGCTGACGCCCGAAGGCGAAACCCTGCTGCCACTGGCGCGCCAACTGATGGCCGACTGGGACAACACCGAAGAGCTGCTGCGCCAGCGGTTCACCTTGCAGACGGGGCGGGTTTCCATCGCCGCCATGCCATCATTCGCCGGCAATCTGCTGCCTGCGGCGCTGAAGGTATTCCGCGGACGCTACCCGCGGGTCAACGTTGCGGTGCATGACGTGATCAACGAACAGGTGCTGGAGATGGTGCGCCATCGTCGCGTCGAGCTGGGGATCGGTTTTGAGCCCGAGTCCAACGGCACCCTGTCGTTTACGCCGTTCTATATGGACCGTTTCGTGGCCGTGGTACCTGGAGAGTCGCCGCTGGCCGGGCGGGGCGAGGTGTCCTGGGCGGAACTGTTGCGCGAAGACTTTATCGCCCTGCAACGCCCTTCGGCCGTACGTTTGCTGCTGGAGCAGGCCATCGAGCCCAGGCACGGCAAGCTGGCGGTGGCGTTCGAAAGCCATCAGTTGTCGACCATCGGCCGTATGGTTGCCAACGGTCTGGGCGTAAGCGCCGTGCCATCGCTGTGTATAGGGCAGATGCACGAACTGGGGGCATGCTGCGTTGCGCTGGTAGAGCCGCGTATCGAGCGCCGTATCGGCCTGATGATGCTGGCCGATCACAAACTTTCCACTGCGGCCCAGGCGTTGCGCGAGGTATTGATCGAGGAGGCTCGGAGCAGTCGATAGCGACTATCACGGCGGATGATTTTTGCTGCAACGGGGGGGCGGCGTAACCTTGCTTCATTCCTGAAATGAAGCCCGCCCGGAGGCCCCAGATGAACCGTATGCTTGCCCTTGCGCTTGTCCTGACATTCACCGTTGCGCTGGTTTCCGGCTGCTCCACCCATCATGCGGTCGAGCAGCGTGCGTTCAGTGCCGAAGAAAGCCATCAACTGGCGCTTGAAGACCTGAACCGTCGTGGCCTGTCGTTTGAGGAGTATCAGGCGCGCAAGGCGCAGTTGATGGCCGATCCTCGGATTCAGCAGGCGCGGGAATTCGACGATAAAGGCGAAACAAGTGTTGACCTGGGTGTGACAGGCCAGCAGCCGCAAGGTTAACAGTCTGCTTCAAAACGATTTTTTGTGTAACTGTACGGCAGGAATTTACAGTCAACTGTCCGTGTGTTTCCTCTGCCGCTTTCGATAGGGTGAGCACCTGACTTACTGATCCGGACAGGCTGTATGGTGCTCTCTTTCGATTTGCTTCTTGCGTTCACACTCTTCGCGTTCGTCACCTCGATAACTCCCGGCCCGAACAATATGATGCTGCTGGCCTCCGGCGTGAATTTCGGTTTCAGCCGCACCCTGCCGCATATGCTCGGCATCAGCATCGGTTTTTTCGTATTGGTGCTGGCCGTCGGCTTCGGTCTGGGCAGTGTGTTCAAGGCGTGGCCCGTTCTCTACACGATCCTGCGCTACGTGGGGGCCGCCTACCTTCTGTACCTGGCCTGGAAAATTGCCACCTCAAAACCTGCTTCCGATGAGGTCGACAGCCAGGGCAAACCGCTGGGCTTCATGAGCGCCGCGCTGTTTCAATGGGTCAACCCCAAAGCCTGGATCATGGCGATCGGAGCTATTAGTACTTACACGCCGATGCAGGGCTATTTCTACAATGTGGTGGTAATTTCGGCGGTGTTTGCGCTGATCAACCTGCCCAGCGTAGGCATCTGGGCAGGTTTTGGCAGCTTGCTGCGCAACGTTTTGCGCGATCCGCTGGGGCTGCGTCTTTTCAACGGGGTGATGGCCTTGCTATTGGTGGCCTCGCTGTATCCGCTGTTTGTCGAGCATTGAGTCCGGGACTATAAAGCCAGTTGCAAATGCCCGCCCGCCTGCTTGTGACGAGCCTGCAAGCGTCGTTGCAGGCCGTGATGGAAGTGTTCCAGCCCCTCATGCAGGCGCTCGGTGAGAATTTCGTCCAGCGTGCCGCCTTCTTCATTGTCGTCGTAACTGATCTGCGTATCGATGGCGAAGATACCGTGCAGCACTTCCTGGGACTTGAGGGCAGACAGTACCGGTTTGAGTGCGTAATCCACAGCCAGCATGTGCGCAATGCTGCCGCCGGTGGCCAGCGGCAAGACCACTTTGCCATGCAGCGCGCGTTCGGGCAGCAAGTCGAGCAGGGTTTTCAGCGCGCCTGAAAATGACGCCTTGTAGACCGGCGTGCCGATCAGCAGGCCATCGGCCTGCCTGACCGCTTCGATAAATTCCAGCACTTGTGGGCTGTCGAAACGGGCAAAAAGCAGGTCCTCGGCATTGAAGTCACGTATGCGCAACGTGGTGACCTCAACCCCGTGGTTCTGTAACCAGCGGCTGGCATGGGCCAGTACGACGCCAGAACGGGATTTGGGCGAGGGACTGCCTGAAAGTGAAACAACGAGCATGTGGGATTTCCTTGCGATAAGCGTGAAACTGTAAAGCAGCTTGTGTGCCAGCCTCCCCAAGGCAGGGCCATTGCCCCGCAGACAATGGCCCTGGGTGCGTTTTCGTAAACTGGATGAGAGGTCGACGTGCTGATGCAAACGTTGCCAACTGTTGAACGGCTGTTGCTCTGGCAACAGTCCGGCGCTTGACCAAGGGGTCAGTTGCGGAAGGCTGCACCGGTCTGCACCACGCTGGCCGATCCGAGTAACTGACTGATGAACCGGCTCCAGCGGGTGATGTCGGCGGGACCGACGAATACCACGTCCTGCGCCTTGAGCTCGAACTGCCCCGCCAACAGGTAGGCTGTGGGCTTTTTCGCGTTGAGGTGGTAAACGGAGGAGGTGGCTTCGGCAAAGTTTTCCGCACCGCGTATTACGTAGACTGCATCGCCGTCCGCACTGTCCGGGTTTAGTCCGCCGGAATTTCCCAGAGCCTCCAGCAGCGTCAGTCGGGTGGTGCCGAAGGAGATCACTTGCGGATTACGCACTTCACCCAGCACGTAGATCTTGTTTCGCGAATTACTGTTCAGGTGCAGGTAATCGCCGTCCTTGAGGAAGATCCTGCTCAGTTGCGAGTCCTTGCGGTTGAGCGAGTCGATGTCGATCAGGTAGTCCCTGCCGTCGCGCCGCAGGGTCAGTCCGGCCAGGTTGGCATCGGTCAGGTCTACACCTGCAACGCTCACCGCCTGCACCAGGCTCAAGGGAATATTGGTAATCGGTTGCGGGCCGGGGACCTTGAAAGAACCGGACAAAAGTATTCGCTGGCTGTTGTAGCGCAGCACTTTGACGTCGACCTTGACCTCGGTGTATTGCGGTGCCAGCCCCATGCGCAGCTGCTCGCGGACCTCGCTGACCGTTCTGCCGCTCGCACGGATCCTTCCGACATAGGGGAAGTAAAGTGTGCCATCGTTGAGCACTTCCCGGGTGTTGGCATCCAGTTGGTCCTGCGAGCCTGGCGCTGTCAGTTCCGGGTGTTCGAACACGGTGACCAGCAAGGTGTCTCCTGCGCCAATCACGTATTCCGGGGTTTTGTAGTCAAGCAGCGCCTGCGGCAGTGCCTTGGCCTCTGCCGTTGCGCGCAGTTGCTGTTGCTGCAAGCTTTTCGGAGTGACCTCGATCAACTGCGCACGTGGCTCGTCTGCCTTGCCGGTAGTGACGTCGTCCGGCGTCATGTGCTGCCCGGGGGCAAATGCACAGCCTTGCAGCGCCAGGCTGGTGAGCAGTAAGGCAACTAACGTTGGATTCATTGCGTTTTTCCTTTCATGGCATTGCTCCTTTCTTTGAGCGCACCGAGGGTGCCCGGCGCGTTTTTTCACTCAGATGCCGCCTTAGAAGGCGTTCTTGTTGACGAACCCTTTGAGCAGTGTCAGCAGGATGATTTTGAGGTCCAGCCAGATCGACCAGTGTTCGATGTATTCCAGGTCGAACTCGACGCGCATGCGCATCTTGTCGAGTGTGTCGGTCTCCCCGCGCCAGCCGTTGATCTGCGCCCAGCCGGTAATGCCGGGCTTGACCTTGTGGCGCAACATGTAGCCGCTGACCTGCTTGCGGTACTGTTCGTTGTGCGCAATGGCATGAGGGCGCGGGCCGACAATGGACATGTCGCCGTGCAACACGTTGAAGAACTGCGGCAGCTCATCCAGCGAGGTGCGCCGTAAAAAGGCACCCAGCGGCGTCACCCGTGCATCGTTGCGTGTGGCCTGAAGCACCAGATCGGCGTTTTCCTGGACGTTCATGCTGCGGAATTTCCAGACCATGATCGAGCGGCCGTCCAGCCCGTAGCGACGCTGACGGAACAGTACCGGGCCCTCGGAAGTGAGCTTGATAGCTGCAGCGATGGCCAGCAGCGGCAGAGCGATCAACAGCAGAATCAGACAGGACAGGACGATGTCTTCGGCGCGCTTGACCAGGCTCCAGGCACCGTCCATGGGCGAGTCGAAGATGCTGATGCTGGCCAGGCCATTGATGCTCTCACTGCGCGCATGCAGCAGATCAAACATGAACACGTCCGGAATCAGGTATACCGAGGCGGTGGTATCACTCAAGCCGGTAATCAGCTCGCGTAATTGCGGTTCGGCGCTGAAGGCGAGGGTGATATACACCTTGTCGATCCGGTCCGCGCGGGCATCTTCGATCAACTGATCCAGGTCGCCGAGCACAGGCAGGCGACGTTTTCCGGTCTGCAGATTCATTTGCTGCGGGTGCGCATCGTAAAAGCCCAGCAGGGTCAGCCCCATCCACGGCGCAAGGGAAATGGAGCGGGCCAGTCGCTCCCCTACCTGACCCGTCCCGACGATGGCCACCCGGCGCGTATTGAAGCCATGCCGACGCAGCGTGTGCAGGGCCAGGCGGATCAGCAGCCGATAGCCGCACAGCACCGCGAGCGCCAGCGCGAACCAGCTCATCTGGGTGTTATCGGGTAATTGCGTCTGCTTGAGCAGCAGGCTGTTCAGTAGCAGCAGGGTGATGAACGTCATCGACCAGTAACTGAAGACTTTGCTCAGTTCGCGCAGTATGCGTTCGCCACGCCACGAGCCGTACAGCTGGTGATATTCGCTGATCCAGTGAAAGACCAGCACCGCCAGGACGATGTGTGACCAGGCCCCGGTGCTGTCGGCGACGGTCAGCCCGGTTTGCCAGTAACCGATCAGCACGATAATGATCAGATCCAGCAGGCGATGAGCGAGGGAAAGCGTTGACTGATGGGCATGCAGAATACCGCGTACGGAAGTGCGCATTGGGGGAGCTCGCTCAGACGGTTTTTATCGGGACGACACGGCCTGGCAGTTCGCTGCCCAGAACGGGCGATGGGTGCACAATCCGGTTCGTGTGGGGCAGGCGGGCCAGATGCACCAGATATGACGTGGCCAGCCGGTTTTCGACGAAGGCTTTTATCTCCTGCTCGAAGCGCTCCACCGAAAACCGTTCGGCATTGGCGCGGCAGGCCTCTGGCGCAATGCATGACTGCGCTGCCTCGAATTCGCCGATAGCGGCGATCAGCGATGCCGCGGTTTGCTGCCGGTAGAGCACGCCGGTCGGTTGCGGGTGCTCCAGACCGTGCACGGTCTCCATGACGCCACCCTTGCCGAACGCGATCACCGGCGTGCCGCAGGCTTGAGCCTCTACCGGGCTGATACCAAAATCCTCTTCTGCCGCGAAGACAAACGCCTTGGCGCTGCGCATGTGCGCCAGCAAGACTGCGCCAGGCTGGAACCCCAGCAGCGTTACGTTGGACACCCGGCTGGCAATCGCCTGCGCCTTGGCCAGGTCCGGCCCGTCGCCGATCATGATCAGGCGTTTGTCCGGCATGGCGGCAAACGCTTCGACGATCATCGGCATGCGTTTATAGGGCACCATGCGCGAGGCGCACAGATAGAAGTCCCCGCGCGCGCCGTCGGGGGTAAACCCGAGCGTGTCCACCGGTGGATAGATAACCGTGGAGTCACGTCGATACGCCTTGGAGATGCGTGCACCGATAAAGCCTGAATTGGCAATGAACGCATCCACGCCGGTCGATGTGCGCTGGTCCCACAGGCGGATGTAATGCAGGATCAGGCGTGCCAGGCTGCCCTTGATTCCCTTGTCCAGCCCCGACTCGTGGAGATACTGGTGCTGCAAGTCCCAGGCGTAGCGGATCGGCGAGTGCACATAGCTGATGTGCAGTTGGTCCGGGCCGCAGAGCACGCCCTTGGCCACCGCATGGCTGCTGCTGATGATCAGGTCATAACCGGACAGGTCCAGTTGCTCGATGGCCAGCGGCATCAGTGGCAGGTAGCGTGGATAGTGGTTGCGCGCACCGGGCAGTTTCTGGATGAACGTCGTTCTGGCGACCTTGCCGCGCAAATGCGTGCGGTCCTGATCGCTGAGAAAGTCGATGACCGCAAACAGGTCCGCATCGGGCCAGACGTTGATCAGTGAAGCAAGCACACGCTCGGCACCGGAGTAACTCACCAGCCAGTCGTGGACGATAGCAATTCTCATGGGTGTTCCTTGCTGTAAGGGCCCGCGCTACTGCGGATGCGGAAGGGCGCATCCTGGCGTTACTGTGGTGGGTTCAGGGTTTGCCGGTAGACGATTCGGCAGCGTTATGCCGCTTGCTTCTCGACGCAGGAGAAGACGCCAGCAACGCATCGATACGCTGGGAAAGACGCTGCGCAGAAAGGTCCCAGGAAAAACGCTGCACGTTATGCAATCCCTGAACCTGCAGCGCGTTGCGCAACGGCGCGTCAATCAGCATGCGTTGCATGGCTGCGGCCATGTGGCTGACGTCCAGTGGGTCGAAATACAGTGCACTGCCCTGCAGGACTTCGGGGATCGACGCGGCATTGGCCGCCAGCACCGGGCAGCCACAAGCCTGGGCTTCAAGCGGCGGAATACCGAACCCCTCGTAAAGCGAGGGAAACACGAACGCTGTCGCGCCCTGATATTGCGCGATCAACTCGGCGTCGTTGAGTCGTCCCAGAAAACGGATGCGCGGGTCACGGCAGGCGAGACGTTGCAGGTCGGGGTCGGCAAACAGCGCGCTCGCCGCACCGACAATATGCAGTTGCAGGTCGGCGTGACCACGCAGGCTTAGAAATGCCTGAATCATCCTGTTGAAATTCTTGTGCACGGCGGGCGACGAAACTGCCAGCAGGTATTTCGGTTGATCGACAAGTGTCGTACCTGGCTTGAACTCGTCACTGACCGCGGCGGGCACGACCAGTACCTTGTCCTTGGCGTAGCCATAGAACGAGGCTATTTCACCCCGGGAGAAGCTGCTGCCGGTGATCAGGGTTCTGGCGCGTGACAGGAGGATCGGCGTGATGGTCCGATAGGCCAGCCGGAACAGCCGGGTATAGCTTTGCGGGTAGCGCACGTAGCTGATGTCATGGTGAGTCGCTACCTGGTTGCCATAGAACACCGGCCCCGTGTTGCCGATCGAGATCAGCAGCGGGCTGCCCTGACGTTTCAGATGAAGCGGCAGATCGATCTGTTCCCACACATGGCCGGTGGAGTGTCCGATGCGCTGCGCCTGCAGCGCATTGGCACAGTCGTGCAGCTTGAGGTTGTGCGGGGCGACGAAGACCAGATCGTCGCGCAGTCGTTTTAGCGCTCTGCACATCTGCTCTGCATAGCGCTGCACACCACTGACATCCTGGGTAAGAAACCGTGAATTGATGACAATCATCTCAAGCATCCTGCTGATGAGGGGAGCTGGCTGGCGCCAGGTTCTGTCCTTGAACGGGGTAAACAGGGCGGGTTGCGCCCTTCGTCACACTACGTGCTGCATTCCATAAGCGTCTGGGCAAAAATGCTTTCGTACTGGTCGAGCATCAGGTCCAGGTTCATCAACGACGCGACGCTGTTGCGTGCCTGGCTGCTCAGACGTGCCAGCAGTTCGGGCTGCTGATGCAGCTTGAGCATTGCCAGCCCCAGTGAATCCGGGTCATCGGGGCTGCACAGCAGGCCATTGAGCGGGTCCTGAATGATTTCCGTCAGCCCGCCCATGCGGCTGGCGATGACCGGCAGCGAGTGCGCGCAGGCCTCGACGGCCACCATGCCGAACGGCTCATTCCACAGGGAGGGAACGATTGCCACGTCGATCTGGCGGTAGAAGTCTTCTGGCCTCTGCACGCCGACGAAACGAATGTCCGGTGATGTTGCCATGGTCCTGAAGCGCTTTTCGTCAGTCGATTGTCCGCGCCCGGCAATCTGCAGCGTGGCCTTGAACGGCAAGTGCTGGAACTGATCGATCAACCATCCCAGCCCCTTGTTTGCCGACAGCGTGCCCAGATAGCCGAAACGTAAGGGGGCGTCATCGCGGGGCGCTCTGGGCTGTCCGGGCATCGGTGCTGTGAACGGGCTGGCGTTATGCACCACATAGCCCCGCGCGCCCTTGAAATAGCCCTGCGCCTGCAAGGTGTCGAGCATGAACCGGCTGACACCTACGACCGTGCCGACCTGTTCTGACTGCTGTGCATGGTTGCTGCGCAACTGCGTGCACATCGTGCACTGGCGCTGACAGCTGTGCCCCTTCTTGAACATGGTGCTGGCAGGGCAGAGCAGGTAGAAGTCATGCAGAACCTGCACGATCGGGCGATTGGCAGCGGTTATTTCGTCCCACGCCGACACCGACCAACCGGTCAGGTTATGGCACACCACCAGCTCCGGCTGCTCCAGTTCAATTACCCTTGCGACGTACTCGCGCATGCCCGCGTTGTAGCGATCACGCCAGTGCCAGGCAAGCCGCGCCAGACGACCCGGACGTTGAGTCATGAAGTGCCAGTACCGGTTAAGCAGGCCGGCACGATAGACCTTGACTCTATTGACCTCTGCCAGCTGCAGGCCGGGGCGGTCTGTGGTGGCCAGTACCGCAACGCTGTGTCCGCGTTGCTGCAAGCCCTCGACGGTACGCTGCAGAATGATTTCCGCGCCGCCGCCTATGTCGGGTGCATAGAGACTGCTGATAAAGAGGATTTTCATAGTGGGTAGGCCTTGTTCAGGCCCAGCGCGCTGGCTTCCCCTTCGCGAATGGCGTTGTTGAGCAGGCTCAACCGTGCGGTGACGCCGCAACGCCATGCATACAGGCTCAACAGACAAAGAAATATCCGGCGATTGAGCCGGTAGATCAGTGTGGAGGACGCCCAGACGTGCCTGTCGAACCAGGCCTGATTGCGTGCGGCGTAGTAGGCACGCAGATCCGATCCGCCCAACAGGTAGTTTTCGTAGACATTTCGGGTGCGTGCCTTGATGTTCCAGGAGTCTTCCAGATCATCCAGCAGCGCTTCGGGTATCAGCGATAACGTCCCGCCACCGTCGGTAATGCGCCAGGTGTACTCGGTGTCGTCGCTGTACAGGATGAGTGCGTCCAGTGGCAGGCCGATCTTCTCGTACAGGCTGCGATGGGCCAGCAATCCTCCATAGGTGGCGAACGGTAGCTGCACCCGCTCCGGCATTGACAGGCTCGCACGGGGCTTTCCCCAGGGCAGGCGTCGCCAGATCTTGTACGGCAACTGGGCAATGTGGAAACCGAAGAAGCTTGATCGCCGCTGGATTGCGTAACGCAGCGGTACGCCAGCGGCGATGTCCGCTTGATGCGTGGGGCGAAAGCCGAGCACTGCGCAGTTGTCGCTGCCGTCGATTGTCTGCCTTTCATGCAGCGCCCGGTGCAGCACTTCAATGGCATTGGCGGTTGGCGCGTTATCGTCGTCCATCAGCCAGATGTATTCGTCGCCTTTCTCCAGTGCGGCCTTGATGCCTGTCGCATAACCGAAGGCCGAGCCGGTGTTGTGGGGCAGCCTGATCACCTGAACCTGATCGGGCCACTCGTCGCACAACGCCTGCAACGGCGCGACTGAGGCGTTGCTGACAATGATCACACGGGCAATCAGCGGGCTCTCCAGCGAGCGGCTGATCAATGTGTGCAGATAGCTGGAACGATCACCATAGGTGAGCGTCACCAGAGTGGTCTGGTGGGGCATGGTGCGGTTCCGGGGCTGATGAGATAGGCTGCGGTTGCCTGTTTTCAGGCACCTTTCGTGTGGCAGTTCCATACGCGAGCGGCGAGGCTTATGCGCGTGCTTCGATGCGCAACAGGCTGCTGATGGGCAATACCACCTTTTGCTGGCGTTGCAGCATGTTGAGCAGAATCACCGCGCGTTCAGTGCCATCTTCAGCCAGAAATATGGCTTCCACGTCACCCCAGTTGCCGGTTGTGATCATGACTGGCTCGCCCTGAATAAATCGTGCTTTGGGCGCGGGCGTCGAGAGTCGCTGGCGGATCTGTTCGATCAGATGATCGCGTACCGGCACCGGTTGGCCGCCGAACGTCACAATGCGCGAGACGCCGCGCGTGGAGCGAATCGGATACCAGTTGTCCTGCACCTGATCCATACGGATGAACAGGTAACCGGGGAACAACGGCTCGTCGGCCAGAGCCCTTGCGCCCGTTCGCTTCACGTTGGCCTGCAGTGGTCGGTAACACTCGAAATGTTGACGGCACAGATGTTCTTCGGCGCGGGCTTCCTGGCGGGGTTTGGTCTGGATCAGGTACCAGCGAGTATTCTGGTCGGACAGTGACATGGTTAATTCCTTTTAAATGAAACAGCTCGGTTAACGACAGTCATTACTCCTGGCTAGCGGGGAGCAGGGTGGTAGTTGTAGCCGTAAGCCGCGCAGTCGTAATCGGACGTCGTGGCCTTGCGCACCACTGCATTGAAAATGGCACCCTTGATCAGAATTCCGTTCTGGCCCAGACGTCGTTTGCAGGCTTCGATTTCCTGTACGGTGGTCATGCCAAAGCGTGCCACCAGCAGACAGGTGCCTGCCTGACGACCCACCAGTGTCGCGTCCGTCACGGCAAGGACAGGTGGCGTATCGATCAGAATCAGGTCATACAGCGGCGACAGTTCGGCAAGCATCTTGTGGAAGTTGTCATGCATCAGCAATTCCGAGGGGTTGGGGGCCGCGAAGCCGCAGGAGATGAAATCCAGATGCCGGACCCGCGTCTGGTTGATGACATCGGTACAGCGCAGGCGGGCGGCCAGTGTGTCGGACAGGCCGTGTTTGGGTTGCAGACCTAAAACGCGATGCAGGTAGCCTTTGCGCATGTCGGCATCGATCAGCAGGACCCGCTTGCCGGTCTGAGCAACGATGGTTGCCAGATTGCTCGATACAAACGACTTGCCGGCACCTGGCGTCGGGCTCGATATCATCAGCACGTTGTTACGTGCTTCAAGCATGGCGAAATGCAGGCTGGTGCGCAGACTTCGCAATGACTCGATGGCCAGCTCGCTGGGCGCAGCAATGCTCAGCAGCCTTGATTCCTTGCTGTCTGGAGTGCGCTTCTCGAGGCGCTCCTGCTGGCGCGAGTGGGGCAGCGATGCATAGACCGGCATGCCCAGACTTTCGATGGTTTCGGCGCTCTCGATGCCACGATAGAAGGCCTGACGTATGAAAACGATGATCATGGCGACCAGCGCGCCGATCAGCGTGGCCAGCGACACAATCAGTGTCTTCATCGGTTTGACGGGTTTCTCGACGTTGGTGTCGGCATTGTCGATGACCCGCACGTTGCCGATGTTGCCCGCGCGCAGAATGTCCTGCTCCTGGCTTTTGTTGAGCATCAGTGTGTAGGTCTGACTGATGACCTGCATGTCGCGGGTCAGACGCAACAATTCCTGCTGAGTCATGGGCAGCGCGTCGATTTTCTTCAGCAGGCCTTGTTTCTGCTGCTCCAACTGGTTCATCTGGCTCATCAGGCTGCGATAGGTCGGGTGCTCACGGGTGTACAGCCGTTCCAGCTCGACGCGCCTGAGTTTCAGTTCGGAAAGCATCGAGTCGAGGCTGACCACCTGATCGAGCACGCCTTTGGTTTCGATGCTCAGATCGACCGATCTGGCGCTGGTCTGGAACGTATTCAGCGCGGCTTCCGATTCCTCCAGCTGCTTGCGCACGGCGGGCAACTGGGAGCGTAGAAACTGCAGCCGCTGGGCGGCCTCGGCAGAACTGCGCTCGACGTTCTGGCGCACATACAGGTGGCTGACCTCATCGAGAATCCGGTTGGCCCGCTGCGCATCCTGGTCTTCGATGGATAAATAGATGATGCCCGAATCCCTGCCAGCCTCGGCGATCTTCAGGCGGTTCTGATAGACCAGTGCGGTGCTGAGCGTGCGCTGTCTGGAGAGGCTGAAGTTCGTACCGGGGCGCGCCAGCAGCGTTGCGACCTGAATCCTGATCCCGTTGCCTTCGACAACGCGGTTGGTCGTGCCGCCAAGCAGCAGATTGTGTTCGTTATCGTACAGCGAGAACTGGCCCGGCCTGCCTGCGGTCAGGGTGAGTTTTTCGCCCAGCAGGTGTTCCGGTACTTCCAGTTGAAACACATCGATTTTTTCGCCACCCCAGGCGTAGTGGGTCAGGCCGAATAAAGGCTCTGCCAGCTCACCGTCGCGCACCGGCTTGAAGGTGCGGTACAGATAAGGACCGATCACTGGAAAGAAATCAGGTGTCTGAAGCGTATTGAGCTTCAAATCGTCGACCACCTTGCCCAGCAGTGCGCGTGACTTGATCAACTCTGCGACACCGAGAGTGGTTTGGCGCTGACCTCCGGAGTGCCTTCGATGCCGATTTTTCTGGGCTCTATCTGAATCATGGCGGTGGCCTGATACACCGGCGTGGCGAGAATGGCATACGCCAGACCCGCCAGAAAAAACAGGCCGACGGTCCACGCGATCAGGGTCTTGTGGTCGAACAGCATCCGCAGAACAGTTGCCAGATCGATCCGCGAGTCCTGTTGGAAATCCAGGGATGGACGGTTCATGACGGTCATTTATCCTGTTGCTCCTGACTGAAAATGAGGAAGCCAGTCGTCTATGCAGCGCGAAAGCTGCGCGTAGGTCCGTTCGAAAGCGGAGGCAGGCCGTCGGTAAGGGTCAGCTACGTCGAGCGGCTGCTGCCATTGACCGATCAGAAAGGCTTTGCCGCGTACTTCGGGTGCGAGGTCGAGAACGTCGGAAAAATGCGCTTGTTCCATCAGCAGAATCAGATCTGCCTGGCGCAGCAGTTCGCGATTCATCTGGCGCGCGGCATGGCGCTGAGGTTGTACCTTGTGCGACTGCAGAACCGCCCGCGCCGCCGGGTCGATGGAGCTGCCCGACAACGCAGCAATGCCTGCCGACTGAACACGCACCTGCGTCGCTTCCAGGCGCTGCTGCAGCATCGCAGCGGCCATCGGGCTGCGGCAAATGTTGCCGACACATATCACCAGCACGCTACTGAACATGAGATTTGCCCGTGGTCGGCAACAGGCGTCTGCCCAGGTTGACGAGCACGTTGCCTGCCACTTTCCACAAGGTTTGCAGCTTGTGACGGGGTGCGAGTGCGGCGAGTGACAGGGACACCGTCTGCATCAGGAAGTGTTCGTACAGAGACTGATTGCCCAGGCGGTAGTAATAATTGGCCAGGCTTGAGCAGGTCTGCAGGTTCATGTGCAGCTTGCGTTTGTCACTGCGCATGGAAAACACTCCGCCGGGGTGCATGCGATAGGCGGCGGGCTTGATCTGCGCCATGAATTTGCCTTTGCCGTAGGCACCCAGCAATGACCACCAGCACATATCGTTCAGCGGTGCGTTGCACAGGCTCAATTCAGGTGGCAGCGTGCTGAACACATTGCGAAAGCACACAGTGAGCGTTGACAGACGCCTGGCCTGTTGCAGCTCCAGCGCCGTAGCGTCGGTGCGCAAAGAGCCTTGCAGTTGCACGCCATACTGACCGTGCTCGTCAAAGGCGAACGCATCGTGGTAAGTGATGACGTAATCAGGATGGCGTTCGAGAAAGTCTACTTGCAGTTGCAGTTTTCGCGGATCAGTCCAGTAGTCGTCGGCTTCGCAGTAGGCGATGTAACGGCCGCGAGCTTCGGCAAACAGACCCGGAACGCAAGGTGCGCCCTGGCGGTACTGATTGACCTGCTGATAGAAGGGCCGAATGATCGTCGGATGCCGCTCGGCATAATGCGCAATGATGCAGGCAGTACCGTCTGTGGACGCATCGTCGTTGATCAGGATTTCGAAGTTGAAATCGGTCTGCTGTGACAGGAACCCTTCCAGCGCCTGGGCAACGAAGGCCTCCTGGTTGTAGGCGGGGCAGATGATGCTCAACAACGGCGGTTCCAGGCGGGGCTCGCCGGTATTTTTTGCAGTGTCGTCCATGGCTCAAGTACTCGGTTTACTGAACAAAACGTAGATTTTCGACGCCAGCGG